>JAIOQZ010000007.1 GCA_021108395.1 Candidatus Cloacimonadota bacterium
GGGTTGAACGGGTTGGGATAGCAGCCGTGCAGGGCGAAGGACGCCGCAGGGACGCCAGGCTCACCAGTACCGGTGAACTCGAAGTCGGTGCCTTCGACCCAGTTGGCGCCGAAGATGGTGGCGCTGTGATCGTAGATGGACACGTCGTCCAGTGAATCGCCATTGCCCTCGTTCATCGGCCAATAGCCCACTAGTCCAGCTTCGTTGCCGCTGAGGCAACCGTCGATGGTTTCCCAGATGTCGGTCTGGCTGCGGGGCGTATTCCACAGGCGCACCTCATCGATGACACCGTCGAACCCACGGTTGAAGTCCTCATCGTTGCCGATGATGAGCGGGTTGGTGGCGTTGCTTTGCAGGCCGGTCTCAGGCTGGTTGACGAACTGCAGCTCCTGCTCGTGCCCGTCGATGTAGATGTGGATGTCACCCATGCCGTTGTAGGTGAGGGCGATGTGCTGCCACTCGTCGAGGGTAATAGAGTTCTCGGGCGTGTAGGTGAAGCTGATACCTCCGCCGGAGGGCCGCATGAAGAAGACCAGGCAGTGGTCGGGCAACACGCCGCCGCTCTCGTGGACGTACAGCGAGAAGGCTTCCTTGTGCAGGATGCGTCCATCGCCGCCATCACACCCCCATCCCGACGGATTTATCCATGCCTCGAGCGTGAGCATACTTTGCATGTTGAGTGAGTTGTCGGAGTTGATATGCGCCATCTGCTCCGGATTCCCAAAGGCGAGCGCGCTTTCGCCATCGAACACGCGCACACAGGCTTCGCGTTCGACGGTCTGTGTCTGATTGCCGTTGGTGACGGTGAGTGTGACCGTGTAGTGCCCTGGCTCGGTGTAGAGATGCACGGGATTCTGGCTGGTGGCGTCAATTGTGCCGTCATTGTCAAAGTCCCATTCCCAGCCGGTGGCCGGTGGATTGGCTACGGTGTGATCGAAGAAAGCAACCGTGTGCGGTGCATGGCCTGTGGCGGTCGAGACGTCGAAACCGCCACTGAACACCGCAACGTCGAAGAAGTCGAGGATGCTATACAACACCTGGGCGCGGGTGTTGGGCATATCGCCATCAACGAGTTCGGCCAGGGCGTAGCTGAAGCAGACGGTGTGCTGCCCCTGCGTGCCTGCATATTGTACGCCCACAGTGCCGTAGTCGGATTCATGGAACAGCGGCCAGGCTTCCACCATTGGTGTATAAGTGTCGATGTACCAGCAATTTGATTGCGAACTACTCTCGAATGAAATGCCTTCCGCCAGCGAGCCGTCCTGTCCAGCAAGATGATTAATCGGGTTGGCGCTGAATGGGAAGCTGGCGTCGCTGAGGCCGAACAATTCCCAGAACTCCTGGTAGTTTGGCCAACCGAACATGGCCATGCCGCCAAACATAGTGCTCGACTCGATGTAGATGTTGCCGCCGCTGAAGGTGTATTCGTAGATGGCGTTGCCCATTATCTCGTCGGGGATGATGCCGGAGTTGCCCTGTTGGCCGATATTGCCCAGCGAGAGGAACACCGAATCGAAGCCGATGAGAGAGCTGGGAACGTTGTTGGAATAGACAGCGTCGATGCCGAGATCGACGAGAAAATCGCGTATCCAGGCGCCACTGTAGTCCGTGCCGCCCTCGGCGCCCTCGAAAACGAACACGCCGGCGTTCACAGAGATGAAGTTCTGCTTGGTGACAGTGTCGCTGTAGTCGCTCGATGAGGCTGTGAGCGAGACGGTGTACAGCCCTGCATCCGTGTATGTCCACAATGGGTTCTGGTCGTTCGAGTCGATTGTGCCGTCGTTGTCGAAGTCCCATTCCCAAGAGACTACTGGGCCTGGATAGGCGAAGGTG
Organism: Candidatus Cloacimonadota bacterium; assembly: GCA_021108395.1. Taxonomy (GTDB): domain Bacteria; phylum Cloacimonadota; class Cloacimonadia; order Cloacimonadales; family JAIOQZ01; genus JAIOQZ01. The sequence goes on from JAIOQZ010000007.1 coordinate 1,834, forward strand.
AGGTCGGCGAACTGCACGGTGAGAGGCCCTGGTCCACCGGTTACATCGGCGGTGAACTCGGCCATTACCGGGCTGTCGATGTAGCCGCGCTGCTGGAACACATCGGCGATGATGCTGTAGTGGTCGCCGTTATAGAGGTCGAGGTCGGCCTGAAGCACGGCGAAGGCGGCGTCTTGCTGATCTGCGGTAAAGCCGGTCATCGAGATGCCTTCCCACATGTCGCGGTCGCTGGGCGTGCGGCCGATGAGGTCGTAGATGCTCATCATCGAGCTGGACCATAGCTGGCCATCATGGTGCACTTGGCCGTTGAGCGCTTCGGGGTAATGGCCGGCGAAGTTGGTGACGCGCAGGCAGTTGCCGCCAATGGCCGGCTGAAGCCCCCACTGGCCGAACCAGTCGTATTGCGGATGGCCCGGCGGGTAACAACCGAAAGAGCGCGTGTGGCTCTGAGCCCAGTAGTCGGCGATGCCTTCCGACAGCCCTTCGTTTTGCGACAGGCCGCCATATGTGATCCAGTCGTGGATGGCATGTCCCATTTCATGGCGGATGATGGCGGTGTCCTCGCCTGCGTCAACGGCCGCTGCGGGGCTGCCGAAGGCAATGTGGCCGCCACCCATGCTGTAATAGGCGTTCGCGGCGCCATCCAGGGCGTGTGGATCGAAATGAACGCCACCCTCATACTGGTATGGCATTACATTGAAGCCCAGCACATAGTTGAGGTAGCGCATCGTATCGTCAACATGATAATAGACGTTTACGGCCTCGAACGTGGTGTGAGAGCGTGTGTAGTAGTATTCAAGGCTGTCCTGCTCGTGCAGCCCCGTGTAGGGGGCTTCGATGTCGATGATCGCGGCGAACAGGCCATCGAGATAGTATGTGCCGTTCAGCTCGATGATGTCGCGGATGGGCAGTTCTTGCAGATGCGCGGTGAGCGAGTCGCTGTCGGCGTCGCCGTTGTCCTCGAATCCAGGGTCGCCATAATGCGCGGCGGCATCGGTGATGGGGCATGGATCGAACACCCAGCCGATACCATCGATGTACAGCGATAAGTCCTCGACACGGAATATCTCGCCGGTTATCGCATCGACCAGCGCTTCCCAGTCGCCGATGAGCGTGTCGCCGGCGGTGAGGCGCACCTGCCATGCCAGCCGGTGCGGTGCGCTGTGGGCATACACCACCTGGCGGACTTCGCGGTGCAGCGCTTCACCGGGCAACCCGAGATAGTTACGGACGGCCGCTTCGGCAGTCTCTGCCGACACGACGGCCTTGGTCTCGGAGAGCAGCGCTCGGCGAACGCCATTGCTCACGAAGACAACCTCGTGATTGCGGTTGATGCTGATGACGGTGCGTCCGCGCCAGACCGGAACGCCAGAATGGGTCTGCTCGAGATGAACACGCCAACCCCCAGGCGTTTCCATCGTGCGCAGGAAGGTCAAGTTGTCGGGCGAGGAGAGGCCAAGCCGACGATAATGCTCGCGTAGGTAGTTTGCGGCCATATCGGTAGCGTCGATGCCTTGCACCGGTGTGCGCTGCATGTAAAGCGCCGCCGGAATGCCGGTATCGATATCCACGCGGGCGTGGCCACGAACTTCGGTACGAGCGGATTCATCGGGAATGCGTTCGAGTTGCTGGTTGACCGCCGGTTTCACGGCGGTCAGGCCGACCAGAACAGCCAGGCTTAGAATCAATAGCAGAGATTTCTTCATACTTCACTTCCTTTCCTTATCCCCATGTCTTCAATATTGCACAATTGCAATCGATACTCCCCATTCAATCATATCTTTTATACAGATTGTAAGTTGCTGCTATTATCTCTCAAATGTCAAGCTAAGGATTCCTGAAAATGAAATGTGGACGAAAAACATTGCCAACCCGCGAAATATCCTGTACTATGGCCATATTGTGAAATACATCAGGAGGAACCGATGAAACACATACTGCTTTTTGTGATGATATGCCTCATTACCGGAGTGAATGCGCTTGATTATAACGAGGCTATCCGGCAACTCGAACGCCAGGACGAAATCATGGAACAGTTGATCCTTACCCAAACTGTCGGTCGGGGGCAGTATCTCCCGGCGTACCACGAAATCTATCCCGTCAGCATTGGATTGTATCACATATATGATGGATACGGAATCTCCCATGCCACTATCGAAGAGTGGGATGGCACTCAGTGGGTGCATGTGGGTGATATGTACATCAGCTATGAGAGCGGCCAGATGGTCGAAATCGTGGTGCCGATGGACGAGACGCAGATGCGATGTCAGTTCACCTGGGAAGACGAACATATTGTTGAAGCGTCGCAGCAAATGTATATACAGGATGAGTGGGAGAATTTCTGTCTCGAGACCTACACCTATGAGGGCGACAACCTGACCTTCGGTATGCGTGAGATATACATAAGCGGCTTCTGGGTGGAAACGCAACGGGCAACGTGGACCTACAGCGGAACACAAGTGATCGAAGCGCTCATGGAGATAAACCAGGTGACTCACTGGGAGAACGACATGATGGTTAACGTCACCTGGAGCCGCGACAACATCACCCAGGTCTATATCGAGTGGTGGGATAGCAACGCCTGGCAACCAGACTCTCGCAACGCCTATACCTACAATGGCGACGGTAACTGCCTCACCGACATCGAAGAGGAGTACATGAACGGGTGGGAGCTGGATTATCGCGACACCTTCACCTATGACGGTGCCCTTATGATGCATATTCTTGCTGAGGACTATGATGCAGGGGCATGGGAGAACCATGATCAGACTTTTCTAACCTACAGCGGAACCGATCTCCAGGAACAGCTTTCGCAGGAGTGGGATGACGCTCAGTGGGTGAACGAAGAGCGGTGGCTGTTTGAAAGCAGCGACATCGACGATGATGCCGTGATCCCGCGTGTCGGCCTCGATGCGTGGCCAAATCCGTTCAATCCCGAGGTGACGGTGAGCTTCTCGCTTGTTTTGCCGGGTCAGGCCGAAATGGCTGTGTACGACATTCGTGGCCGCCTGGTGCGCACACTGCACAGCGGCAGCACGCCGGCGGGCGAGCACAACCTCACCTGGAACGGCACAGACACGAGCGGGGCGCCGGTCGCCTCTGGCGTATATCTGCTGCGACTGACAACCCCCCAGGGAACGCAGAGCCGCAAACTCACACTGCTGAAATAGAGAAGATTTGAAAAAAAGCCGGCTGTATGTCGGCTTTTTTTCTTGCCTCTTGAAGCTGAGGGATTAACTTAATAAAAACTTGCGACAACGAGGGATACTAATGCCAGAGCAAACTACCAGAGCGCCAAATGAGAATTTCCCCATCCTGTTTGTGGATGACGACCCTACATCGCACAAAATCGTGCAGGCTCAACTGGTCGACTGGAATATCGTCTATGCCTTCTCTGCCGAAGAAGCGCTGGACATCCTGAGCCGCGAGAATATCCTCATCGTCATCACCGACATCGCCATGCCGGGCATGAATGGTATCGAGCTGTTGCGACGCATCAAACGCACAAATGGCGCCATCCAGGTTATCATCATCACCGCCACGCTCGATATGGACAATCTGATACATGCGCTCGAAGCCGGCGCCAATGATTTCCTGCTGAAACCGCTGAGAAGGGAAAACCTGCTACAGGCAATCGTAAACACCCTTCAGAAGACCAGGCGGTGGAAAAAGGTCATGAGCGAGCTGTTTGAAAAGCGTCGGCAAGAGCAAAAATCGTAACGGTTACTCCTCGCTTTCGACTTCTTCCTCGAGCGCCCATTGCCGTCGCGTTCGTCTGTTGCGCCACTTGCCGCGCAGCCAGCCGACAAGCAACAGCAGCGGAAAGACGCTCCACAAGAACGATGACGACGCCAGAATCATTTCCCAGCCCACCTTTTTTTTCAGCCAGCTTTCCAGCTCCCTGCTGAATCCCTCTGTGGTGACGCCCATAGCCAGCGCGAGGGCGTTGTTGAAGCGTCCCCCGTTGCGCGGAGCTTCGTCCCACAATATAAAAAACTCCTGACGATGCTGCGTGTAAAAAAAATGCACAGCCAGGGCGCTCTTTGTGTAGAACAACTCCCACGAGACAGCCTGCTGCGGATAGCTGTTCATGTTCGGCAATATCAGCCGATTGCCCAGCATGGTGTCGAAGGCGTAGCGGGCGCTTCGCTCCAGGCTCACACCCTCGGAGAAATACACCGCCATCCCCTCGTGAAACCACAGCGGGGCATCGCGCCAATAGTGGTCCACATAGGCGTGAATGTATTCGTGCAGCAGGATTGTGCCCAGTTGGCGCACCTGGCGCAGATCGCCTGGGTGACGCACATAGACGGTGCGGCTGCGGCGGTTGTAATGCGCCTGGCTGAATTCGAGCACACCGCCGGAATCGCGCACCAGACGCTGGTATTCGGTGTGGTTGGCAGCAACGACGATGCGTAGCGGAAAACTTGTGTACAGGCCAATCCGTTTCTGGAAATCGTCGATGAGCGGTTGCAGGTTTTGACCAATGGCAACGGCGAGCAGGCTGTCATCCGCAGCGGCTTCGACAAGCAGGTTGTCGGTGCGAACACGCACAACATCGGCGCCGGCAAGCGCCACGATGACACACAGCGCAAAAACTACAAGCAACTGCAGGCGGTGCATTCGCGCCTCACTCGCCCCTTGTAAGGCGCTCTATGAGAGAGGCGAGATCGTCGGTTTCAAAGGGTTTGTAGAGTATGTGCTGCAAACCCTCCTGGCGGGCTTTCACCACCGTGTGATTGGGGTCGTAGCCAAAGCCGGTCATCATGATGATGGGCAGCGTTTCATCGAGTTCGAGGCTGCGCCGGTATAGCTCGAAGCCGTCCATATCGGGCATGGCGATGTCGGTGAGCAGGATGTCCACCTCGTTGCGCATGACATGCTGCAACGCGGTGTACCCCGAGTTCTCCGTTCGCACCTCGAACCCGCGATCCTCGAGCTCGAGCCGCAAGAAATCGGTCACCTCTGTTTCGTCGTCAACAACAAGGACAATCAGACCCATGTTTTGGCGTCCGAACCGGCAATGGCTTTGTATGCGGCGTAATACTTCTCGAATGTCCGCTCAATCACCTCGGTGGGCAATCGTGGCGCGGGTGGCTGCTTGTTCCAGCCTGCCTGTGTGAGGTAGTCGCGCACATATTGCTTGTCAAAGCTCTTCTGCGAGCGGCCCTGCTGGTAGTCGGCGGCGTCCCAGAAGCGCGAAGAGTCGGGAGTGAGCAGTTCGTCGATGAGCACGACCTGCCCGTCCAATGTGCCAAACTCGAACTTGCTGTCGGCAAGCACGATGCCCCGCTTGGCAAGGAAGTCGTGGCCGAAGCGGTACAGCGCCAGGCTCGTGTGGCGCAGCTTTTCGGCCAACCAGATATCCATGTGACGTTTCATCGTGGCGTATGATATGTTCTCGTCGTGGCCTTCGGTGGCTTTGGTGCTGGGCGTGAACAGCGGTGATGCGAACGCCTGGCTTTCGACGAGGCCCGCTGCCATTTTCTCGCCGTTCACGGTACCGTGCTTACCATATTCGCCCCAGGCCGAGCCGGTGATGTAGCCGCGTGCAATGCACTCGAACGGCACGACGCGAGTTTTGCGCACCAGCATACTGCGATCTTCCAGTTCGGCGGCAAAGGCTTGCAGTGGCGACGGGTAGTCGGCCACGTCGGCGGAGATGAAATGGTTGGGAATGATGTCGGCGGTGAGCTGAAAGAACAGCGCCGAAATCTGGTTGAGCACCTTGCCTTTGTTCGGGATGATGTCTTCAAAAACGACATCGAAAGCCGAGATGCGATCTGAGGTGACGATGAGCAGCGTGTCGCCCAGGTCATAGATGTCGCGCACCTTGCCCCTGTGGTGTGCCTGAACGATGTCGAGAGCGGCCAGTTTGTCAGTCAAGCTGTCGAGGTCACGAGTCGGCATGTGTGTCTCCCTTGAGTATTTCGGCGAACCGCTGCACAGAATTATCGCAGAGCGAGCGCACAAGGCCGGGTGTTTCCTCGCGCAGGGCGAGGTAAACGGCGCGGCGTTCGGCATACTGCGATTTATCGAATGCGAGGTATTCGCGGGCTGAGGGTTCGTGGGTTTCTGGGCGGCCAAGAATCTGAGTGCGTCCCTTTTCCTGCTGCACCCAGGCCAGTCGCCCGTTTTCTATGTGAATCAGTGAACTATCGCGCTCGATAGTGGTATTCAATTGGTGGGTAGTGTGAAACATGCACAGCTTGTCGTAATAGGCGTCGAGTGCACGAATCTGGCGGTCGAGCAGGTCGGCGGCGGCGAAGTCGAGGTTGTCCATCTGCTTCTCGCGGGTTTCATGCAGCTCGTCGAGTAGCAGGAAATTGGGCTGTAACAGATAACGGAAAAAATAACTGATCCGCTCGGAGATAGACGACTCGACGCAGAAACCCAGACAGAGCTTGTCGGCAAGGCGTTCACAGGGGAACTTGTCGTCCTTGCAGGCTGGGGTCTGACGAAGGGCGGACAAGGTGGCTATCACATCGTGCAGATCGAAACGTGAAGTGAACGGCCCAACGTAATAGTAGTCCTCGATCGTGAATGACGAGACAGTTACATAAGGTGACTGGTGAAAGCGAACGCCAAGATAGCAATGACCAGTGCTGGTGGGCAGGCGCGATTGCTCGACGGCGGTTACTTTGCACATGGCCACAGCCGCGTCGAGCAGGCTGCTGGTGGCGGCAAACTCGATGAAAGCGGTCTCGTCTCGCAGTTCGGCGGTGCGTTCCCGCATGGGGCCCAGCAGCTCGATAAGCTGCGCGGGGAGGTTGGTGGTGCAGTCGGCCAGCAGCAGGCTGTTGTCTTTGTCCCGCAGAAAGAACGCGCCGGCGCCCGCAGGCAATGCACTCAAATCATCTATTTTACCCAGCCATTCAAGTCTTTTCATGTCCCTGTTTTCGTCACCTTACGCGACATGTCAATTGTTTTGTCCGCTGCGGCCACGCCGAGCGGCCATCATCTGTCGCAGCATGTCCATCATATTGGCTCGTTCGCTGGGCGAGAGAAACCCGCTGACAACCAGCGACACCAACCATGCAGCCACCAACCCAAGCTTCATCGCCAGCATCGGCCAGAATCCGGGCGCCCATGTTTGCAGGAGGTAGTATCCAGCCACGGCAACAGCGGTGAGCGCCGCCAGAGAAGCCAGCCGCCGCCACTCGTAGTGAATGAAGTAGTGGTGTTGTGCCAGCGCGAAGGCCAGCAGCAGGTTCACGCCATGCGAGCAGAACGTGGCCCAGGCGGCGCCATACATGCCCCAACGCGGGATGAGCAAAGCATTGAGCAAGATGTTGAGCACACCTGCGCACACAGTGGCCAGCGGCATCAGTTTGACCGCCTTTTTCGTATAGAACACCTGTGTGGCGGCCAGCATATACAAACCATACAACAAGTAGGCAAACACAAACACAGGCACCAGTGGCGCTGCGGCGAAATATGATTCCGAGAATGTGAAAAGCTGCACCATCTCGCGGCTGAACAGCGTGATGCAAAGGGCCACAAGCAGCATTGCCATCAGCCAGTAAGTGGTGAGACGGGCGAAAATGGGCTTGGCGTCAACCTGGTGCGAGGTTGCGGTTTTCATGAAAAAGGGGTGCCAGGACATATTGACGGAATAGACGATAATGCTCATTATCGAGCCGAATTTGAAGGCGACGCTATAAATGCCGGTGGTGTCGAGGCCGCGCATTTGGGTGAGAAAGAATTTGTCGGTTATCTGTAACACTACAATGGCCAGCGTGTGCGGCAGCAATGGCAAGGCATAGCGCAAAGCTTCCCGCAGGCGCTTCCAGTCGATGCACAGGTGCACCCGACGCAGCAGCAGCCACAGGGCAATGGCAGCGCTCACAGCCGCCACGATGAGATCGGCGGCCACCTTGCCCAGGGTTCCCTGGCGCAGCGCTCCCACGCTCAGTGCCACAAGCCCCACCGTCAGCACCAGCCGCCCGATGTTGAGCACGGCGAACCACCACGACTTCTGCCGCACCCGAAAGATGATCTGCTGCTGGTTGAAAAACACCATGCACAGCGATGTGCCCAGCGCAATGGCTACATATGGATAGAAATCGACGCCGGGAAGTAGGCGGGCAAACAGCCACGGTCCCACCAGAACCATAATGGCGGTGAGGGTGAGGCTCCAGGCCGCGATAAATAACAGCGTCGTGCCCAGAAAGCGGCGTTGTTCACGCGAGTTTTCCTCGAAATCGAACCAGAAGCGCGACCATGTAACCGTCAACCCGAAGGCGAACAGCACATTGAACAGTTGCACCAGTGACTGCACGTTGGCCACGAGACCGTATTGCTCGGTAGTGAGCCAGGCTGTGAGCAGGGGGATGAGCACAAAGCCCATCGCGCTTCCCGCAACCGTGGAGATGGTGTAGATAATGCTGTGCAGGCCGACTTCTCTGATGTAATGACGCATCGCCGCTCCTTGCGTTCCACCATCTGCAATTTGCCTGCGGCGTCAAGTTTTCCGCGACTCGACGACTCGACCGAGCGGAATTTACTTGCCTGCTGTGACGCCCGACATCAAGCTGGTTGCATGAACAATCAATCAGGCTCACGCAAACGTTGTCTATATGTTTACCCGACGACGGCGCCGTTCATCGACAACGATGCAAAGGTGTTGCGTCGGCGTTACGAGGTCGTCGAGTATCGGGTGAAACTTTCCAAAAACCCGTTCAAGCTGGCCCTGGCGCTGCTGCGCTATGGCGCTTTCCTTTGTCGTGAACTGCCCCGCGCTGACCTTGTTTTCGCCTGGTTCGCCGACTATCATTCCCTGCTGGACGCCTGGCTGGCGCGGCTCTGGCGCAAGCCGGTGTTTCGCGTGGTGGGCGGCTACGAGGTGGAGTACATTCCTCGTCTGGGCTATGGCGGACTGAAGAACCCCTTGCGCGCTTTCTGCGTAACGCAGGCCCTGCAAACGGCTGCGCGCCTGCTGTGCGTAAGCCGCCACACTCTGCACAAGACACTGCCGCTCATCACGCACGCTCGCTGGGAAGTGCTCTATAACGGCGTCGATCCGGCCGATTTCCGCCAGCGCGAAGGTTTGCCGTTCGAGCGGCGGAGCGGCTTTCTCACGGTGGGCAATTTCGACTGCGAGCAGTACATGCTGCGCAAAGGCATCGACCGCCTGGGCGAACTGGCGCGTGCTTTGCCTCACGAGACGTTCACCATAGTGGGGGTGAGGCCCTGGCTGAACAGCCCCACAATGGACAGCCTGCCGTCCAACGTGGCCAAGCGTGACTATGTGCCCCTGGCCGAGTTGCAGGGGTATTACGAATCGGCGCGGTGGTATTTGCAGCTATCAGAGTCCGAGAGCTTTGGGGTGGCGGTGCTCGAGGCGCTCAGTTTCGGTTGCGTCACGGTCATCTCCAACAAGGCCGCCTTGCCAGAAATCTTTGCCGAAGCGAGCGTGGTGCTCGATACAGACAAGCTGGTGGACAACATGGACGAAGTTATCTCCGTGCTTAGTTCCGCTCGCTCCGACACCGCTGCCGCCGCGCAGTTGCTCGACCGCTATGACATTGCCCGTCGCTATGCTCGGCTCGAGGAAATCCTCCCATGAAGCCGTTGCGCCAGGCATTGAGCCGCCGCAATATGTCGATGACAGCCCGCAGGCTGGCCTATAGCCTTCATCGACTGGCCGCAACGCCACTGGTCAGCGTGAATCAGTCTCCGGTGTTTGTGCTGGGCAACCAGAAATGCGGCACCACAGCCATCGCAGACCTGCTGGCAAAGCAGGCCAAGCGCTCTGTAACACTGGACATACCGGCGCTGGCCAGTACGCTCCCGCTTGAACTCATCGCCGGAGAAACCTCGCTGAACGAAGTAGTTCATCGCAATCGTTTCGAGTTTTCCCGCGTGATTATCAAAGAGCCCTGGCTCACCTTCATCTGGGACGACCTCGTGCGCCTGTTTCCCCAGGCGAGAACGCTGTTCATTGTGCGTGACCCCCGTCAGAACGCCCGCAGCATCCTCAACCGACTGGGGCTGCCCGGCAATCTCGACTGCCTGCCGGAGACGGCGCTGGACACGATGAAGCCCGGCTGGTGGGCTGTGTTTACTCTGGAATGCAGGGAAAGAGGCGAGACGGTGCACTATGTGGATGCGCTGGCGCATCGTTGGAATCGTGCGGTGGAGGCGTATTTCGAGCATGAAGAAAAAACGCTGCTGCTGCGCTACGAGGATTTCGTGGCCGACAAAACAGGAACGCTGAGGGCTGTCGCCGAGGAGCTGAAGCTGCCTGTCTCCAGAAACGTTGGCAACCTGGTGAATCGACAGTACCAGCCGTGTGGAAATCGTTCGGTATCACCAGAAGAGTTTTTCGGGGCGAAGAATCTGGCGCGTCTCGAGGCTATCTGTGCCGGACATCTGGAACAATTTGGTTATAGTTGAGCAGAGTCTCCCATCTCCATGCGCACAGCCAGGCGGTTTCTGCCGTCTCGTCTTTCATAGCGCATTCGGCTGACCAGTTTGCGTACAATGAAGATGCCCAGCCCGCCGATGGGGCGTTCGTGGATTGGGCTGTCGAGGTCGGGGTCAGGGACTTGCAGTGGGTCGAACTCGATACCTTCGTCAATCACCATTATATCGAGATGTTTATCGTGAATCTCGAGGCAGACGTGAATCTCGCGTTTTCCGAAGATGTGTGTTTCGGGTTTTTCGTAGGTGTGCATTTCACGTTCTTTGCAGACGTGTATTTCGCGTCCTTTGGAACTGACGTCACTGTAGTGAATAATGTTGGAAATAAGCTCATCGAGTACGAGATTGGTGTTGAGCATCGTGCGCGTAGGCAGCGGCAGTCTCTCAATTTCGCCATGCATGCGCGTGATTTCGGGCAATCTGTACCCCAAACGGTACTCATATATTTCCGGCATGTTTATCATATTACTCCTGGACATTTCCAAAAGTATATTCGGTTCAGGTAGTAGGGCAAGCTTTTTTTTATCAGTTTATGCTTGTGGGCGTTGCAAAAAAAGCTTGTCAATGAACGCATGGCTCTATCATGGTTCTGATTGTTGAGACACAGAAGGAGAAAACATGAAGGTTGACCTGTTAATACACAATGCGTCCGAGTTGCTGACACTGGCAGGCCCGCAGCGTGCTCGTCGCGGCGAGGAGATGAGCGATCTCGCCATCGTCGCCGGTGGTTCGGTGGCTGTGGACGCCGGCCTTATCATCGACGTGGGTTCCGCTTCTCAGCTTGCCGACCGCTATCATCCACTGCGCACAATCGATGCTTCCGGTAAGGTGGTGATGCCTGGTTTCGTCGATCCGCACACCCACCCGGTGTTTGTTCACACCCGCGAAAACGAGTTCGAGATGCGGGTGCAGGGCAAGAGCTACGTCGAGATTTCGCAGAGTGGCGGTGGCATCCGCAGCAGCATCAACGCAGTACGCGAGGCGAGCGAGGACGAACTGTTCGAGTTGGCGTTGCGCCGTGTGCGCCGCATGATTTGCCAGGGAACCACCACGCTCGAAGCCAAGAGCGGCTATGGGCTTTCCACCGACAGCGAGATGAAAATGCTGCGCGTCATCCGGCGGCTCGACGAAGCCCTGCCCATCGACATCGTGCCCACGTTCCTGGGCGCGCACGAGTTTCCCGTAGAATTCAAGGATGACCACGAAGCATACATAAGCATTTTGTGCGACGAGATGCTGCCTGCCGTGAGCCGTGAAGGCCTGGCGGAGTATTGCGACATCTTCACCGAAGCGCATGTATATTCGGTCGAGGAATCGCGTCGCGTATTGAACCGCGCAAAGGAACTGGGACTGCGCATTCGCATGCACGCCGACGAGATTGAGCCGATCGGCGGGGCGGAGCTGGCCGCCGAAGTTGGCGCTGTCAGCGCCGATCATCTGGGCGCAGCCAGCGATGAGGGCATCATTGCCATGCGAGACGCAGGCGTCATTGCCGTTCTGTTGCCCGGCACCATTTTCAGCCTGGGCCTACCCAACTATGCCCGTGCCCGCGACATGATCGCCGCCGGACTGCCCGTAGCATTAGCCACAGATTATAACCCCGGAAGCTGCAACTGCGACAGCATGTCGTTCATCATTACGCTGGCCTGCCTGCAAATGAAAATGAACGTGGCCGAGGCCATCACGGCCGCCACCGTGAACGCCGCCTGGTCGCTGGACATGGGCGACAAGGTGGGCGCCATCGAGGTGGGAAAGCAGGCCGACATCCTTGTGATGGACATGCCCGGCTATCGCTTCCTGCCCTATCATTTCGGCTCAAGCAGCGTCGAAACGGTCATCAAAAACGGCTCACTTTTTGTAAAAAATGAGATCAAAAACTTTTAACGGATACTGCGTATCCTGTGTACAAGGAATTAATATTTCGTCATATATTTATTTACTTTTTTAATGTAAGAGCAAAAAGCTTTGACGGATACTATGTATCCTATGTACTGACCATTAATTCTTGAGAGACAAGGATGCGTAGTATCCAGTCATGTAGTGAAACGAAGTGACTTTTCAAAAAGAGTTTTTGATCAAACTTTTTGCAAAAAGTTTGTGGGGGTAGGGGCGAAGCCCCATCTTATGAGCGAATTATATTCGGACAGCAGCAGCACCCGCTGGAAGGTGGGGTTGGTCACCATTTTCTGCTTGGCCATACTCGTATTGGGTTATGCCTGGTTACGCGAATGGCTTGACCACAAAGAATACACCTCGTTCACTGTGTGGTTTCCCAACGCCAACGGCATCGAGCCTGGCGACGACGTGGCGGTGAACGGCGTAAAGGTGGGCCGTGTGGAAGATATGGTCGTGGTGGTTGATGGCGTGAACATCACCCTGAAGGCTCACCTCGAATATGCGCTGCTCGAAGGCACAGTGTTTATGCTCAAGGAATCCAACCTCATGGGCGATATGATAGTAGAGATACTCCCTGGCGACGGCCCGAACGAACTCGTCTTCGAGCCGGTTCCGCGAGGGCGGCTGCAAACAGGCCTCAGCGGATTTATCGCCAATGTTGACAGCCTGGTCGAGCGTATCGAGGGCCTGCTGGGTCGGTTGGGACACAAGAATGGCCTGCTGGCCTCGTTGCAGAATGCCGCCGACAGCACGAGTGCCCTCATGGGCACATTGCACTCCACAGTCCGCGAGAACCGCCCACCGCTGCACGAGGCGCTATCGAGCCTGGCGGCAGCGACGCGCCAGGCCTCGAACATGTTGCGCGAGGACGGCGCTGTGGACAGTACACTGGCCGCCATGCCCCAATTGACAGGCCAGGCCCTGCGAACTCTCGATCGGCTCGAGAGCGCCGCCGCCGAGCTGGAAGGGTTGGCGCGCGATGTGCGTCAGGGCGAGGGTACCGCAGGTCAACTGGTGGGTGACGACAAACTGTATGAGCAAATGCTTCGCGTCACCACACAGTTGGACTCGCTTTTGAAAGACATAAAACGCGACCCCAAACGATACTTCGAGATAAAAGTTTTTTAACGGAGACACAATGCTGCGAAATTTAACGCTGGCGCTGTTGATGCTGGCCTGCCTGGCGCCGCTGGCCGCTATCTACTACGGACAGAACAAGGTGCAAACAGAAAAGGTCGAGTGGTCGGTCATCGAGACAAAGCACTTCGACATCTACTATGGCAAGGGTGAAGACACCTTTGGCCAGATTGCCGCGCTCATGTCCGAAGAGGCCTATTATTACCTCAAGCGCGACTTCGGGCAGCCCATCCGCAATCGCATTCCCATCATTTTTTACGAATCCAAGAGCCAGTTTCAGGCCACCAACATAATCCTGCCGCTGTTGAGCGAAGGGGTTGGCGGGTTCACCGAATATACCAAGAGCCGAGTGGTCATTCCGTTCGACGGCAGCTACCGCAAGCTCGAAGAGGTTTTGGTTCACGAGTTGACTCACGCCTACGTCAACGCCATCAACAGTACATTTTCCGGCAACCTCATGAGTATGACGGGCTTCTACTTTCCCTTCTGGTTCCAGGAAGGGCTACCCGAGTTTGAGGCGATTGGCGGCAGCGACAACTTCAACAACATGTTCGTCATCGACATGACCCTGAACGACTATCTGGGCGATCTTGATGATATTGGCGGCTTCTATGCCTATCGCGCCGGTGAGTCGTTTTTGACCTTCATCGGCAGCAAGTGGGGCCGCGAAAAAGTAATGGAGTTGTTCTACGCCGCACGTGTCTCCCGCGATTTGGACACGGCCTGCGAGAAGGTGTTCGGCATGAACTTCCGCGACATCCAGCTTCGCTGGCGCAACTGGCTCAAGCGTGAGTACTTTCCGGCCATCGTCAACTACGACGTGCCCTACGAAAAGTATGAAAAACGCACCGACCATGAAGAAACAATGACCTACATGCACTATGCGCCCCGATTCTCCCCCGATGGCCGTCGCTACCTCTATTTCAATAATCACAACATGCGAACCAGCATCTGGGAAGGCTCGACGCTGGGTATCCGCGAGGACGAACTCGTGCTCAAGGGTGAAACCACGCCGCGCTTCGAGGAATTTCACATCCTGCGCAACAACATCGCCTGGTACCCCGACAGTCAACGCTTCGCCTTTGTCGCCGAGGCTACCGGGGGCGACCGTATCTATGTGATGGACATAGACAGCCACAAGGTGCTGGACACATACACATTCCCTCAGTTGGACAATATCTACGAAATCGACATATCTCACGACGGACGTCGCATCGTCTTTGCCGGCCAGCAAGACATGGCCACCGACATCTACGTTTTCGATATCGACTCAGGCGATCTGAGCCAGCTCACCGATGACCGCTATAACGAAGCTTCGCCCCGCTGGTCACCAAACGACAGCCTCATCGCTTTCAGCTCGGAGCGCTCTGTCAACCCAGACACCACAGCTCATGTTTTCTATGGCCTCAATCAGGACGTCTTCTATTATGACCTCGGCGAGGAAACGTTTTACCAGGTGACAGACGACTCGTGGAACAACTACTCGCCCATGTGGAACAACACCGGCTCGATGCTGCTTTTCATCACAGAGAGCGACAACATCGCCAACTACGAGGCTATCGAGCTCGACTCAGGCCGACGGGCTCGCGTTACCAATATTCTATGCGGCGTGTTTACTGGCGATCTCAGCGCCACCAACGAGCAGCTTGTGTTCGCCTGTTTCTTCAACAACGGCTGGGACATCTACATGGGATCGAACCCTCTGGCCGACCTCGAATTCGAGCCGTATCACACGCCACAGCCGGTGCAGCCTCAGGAAGAATTTTACAGCCGCTTCGACATCAACCGCTACCAGTATTTTGGGCGTACGAACGGCAAGTTCAAGCGCGAGCTTCCATCCCTTGATAACCGTAATGTGAGCACATTCGATTTTGGTGACGTGGTTGCCCGCGACAGCCTGCGCAAACAGTGGAATCGCAGTTTCGACCGCAAGCCGGACACAATGGACAACCCTCCCGCTGTTGTACCCTTCAAGCTGCGGTTCTCGCTCGACCGGCTGTGGGGCGGCATGGCCTATTCGCCTTCTGCCGGCGCCTTCGGGTATGTGCAGTTCAGCATGAGCGACCTGATGGGCGATCACGCCTTTGGGGCGCATGTGGCCTTCAACGGCGAGTTCGAGTACAGTGACATCATCTTCAACTATCTGTGGCTGTCTCACCGCATCGACTGGGGGTTCGGCGCGTTTCACCTCAACGATTCCTACTATTACGAAGATTTGTTCTACGATGAAGATGGGAACCTCTACGACGGTAAAGAGATGGATCGTCGCTACGGCGCCTACGCTGCGGCCATTTACCCCTTGAACCGCTTCTGGCGCGTCTCGCTGGAAAACCTCTTCTACATGCGGCAGATTCAGCTCTACAGTTGGGATGAGAACAACGACGAGTGGGATTATCATTCTCAACTGGACGAAGAATTGGTGTACAGCCCTTCTTTGTCTGTGGTGCACGACAATTCTCTTTTCGGCTCGACTGGGCCCGTTTCTGGGTGGCGTGGAGCGGCAGTGCTCAACAAGAGCTTTTCGAATGAATACGAATATCTCACCGGTTACACCGACAATAGATTTTACCTGCTGTTCGCCAACCGCTACTCGCTTGCCACGCGCTTGCTTGGCAGCGCCAGCATTGGCGACAACCCACAGAAATTCTCATTGAACGGCTTCAGCGGGGTTCGCGGTTACGACGAAGACGACGAGGGTACCCGCAAAGCGCTGGCGACTGCCGAGCTGCGCTTCCCGTTCATCGACTACCTGCACATCAGCTTTCCGCTCCCGCTGGCGCTCTATCAGTTGCGTGGCAGCGCCTTCATAGACGCTGGCGCCGTGTGGAGCGTTGACGACGTCTTCAGGGGATCGAATCATGGCAGGCTGGATGACGTGAAAATGGGGTTCGGATTCGGGCCGCGGCTCAACATGGGCTTTTTCGTGCTCAAGTTCGACATCGCTTGGAACACCGATTTCATGCAGACGAGCAAACCAAGCTACTACATCACGCTCGACCCAGACTTTTAATATGACAAGCTCGCTTTTTGAAAAAAGCGAGACCAAAAACTTTTGTGGATGCTAACGCATCCTTGTATCAAAAGAATAACAAATGTACATAGGATACATAGTATCCGTTGAAAGTTTTTGATTCCACTTTTTACAAAAAGTGGATGGGGTGTCAGGGGCAGCGCCCCTGCTTCTTAAGGCAGGTGGTGGCGCACGTCCTTCTGAATGGCGCGGTCGAGGCGGCGGATGATGCTGCGCAGGCATTCCTCACGCAGGCTCATATTGGCCAGCTTGAGGCTGTTGCCCAGCGCTTCTGTTTCGTTGCGGCCAAACCCGCGAGTATCGAAGAAGCGTTCGTTTGGCAGGCTGTAAGTGAGGATAACCTCACGGTCGCGGTCACGCACCAGACGCAGGTCGAGCATTGCCGTAGCAACGTGCAGATCGGGCAGGTTGGCAGTGCGTGGCGCGGACTCGGCTTCAAATCTCGCCTCGACTCGATAAACTGCATTTTCCACCATGCTGCCGGCTCGATAACCCGTCTCCTGCAATCCCTCCAGCAACCGGTTTTGCAACCATTTCTCGTCAGGGTCGCAAAAGAGCCACACCGCTACACCGATGCTGTTTCTGTCGTACGGTGAAAGCAGACACAACTCGAGCGAGGGCAAGGAATCGCCAAAGTGCCTGGCCATGCGCTGGGTACCCAGCTTCAAGCCGACGCTGGCGGGCGCCGGGCCGGTGAATCTGTAGGGAACTCGTGCTTCGCCTCGCTCGTCGGTGTAAATGGTTCGTTCCAGCTCGATTTGCAGCGAGCTAACATGAACCGGGATTCCTGGCACTGGCATGCCATCACGGGTGACTGCGAGGGGGAAGCTGCCGGCGAAGATGTCCCGCGGCGGGTTTCCGAACAGCTTCAGGGATGCAGCGAGATGCCTCAAACGAATGCCGTAAGCCTGCTTCACCTCGATGAATTTCTGATAGTCGGCGTGTTGGATAAGCCAGAGCTGGCCGGCAAAATCTTCCTCGTTTCGCAACAGGGCGTCGAGCTGTTCGATGAAGTCTGCGATGCGGCTTGCAGGCCAATCGTTACCGTGCGGGAATGCCGCCAGCGCGTTGGAATATGTGCTTGTTGCGCGGTGGACAAAGCTCAACCATGTGGTTTTGTGTCGCTGACGCGAGAACGGTACCCGCACCCAGGCCTTCCAGGTGTACACCGGCCCTTGCTCCGTAAGACGCATCCACTTTTCCCAGTACACCTTGTCCGGTTTCACCTCGACCAGCGCCGAGGCATAAACGCGTGAGCGGGTGTCCTGATTAACCTGCGCTTCAACAATGCCGCTGCGAAGAGTGTCGCGGGCCTGCTGAAAGCTCTCGACCTCGATCATCAACCCCAGGCTTTCGACAATTTGCAGCCTGGCGTTGAGGGTGGCGTCGGCAACCGCCTCTGCTTCGCTTCTGCCATGACGCGACACACCCACGAACACGCTTTCGGGCAGGTCTTGCCGCCAGCGGCCATTGCCACTGCGATCCACGAGCTTCTCTTCGCCCACCCGTAAGGAGCAGGCCGTCAGCAAAAACAGCAGGGCAATCGATAGAATGTAGTTCAAGTATCGCATGTATAAAAAATGCCAGGCCCGAGTGAACCTGGCAAGTGGAATTTTCTGAGACTACTGTTGAGCCGGCGAAACCGGCAGGGCAATCTCACGTTCAGCGGTGACGGCGGTGACGATATAACGGTTGCCGCTCGGTTGTGGTGTGGTGTCCTCGAAGAACGTGTCAGTAGCTGTGCCGTAGAGATTTTCCGGCGTGGCGGTCAACTCGGCGCCGATTGGCCCGCGATAGATGTTGTAGTGAGTGACCACGACGGGGTTGCCCCCTGTGTCCTCTGTTACGGACGACCACAGTATCCAGGCAGAGCCTTCCCACCATACGATATTCATATCCTGCGGCGACTGCGGCGGGAAAACCTGGTTCACGACATGCAGCGCGACAGGGACGATGAACAGCGGGTTGTTGGGGTCATTAGTGCTGATATAGAGATCGCAATTGTAATCGCCCAGGTTCAGGTCGGCTGTATCGATGTCGAGCTGCAAGTCAACTGGCTGGCCGTTCTCGACAATACCAGACAACGGCGTGACATCCATCCACTCTGGTTCGATGCCAATCTCGATGGCCAGGCCATCCTGGGCGTAGGTCGCATTATAGGCAATCTCGAGGCCGTCTGTGCCGTTGGAGTTTTCGATACCGATTGTATTGGTCGCAATGTCGCCATTGAGATCCTGATAGTAGAAAAGAATGGCGCCACCTGCCAATATCTGCATCTGGAAAGTATAGTCACCAGTGTGCACGCCGGGATAATGATCCACATCGGTGAACTGCACGGTGAAGCGGTTGTTTGCCGTGTCGCTATAGTAGTGGATGGTGCCGCCGAGATGCGGACTGAGGTCGTCCCAGAACGGTGCGATGATGTTATTGGGCGCGGTGGTGTCTGGGATGGGGTCGTTGCTCCAGTCGGTGTCGGTGTCGGTGAACGAGACATAGCCGTTTGAGCAGATGCGAAGCTGCGTGTAGCTGTTGCCATAGAAGGGGAAGCTGAAGCCGATGTTGAGGAGGCCTGACATCTGGTCGTCGGACAGAGAAACGCTGGTACCCGACGTTTGGATGTCAGTCCACACATAGTCGGGGCCACCCGGTTCGTTCGAGTCGATCCAGGTGTAGCCGAAAGTATCGGGCCCGCCCTGGTCGCGGTCGATGAACTGCGGATTGACGCTGTATTGCAGGGTGGCTTCGCCGTCGTTAGCGATATTGAGTGTCCTGTTGCCAGTGGCCCCAGGTTGCAGGAATATGCTGATGGGAGTCGTGTCTATGACTGCAATGGGAGGCGCCTGCACAACCGGCTGGCGTGTGGTGATGAACAGAGCGAGTCCATTGGCCAGCGGTCTGGCGGCTGGCGGGTATTCATTGTCGAAGGTGTACTCGATGCCGCGCAGGCCGGTGTGATCCTCGATGCCGACAGTGGCGTAACATCCGTGGTCGTTATAGCCTGCGGCATCGACGTTGTTCACGGTCATGTATTGCAGCTTTATTTCGCTGTCTCCTGTGGGGGTGGGGTAGTAGGCCGGATCGTAGATAATGGCCTGGAATGTTTCGGGGGAGCTTCCCGCCGCGTTTATCATTCGAGACCATTGGATAATGTAACGATGATTGGCCGCGTCATGATAGCGATAGGCGTCACCGCTGCCCATGCGCAGGTCGTCCCAGAAGACAGCCACCTGTGCCGCCGGGCCGATGGGGCCGGGCATACGCCAGTTGCGGAAGGTGATCTGCTCGGTAGCGTCGAAACTGAACCAGCCGTTAGAACAGACCGACAGGGTGCTGTATGGCTTGCCGTAAAAAGATGCCTCGAAGGGTATTGTGAAGACGGTGACATCATCCTGGTCTCCGCCGGTGTCGTTGAGATTCAGGTTTGTTCCGCTTCCGCCGTATGACGGGTCTATCTCGACCCAGTCGTAGATGGGAGCCAGATTGTAGGATGTGTCGAAGCTGTCGAAAATGGCGTAGCCGTATGAGTCGGGGCCAAGTGGGTCGGTTTGTGTCGGATTGCCGATAGTGAGCGGGAAGCTTACAACGGCCGCTTCGCCCAGGCTGCCCGACAAATCGAGCTGTATGGTTACTATGGATCCCGGCAGCATCCCCATCTCGGCGCTCACCTCAAACGCGCTGGCGTTCGTACCGTTCAGCCCTGGCTGGATGGCGTTGTAAGTCGCGGTGTCAACGGTGAAGTTGATGCGATCGTCATTGCAGGATATGGTGGCGGTCATGCTGGTGGAACCGATGCTGCCGTCATTGTGCAGAATGATCCACATCTGTGCGTTGTCGCCTGGATCCAGAACACCGTTGCCGTTGTCATCGATGGTGCATTGATATAGCTGCAACGCTGGGCCCTCCACCGTCACCTCGACAATCTGGTTGACGGTGTACTGGCTCGAAGTGATTTGGAGAAGGAAGCGGATAACCGTGCCCCCTGGACAGGCCGGATTGATCGTGAAATCAAAGTCTTCGGTATTCCAGACCGACTGTCCCTGAGCGATCGAGCCCCAGCTTTCGCTGTCGTCGGAGACGCTCACCCAGTCGGTATCGAGGGCTCTGAGAAGAACCGATACACTGGTGAGGCTGAGATTACCGATGTTTTCGAGTTCCAGCTTCCACTCGATGGTTTCGCCGGGGTTCACCACGCCATCGTTGTTTCCAGACGATCCACCCAACTGGTCGTCGTCGAAGATCTGGTCGCTCACTTGCAGCCCGGGGGCGTTTGTGGTGATGGTGAAGCTGCCCAGATGCGGAATGTATCCGGGGCAGGTCACGGTGAGGTCAACCGTGCCGCTCTGACCGGTAGTGATTGGTAGAACAATATAGCCGCCGGCGTCGGTGTAGCCAGTGGCGAAGATGGTGTCGTTTCCCTTGAGAACTGTAACCCAGGCGTTTGCCAGCGGCGTTCCGTTCGAGCGGGTAACCTCGACTACAATCTGTTCCGCCTGCGGTGTGAGCGACGATGGATAGCTGGCGTTCAACGCTTTGGGCAGCGTTTTCCATACTTGCAGGCTGGGATCGCCCATCAGGTTGCAAATGTGTGAATGCGCCTGCACTTTAGAAGGCTGGCTGTTGTTGTATGTCTGCCAGAGATAGGTTTTTCCGCGTTGCATTGCCTCGCCCATCGTTCGCATGTCCTGGGAAAAGAGGCCTTCAAAGATACCGCCGTCGAGGCAGTTGTTGTAGGCGGTGTGTGTACCCGAAGTGGCCATTCCTACAGCACAGATACCACCCTGGGGAGCGGATGTCGTGCCCTCGCGCAGCAGGGCCTCGGTACGTGACGTACCACTGGCGAAGCTTCCTGTGTCGCAGGTGAGAATGACCGAGACCGGCAGCTTGTTGGTATTGGTCAGGTTGCCGATGTTGCTTGTGCCCCAACCGCTCATGCCAATCCAGCCGCGATAATTGAAATAGAGCGTTCCGGCGTTGAGCGCGTTGTCCATCTGCGAGGGCGAGGGGTTTCCGCCGTATATTTCAGTGAAGCTGTGCGTTCCGCTGTAGGTGGTCATGAGTTCTTT
This sequence comes from Candidatus Cloacimonadota bacterium, assembly GCA_021108395.1. Taxonomy (GTDB): domain Bacteria; phylum Cloacimonadota; class Cloacimonadia; order Cloacimonadales; family JAIOQZ01; genus JAIOQZ01. The sequence goes on from JAIOQZ010000007.1 coordinate 23,386, forward strand.
GATATATTTGTTTGTCGAAATGCAGGAGATGCCGGATGGAGTCGTGTCGCCTACAAGCAGGTTGTCGTTGTACCAGGCGGTCTGGGTCATATAGGGTTCACGCTCGTATTTGAGCACCTTGCTCTGGATAACCTGAAGCTGTGAAGTGCTGGAGAACGACAGCCTGCCAATGCAGATGTCTTCTATCTGGTCGGCGCCGTCGAGCAGAGCGTATGGGTGGTCGCCTTCACCGTTGTAGCGCACCCAACTGTGGTACCACGTAGGCACTCCGTATGTGCCGGAAGCGTCTCCGACAAGAACGACGAACTCTGGCGGATTCGCCCAGTTGTCATAGGCGTTCTGGATGTAGTTCTTGATGGACGTGGCGCTTGACCCCGTCGTGGACATCGTTACCGTATGCACCTCATAGCCCATCATGTGCTTCCACATCGTCAGCAGGCCAATGGTGTTTGAGATGGTTGTGTTGTATGTGATAAACAGGATACACGGCTGCTGGAATTCATCGCGCAACGGCAGGCTTTCATAGTTCACCATCGAGCCGGCAAAGATGTTCTCGAATGTGCGCGAGGCAGGCTTGGGCGAGACAATCTCATTCGCGCCGCGGCTCGATGAGTCGGTGTTGATGGTGAGCCGCGCCCGACGGATTACCTGTAGCTTGCTCTCTCTCGCATGCCAGCGGAACGGCGCTATGTTCAGTCCGCCAACGCGGCGGTTGCGCATTATGGCAGGCTCGGTAAGCTCGAACGGCATAGCCGGATACACGCCGCCACCCTCGTAAACGGCAGGGTCGAACCACAGCGGAGCCTCTGGTTCCTGGAAGGGTACTGGTGTCACGTTCAGCCACTCTTCTTCGATGATTTCCCACTCGAGGCTGCAAGCGCCGCGGTCGGGCAGGCCGGCCAGCGTACTGAACAGCGGCAGTTCGGGGCTGCCATATTCGCCGGTCCAGGTGTTGGTGTCGGTGACGATGCGCACGGCGGCGCCGTCGGTGTCGATCGAGAAATCTGGCAATGCCCATTCGATGACGATTTCATCACCCGTGGACTGTGTGTTGGTAAATCCATCTATAGCGGCCAGTGAGGCAGCAGCCGACAGAAGTATCAGAATCGCAAACAGTGATAAACGATGCATATTTTCTCCTTGTGAGGTGGCGGTGATGTTACCGCCCGACAGGTGGCAATAACCGCTTGCATAAGATATCATCGGTATATAATATGCAAATTTTGTTCCGTCGGCCAGGAATTGTTCATTCAGTTTTGTTTTGTGGTGTGGGTGGGTGGGAGAGCTGGGGAGGGTGGCGGGGCAAAGCATGACTGGAGCAATATGCTTCCGCATAAAATATTCGTTGGTTGTTTCAGAAAATCAGATGATAAGTTAAGAATGCAAAGTCGTTTACTATTACATTTGTTGATACTTAGATTTTTTGTTATGCTGGCTTAAATTGCTATATTACAGAGTATTGTATAATTTGCTTATATGATTGTCATATACAAAAAAAGCTTGACGAATATGGTCTTGATCAGTAATATGCTAAAAAAGTGAGGATTTATACTACAATGCTTCTCATTGACAAAGCACGAAGTAATTATAGATTCTCGTTGAAGTTAGCGAAAAATAAAACAACATTCCACAATGTTGTAATTGTGAACCGCCTATACTACTCCATATATCAGGTAATTGTAAATTACATTAATCAAAATGGCCTACTTGTGAATACTAACACACGCAACAGTCACAGACGATGCATTGATGCTTTTATAACAGATATTACATGTAGTATGCCAAATGAAAACAGAATTGGTATGATACAGGTAAAAATAAACGACCTTAAGAGAGACAGAGGAAAAGCCGATTATAAAGATGGATCATTCACTGATCAAAATACTGAAAAAAGAATAAATAATGCTAAAACAGTAATGACTTTTTTTAAAGAGAAGTCATTTATTTAGGAGTACAGAACATGGAAACAAAATTGATGTCACTGATTGAAGATTTCATTCTTGAAGTTAGAGAACTTGTGAGGGTGAGTCAGGAGATTGGTTCCGTTTCTATGGGTTATGCGTATGATAATGATGAGGATATTCATGTTATCTGGCACAATTCTGAAATATTAGAGAGCAGTAATTTGATGGACTTGATTTATCATCGTCTATTTGATGTATTCACAAAGAATGGTATATGCAATATCACTTTTTGTTTTAGTTTAGAAGATTACTACAATTATATACTTACAGAAGTAGTAGCTTCAGGTAATTCAAATACATTGGGGAAGAATAATGGATTTGAGTGTATAGGTATTGAGGATATTGATTTATTCACCTCAAGAAAAACCGAACATCAGGGGATTGAATATGCAAATTTCTCACAACAGGATGTAGGTAACATTTCTTCTGAAATCAGTTTGCACAGAAGTGAAGTGGATGTAACGTATCAAAATATGAGTACATTAAAAAGTTTTAATAATTCTATAAACAATAGCCCTAAAGGCAACAAAACAAATCAATGCAACATTCAGAATCAAATGTGGAGAGCAGCATAATGAATACTGAAAACCAGCCTGGCATCATTTGCGATTCCGTGCTCCTTTTAGATACTACATTCTGGAGAAGTCCTGATTTTCCTGAAGTACCTCATAATAGTATCTCATTTAATAGTGATGTTCAGTATTCAACTGATGCCCCTAACACTGGTGCAGTCATTCTGTCATGCGCCATGTTTGTTCATGATGGAAATGAGAAAGGTAAAACGCATGCTGAGTTCAAGTGCAACTATGTTGGCCTTTTCAAGACAGAAGAGAACAAAGAAAACCTTCAATTGAAAGAGTTTCTTGATAAATATGCACCTGCAATTTTACTGCCTTATGTACGCGAACTACTCAGTTCTACATTTGCAAGAGCTGGTTTACCTCCTTTTGTGTTACCGCCAGTCAATGTCTTAGCTATGATTAATAAAGAAACAACTTCAGATACAACTGAGGATTAGCCATTAGATAAGTAGTTCATATCATCCAATCCAGGTGCGGCTGTGGCAGGCGCAGGAGCTGGTCGAGGGCGGCCAGCAGTTCGCGGGGCGCTTCGAGCTCGTCGGTGATGGCCAACCCCGTCGCCGGGCGAACGCCCAGCCCCATCAGAAGCGCAAAAAACCGCACTTGAAGTACATCCTCCAAGTGCGGCAATAGCTGGATGGTGGATTACTTACTCGGTCAGCTCGAACGCAGGTACCTTCTCGCCGTTGATGTAGAGCAGCTTGGGATGCGTGGGCATACCCGTTTTCTTGATCTTGTCGCTGTCGTTGTCCTCGACAAGTCGCCAGATCTCCCACTGCTCACCGTCACCATCGATGCAGAATGTGACGCCCTTGCGGGTGAAATCGTCGATGATGAACTGAATCGAATCGAGCGGCTCGGCTTTGGTGACAGGGATACAGAAACTCTTCTTGTCATACACAAATGAATCGCTTTTCTTCATATAGCCTCCCGGTATATTTTCAATCTGAATAACTGAGGACGTTGTAGCTGCCGATATTATCGATCCATATCCGGCGTTCGGGCTGTGGTTGCACCACCACCATAATGCGTCCGTAGCGCGCCGTTTTCTTGAAAAAGGCCGCGTTGAATTCGACTCGCGTCCACTTGGCGCTGGGAACCACACGTTGCGTGAACTGGTTGACGGTGTTGCCCTCGACATCGAAGGCGATGAAACGGCACTCGACCTCCTCGCCGTTATCGAGGTCTGTCTTGAGCCATACATGGTTATAATATCCTGCCTGCGGGATGAGGTCAAAGGAATCTGAAATGAGGCTGAGGCGGGTGCGGCCAGCATTGAGCCGTATGTAGCGGGCGCTGTTGTATCCGTTGCCTTCTTCCCAGGCAGAAGCGTCTGGCTGACGGGGTGTTTGCAGCACCATCCAGTGTTCCGGGAGGGTGTCCCGCTTATAGATTCCATAGATGCCATGCTCGAAGCCCCCGTTGGGCACGAGGTTCGGTTTGCCGACGGCGTCTGCTTCCGTAAAGTTCAGCGTGGAGCCGAAGAAGCAGGCCGACAGCAAGAGTGACAGCGATAAACCGCAAATAATTAGCAAGCGCATAGAACTCCTCTATCCTCCTGTCTATTTCGCAAACGATTTTTCCTGAAAAACCTTGAGTATCATGGCCACGCCCAGTGTGTTCACCATCAGGCTCGAGCCGCCATAGCTGATGAACGGCAACGGCAGGCCCGTTATGGGCATCAGGCCAAGATTCATGCTCACATTGACCAGCACCTGAAACGCCAGATAGGCAAACACGCCTGTGGCGATGATGCGGTGTTGACGCTGCTGCAACTGCCCGATGACACGCAGAATCCGCAACAGCAACAGGACAAACAACGTCAGCAGCAACATCGTGCCGATGAACCCGAATTCCTCGCCCACAACCGAAAAGATGAAGTCGGTATGACGCTCGGGCAGGAACTCGAGGTTTTTCTGCGTGCCCAGCAGAAACCCCTTGCCCGTCATCCCGCCAGACCCGATGGCTATGCGCGCCTGCAAGGTCTGGTACCCGGCCCCCAAAGGGTCACGCCCTGGATCGAGAAACGTCAGGATTCGGTTCTGCTGGTATGGTTTCAGGTTGCGCCATAGCACCGGCGTGACGAGAAACACAAACACATTGACCACCCCGATGATGCTGATGATGGGCACCGTCAGTTTGTTGCGGTATAGAATCAACACCAGAATCAGCATCCAGGCGACAAAAAGCGGCCAGCTGAGCACCGTGAGCACGCTGATGAGCGGAGATACCAGCAGGAACACATAAAGCATCGGGAACCCAGAGGCCAGCAGCACCGCCAGAAACACAGCGCCAAACACGAGTGCGGTGCCCAGGTCTGGTTCGATGGCCACCAGAATGGCCGGCAAGCCGCACACAAGCACGGCGCGCAGAAGCATCTGTCCGTGCTTCAGATGTGGCTTGGACAGCAGTTTGGCCGCGGCCAGCACGGTGACAAGCTTGGCCAGCTCCGAAGGCTGTAGCCTCAACGGTCCCAGCAAGAGCCAGCGGTGCGCTCCGCCGATGGCTGGGAACAGCAGCACCAAGCCCAGCAGCAGTAGTGTCATCACATACATTGGCATGAAAAAGATCTCAAGAATGCGATACGGGATGCGCACAAGCATCACCATCGCGGCCAGCGACAATGCAATCCAGATGAGCTGACGCAGGTATTGCCCGCGCACATGCAAATCCTCGCCGATGCGAGTGGCCGATGCCGTGTAGATGGCAAGAACGCCCGCCACTATCAGCATCAGGAGCAACACCAGAAGCACAATGTCTATTTTTGTTTGCATTCTATACCGCTGACCTCTTTTTCTGTCAAGGATTCGTTCGCATATTTCGTGCGTAGTAGTCCAATATTTGTTTGGCCACAGGGGCTGCAACGCTGCCACCGTGCCCGGCGTTCTCCATAAACACCGTCACAGCAATCTCCGGCTCGTTCCACTCCGCCCAGCAGACAAACCAGGCGTGGGTAAGCTCTCCCTGGTGGTTCTCAGCCGAGCCTGTCTTGCCATACACGACAGCGCCTTCCACCTGAGCCACCTGGCCGGTACCGCGTTCTTCGTTCACCACTTTCCAGAGCCCTTCGCGCAGCACAGAAAGCGTGCGCTCGGAAATCGGCAGCCGCCTCTGTTCCGGTGCGAAGGCCTGGTTTACCGAAGAAGCGTTTTCGCCAATTACCTTGCGAAAGAAATGAGGTGTGCGCCATGTGCCGCCATTAGCGAGAGCAGCGTAATAACAGCAAACATGAAGCGGCGAAGTTAGCGCTTCGCCCTGCCCGATGGCCAGGTTCACCTTATGCCCGCGCAGCGAAATGTCGCGGCCAAAACGCTCGATGTACCAATCGCTGTTTGGGAAGAACCCGCTACGTTGCGAGGGCAGGTCGATGCCGGTTTCGTCGATCCAGCCGTTTTGGCGGGTCCACTCCTGCCAGTCATCGAGGTCGAGCCGACTGGAGAGGTCATAGAAATAGACGTCACAGGAGACCTTGATGGCGTCAGTGAGCGCCGAGCGGCCATGCCCGTGCTCATTCCAACAGGCAAACCAACGGTTGCCCACCTGCATTCCGCCGTTGCAACTGGCCAGTTTCTCGTCAGGTGTTATCACATTGCGCTCGAGGCCAAGCGATGCGGTAATGGGCTTGAACACCGAGCCGGGGGGGTATGTGCCCTGAAGCACACGGTCCAGCAGCGGCCGTGCCGGATTGTCCATCAGTTCCTGCCACTCCTGGTTGCTTATGCGGCGCATGAAGCGATTCTGGTCGAATTCCGGCTGACTTACCCAGGCCAGTACGCCGCCCGTGCGCGGGTCGATGACTACGGCAGCAGCCCTTTCGTAGGGCGACAATAGCTCGCGGGTGTAGTTCTGTAGTTCCAGGTCGATGGTGAGCATGAGCTGTAGCCCGGGTTTCGGGCCTTTCTGAAGATTATGGCGTAGCAGGTCGAGGCTCATGCCGCGAGCATCGACCTGGCGCACCTCGTAACCGGCTTCGCCGCGCAGCAGCAACTCGTAGGTTTTCTCCAACCCCGCCTTGCCCAGGAACTCGTTGCGCTTGTAGTCCAGCGCCGCAAGGCGTTGATATTCCTCTTCGCCGATGCCGCCGATATAGCCCAGAAAGTGTGCGGGGATGAGGTTGCGGCGTCCGTTTTCGCGGCGAAAGGAGAGCGATGGGTAATAATTCTGGTTTTCGGCTATGCGCACACAGATATTGAAAGGTACGTTGGCAAAGAGTAACGCATCCCCGTGTGGATTGAACCGATTCTCGAAGAGCAGTTCCTCGAGTTCGACAGCGCTGACGCCCAGATGGCGTTGCAGGAATCTGGTGAGCAACTGGCGGTTTTCAATCCGCCCAGGGGTGATGTAGAGGTTGGTGGTGGGGATATTGACCACCAATGGGCGGTTTCGCCTGTCGAATATTTCGCCGCGCACCGGCGGAACGCGCACCAGCCGCACATAGTTGTTCTCGGCGATGCCCTGGTAGTAGCTGCCACGCACAACCTGTAGGTTGAACAGGTAGGAGGCCAGGGTTGCAAAGCCGACCAGCAGAAACAGCCGCAGGACACCCGTGATTGTGCGGTCAGAGCTGGACATGAAAACGTATCCGGTCGAGCAGTAACAGAATGTATAACGCCAGTGTTCCACTCACCGTTTGCCACAACAGGCCAATCGTAAGTTGCTGCGCCGTCGCCGTAACGCCGTGCCCGGCCAGCGCGTGAAAAACCATCTTCGCTATTTCCCAGCCAACTGAAAGCAGGAATACAGCCAGCATCACGTTGAACGGGCTGTTCTTGCTCCAGCTGTTGTGCAGGCGATTTATCAGTTCGGCCAGCAACAGCAGGATGGTGGCATGCATGCCCAGGCTCAGCGGCAGGGTCAGGTCGTATGCGAGGCCAAGCAGAAAAGCGAGCAGCAGGGTCGGGGTGCGAGGCAGCTTCATGGCGGCCAGCAGAACCCAGGCCAGAAGAAGATTGGGGGCAGCATGCCACAGTGTGATATGTGGCAACACCAGCAATTGTAAATAGAGAACCGCCAGTCCCAGAGCGCTCATGCGTAATATCTGCATAGCGCCTCCTAATACCCAGCCGATTCGAGGCTGTCGGAATCGCCTTTCCTGCTTAACAGCACGATGACCTGCTCGATGGAGCCGATATTGGCGAACGGCTGCAACAATGCCTGCCGGTAGGGGTGCAGGGGATGGCGTTCGAGCTTGAGGATGACGCCGACAGGCACACCCTTGGGGAACACGGTGGACAGATTTGAGGTGATGACGGTATCGCCCAGGGCCACCTGAGCATCGATGGGAATCATGGTTATATACTGGTGGCCACCGATGTTTTCGAGGATGCCCTGCACATGGGTTCTGGCATCGGCGACACCGAGGCGGAACTGCGGATGGCTGAACGGCAGGACTGTGGCGTGATGGGGGGCCACCGCCACCACCTTGCCAACTGCGCCCTGGTTGTTCAGCACCGCGTCGTTCACCATCAGCCCGTCCTGTGTGCCGCGATTGATGATGAGTTGCCGCTGCTCGAAGCTGCCCGAGAAACCGATGACATCGGCAACAATGAGGTGTTGCACGGTCGGCAAAAAGGGAATGTCGGAGCCCGCCAGCGTCTCGACGCGATTTTCCAGATCGATGACACGCAACAGCAACAGAGCGTTTTGCTCATGCAGAGTTCTGTTGTGAATACGCGCCTGGCGGATGCTGCGGATGGTTTGCAGTGAGTTGAGGAAAGGGTAATAGAGACTGCGCGAAAGCAATCTGGCTTTGGCCAGGCGTGATTCATCGCCGCCGAGCATGAGAACGAGACACAACAAAAGCAACAGCGACAGCACGAGATGGCGTTTGATCACGGAACCAATCCCTCTGGGCTACGCGTCGATCTTTTTGATGAGAACTTCGCGGTATCTTTCGAGGTTGTCGAGAATATTGCCGCTGCCAATGACTACGCAGGTAAGCGCTTCGGGGACCACATGTACGGGAAGGTCAACCGTCTCACGAATCTTCTGGTCGAGTCCCCGCAGGTGTGCGCCGCCGCCGGTGAGCACAATACCCCGTTCGGCGATGTCGGCCGCCAGTTCGGGTGGTGTCTTCTCGAATAGTCTTTTCACCGCGTCAATCATGGCTTCGACAGTCTCCGAGAGGGCCTCGCGGATGTCTTCGCTGGTCACCTCGATTGTGACGGGGTAGCCGGTGACGATGTCTCGTCCACGCACGTCCATTTTCAGCTCATCCTCGAGAGGGAACGCCGAGCCGATTTCTTTCTTGATGCGCTCGGCGGTGAGGATGCCGATGAAGATGTTGTTTTTCTTGCGCAGGAACTCGACAATGTCGGTGTCCATCTTATCGCCGCCGAGGCGGATGGAGCTGTGCACCACAATGTGCGACAGCGAGATGATGGCAATTTCGGTAGTGCCGCCGCCGATGTCCATCACTAGGTTGCCATAGGGCTTGTGGATGGGGAGGTCGGCGCCGATGGCCGCGGCCACGGGTTCGCTGACGAGATGCACTTCACGGGCGCCGGCATGCAGGGCGCTGTCGCGCACAGCGCGCTTCTCGACCTCGGTGATGCCAGAAGGAACGCACACGATGACGCGCGGCTTGATGAGCAGGCGTTTTTTCTGTGCCCGCAGGATGAGATCGCGCAGCATCAGCTCGGTGATGTGGAAGTCGGCGATAACGCCGTCTTTCAGTGGCTTGATGACCTTCACCTCATCGGGGTTTTTACCCAACATTTGTTTGGCTTTTTCGCCCACAACAATAATCTTGCGGGAGTCTTTGGTGAGCGCAACCACCGAAGGTTCATCGATAACAATGCCCACTCCCTTGCGATAAACCAGCGTGTTGGCGGTACCGAGATCGATGGCGATATCATTGGTGAAAATATCCATGAATTTCTTGAACATTATCTGGCCTCCCATCAGTTACACTGATAACATACTGCCGAATGCGCCAATCAAAAGGGCAGGGCGCGTATTCAGTCAAGCAAAAACCACAGCGTTTTCATTGCTCACACAGAAGTTTTCGAGAAGACCATAGAAAATAGCTTGCCACGCTTTGCGATTTGAGACGACAATGAAACTCTGGAACTTTTATGCACCAGCAGGATGTTGTCACCTACGCTTCGAGCGAATGTCCGGGGCGTTCAGGTGACCGAAAACGCGTACCAGGAGGACTAAGCACAATGTCTGTAAAGTTGTCCACGAAGTGCCGATATGGCACACGAGCTATCACGGAGATTGCACGCGGCTGGCCAGACGCCACCGTGAAAAAACGGCAGATATCGCAGCGGCAGACCATTCCTGCCTCCTATCTCGAAAATATCCTGCTCGAACTGAAACGCTCAGGATTGGTCACGGCCACCCGTGGCGCAAAGGGAGGCTATCGTCTTACCCGAGCCCCCGAGGATATATGCGTACTGGACATCCTGAGCGCTTTCGGCGACTCGCTCGTGCCGGTGGATTGCGTGGATGACCCCGACTGCTGTTCACGGACCAAGCGTTGCGTTTTTCGCCATGTGTGGATGCAACTGCACAAGGCTCAGGAGGAAGCGCTTTCAGGCGTTACCGTGCAGGATTTGATCGACGAAGAAAACGAGATGTAGGCCTGCTCGCAATAAACCGCCCGGCGTCACCGGGCGGTTTGTTGTTGGCGAAAGTTATGCTCACCCCTTCAGCCCGCTGCTGGCGAACGAGCTGATGATCTGGCGCTGCGCCAGAAGGAACAGAGCGATGAGCGGCGCGATGCTGAACGTGCTGGCCGCCATCAACAGCGTGGTCTGCGAGCTCGACTCCTGGCTGAAATAGCTCAAGCCAACCTGTAGCACACGCAGTGACTCGCTGTTGGTCATCACCAGCGGCCACATGAAGCTGTTCCAACTACCGATGACAGAGAAGATGGCCGCCGTGGCGAGCACTGACTTGGACAGTGGCAGCACTATCTGCCATAACATGCGAAACCGGCTGCAACCGTCGATGGCCGCCGCGTCGAAGAGGTCTTGCGGGATTGTCTTGAAGTGCTGCCGCAGCAGGAAGATAGTGAAGATATTTGCCATCCAGGGGATGATGAGCGCCTGATAGGTGTCGATCCAGCCCAAGTGGTTCAGCAGAACGTACGATGGAATCAGATAGATTGGTTGCGGCACCATCATCATGCTAATGAACAGGTAGAATAGGAAGTCCTTGCCAATGAACCGCATACGCGCAAAAGCATATGCCGACAGCGCGCCGGTGACAATCACCCCGACCATCACCGTCAATGAGACCAGAATAGTGTTGAAGAAATAGCGCCCGAACGGCACTTTGTTCCAGGCTTTGGTGAAGTTTTCCCAGTGTGGAACCACCTTGCGCTCGCGGTGAACGGCTGCGGCGGGTACTTTGATGTAAGTGTAGGCCGGATCGCGAATGATGAAGCCTTCATCGTCGAAGAAGTGGACGTAGGCGCTGTCTCCCTCGGCGCTCACCACCTTCACGCGATGCTCGACAGCGCCGTCGTGGTAGTAACTGAAATCGTCGATGGGCACGAAGCCCACATGCCCCTTGTTCACCTCGATCTGGCTCTTGAGAGCCGTGGTGGCCATCCACAGAAAGGGCATTATCATGGTGAGGCCGCACAGGGCCAGCACAAAGTAAATCAGGCCTTTACCAATCCGTTGCATCAGAAACTCCGTTTCTCAGGCTGTTGACTATACGAAATAATTCATATCAGTGAATCATATGATCCGGTCAGAGTATCTTTTGCTGAACTTCGGGGATTCAGCGTATAATAATACGCATTCACCCTCAGTTCAACAAAACATATCTCTGATTTGCTTTTCATAAAGCAAACACAAAACGCAGATTGTTTCCTTTGTCAACAATCTGATTAAAGAGAAAACGGCTCTATTGAGTTCACAGGCTCACTCCATCCATCGCCGTCATCTCGCTCAAATGCCTGACGTCACCCCAATTGACAAGACGCCACTCGCCATTGTTACAGACGAACGTGTGCAGCCCGCAATTGAAGCACGACCATCGCCGCCGTGACTGCGGGGGCAGTCCCAGCACCCACTTCAGCATGTAACCGAGACATCCACCGTGAGTAACCACCAGTACACGCCCGCCGGCGTGTGCCTCGGCAATCTCCGCACAAGCGCTGCTCACACGGTCAAACGCCTGTCGCTGGCTTTCACCGCCAGGCACTATCCAGTCGGCATCGTCGGAGTAGAACTGCCGTAACGCCTCGGGGTGCCGACTGGCAAACTCGTTATATGTGAGCCCCTGCAAGACGCCCAGGTGACGTTCGCGCAATCTGGCATCTGGCACGGGTTGCAACCCGGTAGCGGCCTCAATGGCCTGCGCTGTCTGCATTGCCCGCAACAGGTCACTGCTGTACAGCGCATCCCAGCGTTGGTTTGCCAGAGCTTGTGCCACCGCCTCCGACTGCGCCAGGCCTGCCTCGCCCAGGGGAATGTCTATATGCCCCTGATAGCGGCGCACTTTGTTCCAGCCGGTTTCGCCATGGCGCACCAGCACCAGTTCGGTCGTCAATCTTCCATCCGTCGGCTAATAGTGAACATGCTTCTCGAGCCGCTTTTGCAACATCGTAAGCGTGAGGATGATGCCGAACAGCACGAGCGCGATGGCGCTGGCGTAGCTCAGGTTACCGCTTTCGCCGAAACCTTTGTCAAAGATGTAATAGACAATCACCTTCGTCGTGCCCAGGGGACCGCCGATGGGCGGACCGGTCATCAGGTAAACCTGGCTGAATACCTGGAATGTGGTGATGGTTGACATCATCATCACGTAATAGGTGGTGGGCGAAATCATGGGCACGGTGATGTCGAAGAACTGACGGGAGCGGCTGGCGCCGTCGATGGACGCCGCCTCATAATAGACGCCAGGGATGTTTTGCAACCCGGCCAGGTAGATGATGGTATTGTAGCCCAGCGAGCGCCATATGGAAACCAGGATGATGCTGAACAGTGCCAGCGAAGGCCCTTGCAGGTAGATCGGCAGCTCCATGCCGATGCTCTCGAACAGCAGCTTGAAGATGCCATCGCTTTCGGCCAGCCAGCCCAGCGGCTCGAAGCCGACCATGCGCAGCAGGTAGTTGGCCAGGCCGCTCTGCTGGTTGAAGATGATCTTCCAGACGATGCTGATGGCCACCATCGAGGTGACAGTGGGGATGAAATAGACGGTGCGAAAAAATGCGCGCAGGAACTTGATGCTGTTGAGCAGATTGGCGAACACCAGCGAAAAGACGAGGCTGCACGGTACCACCAGAATGACCAGCCAGAAGGTGTTGACCATCGACTGCCAGAACTCGTTATCCCGCAGGATGTCGAAATAGTTCTGCATTCCGATGAACCCGCCCATGCCGTCCACGTTCCACTCGAAAAAGCTGATAACGAATGAGATAACGATGGGAATGAGCCGGAACAGCACGATGATGATCGCTGCCGGCAGGATGTACATGAAAGGCGAGAACTTCTTCATCTGGCTTCTCCCTTCGATATCGATTTACGCACTCCTGACGATATCAGGGTTGACGGTGGGATTGTCAACATATTCCGTTCAGTGTTCCTTTGCTGCGTTTTAGTGCAATAGAAGATTGACAAACGAGGTAACAACGGCAATTTTGGCAGGTTGATATGTATGAACTATAACTAAAGGTAAACAATATGAGAAAACTGCTTCTGCTTTGTGTCCTGGCGGCGCTTTCCGTCGGGCTTCCGGCCAACTCCATTTTTTCAATCGAAGGGATGCCGGAGCGTTACTACAGCTACGACGTTTATGGAATCGGCGCCGGCGACACCGGCTGGGCCGACCTCTTCCGGCTCAATCTCGGCCACGGCAATCCCGCTCTGGCCGTCACCTCGAACACCGTCAATTTCAGCGCCGCCGCCACCTTCGGCTATATGACCTACGAAGACAGGGACGGCAACAGTTTTCGCGACGACGGCATCACCTTCCCCTATGCATCCTTCACGATACCCATGCGGGCATTGCGATTCGGGCTGCATTTCTCGACCATCTCGGCGGGGAATGTGACCAACGAGCGCTTGCGCAACTTCGATCTGGACGACGAAACAACAGTCGAGGTGAACGAAGAGAACCGCATCCAGAGCAGCATCTACCGCACAGACTTTCTCGTGGCGCTCAAGAACAGATTCTGCCATGTGGGGGTGGCGGTGAACGGCTACATCGGCCAGCGTGTGCACAACGTGAAGCAGGATTTCACCGACGCCGGCTACATGGACACCCAATACGAAGTCGCCTGTTTCTATCAGGGTCTGGGGGTTACAGTGGGGTTGGCCAGGCGTTTTGGCGACGTGGCCGCTTCGCTTTCCTGGGCCAGCGGCGCAAACCTCGATGGCGATGAAGAGTTCACCAGCATCTTCAACACCGAGAAACTGGGCGCCGCCGAGTACGAACTGCCCATGCACCTGGGCTTCGGATTGGCCTGGCGTATGCAGGAAACACTCAAGGCCACCTTCGACCTGCACTACGAGATGTGGGAAGACACCACCACCTACACCGATGGCGTCAACACCTGGAAGGTGGGTCTGGGACTCAGCTATGACCCGCTGTGGGGTTATGGAAGCTGGTATGAGCGAATTCCGTTGCGGCTTGGCGTGGGCCATCGTCTGCTGCCGTTCAAGGCCAACGACTCGGAAGTAAAAGAGACGTTGCTCTCACTGGGCATCTCGGCGCCACTGCGAAACCCCGGCGACCAGATTCAGTTCTCTGTGCAATACATCATGCGGGGCGACAAGCAGAACAACGGCGTCGAGGACAACTGCCTGCTGTTCAGCATCGGCGCCACCGGCTTCGACATCTTCAAGGTTCGCACCAAGCGCACCGCCCCCCGCGAAATCCCCAAGCCAGACGGGTATTGAGATGCGTTTCCACTGGGATTGGACACCCCTGCCGCAGCAGGATCCAGTCGAGCAGTTGCGGTTGCGGCGGCCATTGGAAGAACACAGCGGCGGTTCTTCGGAAGACGAAACGCTTGCCGGTATCGACGAGGCCATCGACCGCATAGTGTGCGCCCTGCAATCCAAGGAGCCGTTGATCATTTACGGCGATGACGACCCCGACGGTATTTGCAGCACCTACATCCTTTTCGATTATCTGCAAAAGCTCGGTTCGCAGCATCATTACTACTACATTCGTAACCGTTTGCACGAACCACACGGATTGCACCCCGGTTTTGTGGAGCATGTGCGCCAGCGCGGATTCAAGCTGGTGGTGACGGTGGATGGCGGCAGCAGTTCATTCGAGGGAATAGCGCGCTTGAATGAACTTGGCGTGGACACCATCATCACCGACCACCATCTATTGCCCGATGGTCTGCCAGACGCCTACACGATGGTCAACCCGCAATGCGAGGGCACTCCAGCCCACCTGAAGCATCTCGCTGGAGCAGGCGTTGTGTGGCAGCTTGTGCAGCGAATGGCCGAGAAGCTTCAGGTGAAGCCCGACCCCGCCTACGTTATCTGGGCCGCCATCGGCACACTGGCCGACAAAGTTCCCCTGGTGGGCTATAACCGCACTTTATGCCAGGAGGCCATCGAAAATCTCTTCGTGCTGGCCGACGCCACGCTCAAGCATTTGTTCAACGCTCTGTATGTCACCTGTGAGACCACCTCGCGCATCCACTTCATGCAGCAAACATATAAGTTGCTTTCCAGCGGGCGCGCCGACAACGGCGAGAACATAGCCATGAGCTTTCTGTTGGCTACGAAGGTCGAAAAGGGACGCTACTTCCGCCGCCTGCTGTCTGGAAAGCAGATCTACGATGAGCAGGCATCGCGTGTTGTGGAATACCTGCGGCAACACCCGCCCAATCCCGAGGATGCCTATTACCTGCTGCATGACGAAGACGATGAAATCCCGCAACTCCTGTGCAGCTTCGCCGCCGCCTACATGACCGGCACACAAAAAATACCGGCGCTGGTCATCAAGCATCGCCGAGGCGTGCTGGTCTGCGAGGCCCGCAGCACCGACGGCCTGCACCTCGTCGATGCCTTTCACGCCTGCCGCGACATGATGAGCGATTATGGCGGCCATGCCCGCGCAGCGGGCTTTACGCTGCTCCCTGGCCGGCTCGATGAGTTCAAAGAACGTTTTCACCGTCACGTTGAAGCCCACCGCGTTCAGATTATCGCGCACCGGCGCATTGAGATTGACGCCGAGGTGCAGCCGAAAGACATCAATGACGATCTGCTGCGAGAACTTAACCGGCTGAAGCCATTTGGCAACAACAACCCCGAGCCGGTGTTCATTATGCGCGATGTGCGCGGTGGAATAGTGCGAGAAGTGTTTCAGACCGACAAGATGCTCGAGCAGGGAACTCGCTATGACATCGTTTTCCATCTTCGTGGCGATGACTTTTTGCATATATTAGATTATCAGGAAATTCAGTAGGACAGGAGAGCGAATGAAGGTAAATTCTTCTTTATGCGACATTTGTGGAACCTGCGTCGCCGTCTGCCCTGTTGACGCTATTCGCGTGAGCGAGTTTTGCGTACACATCGAGATGGATGTGTGCACCCAGTGCGGCAACTGCCTGCAAGTATGCCCTGCTCGTGCAATCACCGTAGAGGGAGACGCCTCGTGAGCGCCCGCGAATATGATGTCGTGGTAGTTGGCGCCGGGCCGGCCGGCAGCATCACGGCCCGCTTTGCCGCTCAGGGTGGCGCAGGCGTACTCATGCTCGAGCGTGACCGCGAGCCGGGCATTCCAGTCCGCTGCGCCGAGGGAGTTTCTCGCGCCGGTATCGAACCATACATAGAGCCGGACGAACGCTGGATTGCCGCCCGCATCGAAGGCGCCCGCCTGCATGCGCCAGGCGGCCACTTTGTCGATATGACTCACGTGGGTACTGGCTATGTGCTCGAACGTCGCATCTTTGACACCGAGCTGGCCAACATGGCTCTGCGCGCAGGCGCTCACCTGCTGTGCAAGGCCGATGCGGTTGGCCTGGTGCACGAGGATGGCCGCATTGCGGGGGTGAAGTATCGCCACAATGGCGAGCTGCGCACCGTCCGCTGCCGCATCGTGGTCGGCGCCGACGGCGTGGAAAGCCGCGTGGGCCGCTGGGCCGGCATCGACACGGCGGTGGCTCTGTCCGACATCGACACATGCTGCCAATATACCCTGGCTGGCATTGAGACGCTTCCCAACCTGTGCGAGTTCTACTTCGGCAACGGCGTATCACCTGGCGGATACGTATGGATATTTCCCAAAGGCCCCGACACCGCCAACGTAGGCATCGGCGTCGCCGGGCATCTCGCCGCAAACAAAGCCCCCCGCGAATACCTCGACGAATTTGTCGCCCGCCGCTTTCCCGACGCCCGCATCAACTACATAGTTTACGGCGGTGTGCCCACGGCGTGTTCACCCAGGCATATCTCTGAAGACGGTATCATGCTGGTGGGAGACGCGGCGCGGCAGGTGAACCCGATAACCGGCGGTGGCGTCGTTCAGGGAATGGTGGCCGGCGAGATGGCCGGTCGCACCGCTGCCGAAGCGATAAAAAGCGGCGATGTTTCCCGCAGGACGCTGAAGGCCTACGACAAAGCCTGGATGAAAGCGCTGGGCAACACGCAGCGAACCATGTGGAGTCTCAAGGAGCGCTTCTTGAAAATGGACGACGAACGCTTCAATCGCCTGGTGAGCACGTTTCAGAAGGTGCCGCAGGAGCAGTTCGATCTCAAGTCGCTGTTCAAGGAAGCTATCCGCGAGGATCCGAAGCTGGTGGCCGAGGTGGCCCGCGCGTTCCTGGTCACCAAAATACGCGGCAAATAACCGCGCCCAGGCTCATGCAGCATAAAATTCGCACCGAGGTGTTGCGCAAGCTTATCCACATGAGTTCGCTCATTATTCCGCTGGGCTACCGCTATATTGTTCACGAAGACCGCAAGGTCATGTTTCTTATCATGCTTCCGCTCACACTCATTATGCTCATCGTCGAGATAGTGCGGCTGGAGCACAAAACGTTCAAGCGGGTATTTTTCAAGACATTCGGCATCATGCTGCGCCGTCACGAAGAGAGCAACTTTACCGGCGCCACGTATCTCATGGTGTCTTCGGTGGTCTGCATCGCGTTCTTCCCTGGTCACAACATCGCCTTTCTCGCCCTGTCGTCACTGGCGGTGGGCGATACGCTGGCGGCCATCGTTGGCATGAGCCTGGGTCGGCGCAAATTTGTGGGCTCGAAAAAGAGCCTCGAGGGCAGCCTGGCCTGCTTCACCGGCATAATGGCTTTTGGCTTGGTGTTCGGAGTCAACCCGACGCTGACGTTCATTGGCGCGCTGGTGGCCACCCTGGCCGAGCTTTCACGTTATCCGCTTGACGACAACATCAAGATTCCGCTTTCGGTTGCGCTGGCAATGGCTCTGGCGCGATTCATATTCATTTGAGGGAGGCGCCCGTGGAACTCAGTTTTGTTCTTCCAGTCTGCAACGAGCAGGACAGCCTGCGGCAGCTCTATGACGAGATAGTGGAGTACACCTCGCACGAACGCTACGAGATGATCTTCATCGACGACGGTAGCGTCGATGGCGGCTTCGATGTGCTTTCGGAGCTGGCGCAGCAGGATAGCCGCGTGAAGGTGGTGCGCTTTCGCAGCAACTTTGGCAAGGCGGCCGCTCTGCAAACAGGCTTCAGGTACGCCAGTGGCGACATTATCATCAGTATGGACACCGACCTGCAAGACAACCCTGCCGAAATTCCCAACCTGCTGGCCAAACTCGACGAGGGCTGGGACCTTGTTTCCGGCTGGAAGAAGAAGCGCCGCGACCCGCTGGGCAAGCGGCTGCCCTCCAAGCTGTTCAACGGCATCACCTCTCTGGTGACGGGACTGAAGCTGCACGACTTCAACTGCGGCTTCAAAGCCTATCGCCGCGAGGTGGTGGAGGAACTGGACATTTATGGCGAGCTATATCGCTACATCCCGGCTCTTGCGCATCGGCGCGGTTTCCGTGTCACCGAGATGGCCGTTGAGCACCGCCCCCGCACACATGGCCGCAGCAAGTATGGCATGGAGCGCCTGCTGCACGGTTTCTTTGACCTGCTCACCGTGCAGTTGCTCACTCGCTACAACCACAGTCCGCTATATCTCTTTGGCAGGTTGGGCTTATTGAGCGGCGGCGCAGGCTTTCTTGTCTCGCTCTATCTGAGTATCATGAAGTATGCCTATGGGATGCCGCTGTCCAATCGGCCACTGCTGTTTCTGGGCATGTTGCTCATTATGGTGGGCGTGCAGTTGTTCTCGATTGGGCTCATCGGCGAACTGGTGGTGAATCTTGGCCGCAGGCGCAGAGGCCGAACCGAGGTTTCCATTCGTCAGTTCGTTGGTTTGAACAGTCTCGAACCTCGCAGAATCACCGGTTCTGCGGAAAGCTGATACGCTTTGGCCACGGGTTATGCCCGTTTCACTTATACCGAACATTACAAACCAGGAGTATAGCATGCATCTTACCGACGAAAAACTCACACGCCGCCCCCGCCGATTTTACCCGGAAGACCTTAATATCGAATCATGGGACGTGGTGAAAGCCGAGCTTCAGAAGCTGCTCGATACCCCGTTAGCTTCAGCCGACGAACTAATCGCATGGGTCGAGCAGACAAGCGAACTGGTGTTCATCATCAACGACCACGTCGCCTGGCTCTACATCAAGATGACCTGCAAGGCCGATGACGAAGCCCGCGAGAAGGCGTTCAACGATTTCTATGCGAACATCATCACGCCTTTCAAGCCGATTGACTTCAAGCTACAGAAAAAGTTTTACAACAGCCCTCATCGCAAGGCGCTCGACCCGGCCACCTACGCTCATCTCAATCGCATAGTGGCCAACGAAATCGAGATGTTCCGCGAAAAAAACGTGCCGTTGCAGCAACAGGAGAAAGAACTGGCCAACAAGTATGGCGGCATCATGGGCGGGTTAACCGTTGACTACGATGGCCGCGAGCAAACCCTCAAGCAAATGGGCATCTACCAGAAGAACCGCGACCGCAGTGTGCGCGAAGAAACCTGGAAGCTGACTGCCAATCGCATTGCCGACGAGGCCGAACGTTTTGACGAGCTGTTCGATAAACTCAAGGCTTTGCGCATCCAGGAAGCCCACAACGCCGACTTCGACAACTACCGCGACTACAGCCATCAGGCAATGGGGCGCTTTGCCTACACCCCTGACGATGTGTTCAGGTTCCACGACTCGGTGGCCGAGCATGTGGTGCCTTTTATCGGCAAACTGAACGACCACCGCCGCGAGGTTCTGGGCATCAGCACATTGCGTCCCTGGGACAAAGGGGTTGACCTTGACGGCAAGACGCTGCACCCGTTCACCGACAGCGATGAACTCATCGACAAATCACTGGACGCGCTCTACAAGGTGAAGCCGGTTTTTGCCATGCAACTCGCCAGAATGCGCAACAGCGACTATCTCGACCTCGACAATCGCAAAGGCAAGGCCCCCGGCGGCTACAACTATGGCATCGAGGAAGACGGCGCCTCGTTCATCTTCATGAACAGCGTTGGCCTGCACGACGACGTGGTGACTCTGCTGCACGAAGCCGGACACGCCGCACATTCCGGCGCCATCGCGCCCCGCATAAATATCATCCAGTACCGCGACGTGCCCAGCGAGCTGGCCGAGCTGGCCTCGATGGCGATGGAACTGCTCACAATGGACCACTGGGACGTTTTTTACAGTGACCCCGAAGACCTGCGCAAGGCCAGGCGCGAGCAGCTCGAGGGCACTCTCAAGTTCCTGCCCTGGTGCATGATTGTCGATGCCTTGCAACAATGGATATACACCAACCCCGACCATACGCCGCAGCAGCGCCGTGAATTCTTCACCAGCCTGCTCGACCGCTTCCAGCCAGACACCGACTGGTCAGGCCTCGAAAACTTCAAAGGTACGCTCTGGCATCGCCAGCTTCATATCTTCGAGATTCCATTCTACTACATCGAATACGGCATCTCGCAGCTTGGCGCTCTGGCCATCTATCGCAACTATCGCCGCGACCCGAAAAAGACGGTGGAGCAGTACGAGCGTTTCCTGCAACTGGGATACACCAAACCTATGAACGAGGCGTTTGAAGCCGCCGGTATCAAGTTCGACTTCTCAGGAGACTATCTGCGCTCGCTGGTTGACTTCGTACGCGAGGAATTGGCGAAGCTGTAGTATGAACCTGGCCGATCTGCCCCCCGAAGACAGCGTGTTCTCGGTCTTCGAGATCACCAGTCACCTGCGGCATGTGCTCGAAAGCAACCTGCCCGCCTTTTTTGTTCAAGGCGAGGTGGCCAACCTGACGCGACACCGCTCAGGGCACTGGTATTTCTCGCTCAAGGACGCCAACGCCACGTTGCGCTGCGTGTTTTTTCGCAACTGGAACCGCCTTTGCGCACATAAGCCGGTCGAGGGCGACAAAGTCATTTGTGGCGGCAGAATAACCATCTACGAAAAGGGCGGTAACTACCAGCTCACAGTCGAACGGCTGCTGCCAGTCGGCGCCGGCGATTTGCAACAACGCTTCGAGCGCCTGAAGCGCAAGCTCGACGCCGAAGGGCTGTTTGCGCCGGAGCGCAAACGCCCGCTGCCGCCGTTCCCAGCCGCCGTCGGGGTGATAACCTCGCCCACAGGCGCGGCCTGGCAGGACATCCGCAATGTGCTGACGCGTCGCTGGCCGTGCCGCGTGGCGCTGTCGCCGGTGCGGGTGCAGGGCGCGGCCGCCGCTGGCGAGATGGTGCGCGCCTTACGGCGTCTTGCCCGCGAACCCGGACTCGATGTAATTATCATCGGGCGCGGAGGCGGCTCGCAGGAAGACCTCTTCGTGTTCAATGATGAAACGCTGGTGCGCGCCATCGCCGACTGCCCCATACCGGTGGTTTCCGCCGTCGGACACGAGATTGACTACACCCTGTGCGATTTTGTCGCCGATCTGCGAGCGCCCACGCCATCAGCCGCCGCAGAGCTAATCGTCCCCGATCGCCGCGAAGTGGCCACGAGTCTCGAAAGCTTGCGCAGGCGGGCGTTTGCCGCTTTGCGGCACAAAACGCACGGTTGCCGCGCTCAGCTTGCCCTTGCCGACCATCACCTGACAGAGCATCACCCGCGCCGATTGGTGCAGAGCTATCAGCAGCGGCTCGATGAAGCCACGCTACGCCTGCGGCACAGCGCAACGGTCACATTGTCATCACGGCGTGGCCGACTTAACATGGTTTCGCAACAGCTACAGGAGCTGTCGCCACGCCAAGCGCTCAAGCGCGGCTATGCCATCCTGTCCCGCCACAAGAAGCTAATCCGCTCGGTGCGCCAGATTGCTCCGGGCCAGACACTCGACATCATTCTGCAAGACGGAACCTGCACATGCGAAGCACGCTCACTGCGCGAACACGACAGCTTGTCCTGACGCTGCTGTTGCTAGGCGCATCGCTGGCGGCGCAGGAAGTTCGTGGCGTCTGGGCGCCGGTGTGGGAGATGAGTACGCCCCAGGCCATTGATCTGATGGTGCAGAATGTGGCCGCGCACAACGGCAACCTTATCCTGGCCGAGGTACGCTATCGCGGTGATGCCGCCTATGTGCCCAACCGTGCGGACAGCAGGTGGCCCAACCCGGAGCCGCGCTGCTATATGATTGCGGAAGGCTTCGACCCGCTGGACTATCTCATCGAGCGCGCCCACGAGCATGACATTACCGTAAAGGCGTGGTTCACGGTGCTGGTGGCCACATCGAACGTTCTCGACAACGTATCCCCGCAGCATGTGTGGTATCGTCATAACGACTGGATAACCTGTCGCACGGGTGGACGCCGCATGTCCCCGGCGGAAACCGAGGGTGCCTTTCTCGATCCCGGCGTTCCCGAAGTGCACGAATATCTGCTGAACGTCATCCTCGATGTCACCGCCAACTATGACATCGACGGCGTGCAGCTCGACTACATCCGCTACCCCGGCACAGATTACGGCCACCACCCTGTCTCCCGCGAGCGCTGGCGGCAGCGGCATCCACGTCAGTCACCGGATAGCTGGCAGCGCTGGAAGGAAGAGCAGGTGACCAGCTTTGTGCGGCGCTGTTACGCCGAGGTGAAGGCGTTGCGCTCGGACATCGAGGTGTCGGCGTCGGTGATGGCGGACATCGACGCGGCGCGGGGCAAGTTTGCCCAGGACTGGCCTACCTGGCTGCGTGAGGGTTACATCGACTCGGCCTACCTGATGAGCTACCAGGAAGACGACATCGCTTTCGAGCGTATTCTCAACTCCGTCGATGGCCTCGGGTTCAACAACCGTATCGTTGTGGGCCTGCGAGCCTGGCGCAACCACACGAGCTACCCGGCCAGGCGCATCGTCAGCAAGATAAACATTCTACGCCGCCATGATTACGCCGGACTCTGTCTGTTTTCCTATGGCGGGCTTGTCAATAATGGCTATTACAATACGCTGGGGCGGCAAAGCATGCCCAGCCCGCAGCAATACGTCGCCTTGCGGAACGGCGAAGGCATCGTGCTGGGGGTGGTTACGGGGGCCGGGGGCGAACCCGTCGAGGGCGCTACCGTGACTCTGCGGGCGCTTGACCATATCACCACCACCGACGCCAACGGCTTCTTCGCCTTTTTCGGGCTGGATGTGGGCGCCTATCCGGTGCGCGTGTTGCAGGGCGACAGCGTTCTCGAACCACCGGCGGTCACCATCGAGAGACCGGGGCAGGCGGTGCGGCTCGAACTCACGCTTGCACCTGTCGAGCTGCCGGAGGCATCGCCCGGCTTCACGCTCGAGGGCTTCCGTGACTCCGACCACGCAGTGCTTTACTGGTCGCAGAGCCGGTGGACGCCGCTGTCAGTCTATCGCCGCACACTTGGGGGTCACGGCCACGGACTGTTCGAGCTGATTGACATCCTGCTGGATTCTACCGGCGTGTGGGTTGATGAATCAGTCGAGCTGCATCGGAGCTATGAATACAAGCTCATCACCTTGCAGGAGAAAGCCAGTCAGCCGCTGTTGATACCGGCACAGGGCGATGAACAGGCGATGCGAGTGCGTTTCGAGGTGGATGGCGAGGACTACCGCATCATGCTGCACCTGCCGCTGGCCGACAAGCTTTCCTGGAGCCTCGAAACCGAAATAGGCGAGCCGATGCTGACAGCCGAGGGCTGGTACCCAGGCGGGCAGACAGTAGAGCGCTGGAATGGCGTAACCATTGGCGGCACGGGCGTGAAGCCCGGAGTTTACCGTTTTCGTTGTCGCTCGCTGATGCGCGAATGGAGTTGGGACGCGCCCGTGCTCGTTCCGGGCGACTGACAG
>JAIOQZ010000006.1 GCA_021108395.1 Candidatus Cloacimonadota bacterium
CATCGCGGTACCAGTGATGTCCGTCGCCGTCAGTATCGGGGTCGCCGGCGTCGATGCATACTGACCTGGTCGTTTCGTTCCAAAGCAGACTGTAATCACCGTTGGCGGGGTCTGCATATTGAGGATCAACATCGACGAATGAGTTGGTTATCTCAACACCAGAACTATGTACTTCATTGTCATAGAACAAACAGTACCCGATATCTGGGGGTGGCCCGTTTGATTTTGAAATACCTGTCTCATTGCCAGTGAATATTGAATTGAACAGGGAAAGTGAGCTTACACCGCCAAAGCGCAATCCTGTCAAATCAGGATTGTCTGCAAATGTGTTGTTGATGATCTGCGCATTAGTGCAATTACCAAATTGGAATACATGATCACCCAAGTTGATACTGCCGTGAGTCCCTGGCAGATTATCGTGAAAGATATTACCATTCAAATACAATGATTCACAGTCTTCAGCATATAAGACTGAGCAGTCATAGGGAAGGTTATCGGATGATAGAGCCGTCAGATGATTGCCCGTGAAAGTATTATTGTCTATGTTCACAGATGTGGCCCCAGTGACATAGACAGCACCTCCATCTCTATATGCACTGTTATCTGTGAATACATTACCTTCAAAAATCACATCAATCTCACCATTGACATATACTGCTCCACCATATCCATGCCTTAGATCACACGAGTTATCGATCATTGATATGTTGTTGTCAAATTCACAGTTCTTGATATTTATCTCGCATTCTGTGTCATAACCATAAACGGTTATACCACCTGATGCACCAGCCTCATTATCCCCAAGGACATATCCATTGTCGTTATTTTGGATAGTCAGGTTTTCAAAAGTGTATGAACAAACTTGTGACGCATATTCGGGTAGTTCGGGCGGGATATCATAGTCAACGACTATAGCCCCCTTATTGGAGTCCTGTATTGTCATGTTTTGGATGGTTATTGCACAATTCGTGTTTTCTTTGACAATGATGCCGGGGCTACTATTCATTGTGCCGTCGATGATGACTTCGCCACCCTGTAATCCCCTGATGCGCAAGATGGTGTCCTCGAAGAGACTTACTATGAAGGGATCATAGGTTCCATCCGCCACTACGATTTGGATTTCATTGCCATCATAATCATCCGATGTAGTGAAATTGTAAGCGATATCAATTGCGTACGGGATTGTATTGAATCCAACTCCGTCCGGATTCACAATCAGCATGTACGGATTGTAATACACCTGTGTTGCAGTTATCGGGTCGTATTGTATTGTCTCAAGTGAATACGCTACATTAACTGGGATGTCGATTGGGTAGTAATCTGACTTGGTAATTTCCAACCTGACATCAGCGTCACCCATGATGGTGTATGGAATATTGAAGGTCCCATCTTCTTCCACATATCCTGTAGAAAGCAGAATGTCCTCATAGTACAGCTTGGCAATTGACCCGCCAGGACTGGAACCTTCAATTTGCCCATTGATGTAGCCGACTGCATTTAAGTAAGGATCACCGATCCACTCGACAAGCTTATTAATGGAGTCATCCGATAGATACTCGTGTAAGTATCTCTCAGGTAGCTGAAAATTTACCTGATCGAAATGGCTGTAGCTCGCCAGGTAATCTTCAGCATCGCACCCGGCGTCTATTTCGATTTCAGAAAAGTCAGAGATGAGAAACTGATCGTTGGTTACTCCAGGATTCTCGGGTTGCTCTACCACCAAATACAATGCCGATTTGAGAGGCATGAAGACTGGATCGTAATTTGGGGGATCTACATCAGCCCACTGGATCCAATTAAAAGGGAACCAGAAAGCTCCAGGAAATGGCAGATCATCAAGTCCGCTAGTTGATCCTGGTTGGGTATCATAATCTTGACTATCAGCCCAGTAATGACGAGTTACTAAATCAAAGAGGTCGAAGTACCACCAATGTATGATATGTTCGTGAGAATTCAGATTTCCACTTCTTGTCAACATTCCGTTTGAAACAGCAAGTGATTGGATATTATGTTGTTTGTATGGGAATCCCGGTTTACTTCCAGGATATGTGTCATCTGTATTCAGAATGGGATTACCTGGAAATAGTAACCGCTCTTCTGCATTGATCTCAGAAAAGAAATCAATGAAATCCTGAGTGCCAGTGTATGCATATCCTTCATACCCCACTGCATATATATTATGTCGGAGCAATTGCTTAGCAGCCGTTGACTGAAGAAGCGATTTGAAAAGATGCAGAGCCGGATCGGGTCTATCATCATTAAAATTATGAATAGCCCATTGGAATTGATGATTCATAATTGACCCACGTTGAGGACTGTCACATGAGATAAACTGTGTACAATAATGATCGATTGAGTTTTCTTCGGCATAAGCAAGAGCATAACGCAGGATTACACCTCCCATGGATATCCCCATTGCTTTAATGCCTTCAAAATAGGAGTAATTATCCTCATAGTAGGTGCCGAGAAAGTCTAATGCACCAAGTACAGACATGGCGTTGTCCCTGAGATCTCTTCCACCTTCTCCAAAGTTCAGGAAGTAAACATCGTATTCATCAAACTCATCGAGGGCAGGCTCTAAAAGTTCGTAATACCTGGACATTCCTGAAAGGTTGAGAGGATCAAAGCCTTCTATAATAAGTATGGGTTTCTTAATCGTATTGTCAGATTGTTGTAAGACATATAATTCATCATCAAAGTTAGCTTGGGCATAGTTATTCTCATAGACTGTATTCTCAGGAGCAGTATCAAATCCTTGTGACGTTCCTTGAAGTTCTGTGTCGACTCCAATGGGAGAACCATCTTCCCCTACCATATATCCTTCCCAAGTTCCGCGTATCTCAATTGTGTGTGCTCCCCACCCATTGTCGGGCCAGGAAATGCTTTCATAGATATGAGTATCACTATCAAGAGATAATTCAACCACTTGAATACCATCAATAAGTATTTCAAATTCAATGCAATCATAATAAACATCGGGCCAACATGAAATACTGACATCGATATCTAAATCCATCTGTGATGAAGTAGTCACATAACTAGGAAGATTATTTGCTGCAATCCCTCCATGCGGTATTGGGTTCTGCCCACCAAGCATCATAAGAACAATACCCACATCGAAAGTCAAAGAGGAGTTCGTAAATTCAAAATCGTTATAATCCTCATACATCCCATCATACTCATGCCCATTCGGGCTTGTTAGAGCAGGTTGAGCAAACAGGGCCATCGCCAACAATCCAACCATAAGTGTGATAATCGCGCGTTTCATTCTTCCTCCGTTCGTTAGCTGTTAAGGAATCAAATATGGAAAAACGTATATCCAAGTGTTAGTGACAATTGACGGGTAGCCATACCAAAGAGAGTGTAAGATGAGTCTGTCTCTCTAAACGAATGCACATAGTGCAACTTCGCAGACCATGCCATATATGTGAAGCTTCTATGACTCACTTTGTATCCCCTCATACAATTGAACATGGTTGTAGGTCGTGCATATTTCATTCCATTCTTTTGTAAGACAGCAACACGCGCTGAGCGTCCCGTTGAGGCAAAATGGTTAGTTAGTTGATTGCTTTGTCGATCTGTTCATTGATGTTACCAACTGTGGCCAGCAGGAAAACACCCTTTCCCCGGCTCTTCTCGGCCCAGAACTCGCCGATAGTTTTCTTTTCGATAGTATCTGGTGTGTGAAGAAGCTGATTGCCTTTGTACTCGATAACGAGGATACGACCGTCAACAAGCTCAGCAATGAAATCAGGATAGAAACGATCTGTGGAAGTTGGCAACCAGAACGCCTTATCATTGCGCTCGAGGTTGCGAATCCAGTGTTTCACATTTGGGTGGAGGTCAATCGCTTGAGCACAAATGAATTCCTCGCCCTCGGATTTCAAGTTGACGATGTAGGGATAGAAGTGCTTCTGGAATGTATAGCTACCATCGTAGTTACGGTTTCCAGGTGGATACGCTTCCATGTCGAAAATGACGGGGTAATCGAAGGTAACCTCCACACAGTCATCATCACCAAAGAGAACCTGCTGATAGCCTCGCTCGCGCACCTCCTGGCGATATTTGTCGATCTGGTTCTTGATGGCATGGACGAGCAAATGCTTCACCTGGACCAGATGCGCCAGAGGAATGCTCTTCTCGTGGATGAGGTGATGCACAAGTTTGCTGAGGAAGCCAATCAACTCGATCTGCATGACATCCTGCTGTCTTGCTTCTCTGTCCAGCCAGCGGATGAACCCAGTGTCCGTCCATTCGCTGCTCACGTCCTCGGCGAACAGCTCATCGACAGCGGTGCGGGGCGCAATGATGACTCTCTTGTTATCGATATCCAGCTCGAATCGATTCGCTTCCTGCTTCAGACTGAAGCTATCCAGCACGGCGGGGAAGTCGCTGAGCTTCCAGCCACTGTCATCGAGGAGAGTATCAGGTTCCCATAACTGTAGTTCGCCCTGGATGTTCACCATGAGCGAGGGTACGCGGATACTCTGCCCGGTATAAACGGGATACCTGCGCCGCTGCTCCTTGCGCTTGTGCTGGTGCAACTGGTACTGCACGAGGTTGCGCGACGCTGCCGGAACTGCCTTGACGATGCCCTTCTCCTGCTTCTCGGACAGCGGGCCGCACACGGTCACCGTATAGCCTTCGCCTTCCTCGCGCACGGTGACGTTTGGTGTCTGCGGAAGCTTGTCGTAGTCCACCTGCGGGACGTGTATCTCTGTAGTGGCTTCGGTTTTACCATCACCAATTTTATCGAAGATGCTGTCGTCCGTTGTCTCCTCGACATATCGCTCCGCCTCGATGCGCTCGAAGCCCATCGTGTTCACCATCGCGTCCTTCATGGCGTTGGCGGCCTGCGCAAAGCGCGACGAGGACACATGCGCGTAGGCGCAGTTCAGTTCGGCGTGGCTCCTGGGGTTGGCGTAAGGCATGCGCAGCACACGCCCCAGCAGTTGCTCCACATCCCTGGCGGAGCCAATGTTGGCCACGGAACAGAACACATAGGCGAGCGAGCAGTCCCAGCCCTCCTTGAGCGCCTGCACGGTGATGATATGCTCGATGGGGCAATCGGGGGCGAACAGGTCGATGCCGTCCAGCTCGCGCTGCTTGCCCGTGGCTACGGCGATCTTCTCCTCCGGGATGTTTTCCGACTCCATCAGGTACCGCTTCAGCGCCTCGACGGTGACCTCCCGGTTCTTGCTCTCGGCCTGGTACAATGCAATGGGCCGGATGTACTCCTTCTCGCCGTGCGTCATCGCGGCCAGGCGATTGCGCTCGAACACCGCGCCGCCCACGGCCTGCCGCCAAGTCTGATGCTCGGTGAGCATAATGGGCAGCTTGATCATGTGCTCGGCCTTCAGCTCGCTGGCCGCGACGCTGTACAGCAGGTTCGAGCCGTTCTTCCGGCTCAGGTTGGGCGTGGCGGTAAATTCGATAATGCAGGCAGGGCTGAGTCGTTTCAGCGTCTCGAAGGACAGAGTCGTGCGGGCGTTATGCGCCTCGTCGAGGATCACAAGAGGCTTCTTCAGATGGCAAAGGTTGGCGAACGAAAATTTCACCTTGCCCTTGTCGGCGCCATCCTCGATACGCTCCAGAGTTGACAGATTGTGAGGGATTCGTGCGAAGTGCGTCTCGAAGTTCTCGTTGTGCGCGTACAGCTTGCGACCGGAGGTGTCATGCACGCGCAGACTGGCCAGCGTTCCCACGACAATGCAAACCTTGTCCCTCAAATCCTGCGGTCGGATGGTCGTCACGTCGGCAACGTCGAATACCGACACCCGGCCGCCGAAGTAGTCGTCAATCGCCTGGCGGTAGGGGTGACGCGGCGTTTTGAGGGCATCCAGCGTCTGCTGCTGGATCACCTTTGTGGGTACCAGCCACAGCGCCAGCGGCGTCTCGTCGAACAAGTAATTACGCGCCGCCGTCTCGATGGCATACGAGGCCAGCACGGTCTTGCCACCGCCGGTGGGCAGGCGCAGGCACACATAGGGCACGTTGCCCAGCTCGAAGGTGCGATAGGCCACGCCATCCACGCCGCGCTCGCGCCAGAACCGACGAAAAGCGCTGTCTGGGTCGTTCTCAAGGCGGGCATTGTAAAGGTATTCCGCAAGGGCTTCCAGGGCGCGGTTTTGATACTCTTTCAGTTCAAACATGTTATCTCGCTTTTACGTCGTAGGGGATTTGCCGGAAGGTGATGTTCAAGTCCTTGAGGCTTTTCTGGCTCAAGCGGCAGGCTTCGCCATAGATGATACGCGGCCCCTCGTGCGGTGGAAGCTGCGCCAGCAGGGGCCGTGTAAGCACATTGCCGCCGTTCACGCTCTTGTCGCCCAGGATGCCGTTGAACAGCAAGTAACAGGCGCTCTCGCCGTGAATGCCCAGCAGGGGGCTGTCCGCTTTTTCGGGGAGCGGCGTACCGGTTTCGGCGAACCAGATATGCGACGCGAGTGTGCGGAATCGGACTTGGGGGTGAATCCGCCCTGTCTCGTCAAACACCGGCTCTCCCAGCCGGTAGAACCGGAAGCCGCCGCCGCCATTCCAGTTCACTTCCCCGGAGATGCCGCCCTGTTCTCCCTCGATGACCTTCTGCAAGCGCGGTACGCAATGCGTAACTGCGTGCTCGCCCAGCTCGATGCCGATATAGCGGCGGCCCATCTTGTGGGCAACGGCAGCAGTGGTACCGGAGCCGAGGAAGGAATCGAGAACGAGGTCGCCGGGCTGTGTGGCCAGTGTGATGATACGCTGGATGAGACGCTCTGGCTTGGGAGTATCAAATGGTGATTCCGGGCCAAAGACCGCAATTATTTCCTTTTTTGCTTCTTGATTATGCCCTACTTCTTTGTTTGTCCACCATGTCCATGCATTGATTCCACCCAACTCAGAGAGGAACCTTTTCAAACGTGGTCTTGCGTTGCCTGATTTACCAAACCATACACGGTTTTCTTCGAGCAGTCTCTGGAAAGTTAATTCTGCAAGTGCCCAACATCTTCCCGGTGGTGGAGAATACTTTTTACCGCCAGGTGTTGTGATTGTAAAATATTGTTCATCAGTTGCATGTCCTGTCATTCCAGTGAAATCAGTTGAAGCCCAAGGTCCCCTGGGGTCATTGTCCAAATTCTTAAAATCTTTTGATCGACTTGATGATACAGGCAACTGGTTAAATTGGCTTTTATTTTTTTGAGCGTCTTTGCAGTATGTTAGAATCGTATCGTGTGCATCACCCAATCTCAATCTATTATCAGGAGAAGTGCGTTTCTGCCAAACGACACTCGCAACAAAGTTCCTTCTCCCAAACACCTCATCACAGATAGCTTTCAGATAGTGGCATTCGTCATCGTCAATGCTTATCCATATGCTGCCGTCCTCGGCCAGGAGCTCTCGCAGGAGCTCGAGGCGCGGGTACATGAGGCTGAGCCAGGCGCTGTGCTCGAGGTTGTCGTCGTAGTGCTCGAAGGCGTTCCGCGTGTTGTACGGCGGATCGATGTAGATACACTTCACCTGTCCGGCATAGTAGGGCAGCAGCGCCTTGAGAGCCTCGAGGTTGTCGCCCTGTATGAGCATGTTGGCCGTGTCCTTCTCGCCATGAGAGAGAGCGGGGTCGTGCTCGAGCAGGCGGTAGGGCACCGTCGCCGCTTGTTTTATCGCTTCCTGTTTACCCAGCCATGTGAGTGTTGGCATACGCTACACCTTGATTCCCATGTATTTCTATCTCCAGTGTTCGAGAGCGGGCTAAAGGTGAGGAGGAGCGGCGCTTTTGTCAATGGTAAAACGAGAGCGGCTCGAGCTGCCCACGAAAACGGGGGAGCGTTGCCGCTCCCCCTCATTGTCGCTATTCCACTTCCGGATATTCGCTTCGCTACATATCCTTTCGTTCGACGGTCTCGTTTTCGCTTCGCGAAATCCGAAACTACTTCAGCAGCAGCATTTTTTTGGTCAGAGTCTTGCCGGCAGTTTTCAACTGGTAGAAATATATGCCAGAAGAAACAGGCTGATTGCTTCCATTTCGTCCGTTCCAAATCTCGCTGTATCTACCAGCAGGCCTGGATTCGCTGACAAGGGTATGCACGAGCTGACCTCTGATATTGTAGATATTGAGTTTCACCTGGCCTTCTGTGGCGAGACTGAAGGCGATTGTCGTCTCAGGGTTGAATGGGTTAGGATAGTTAGAATCAAGGCTCAACACTGGAACAACTTCACTCCCTCCATCATTGGCCCCAAGCGACATGATTTGCCCGATTATTTCAGAGCGCATAATCGAGTATTCGTATGCTGTCGTGGGTTTTCTGTGGCACTGCTCTGGCAGATTTCTTGAACCTGATGTAGCAAGTTTGTAGTAGCTATATGCTTCATCAAGCTCAGCCAGAAGTTGCTTCTCGTCACTCGGTGGATCATCGATGATTTGTTCAAGAAGCACTATTGCTGCTTCAAATTCCTGATTTGACAGCATGCACACAGCTTCTGTCTCGGTGATGATATCCTGAAGGGCGTCGTTGTCTATATCTGCAAGATAATCCATCAATTCCTGCGGATCGCCGTCCATAGCCAGGCTGATGTATGGAAGGAACGGGATCGCCTTTTTTGCTGTCGGTGTATCGGGATAATCATCGATGATGGATCTCATGAGAGTATAGGCTACTTCGTAATTTTCTGTGTAGATACTATCGAAGGCACAAGCAAAAATCAGCTCTGCCTCATACAATTGCTGACTACCGAATTCATAGTCATCGAAACTAGGGAAGAATCGACTCTCGACTGATGTATCTACGGCGAGATTCGTTACATCCAGGGGTTGTAGTATCTCTCCAGCAGCTACCAGAAGGTATTGGTCCGAACTTTCATCATATCCATTGTCATCTATGATTGAGGCAAAAGGTAGCTGCACATGCTCAAGGAACCGAGGGAAACTATCATACAAAGCTATGAGTTCAGCCGCTCCGTTGTTTGAAATGCATGTACCGCCAACGATACAGCTAGGGGCAGTACCTAAGCTCAGATATCCGTACATCTCATTATTGTATATGTTTGAACCTTCTGCCCCACACACACTTAACAGGGAGTTCCTGATCTCAACTCCACTGCCTGCATTGTTGAAAATATCCGTTGAGAGAAGCTGACTGGTTCCTCCACCTGAAGGATAGTTTACTACCAACCCCGACGATCCATTATCATGGATCTGTGAGTTCGTGAAACCCATGACGCTTTCTTCGACATATATGCCACAGTCATTCATACTGTAGTCATAATTACCAAGTCCTAGAGTTGCTCCATCTCGAGCTGACAACTGACCACAACTCGTCATTGAAGCATCATGAAGGGAAAGCTTAGCATTTATAACCTTTACCCAATTGACATTGTTTATATTTCCATAGATAAAACATCGTGGAGGAGTGCTACTCGGGTAACCACAGTTCTCGAATGTGATGCCATCCCATCGTGTTGGTCCCCAGATGGATGTCCCTGCTTCGATATGAACGAAGTCACAGCCGTCAAACACGAGACGATCACCGGGGACTTCAACTTCGTCGCCATAAATCATGCCACCACCATGCTGTACCAGAACCACCCATAAATGGCCGGATTATAATCATCGCTAGCACTCACTCCGAGACCAGCGTTAAGGATTACAGCATACAGGTTATTATTTCTTTCTACCATTGGCGAAGGGGGCTGCACAATGGATGATGGCACAGGATCTGGACTCGTTGGATATTGGATATCTTCAACCAGGACAAAATTGTTCATCTCAGATGGTGGCTGGTAATTTGTGAGGGTCTCGATGTTACCGGAGTTGGCGTCGATGAAGACGTATCGGCAATCATGAGCCCATGCGAACATGGGTTCCTCGTCGATAAATCCCACCCAGGTTGAGGGGAAGGGGCAGGCGACAACCTCTTTAGTGAGAAACAACTCAAAACCCGATTCAGGGACAGTGTTTTCGCTGAGAAGCACACGAACTTGTCCGATTTCACCTGGATCCAGTTGTTGAAGCAATATCTGCTCCGCTTGTTCAAAGGTGATCTGACCAAATACGAATGTGTTAACTAGCAACAATGCAATGAGCAAGAGACTTTTCCTGAACATAATTCCTCCTATCATGTTTATTTCACCAGCACCAATTTACTGGTGGCGAGTGCTTTGTTCTGAACAATCAACTGACACAAATACACGCCCGAGGGCAAGGTTCGACCTCTGTTGTCCGTTCCATCCCAACCAGCGCTTTGCTTACCTTCTACCCGATAGCCCAACTCCATCCGACGCACTTTCTGCCCTCGGCAGTTGAAAACATCGATGACAACCTCTCCGCTCTCGGGTAGTTCGAACTCGAACACCGTGTTGACCTTGAAAGGATTCGGGTAGTTGCGTAGTTTGGCTCTGAAGGTTTGCTCAGGCTCGGGTGGAAGCGAGTCTGCCACGAAATGACCGGTTCCATCATTGTAAGCGATTCCAACATAGGAAACACCTCCACCATGACTTGGACCGATGATGTCGATGGCGCCGTTCCCGTCCATGTCAGCGAAATTGAACGGACTGCCTTGCAAGAAAGTTGTATCTGTTTCGGTAAACTCAAGATTGCCCAAATTGAACATCATCATGTTGCCGAACAACATGTCGTTGTACCCGTTGCCGTCGAAATCCTCCACACCGCTGGAACTGGCTGTATCGTAATAGTAATACGTATAGTCCAAGGTGAAATTACCCGATCCGTCATTACAGTATACAGTTACGTAGATGATATCCCCGATGGACCAAAAGCCGGCGGCGATGTCCAGGTCATCGTCATTGTCCATGTCTTTCAAGTGAGTCATAAACATGGGAATCTGGGGTTCTATGATCCGGGAAGTCCACAAACCATCTTCGTAATCGAAAATCGTGAGCCACTGGCCAGCAATCAATACCTCATCTCGTGAGTCTCCGTCAATGTCACCGACAGAGATGCCTTGAGGTGCAAGTCCCAAGTCGATGTATTCCGGTTGAGAGAAGAATCCGTAATCATTCATCACGAAACCGGCACATCTACCATGATTCGAACAGAAGGCTATGTCATCTCCCGGGACTCCGTCGAAGTTGCCCGTTTGAACACCAGACATGTACTTATCTTTATCATAAGCGATTGAGTCAATGTAGGAGAAACCTGAAATCGCGTAATCGTGAACAATTGCAAAGTGAATGGACTCAAGATGATCGTCAGCATCTAATACGCAAGAAGTGGTTACAATATCAGGATATTGATTCCTGTCCATGTCACCAATTGCTATATTATCATGATTGCCTATCATGTAGCATGAGTCCTGAAGAGACACATTGCCACTCATATCATTGAGTAAAACTGCGATACCCGCCCAATCGTCTACACTGACTTGTTTTGATCCTGCCACAACATCGGGATAACCATCAAGATTTAGATCGGCCACGGCGGTGGATTGAATATAATACGGCACCCGGAAACGAAGACCGCTTAGGCTAATCGTCGATATGCAGAAGATTAAAAACAACACTCTTTTCATATTATCCCGAGAGCAATGTTTGTTACAAATTTCATTTTGTAGGTTAGTTAATCTCAACGTCAAGACATTTCTGTTTCTTCTCTCGAACTAGTTATCCTACCTCAGAGCGAGTTCGGTCATGAAGTGATCTATTAGTCAGATCGATCTGTGATATCTTGTGCCGAAAATTGGGGGAAGGCGAAGATCACTGAAGAGGTATTACATTGCAGCTGCATGCGAAGTAGTGGAATGGTTGAACGAAGCTTCTACACCACCTCCGTCCCCGTCCTGCACCGCCAGTGAAACGGCGGGAACGGCGTATGGCTTCCTGAGACGCCGATAGGCTCTCCACTGGCGTCTCGCACCACTTGTTTATCCGAAACCCACGGAGCTATCTCTTTGGTTTTCTCACGTGCTGATTCCAGGCTGTGTTGCTTGGTGTCGATATCGAGTAACTGGTTCATGGTGTCGATGGCGTCTGAGAGCGGATAGACCTTGCCCTCGGCGGCAAGTGCGCGGCAGATATCCGAGGTGCGCTCGTCCAGAACAACCACCAGTCGGTAGCCCTTCGCGCCAGCCTTGCGGTAACCCTCCAGCCTACCGAATTCGCGTATACGCAGGGCAGTATGCTCAGCCAGTCCCTGCCAGTAGTGCTGCGATTTCTCACCCAAGTCCTTGAACTGCTCTGCCAGCTTCTGGCGTAGCATCTTCTTCGTGTAACCGGCTGACCACACGGTTTTCCAAGTATACTTCTTCAAGCAATGACGACATTTGAATCGACCATCGTCAAGTTTCCAAGCCCAGGTGTGACCACATGAAGGACAGTGTCGCATGTCGTATTCCTACCTTCATTGGTCCGGTTTGGCAAGGAATTACCTTGTTTATAACAAAGCTACTGCTTTCGCCTTTTTCACATACCCAATCACCATTTTCTGAACCAACTATACGTCCTGATCCCGTTTTCAATTCTATAACGACGATGTTGTTAGGCAAGATTATTGCTGCATCGATCTCTTCACCACTGTAGTGCACCCTTTGTCAAGACCATTCTGTTGGCTGAATAAGGTGGATTCATTCGTTGCTCGCCCTTGTTAAAGTTTCAAAATAGACTTCATCCGGTGTGCTGTGCTTCAGTGACTGATGAAGTCTTTGCTGATTGTAGAACAGAACATAGTCTTCAATTCCCTTGCGACATTCTCTGACAGTGTCATACTCAAGCAGTGTTGTATTCATTCCAGGTAGTGATCTGAGCGGGATTGAGAACGCCGACATACTCAGCATAAAAGTGATTCTATACTCCGGCCTCAGTTCGAAGGAGCGCACCGTCCACCACACCTTCTACACCACGACACTGCCACTCGAGGAGCGACTCAACGCCATCGAGACTCAACTCACACTCGGCAACATCATCGACTCATTCGCGCAGGATGAGGACGCGCTGCAGGCTCTGGCCAATGTGTTACATTCATCGAATACGCTCGCCCAGAAGGTTTCGGAGCTGATGCAGCAATGAATACTATCCGCCAGAACACGGTCTGGGACCTGATTAACAGAAGAACGAAGCCTACCGTATCCACCGACAAGAATATCGCCTTCGTTAAAACAATCTACTCAACCGTGGACGAGAAAGAAGACCTCGGAATAGAGGATGCCAATCTCGTTCTTTCAGGGGAGTCGTTTCCGCCGGAAGCGAAGCCGGGGCAGGTGTTTATCAAAGATGGCAAATCATTCATATACAAGGAGCAACCATGACGGCAAGAGAACTTATTCAGGCGAAAAAACTGGAAGTAACGAACGAGTATGAGCGGCTCAAGAAACTAATCGAAGAGGCGAACGCGAAGCTTCTGAAAACTCAGGGCGCGTACCTGATACTGCAACACCTCGAACAACAAATCGATATGGAGGCATGAAATGGCTGGCCAATGGAGTGAAATCCTCGACGCTGAGAAGCTCGGTGTTCCCAACGGGATAGCCGAACTCGACGCCAACGGAAAGCTGGTGGCAGCGCAGATACCGGAGATCGATCCGGGGCACATCTCTGGCGTACTCAGCGCGAGCCAGATACCTGAGTTAGACGCATCGAAAATCACCACAGGAGCCTTCGATACGGCTCGTATCCCTGCTCTGGACGCATCCAAGATCAGCACCGGCGCGTTCAACGTTGACCGCATCCCGACGCTGGCACAGAGCAAAATCAGCGGTTTGACAACGGCTCTGGAAGGCAAGGTGGAGACCACAACCAAGGTCAATGGCATCGCGTTGGACCGTGATATTGTGCTCAAATCCACCGATATCATCGAGGAGGTGGCCGAGCTTCCACTCGATGGAATCATCGGAGAACTCATCGCGTTCGAGGGTGTGCTCTACGTGTGGAAGGGTGCGGAATAGTACACACAATCGAACTAAAACAGTGCCTGCTTTCGACCCGGAAGCAGGTTTTTTTCGCCAGAATCGAGGAAATTTGCCAAAACAGTGATACTCATAGTTAATCATCGACACAGCAGATAATAACGAGCACTTTCTGTCCATTCCAGTATCACGAAAATGGCAAGGATTTGCCAAAATAGTGATACTCACAGCT
This sequence comes from Candidatus Cloacimonadota bacterium, assembly GCA_021108395.1. GTDB lineage: Bacteria > Cloacimonadota > Cloacimonadia > Cloacimonadales > JAIOQZ01 > JAIOQZ01. The sequence goes on from JAIOQZ010000006.1 coordinate 14,062, forward strand.
AATCATCGACTGGCTCGAAGGATAAGGGCAAAAACTGTCCATTTCGGTATCACCAACATGGCAAGGAAAAATCCCCGTATTTCGCTCCGGATCCGCTTCATTTGCCAACTTGGTGATACTATTTGCCACGAAAAGTGATACTTCTTGCCATTTCAGGCGAAACTCGACAATCGCGTGATTAATCGGATTGACAGGGAGATTCTATTGGATTTGCAGGTTTCCCTTGACATCAACTATAGCGTATAAAACTATAGCATCAGAGATAATAGATTGGAGGTTTGGGGTGAAGATAAAGCGGGATATCGAGAAGACAGTCAATGTCTGGGAACGTGAATTCAAAAAAGGCTATACAGCATACATGATATTGTTGATGCTGCATGAGAAACCTCGGTATGGGTACGAGGTGAAGCAGTGTCTCGAAGAATCTACCGAGGGCAAAGTGAGTTTCAAAGAAAGCGGAATCTACCAGATATTGAAGACATTGTCCAAGAAGGAATTCCTGGATTCATACTGGGGCGAGTCACCTCATGGCCCCAAACGGAAGTACTACAAGATGACTGAGTCTGGCGACCAGTTGCTGAGTGTTTTCACTGAGCGTTGCATCATGCCGTTGCAAGCTGCATTGAACAACGCTCTGGGCGAATATCTTTCTCAAATGAACGAGAAGAAAGCGGCTGGGAGGGCAAAATGAAAAGCCTGATCATGCCGTCACTACAGATTGGTGGAATCGAGACGCCTACGCCCATTGTCCAAGGCGGCATGGGTGTCGGAATCTCGCTGGCGGGGCTTGCTTCCGCTGTGGCGAACCAGGGAGGGATTGGCGTTATATCGTCGGTTGGCCTGGGCCTGCTTCATCCAGATGCGAGCGTTAGCTTCGAGGAAGCGAACAATAATGGCTTGCGCACGGAAATCAGGCGGGCGAGAGCCATGACCGACGGAGTGCTTGGCGTCAACATCATGGTTGCCCTGGCAGATTTCGACGAGCAGTTGAAAACAGCCTTTGAAGAGGAAATCGATGTCGTGTTCCTGGGCGCCGGCCTGCCGGTGAAAATGCCGACGCAAATATCGCTTACCCAGCTTCGGTCATCGAATACGAAGGTCGCCGTCATCGTTTCTTCGGCTCGAGCGGCCAAGTTGATCTTCTCGGTGTGGAGCAAGAAATACAAACACGTCCCGGACGCAGTTGTTGTGGAAGGCCCTAAGGCCGGCGGGCATCTCGGGTTCGCGATGGAGCAGATAGGCAATCCTGACTATGCTCTGGAAAACATCCTTCCGCCTGTTCTCGACGTTGTAGCCGGTTACGAAGCGGAATTCGGGAAAACAATACCCGTAATTGCGGCAGGAGGCATCTATACAGGCGCCGATGTCCACCGTTTCCTCAAGATTGGCGCTGCGGGCGTTCAGATGGGCACGCGATTCGTGGGCACTGAGGAATGCGATGCTGCCGATGCGTTCAAGCAACAATATATCGATTGCACAGAAGACGACCTGATAATCATCAAAAGCCCGGTGGGTCTTCCTGGCCGGGCGATAAACAACGACTTCCTCAGGGATGTTAAGAGAGGGCTTCGGAAGCCTTTCGAGTGCACCTGGAAGTGTTTGAAGACCTGCAAGCTCGCAGAGTCACAATACTGCGTCGCTCAGGCGCTTGCCAACGCCAGAGAAGGGTTTTTCGAGGGCGGGTTCGCTTTTGCCGGAGCAAACGCTCACCTGGTCAAGAAAATCGTCTCGGTGCGCGAAGTGTTCGAGTCACTTGCCGAAGAGTTCAGAAACGCCGTACTGAACGAGCCGGAGCTTCTGCTCGTCTAATGTCGGCGAAATAAATGGTTCCCCGCCTCGGCTGGGAGCTTTTCCGTCCCCATTTACCGCACTGCATCTTCCCGATAAAACTGGCCGAATAAAACATGCTCCTGGCCTTGAATTGCACACCCTGTTATGAATAAATCTGGTAGTAAATGAATTAATACATTGCCGAATTATCCGGCTTGAAAATCCTGTCATAGAGAGTCTTATGAATTGAACGATAAAAGGGATGAGTGAAAAATGAGCAATTTTGCAGAACTTGGAATTGAACCTGAATTATTGACTGGTATCAAAGAACTTGGATTTGAGACGCCGATGCCTGTTCAGGAAAAGGTGATACCTGTATTACTGAAGGGCGGGCAAGATCTGGTTGCACTTGCGCAAACCGGTACCGGCAAGACAGCCGCCTTCGGCCTGCCGCTGATTCAGCTAACGGATGTTGACATTCGCCAACCGCAGGCAATAATATTGACTCCGACGAGAGAGCTTTGCATTCAAATCGCCAGGGATTTGAAGAGCTACTCGAAGTTCAAGCCAAGCGTTCACATCGTTCCTGTCTATGGTGGCGCCGACATGTCTCTTCAGATTGCAGCGTTGAAAAAGGGCGCTCACATTATCGTGGCCACCCCCGGCAGAATGAACGACCTGCTGAACCGAAGGAAGAAGATCGATCTCTCACTGCTGAAAACCGTTGTTTTGGATGAAGCTGACGAGATGCTGAATATGGGATTCAAAGAGGAGTTGGACGCAATTCTGGAGAAGTGCCCGGAAACAAGGACAACCCTGCTGTTTTCCGCCACCATGCCCAAAGAAGTATTGGCGATTTCTCGAAACTATATGCGGGAGCCACTGGAAATCACGGTTGGCACACGCAACGCCGGTTCGGAAGACGTGAATCACGACTGCTACATCATTCACGAGCGAGACCGCTACTTTGCCATGAAGCGCATCATCGACTTCAATCCCAGCATCTACGGGATAGTGTTCTGCAAGACGAGGGTGCAGACAAAAGACATTGCGAACAAGCTGATTGAAGACGGCTATAACGCAGACGCACTCCACGGAGACCTCTCGCAGAACCAGCGCGAATTCGTCATGAACAAGTTCCGCATTCGCAACCTGCAGATTCTTGTCGCCACCGACGTCGCCGCTCGTGGACTCGATGTGAAAGACCTCTCTCACATCATCAACTATAATCTGCCGGATGACAACCCCATCTATACTCATCGAAGCGGCCGCACCGGCAGAGCCGGAAACAAGGGCACCTCCGTTGCGATTATCAACGTGAAGGAACAGCACAAAATCAAAAGAATCGAATCGTTGCTGAAGAAGAAGTTCAGTATGCGAGGTGTTCCAACCGGCGCCGAGATTTGTGAGGCGCAACTCATGAAACTCGTGGATAAGCTTCAGAATATCGAGATAAACCACAAGGAAATCGATAAGTTCCTTCCCGCTATCGCGGAGAAGCTGGAATTCATGACGCGGGAAGAGATTATCAAGCACTTCGTCTCGCTGGAGTTCAACAGGTTCCTGGATTACTATCGAGACGCCCGAGACCTCAGCATCGTCAGTGAGAGAAAAGTTCAGCCCGGCAGGGGTTCTGCGCCCGCAGAAAGACGGGGGACGTCTGGAGCGGAGGAAGGATTTGCTCGTATCCATATCAATCTCGGGCATGTTGACGGCATTTCCCCGCGTGACATGATTGGCTTGATAAACCGCTGCACGCGAAAAAGATATATCGAAATCGGCAAGATCGTGTTTTTCAAGGACTATTCATACTTCGAGATTGACAAGAGATACAAAAACACTGTCCTGCACAGCTTCAGGCAGGTAGAGTTCAACGGCAAGAACCTCAGAGTCGCCGAAGCGCCCCCAGAGTCGCAGCAAGCGTATTCTGCTCACAAAAAGAATCGCTATGCCGACAACCCGTCAGGACGAGACGAAAGGCCCAGAAAAAAGGGCAAGATTCGCAAGCGGAGATATTAGCGGCGACCCCTCTCCCGATTGTTTCGATATTACTTTTTTCCTTGCAATAATTTTCAGCAACTGAGAGACTCGATTTTTCTTTGGGAGGATTGAAGATGAAAACGTTGCAGTCTCGACTTCCGATAGGTGTGGTAATTGCTGAAACGGTTCTCCTCATTATTGGGGTTTTTCTTGGTATTTTTGTCAATGAGATGCGGATTGAGCAACGGGATAAAGCACGTGCTCAGGTGGCTTTGGGGCAAATCAGAGCAGAGCTTCAGTCCAATCAAGAGATGATCAACGCGATATCCGCCCATCACGTCGCTGTACGAGACTCATTGAATTCACTCCTGTCGCGGACAACGGAAATCGGAAAATCTCCAACTTTGAAAGACCTCTGGAAGTCGATGAACGGCGGATTTGGTGTGCCCAATCTGCAACAGCACTCGTGGTCTTTGGCGCTTCATTTAGGCGTTCTCGAGCATATAGACTACCCAACTGCCAGATTACTGTCCAATGTTTACTCTCTCCAGGAATTCTACATAGACAAGTACGATCGCCTGGCCGACAATCTCTATCTGGCTTCCAATATCGATCCAGAATTTTCAGACGGCCTGGTGTTGGCAATGGGATTCCTGGCCAATGATATTGTCATTCATGAGCAGGACATCATAGAAGCATATACGAAAACCCTTGAATACCTTGACTCGCTCCAATGAACTCTGAGAGCGGGGCAAAGAATCCCCATCTGTAATCGACAGAAGCAGCATATTTCAGCGCCTCCATTTTCCCTTTTAGCCGTATTCTGCAAAAAAAAACAGCGACATTTGAAAAAAGTATTTGACACATCTACCGCACCGGTGTACTATATCACCGTAACACTAAGGCTGGCGATTCGACTGGTGTTCCAGCCCGCAAACTGCGGGTTCCAGTGAATGTTTCTGGCCGACCAGGCTGTGTGATAGCACAACGACTTGTGCCAAACGAATGAATTAGCGAGAATGCTATGAAGGAGGTGTCTATGAGACGGTTCGACGACACCATGCCGATCTACCTGCAACTGCGCGAGGAGATCGAAAGGGCGATTATATCCGGCGGGGTGGAGGAAGGTGAGATGATTCCATCCATCCGCTCTCTGTCGCAGCAATACAAACTGAATCCACAAACCGTATCGAACGCGTTGAGCGAACTGGTGAGCGAGGAGGTTATCGTGAAGAAACGAGGTATAGGGTTCTTTGTGAACGATGGCGTTCGAGAACGCCTGCTGGAGCGAAAAAGCGACGCTTTCCGTCAGGGCGAGATGAGCCAGTGCATCCGCAAAGGGGCGCGGCTCGGGATAGATAAATCCGAGTTTATCGACACGGTGAATCGCATCTATAACGATACAAGGAGCACATCATGAGTCTGCTCGAAATAAAGAGCCTGACAAAACACTACGGAAAGTTCGAGGCATTGCACGACGTGAGCCTCGACATACCCAGAGGCCGCATTATCGGTCTGCTGGGCAAGAACGGCGCCGGTAAATCGACGCTGATGCGCTCGGTGCTGGGTTTCCTGCGCTATGATGGCGAGATAGTCTTCGATGGCAAGCATCTTGCCGCCGGCGACCAGTCGATCTTCGAGCGCGTCGCCTTCATCCCTGACGTCAACGGCCTCGACGACCGGCTGACCGTTCGGCAGACGATGGACTATGTGGCCGCCATGAACCCGGTGTGGAAGGAAGCGACAGCGAGCAACCTGCTGGCGCAGAGCAAGCTCGATCCGAAGGCGAAGGTGAAGTCGCTGAGCAAGGGCATGAAGACCAAGCTCTATCTGCTGATAACCCTGTCCCTCGACGTCGAGCTTCTGTTGCTGGACGAACCCACGCTGGGACTCGATATCGTCTTTCGCAAGGAGTTTTTCAACACCATCCTCGGCGAGTTCTTTGACGAGAACAAAACCATCATCATCTCGACCCACCAGGTCGAGGAAGTAGAGCCGATTCTACAGGATATTATCTTCCTGCACGAGGGTAAAATCCTTCTCTACGAGGACATCGAGGAGCTGAAGAGCCGCTCTCGCACTGTAACCGTGCCCGTTGACATGCGGGACAAGCTGCTGGAGCACAACCCGCGTCTGCTCACCTACACGCTTGGCCGCATCAGCGGCATCGTTGACGCCGATGTCGAGATCGAGGGCGCCGAATTCAGTAGGCCGATGCTGAGCGACCTGTTCGTCGCCGAACTGGGAGGTTATGATGCGTAAGTTTATGGCAATGCTGAAGAAAGATTGGGTGCTGTCGCGCAAGATTCTCCTGCTGCAGGTGTGGATTGTCATGGGTATATGGGCGCTCACGCTCGTCGGCGGATTTGCCATGTACACCATCATCAAGCATCAGATTGCAGATGATGAAACAGTTACCGTGACGATCGCTGAGGGTGAGGTTTTCAACTCCGAGTTCCAGGAGATCTGGACGACCCTGGGCGACTTGATCGTCTATGGCGCGAACCTCTACCAGGTGATTTTGCCGGGTATGCTGGCGCTTGTGTTCGCCGTGGCCATTCTCATCGGCGCGCTCAACACCGACATGCGCAAGAACTGCGAGATATTCTACCGAGCGCAACCGGTCTCGCTCTGGTGGCGGGCGCTGTCCAAGTTCATCATCGGCCTGTTTGTCACCCTGGGCATCATGCTGGGCCTCACGCTGGCGCAATTCGTGCTGTCAAACCTCATCATGACGTTCTACGTCGATGGCGTGAGTTGGGGCCTGGCGTTTACCGGCACCATGCAGTATTACTTCTGCATGTTTTTCGGCATCGTGCTCTCCGGCAGTCTGGCCTGGTTTTTCTCGGCGGTGTTTCGGGATTTTGCCTTCTTCAAGGCCGCCGGCATCGTGCTGGGTATCGGATTGCTGCTCATCATGATCAACATCGCGCTCGTTGCCGCGCCGTTCATCTTCAATGGCTGGGACACCGATTTCCGAGTGCCGACGCTCGACAAGCTCATCTTCGGCTTCCCGATTGCCAACACCACCCTCACCGATGGGTTTGCAGGCAATATTCAGATGGAATGCCCTACTGATTTCGAGCCCGAAATGCTCGATGTCGCCATCAGCCATGTGTGGAAGCTCATCTGGGGCTGGGACACGCTGGTGAAGGTGGTGGTCAGCATCGGGCTGTTCTTCGCCGGCACCTGGATATACATCCGCAAGGAAGTGCTATAGACGTTACCCGTTATCCTGGGGAAGGACACATTCTTCCCCAGGTGGGTGACCACTAACCGATACACGTGATTAGAGAAACACGAGGAGATGTGATGGCCAGAGCCAGAAACGGGATATCGTCGATGAAAACAGTGCGCACGTTTTTCAAAGTCGGGTCATGCTCGGAAGCGCTTTGCAACGTTCTCGACCGGGCGTTCGAGCACCCGTTGAAACTTGAAGAGCACGCCAGCATGCCCCTCGCGGGCGGAATAATGCAACGTGGCTACCAGTGCGGCATGCTTTGGGGCGCTGCGCTTGCCGCAGGGGCGCAGGCGTATCGACTTCATGGCCCGGGCCCGCAAGCTGAAACGGGGGCAATTGTTGCAGCACAAAGACTTGTGGAATCCTTCCTTGCTCGCAATAAAAGTATCGATTGCTTCGAGATAACCGATACAAAATGGCATTCATCAATGCAGGTGTTGAGGTATTTCATAAAAGGCGGGCCCATAGGCTGTTTTCATATGGCCACAAAATATGCGCCGGCGGCGTTCAGTGAGATAAACGCCGCTCTTTCCGAAACACACATTGAACCGCCCTCCCCGCCGGTAAGCTGCGCGGCGATGTTGGCGAGAAAGGTGGGCGCGTCCGACATGCATACGGTTATGGCGGCGGGATTCGCGGGCGGAATCGGCTTATGCGGGGGCGGTTGCGGGGCATTGGGCGCCGCGATATGGATCATTGGAATGAACAGCGGCCAGGGACGAGCCGCCAACATTGATTTCAAGGACCCCAAAGCCCTGGATGCGATTGAAAGATTTCTGAAATGCACCGGCGATAAATTCGAGTGCTCCGAGATAGTCGGACGGAGGTTCGAGAATGTCGACGACCATGCCGGTTATATGCGCGATGGAGGCTGCGCGGCGATTATCGAAGCACTGACTGCCGAATGAGCTGTGCTCCGCTACAGGAGTGAACGCACCCGTTTCAGCAGTTGCTCGCGAAATATTTCCCGCTCATCGTACTGTGCATAGTGGGCGAAACGGTGGTGATGAGCGCACAGCACAGACAGGTTCTCGATGTGGTCTTCTCCGCCATCACACAGTGGAATGATGTGATGAACCTCGATGTAGGGGGTGTTATCTTCCCGCAGGAATGTGTTTCGGCAATTCCGGCACAGACAGTGGAAACCGAATCTCTCGTGAGCCATCTTTTTCCATTTGACATCGCGGGCATATGTTTCAATCAAGTATTCACGCTTATCCGGCGGTAACTTCTTGATTGCATTGAAATGTTCAGGTTCAATCTCATCCATCAGATTCGGCACATCAGACAGAGTATATCGTCCATGTCCATCCACGAAAGTCAGAATTTTATCTTGTCGCAACTCCTGAAGTTGCTGGCGGATTTTATCTTTCATGTGGCGATTGTTGGGCCATTCTTTCTCAAGACGGGTTAAATATGCATCGTAGAAATCCTTCAACACGAATGTGCGAACACCTCGCTGCTCACACAGTTGCACCACAAGCTCAAAAATACGGTCACGTTGAGTTTGCTTTTTCATTTCTGCCCCCTGTTGAATTCAATCCAGAGTCGGATATGGTGGCAAGAGAAAAATACCATATCCACCGATTCTTCAGGGAATCGACTCATCGTATCGATGGTGTCTCCGAGGAACAGCCATGCGTTGGCATCTCTGAAATAGGCCTCGTTAAGAATCTTGTCACTCAGGCTCAATTCGCAACTCCTAATGATCATTAGTGCACTATAGATCAGAATCAAGTAATGAACAATGGATCATAACGAATCGTGTCAAGATCAGTTTTTCCTTGACATCTTTTCCTACTTGGCTAAATTGCCATTTATGCAAACTAAGGAGCGTGAAATGAACGATAAACAAGAACACATAGCCAAGCGCGCCGAGGTGTTCAAAGCGCTGGGGCACCCCACGCGGCTGCTGTTCGTGATGGCGCTGGCCGAGGGCGAACGCTGCGTGTGCGAGCTGCAGAAGCTCGTCGATATCGACCCGTCAACCGTCTCGCGGCACCTGGGGGCGCTCAAGCACGCCGGCGTGGTGCGCGACGACAAACGCGGCCAGCAGGTGTTCTACAGCCTGCGTCTGCCCTGCGTGGCCGGGTTCGTTGGCTGCATCGACCGCGCGCTGGAAGAGCGATGACCCGCAAGCTCGCGTTGCAGGCGTTCGCCGTTGTCGCAGTGGTGGCGCTGTTCTACTTCTTGCCCGTGGGCGCGGCGCGGTTCGACAACGCAGTGCTCGAAGCCCTGCACCTCACCCGTGATTACGCCCGCGAGCATGTGCTGCTGTGCCTCGTGCCGGCGTTTCTCATCGCCGGGGCCATCAGCGTGTTCATCAGCCAGGGTGCGATGATGCGCTACCTGGGCGCGCAGGCGCCCAAGGCGTTGGCCTACGCTGTGGCGTCGGTGAGCGGCAGCGTGCTGGCGGTATGCAGTTGCACCGTGCTGCCGCTGTTCGCGGGCATCTACCGCATGGGCGCGGGGCTGGGACCGGCGACGGCGTTCCTCTATGCCGGGCCGGCCGTGAACGTGTTGGCCATCGTGCTCACGGCGCGTGTGCTGGGGCCGGAGTTCGGACTGGCGCGCGCAGTGGGAGCGGTAACGTTCAGCGTGGTCATCGGACTGGCGATGCACCTGCTGTTCCGTCACGAGGAGCAGGACAAGATTGCCATGCAAATCCCCCGCGCCGAATCACCCCGCCCACTGTGGCAGAACGCCGCTATGCTGGCCGCGATGGTGGGCGTGCTTGTGTTCGCCAACTGGGCGCCGCCCCGCGACGATGGTTCGCTGTGGCAGGTGGTGTATGCCGCCAAGTGGTGGTTGGCCGGTGGATTTGCCGCCTTGCTGGGCGTTTGCGCGTCGATGTTCCTCGGCGTACGCTGGTGGAAGCTCGCCCTCACGGCGGTGGCCGTCGCAGTGGTGGCGATTCTGTTGCCCGGCGTGCCGGAAGCAGGATTCTCACTGGGTGTGGCGGGGCTGGTGCTCGCGTCGCTCACCTCACGCCGCGAAGAATCCCGCGAGTGGATGCGCTCGACGTGGGAGTATGTGCTGCTCATCCTGCCGCTGCTGCTGGGCGGCGTGCTGGTGGCGGGGTTGCTGCTGGGCCGTCCCGGGCACGAGGGGCTGATTCCCTCGCGCTGGGTGGCGATGATGGTGGGCGGTAACGGACTGGGCGCCAATCTCTTCGCCAGCGTTGCCGGCGCGCTGATGTACTTCGCCACGCTCACCGAGATTCCCATTTTGCAGGGACTGCTGGGCGGCGGAATGGGCAAAGGCCCGGCGCTGGCGTTGCTGCTGGCCGGTCCGGCGCTGTCGTTGCCCAACATGCTGGTCATACGCAGCGTGCTGGGCATCCGCAAGACTATGGCGTTCGTGCTGCTGGTGGTGAGCATGGCCACGCTGTCAGGTATGCTGTTCGGCTGGATCGTGAATTAACAAGGGGAGGCGTTATGAAGATCGAGGTACTGGGATCGGGCTGTGCGAAGTGTAATCAGATGTACGCTAACGTGAAGCAGGCGGCCTCGGAGCTGGGGCTTGACTGCGAGCTGGAGAAAGTGACCGACCTCAACCGCATCGTGGCCTGCGGCGTGATGATGACTCCGGCGCTGGTCGTGGATGGCGTGGTGAAGTTGAGCGGGAAAGCGCCCGGCGTGGCGAAGCTGAAGGAGATGTTGGGGGAGAGGTGAGGCGCACAAGAATAGGCCGTTGAGAAACGATAAAAGATAACAATAACGTCTATAAGCGATTTGTCAGAGCTTACATCTGTTTGTTTTGTATAATATTTCTTGACTTAGTGATTGGCCATATGTTTAATAAATTTGATTTGTAAATACTAACGAATTGAAGGAAATATAGTAATGTGATGCTTACATGTATATCAGTTGCTATTCCAGAAAAACATATCATTATTTCTGGAAATATTCTACAGGAGAATTAATATGAAGCTATATGAGACAGTGTTTTCCTTTATCGCCGGTCATGACAGGGGTTGGGCATTTACATCAAGTGATTTAATCAAAAAGTTTACCCGTCAGGAAGCTGATAGCACTCTATCATATCTGTTGAAAAAAAAGAAAATCAGGCGAATATGCAGAGGTATGTACGACTATCCTAAATACAGTGACTTTCTGGGACAAGAGTTGAGCCCTGACATTGATCAGGTAGCCAGAGCATTTGCCAGAAAGTTCAATTGGCGGATAGAAATATCGGGAGATAGCGCTTTAAATGTATTGGGATTGTCCACTCAGATAGAAGGAAAATATATATATTTATGCGATGGGGTAGATAGGGTCTATGACATTAATGGGACAACGCTAAGGTTTAAAAAAACTGCCTTGAAAAACATCGGCTTTAAACATAATGAAAGTTCATTCATTGTTCAGGCGTTGAAAACTTTGGGAAAAGAACGAATTACTCCGGAAGTAATAAGGAAAATAAGGAAGCAAGTTAAGCCGGATAGACGTAAGATAATACTAGCCGATACGCAATCGTCCACAGTATGGATATATGAAACAATCAAGCAGATTTGCAGGGAGGGCTGATGGATAAAATTGCACGGCTTTCTGAGAAAGATAGGCGCGACCTCTTCCAAGAAACTGCACACATAATGGGTACTACTTTTGAGGTTGTCGAAAAGGATTATTGGGTAGTATGGACTCTGTGCAAACTTTTTTCACATGAAGAGCTAAGAAAGATATTGATGTTCAAAGGTGGAACTAGCCTCTCAAAAGTGTTTGGGATTATTGATAGATTTTCTGAGGACATTGATTTGATAATAGACTGGGAACTATTAACTTCCGAGAATCCACATGAGGAACGCTCAAAAACTCAACAAGCCAAGTTCAATACAGGTATAGTAGGGCAGAGCGAGAAATATATTGAAGAAAAGCTCCTGCCAATTGTCTCGGACATTCTCCAGCCGCAATGTGAATGCAGTATTGGAGATAACAAGTCTACGATAAACATCAATTATCCGAGGGTTCATGTAAGTGAGTCATTATTACCTCATATTCTTCTTGAAATTGGCCCTTTAGCATCATGGGTTCCTTCCGCTGATTTTACAATAACCCCTTTTGTGGCAAAAGAATTTCCAGATAAATTTGATAAACATAGTTGTGACGTAAAAGCAATCATTGCTGAAAGAACTTTCTGGGAAAAAGCGACGATTTTACACCAGGAAGCAAATAGGCCAGAAGGCAAAGTAATGCCATTGCGGTATTCAAGGCACTATTATGATTTGGCGATGATGGCCAAATCAGTTGTAAAAGGTAGCGCTCTATCCAAGTATCTATATCTTCTCGATGATGTTGTGGAATTCAAGCGAAAATTCTATCATAGCAGTTGGACAAAGTATGAAGATGCAAAGATTGGGACATTGAAGCTTATTCCTCAGAAATATCGGCACAAAGAATTAATTGTGGATTATAAATCTATGCAAAATATGATTTTCGGTAAGCCAATCGAGTTGAAAGAGATTCTCGAAATACTGCATAACTTAGAGAATGAAATCAATGCAATTAATTGACAAAAGATAAAACACAAGGGATGAATCATTCCCATGTTAGTATTTATCCAGCCCCAATCCTCCATTTCACTCATCCTGATCATCCCCAGCGCCAATGTCAACACAAAAAAGAACCGCTCCCCTGCGGCCCATAAACGAAGGGCCGCATTGCTGCGGCCCATAATCGCCTGTATCGCTGATTACCGGTTCCAGCCGCCGCCGCCGCCGCCGCCACTGTCACGGTTGCCAAAGCCACGGTTGTCGCGCTGCGGGCGCGGGCGTGCTTCATTGACTGTGAGTGTGCGGTCGTCCACCTCGGAGCCGTTGAGGGCTTCGATTGCGGCCAGGCCTTCTTCGCGGTTGGGCATTTCGACGAAGCCGAAGCCTCTGGAACGACCAGTGTCGCGGTCGGTAATGATGCGTGCGGAAGTAACTTCGCCATGGCCTTCAAAGGAAGTCCGCAGCGTCTCGTCCGTCATCTGGTAGGCGAGGTTGCCAACATAGATGTTCATTCTCTAATCTCTCACTTTCGCCATATCGAGTAGATCAAGAGTTTTCTCATGGCGATAGCAGACAAACTCCGATAGCACTTTTTGAAAAAGGTGTGCCGCCTTCATCTTCGACTATTCTACCCGTGCCCCTGTAGGGGTCGGGAAGATTGTTGTATGGTGGAGGTGGCGGGAGTCGAACCCGCGTCCAAAGATACACCAAAAGCGGAATCTACGTGTGTAGGCGGTCTTTGATCTCGCCCAGTCCGGAGGAAGACAGCCAGACCACGGCTGGGCCAGCCCTAAGTTCTCGGCCTCACCCTCGGGCGGTGGATCGGCCAAAGTTCCCTGTTTATGTCACTCGTCGCAAACCCGGAAACCCGGTCTGCGGGAGCGTGGCAGTGTTAAGCTGCCAGTGCGAAGTTATCGTTCGCAGTTAGGTTGTATCACCGTGATTTACGGGTAGGTAATCTCCCCGACACGCATCCGCAACCGGTTCTATCCCTGTCGAAACCGGTCACCCCCTCTTATGTACGTTTCAACAGCGACATTACCCACTACCCATTTGTAGTTGTCAATACTTTTTTTGTTCTTGCCCGAAAATCCAGCGCTCGCAACCGCCACAAACGGCTGTGCAGCAATTTATATTGACAGGCACAGAGCAGGGCATAATGTGCTTTCACTACACAAGCGGAGGCAAGGTTGCATCACTGGAAGCCACTGGAAATCAACGACAAGGACATCATCAACGCCTTTCTGCACCATAAACGCTATGAAACATCGGAGTTGAGCTTCACCAACCTGCTGCTGTGGCAGTTCGGACACAAGATCCAATGGCGCCTCGCCCATGACATGCTACTGTTGCGGATGGTCGATGAACACGGTGCACCGGGCTACTACATGCCGGTTGGCGATGGCGACCTGGCTGGCGCCGTGGCGCTGCTGACCGAAGAATCGAGCCAGGGCAACTTCCGACTCTGCGCGCTTTCACAGCGCATGTGCGACGAGCTGGAAGCTGCCATGCCGGGCAAGCTCGCCTTCGAGCACTCACCCGGCTACGACGACTACATCTACTCTCTCGAAGAACTACGCGACCTGCCTGGCAGCAGGTTTCGCAAGAAACGCAACTTCGTCGCCGGTTTCGAGCGCGAGAATACCAGTCGCTTGCAGCTTCTCACCGCCGAGAGCGTCCCCCGTGTCGTCATGTCCCATCTCGAATGGTGCGAGGATCGCGGTTGCGAACACTACCCGCAACTCTATAAGGAAAAGATAGGCGTACTCAAGATACTCGAGCGCTTCGAGCAGATGGACTACCGCGGCGCATACATCGAGGTGGGTGAAAAGGTCGAGGCGTTCACCTTCGGCGAGATGTTGTCCGACGATACGGTTGTCATTCACATCGAAAAGGCCAATAATGCCATCCGCGGCGCATATCAGGCCATCAATGCATGGTTTCTGAACCAATGGCCGGATGCGAAGTGGGTGAACCGCGAATGCGATCTGGGCCTGGATGGATTACGCAAGGCGAAGGAGTCTTACAATCCGGTTCGCAAGCTTGTCAAGCACGAGGCCCGTCTGCGCCGGTAGATTGCATTCTCAGAATTGAAAAGGCATTCTCAATAACGTTAATGCCTGGCGTTGCTCTCCTTTCAATAACTTCCGCTCGGTGCTACATTTACGTTCATGCCACTGAGTGGCATTCATCTTGCCTTCACACCTCTTGATTAACCTGGGTTAATGGGAGGTGCAGCGATGATGGATCAGGATTTGTCAACACGACCGACGACGAGGAACAACAAATATGTGCGGACTCAGCACCTGAACCGGATGCTGGTCGCTCAACGCCACATCAACAGGCTCATTGCCCGCGAACGCCACTCGGGAAAAATCCTGGAAAAGATATCCAGAATGCTGGCCGTAGCACGTCGGCTGGGGGGAGTGTGGATTGCCGAACTGGACGAAGGCGGCCAAGTGAAGCACATTGCGACATATTTTTCTGGCAGCCTGTCGAACGAATTGCACATCCAGTCAGATGACAACGACTTGCCCGACTGTGCTCTGCACGCCCTCACGCGCCATGATCCCTACACACTCGCTCCTGGTTGCGCCAACTGCGCTTCATGCCGTTGGCGGCGGCAGTATCCCCAATCCACCGTCATGCAGGTGCGAATTGAGCATGGTCGCCGCGTGTTTGGGGTTATGTGCATAGTTTTCGGAGATCAGGAGGTTGACGAAGACGAAGAGCGGTCTCTTCTGGCGGAGTTGGGTGAGAGTCTCGGTTATGCCTTGCACAACATCGAGCTGGAGCTTCAACGTCGGCAGATCGATTCAAGTCGCTGGCAGTCAGAGCAGCGGTTTCGGGGGTTGTTTGAAGAATCGCCCGACATCAACCTGATTCTCGACGCTGACACCGGTCGCATCCTTGATGTCAACCGCGCCATAGAAGCTCGGCTCGGATATGATAAGCGCCAGGTTCTTGGGTTTCCGTTGCAGCGGATTTTCCCACCGGTGGGTGTACAAGCGGCTTGCGAGCTTCTCGAACAAACGCGAACAGTCAGCGCTGTGTCTGCTCTGCACGATATTCGCTGTTGTGATGGTTCGCTGTGCCCAATGGAGCTGTCTGCGTGCCTGCTGCCCTGGGGCGACGACATGGCCATTCACCTTGTGATTCGTGATGTGAGCGAATCGCCGCAACGGTGCCTGCTTACTTAACGAGGTGCAGGTCTGGACAGTCAGTTCCTTGCGTCGAGCAAGACCAGGATTTCACTATCGGTGAGCACACGGTCATAGATGCGGATATCGTCGAGTTTACCCTCGAAATAAGGCCTGTCCGCAGTTCTATAATCGGTTCCGAACCTATCTAAGGCCTCGGAGAACCTGACAGTTGTCAATGATTGATTACCTTCTATAAATGTGCTTTGTTCATCACCACTGAAGTAAATTCGCATGTTGTCGGGGGATTCAAAAATAAAACTCAGCATTACCCACTCGTTTGCAGGTAACGGAGCGTCTGTATAAACACTTCTTGTCGCATAATCACCATGTCCAGATGTAGCGGCAAAATATGCCCGGACATTGCCATCATACCTTTGCATGACGCGAAAGCCATAATATGATAGTGCGTAACTATCATTGTAATCACTGGTGTAAAATGTCTGGTAACTTCCCGGGGCATTGCCAGGGGTGTTTACCCAGAGATTGATAGACAGCGGAAATCCATCGATTGGCAGTTTGAGTATTGGCTCGATGTAGTCGTCAATGCCATCAAACTCCATTGCCGAGCCAGGATTCCCGAATCTGTCAGCGGTTAAATCTACGCCAAACATGTTCCCATGATGCCCGTTCCCGCTTTCATCATCTGCGTTGCCGTTGTAGGGATAATAGGCAATATAATCGGTTGGGCCTTGGCTGGAGAATGTTATGCTGAGCACTTCGCTGAGGTCATACTCGTCGGTGCCGGTTGTTGTCTGGATGACCATCGTGGCGGCAATGGCGAGGGCGGCTATGGCCGCGAACAAGATGAGCAGGCTGTATTTCTTCATTCTTAATCTCCCTTGCAGTTACTTAATCATCATTATCTTGCGGACGACTTGTTCACCGTCACAGGTGACAGAGAGCAGGTAAACACCGGATGCAACAGGATTCCCTGCTTGATTGCGGCCTTGCCACAGCACTGTGTGTGTGCCGGAAGCAAGATTGCGGTCGAGCACATTGGCCACGCGCTGGCCCTTGAGGTTGTAAATACTCACGCGAGCGTGGCCCTGCTTTGTCAGCTCGAAGCTGATGGTGGTTTCCGGATTGAAGGGATTGGGGTAGTTCGACAGCGAGTTGATAATTTCAATGCCGGGGATATGTTCCCAATCATCCACTGAGGTGACATCGAAAGTGATTTCAATAATGCTCCCTGTGTCATACGCAATCGTCTCGCCGTTTGCCAGATGCAGCAGAAGAGTTTCTGCTACGAGGCAGAATGGCATTAGCAGAAGCAACAACAACAGCAGTTTGTTTTTCACAGGCGCCTCCACTTGAAGTTCTACAATTGAATATACAATTTCTGTTCCTTGTTGTCAATTATTTTCCCAATTTACGACACAAGAGCGCTGGCGCGGCTCGATATGCCGCTGGGCTGACATTGAAAACGGGTGAGCACTACCGCGCTCACCCGCGAAACCTCAAATGGACTAGGCAATTAGTCGCCTTCGTTGAAGAACTCCTGTATCTCGGTATCGGTAAGGCCGCGGTCGTAGATGCGAATATCGTCGAGTTTGCCCTCGAAATAAGGCCTGCTCTCTTGTCTGTAATCTGTTCCGAATCTATCTAATGCATCGGAGAACCTGACAGTTGTCAATTCTGGATTACCCTCAGCATAGGTGCTTTTCTCATCACCATTGAAGTAGATTCGCATATTGTCTGGGGATTCAAAAACAATACTCAGCATAATCCACTCATTTGCAGGTAATGAAATGTTTGTACATACGCTTCTTGTTGCTTCATCGCCTGCACCAGGCGTAGCAGCGAAATAGACGCGAACGTTGCTGTCAAATCTTTGCATGATACGAAAGCCGTGATATGATTGAACGTAACTATCATTATAGTCGCTGGTGTATATTGTCTGGTAACTCTCCGGAGCATTGCCAGGGGTGTTTATCCAAAGATTGACAGACAGCGGAAATCCAACGATTGGGAGTTTGTGTATTGGCTCTATGTAATCGTTGATGCCGTCAAAATCGTAGGCGGTTTCCGGGTTCCCGAATCTGTCAGTTGTTAAAGCTGCTCCAAACACAGTTCCATGATGCCCGTTTCCACTTGCATCATTTGCGTTGCCATTAAATGGGTAATGTGCGATTAGATTAACTTGTTCATTACCATTAGGCTCTGTGCTTTTATCATCACAACCAATGAGCCAGGCAAGTGCGATAAGCGCTAATATTCCAATTCTCAAGCAGTTCATTCATCCTCCAAAGGCTTTGCGACACCATCTACCACAAACTGTCAGTTTCTCCAGAAAACTCCCATTGATCAATAACTCTGAAATATGGGTATTGCCATGTCAATTATGTCAACAAATTTCCTCACTGGCGGCGAATGGCAGCCATAGTATGAAGTATTGTCGCCCCTGACTGGTTACAAATTTCTTGACTCTAACATTTGCGTTAGAACAATGTGGAGTAGATTCAATGACACCAAAGCCTGTATAATGAAGTGGAACAATGCACAGAACTTAATCGGGATATCAACTATAGATTTCAGCAACAGGGGTGACTATTGTGTTAAAACGATTTCTTATTGGCCTTTTCAATAAGCTGGGTTATGAAGTACATAGAAAAGAGTCGATAGTCTCTCAAATAGGTTTCAATCCGGCCTATTTATCTCAAATCTGCCAACCGAAAACAGTTATCGATGTTGGTGTGGGACACGGTACATTCAGCTTGTACAAAGCTTTTCCCAATGCCCACTTCGTTTTGATAGAACCTCTGAAAGACTACAAGCGCTCAATTGAGAAAATTGCGCAGAAATATGACTGCGAGATTCATTACAAAGCAGTTGGGGATGAAGAATGCGATCTGGAAATTAATGTCGATACAAATAACTTGCAGAGAAGTTCCTTCATGGACAGAACCACACTCACGACAACTGGAAACCGTATCGAGAAGAGAACAGTCGAAGTCACAACGCTTGATACGATATATTCACAAAGCGCTTCAGTAGAAGGGCCGATACTTCTCAAAATAGACACCGAAGGCCATGAGATGTCCGCCTTGAAAGGCGCCAGGGCATTATTGCAGGTGGTGGATATTGCAATTGTGGAAGTTTCGATTGCCAGAAGATTCAAGAATAGCTATAAATTTGAAGATGTTGTAGTTTTTATGGACGAGATTGGTTTCAGCGTATTTTCCTTTCTGACAATGGTTCATCCGAAGGGTGAAATTCAACCTCGCTTTGCGGATGTTGTATTCAAGCGTCGCAGTAAAGAAATCTGAAAAAACTGATCGGGCAGTGCTATTATTGCAATCCAAAGTCTTGAATCGGGTACATACAGAAACTACCACCACCTGATTCACGTTCGCAAGAAGGAGAAGCTTCGTGAAAAATGTTCTCATTGCCTTGCTGGCCATGCTGCCGCTTATTGCACTCTCGCTCACGCCGCAGGTGAACATCCGCTTCATCACCGTGCATGTCAATGATCTGGATTCGGTCAGGTTTTTCTATAGTGACGTTCTCGGGATGCAGGAAGCCGGGTATTATCAAGCGGAGGATATGGGCTACGTCGATTATACTTCGGATGGTGTAGAGTTGCAGTTCTGGCGATGGGATGACGGTGATTTGCCGGGCAACGACAAATGGGATTGGCAACCAGGGGCGTTTTCCGGTGAGTGGCACCAGGCTTCGTGGTCAATACATATACCTGATGAGTTATATCATCGAGTTATAGGAAGAATCCTTGCTGGTGGGCCAAAAACCATGACGCCGTTTCCATCCTGGATAGAAGGTTCTGCCTATTGGTCTTTCACGGTGAAAGACCCTGCCGGAAACACGGTAGAAGTTTTTACAACACCCTCAGAACTGCCGACTGCGAACGATAATGGGGAGATTGCCTGGGAGTAGGCCGGTTCAATAGTCGAATCCTCTCTTTTTCAAGCTGTCTGATTATCAAGCGAAAGGCTCCGCCCACATCCGCATTGCCTTGACATTTCAAAAAAATACACTGAAATACCAGTGTTCTATTGAGTTGGGGTGAGGGACAAAAAAATGGTACACCCGTAGGGACTCGAACCCTAGACCCGCTGATTAAGAGTCAGCTGCTCTACCAACTGAGCTACGGATGCACACTCGCTAACAGCTTTTTTGAGGCAGAGTTTTATGTCAAAGGAATTTTCGCAGGGGTTGCAGAAATATTGCCTGAGCATCATCGTGGCTCTGCTTGCGGTGTCGGCGGTTATTGCAGAAATGCCCACAGTGGCTGTGTTCGAGGTTGATTCGGCTGAGTCGGGTTTCGTTGTGTGCAGAGTGTGCGCCCCGGAGTACAGGTTTCAACAGTCATGATGGCCATGAAAAATTCTTTGCAAACACAGAAATGACATGTATGTTGTTGATAAACCCCACAAGGATTGCATATGCCCGCAGACATCGAATATATACGCAGCGAACTGGAACAGATTAAATCTCTGCCCACTCTGCCGATTGTCGCCTCAAAGCTGTTGCATATGATGGATAAACCGGATGTCTCGATGGTGGAGATTTCCAAGCTCATCGCAGTCGATCCGGCCCTGACCAGCCGTGTGCTCAAGATTGCCAACTCGCCTTACTATGGCGTGCGCAACCGTATCGATACTATCAAGCTGGCGTTGGTGGTGTTGGGCCTTTCCGAGATTCGCAATGTGATGCTGAGTGTTTCACTGTTCCGCACGTTCAGCCGATCAGATGGTGACAGCAGGTTCGACCAGGAAGCGTTCTGGCGGCATTCCATCGCAGTGGCTCACTTTGCCAAGAAGATTGCGCGCGATTTCCGTATCCGCACACATGGCGAGGAATTCACCGCCGGATTGCTGCACGACATCGGCAAGATTATCATTGCCCAGTATTTCGGAGACACCCTGGGACAGATAAAATCGCTGACGGAGATCGCCGGCATGCCGGTGTTCGAGGCGGAGGAGAAGGCGCTCGGGCTGTCTCACATGGACATTGGCGCCTGGCTGGCCGATAAATGGAAAATTCCGCAGCACCTGACTAAGACAATCCGGTTTCATCACTTTCCACACCTCGTAATCGACAACCCGCTGCTCACCAATCTTGTCTGTGTGGCCAATCTTGTTGCCAACTACAACGGTTTGAACCTGGATCCACCGCCAGATTACGACGATCTGGTAAATCATGACAGCTGGAAAGTTTTGTGTGAGCACAGCGGCTTGAGTTCGGAGATTGACATTGAGGGGTATATCGAGACGCTCGAGGACGAAAAAGATGGAGTTGACAAATATATGGCGATTTCTTTTTAACTTCAAGCAATTTTGAAATAGCGAAACGGCATTATATGTTTGCCAGTGGCTTTGGACTGCCTATCTTATCGTCAAGGTTGTTCTGTTCATGGCCGTATGTGTGCATTGCCGATTAACGAAAATCAGGCTGATTCGAAATAAACGGAGGTTCTATGGCAGCGTTGAAATTCCTCATAGTAGATGATTCCCCAACCATGCGCCGAATCATTACGAATACGCTCAAGCGCTTGGGACACAGGGACATCGAGGAAGCAGACAACGGCAGCACCGGGCTGGATAAACTCAAGACCATTCCAGGCATCAATTTCATCATCACCGACTGGAATATGCCCGTTATGGACGGGCTGACATTCGTGCAAACGGTGCGCAGCTCGCCCGACTTCGGCAAATTGCCGATTCTCATGGTCACTACCCGCAGCGTCAAAGATGACATCATCGAGGCGATGAAAGCGGGGGTGAACAACTATGTGGTCAAACCCTTCACTCCCGAGACTCTGAAGGCAAAGATCGATGCGGTTCTGGGCAAATAGGGGAGGTGAAGATGAATCAGCCAGATATGAAGCAAGAGGGAATCGTTCCGTCCATCATGCGAATGAGAGAGTTCCTGAACGAATTGGTTGAGGCTTTCCAAACATTTCGCAGTGGTGATCTGTCAGAAGAAAAAGTATTGGAGATCGAGCAGAAGATCACTCTTTACGCCGCCGAGATAACCGAGCTGCCAGACACGGTGACAAAAAGCTACGAACTCATTCAGTCGGTCATTCTCAGTATTCACAACAGTCGTAGCGAGCTGAAGAAGAGCGTTGATGGGCTTATCAAGAAAACCGGAGTGCAACTCAAAAAGGTGACCAGCACGACCGAGGAGGCCACCAATAAAATCCTCGATGTGGCAGAGAAGCTGGACGAAGACCAGATGAAGATTATCGCACTGGTGGACGACCTGGAGGCAGGCAATTCGACTGGCGACAAAGAAGGCTCTACCGCCAGGTACGAAGATATTCGCAGCAAGATATACCAGAACCAGGAGTCGGCTTTCCTCATCATGGACTACCTTCAGTTCCAGGACATCACCGCACAGCAGATTGCAGGCGCCTATTCGCTGTTGTCTGACACCGAAAAAACGCTTCTGTACGTCTCCGATTTGCTCCATCGCTTCGACTCGAATCGTGAGGCGCTTGCCAGCGTCATGCATGACGCTGATAAACGTTCGTTCAACGAGGACGCCTCGTTTTCTGACAAAAAGGTGATGCAGGACGCCATTGATGATCTGTTTGCATCTGGCGATGTTAATACCGAGATACCGACCGAGCAGAAAAAAGAGGAGACAGCCAAACCGGAGGCCGAGCAATCCGACACTGGCGGCGCTTTTCAGGATGACATCGACGCACTGTTCAGCCAGGGTTCTGCCAACGGTGCCGACAGCGCTTCACAAGACGACATCGACGCCCTGTTCAACAGCGATAAAAAGGAAGAAGCCAGCCAGGATGACATCGATAAGCTTTTTTCTTGAGGCGGGGCAATCAATCGCAAAGAAAAAACAGACAAGAAATCATTGACAGAATCACGCAATTTCTCGATTTTTGAAGAAATGGTAAAATGAAGATCGGAGTACAACCAAATGCCGAAGAACATACTTGTTGTGGACGACGAGGAGAACATCCGAGAGATAATCTCGGAATTTCTTCAGACGTTGGGCTACCACGTTGTGGAAGTGTCTAACGGAGAAGAAGCTATCGTTGCGTGCAGCAAAGCTAAATTCGATTTGATTATCACCGATATCCGAATGCCGAAGATGAACGGGCTGAAGCTCCTCAAGGCTATCAAGGCATATATGCCAGATATGCCTGTGATACTGATGACAGGCTATCAGCCATCCAAAGCGCAGGAAGAGAGCTTGACGACAAGGGCCGACGGCTATCTGCTCAAGCCTTTTTCGCTCAACTCGCTGCGCCAGTCCATTTTGAAAATCTTCAAAACATTGTAATCGGCGGACCGAAATGGCGACTCGCAATATCTTTCGCAGTCATGTTCTCAAAGACGACGGCAATTCCGGCAAGCCCCGCGAGATTGCGACACCGAAAATCATTACCAAAGCGCATGTGGAAGCCGAAGCGCGTTCGATAGATGTAAACAACGCTCAACAGGATAAACAGCCGGAAATCGAAATTCACAAAGATGAGCACGGCATTCTCAGCGCCATCGACGTAACATGTTCTTGTGGGCAATCGTTCACAATCATACTGGAATATGAATGAAAGCTGACATCCTCGTAGTTGACGACGAACTTCTGCTGCGTGACGTGCTTCACGATTATCTCACGCGACAGGGATACACCGTAGCGCTCGCCTCGAGCGGCGAGAAAGCTATCGAGCTTGCCCGCAAACAGAAGTTCCACCTCGCGCTTGTCGATATCAAGATGTCTGGCGTCAGTGGCCTCGAAGTGACTGTCGAACTGAAAAAACAGGATCCGCAGCTCGTTGTCGTCATCATGACCGGCTATCCCAGCCTGAACAGCGCCATTACAGCCATCAAGTCCGGCGCCTCCGAATACATTGTCAAACCTTTCCGCCTGGAAGAACTCAATCGAATAATCGAGAAGAACCTCGAGTCGCTCGACACCGAGTACGAGAATCTCAAGCTGAAACAGCGCATCCGCGAGTTGGAAGGCAAGCTTGGTGAATCCACAGCGCCCTCCGATGAGGTTGGGGAGGCTGCCCAAGAGCATTCTCTGCCCGGCTCCTCGCCCCGTAGCGACAAGGCGCCACGCAGTCACCAGGATGCGCATACGGTATCAAAGGCATACAGTTCCCAGACATTGGGAGCCAAAGACCAGCAGGTCAGAGAGCAGCTCGAACGTCTGGAGCGTATGCTTGCCGACGGCCAGATAGGTCGCGGGGATTACGATAAGAAACGCGAGGAGCTGCTGCAAGGCAAGCCCTGAGATATGCCGCACAATTCAGAGCCCTTCACCGCAATGAATCCAGGCGATGTGCAGGCCCTTACCGATGCGTTCCGCGATTTCAACCAGGTGGTTGACCGCTTCCAGCAAACTTACCAGTCCCTTCAGGGCAGGATAAATTCCCTGGGCATTCAGGTCGAGGGCAAGAACCGCCAGCTCGAGCTTCAGATACATGAAGGCGACAACATGAAGAACTTCCTTCAGAGTATCCTCGAGAACGTCTATACCGGCGTCCTCGTGGTCGATAAGGGAGGAGTGGTGACGCATTTCAACAGGGCCGCCGAAGAGATTACCGGCTACAAGAAAGACAATGTGGTGGGCAAGAACTACCGGCGGCTGTTCCCCGGCCAGCCGCGGTTGTCGGCGCTATACACCCTGACGACCGGCAAAGAAAACTATCATCGCCAGAAGCGAATCCGCACCCTCGATGACACCATGCGCGACGTTGAATTCAGTACGACAATCGTTCATGGCGCCGACAACGTGATTCTGGGCGTAGTCGAAACCTTCAATGACATTTCGGAGATAAAGAAGCTTCAGGCGCGCATCACGCAAATCGAAACCCTGGCGGCGCTTGGCGAAATGGCTGCCAGCGTGGCGCACGAGATTCGCAACCCGCTGGGCGGCATCGGCGGCTTCGCCGGGCTGCTCGATCGCAAGCTCGACAAGAGCGACCCGCGCCGCAAGCTCATAAAACCGATTATCGAGGGCGTGTCGCGGCTCGACAGCATCGTGGGCAATCTGCTCACGTTCACTCGGCCGCAGAAGCTCAACCCCGTCGCAGTGCCGCTACAGCATATACTCACCGAGATCATCAATTTCTTTTGCGTCAATCTGGACAACACAGATAAACCAGTCGAAGTGCGCACCCAATTTCTCGATTCCGACCCAACAGTTCGCCTTGATCAGCAGTTGTTTCAGCAGATAGTCCTGAACCTGTTGAAAAACGCATACGACGCGATGGACGAGGGCGGTGTTATCACCATTACGACACGGCTGAGTATGCCGGAAAGCCTTAGTGACATCCTCGACGAAGATGAAAAGAACGAGCTTCTGCGCCTGTTCAGCATGGTCGAGATAGATATTGCAGACACAGGATGCGGCATCGCTCCCGAAGCGCTTCCCAAATTATTCAACCCTTTCTTTACCACCAAGGACGAAGGCAACGGACTGGGGCTGGCCATCGTCAAGAAAATCCTGATACTGCATCGCGGTGACGTGACTGTGCACAGCGAGCCGGGCCAGGGCGCTACCTTTACAATCAACCTACCCCTGTATGAGACCTATGAAGAAGAAAATACTGATCGCTGACGACGAACCGCTCATTCGGCAATTCATCGTCGGTTTTTTTGAATCGACGGAAGAATTCGGTGAGTGCGTGGTGGACGTGGCCGTCAATGGAGACGAGGCAATCTCCAGGATACGCGAGAACCAGTACAATCTCGTGTTCACCGACCTCAAGATGCCCGGGCGCAGTGGCCTCGATGTAATACGGTTCGCCCATGAGCATTCTCCACGCACCGACAGTGTGCTCATCACTGCCTACGCCGCCGGCGAAAGCGCCTCGAAGGCCATGGCATACGGCGCCTACGAATATCTCATCAAGCCCGTCTCCATCGACGACCTCGAGCTCATCGTGCGCCACATCTTCGAGCGGCAAGACCTCATCCGCCAGAACGAAGATATGAAGCGCCGTCTCCACGAGAAAACGGTCTATCCCCGCATCATCGGGCGCAGCAAGGCGCTGGCCGACATCATGGATGTGGTCAAGATGGTGGCGCCCACCAACGCCACAGTGCTCATCACCGGCGAAAGCGGCACCGGCAAGGAACTGGTGGCCGAAGCCGTGCATCGGCTGTCCCCCAAGCGCGACGGTATGTTCGTGCGCATCAACTGCGCCGCCATACCAGAGCACCTTATCGAGAGCGAGCTGTTCGGGTTCGAGAAGGGGGCGTTCACCGGCGCCATCAAGCGAACGCGCGGCAAGTTCGAGATGGCCGACGGCGGCTCGATTCTGCTTGACGAGATCAGCGAGATGAACCTCGACCTGCAGGCCAAGTTGCTGCGCGTTATCCAATTCAAAGAGATTCTGCGCATCGGCAGCGAAATGCCCAAGAGCATCGATACGCGCATCATCGCCACCTCCAACCGCGACCTCTCGAAGGAAGTGAAGGAAGGGCGGTTCCGCGAGGATCTGTTCTTCCGACTCAACATCGTGCCGCTGCGCCTGCCGCTACTGCGCGACCGCCGCGATGACATTCCGCTGCTGGTAGATCACTTCGTGAAGCATTGCCGCAAGGAGCTTGGCGTCGGACGCAAGGCTGTTCCCGCCACCATAATGAGCCGCCTGGTTTCCTACAACTGGCCGGGCAACATCCGTGAACTGCAAAACGTTATCGAGCGCGCCATGATAACCTCGCCCGGCGATACAATGCTGCCTGAAACGTTTCATTTTCTCGATGGCTTCTCGAACGCTCCAATTGTGGATGTCCAATCTGCTGAGTCCGGTGAGACCGTATATGACAACCTGCCACTGGCTGAGGTGGAAAAGCGGCTCATCCTGCGCACGCTTGAACGGCTCAACGGCAATCGCACCGAAACCGCCACCATTCTGGGCATCACCACCAGAACGCTTCGTAACAAGCTGCATCAGTACGAAGGCCTGAACGACACGACATGAAAGCGGAACTGTGCGTCGATTGCCCGCTGCCACCCGACGCAGGTCTGTTCTGGGATGAACGCTGGTTGCGTTCCATCTCGGAGGTGATGCGCCGCAGGCACGACTGGCTGGTCTGCAACGACGACGGCAGGCTTATTGCCGCCATGCCCGTGTTTCACTACCGGCGTTATGGACTGCGCGTTGTATCCAATCCCCCCCTGCTGCCCTATATGCCCTTGTGGTATGCGCTTCAGCCAGACACCAGGGAGACCACCGGCAAGCGGCAGCGCCTGCAAGCCTGCCGAGCTATGGCGGCGCTGCTGAAGCGGCGCTTTCACAAGGTCAACATCCCGCTGGGCACACACATACTGGATGTGCGGGGGTTTCTGTGGGAGGGCATGACTGCCTGGCCAACATATACGCACCTCATCGATTTGACAAAAGAGCAGTGCACCCACAAATCGAAAAAGGAAGCCATTCGCAAGGCGAAACGCTGGAATCCTGAACTGCGCGAGGAGAAGAATATCGCGCTCTTCCTTCGGTTGCATCGTTTGATGTATGAACGACAGAACATAGCGCAGCATGTGCCGGACAACGTCCTGCAAGCATTGCTCGAGCGTTTGTTCGACAGTGGCCTGTTGCGGCAGCACACGGCATACGCGGGTGATGAACCCGTGAGCACACATGCCTGGCTATACGATTCCCAACGCCAATACGCTTTTGCCTGGCTGGGCGCAAACGACCCTGCCTGGCTGACGGAAGGCATCGCCACCTGGACGTTTGCCGCGCTGTTCAGTCAGCTGCGTGGCGAGGGCTACGAAACGCTCGATCTCTGCGGGGCCAACATGCCGCATCTCAACAACTATTATGCTACCTTCGGCGGGGAACTCGCCATAAACTTCCGCATTGGCAAGCCGCTGCCCGGCTTGTTGCGTTGTCTGCCCGGAGGCAGTCTCTGATGTCGGCTTTCACACACGGCAAGGCAGAGCGGAACGCTCCGGCGGACAGCCATGCCATGAACGCCGCCATCCAGTATGAACCGCCCGCGCTGGAACGTCCGCGCCTCTTTTGCGATCCGCGCTGGGTGAGCGCTTTCGCCGACAGCTTTGGCTTTGACACCGACTGGTGCGTGTGCAAACGTGGCGATGAACTGGTGGCGGCGCTGCCGTTGCTGCCCCGCCGGCGCTTGGGGCGGCGCTATGTGAACACACCGCAGATGATGCCCTACAATCCTGTCTGGTTCGCTCCGGCGGACGACAGGCCGCCGGGCCGCGTCGGACGCGAACGGCTGGAAGCGTGCAGGGCCATTGCCGCCCTGCTGCGTGACACGTTTGGCAAGATCGACATAGCGCTCGATCCATCGCACCACGATATGCGCGGCTTCACCTGGTCGGGCTTGCAGGCGCAGCCTCGCTATACATACCACGTCGATTTGTCGGTTGATCCCCGGCTTCACGCCTCAAAGAAAAACGCCTTGCACAAGGCCGAGCGCGAAGACTTTGCGCTGCACGAGGAGCGCGACCTCGACAGCTTCATCACATTGCAACGGCTCACTATGCAACGCCAGGGCAAACGCTTGGCCGTCCCCGAGCCGCTCCAGCTCAAGCTGCTGGGGCGTATGCTCGACGAGGGTTTTCTTCGTCAGTTCGTCGTCAAGGCCGACGGCGCCATCGTGCACACGCGCCTGTGGCTGTTCGACCAGCATCACTCTGTGGTTCACGCCTGGCAGGGCGTCAGCGACCCGCAGTGGCTGCCTCGCGGCGTTTACACATGGTCAACCCTGGCTTTGATGCGCCTCATGCGTGATGAAGGCCGGCAGACGCTTGACCTGGGCGGCGCCAATATCGACTCGATCGCACAGTTCAAGGCAGGCTTCGGTGGCCAACTGAAGCTGTACTTCAGAGTGAGCAAGCCGCTCCCCTCGCTGCTCGGTTTGCTTCGCGGGAGGCGGGGATGATCAGCGTTCTCATTGATCGCAAGCTCGAACAGTACGAACGCAAGATTCGCTATTCCGTGGACTTCATCTTCTCCACCCTGGGCTACAAATATCGCTTCGTGAAGCAACTGAGCGATCTGGAAGAGCGCGACATGCTGTTCTTCTACAGTCTCATCGAACCAACGAACGACGAACTGCTCGCGGTGGGGCCGCAACGCCTGATGTTCGTGTGCCCGGTCGAGATCGAGCAGGCGGGGCGCTTCAATATATACGATCCCGGCACCCAGAAGCGCAGTCGGCTCAGGGAAATCGTGCGCGAGATACAGCTCTACAAAGCGGCTCCGGTCATCGCAGGCCGTCCATTTCAGCATCCGTTGATGGTGCAGAGCACCGGACAGCAGACCACCGGGCGTTTCGGCTTCGACCTCATCGGCAATGTGTTCTATCACCTGGCCGGATGTGAGGCGTTGTCCGCCGACGCAGGCGATGGCCAGGAGTCGATGTTTGCCGCCTGGTCGCATCTGCCGGTGGTGAACATGCTGCTGTGGCTGCTCGACCAGTTCCTGCAGGAATCGATGAAACCGGTGCAGGGCTATCTGGCGCGTCGGGCGCTGTGGCCGCACGGCGAGCCGATGGCGGTGGCGATTACCCACAAGGTGTGCCACTTGCAGAAATGGCGGATGGGCACGCTGATGAAAAGCTTCGTCAAGGACATCCTGTGGCTGTTCACCTTTCGCTGGAAACGCTGGGCAGGCAGCCTGATGGGCAAATGCCGCTTTCTGCTGACAAACTGGGAACCATACTGGAACTTCGACACTATCTTTGCGCAGCAGGCACGCCACAAACTGCGCAGTACGTTCTTCTTCGGCGTTCAGTCAGATGACCCGCAGGACATAGACTACCATCCCGAAGACCCCGACCTGCGCGCTGTTACCGGCGAAATCGAGCGAAGCGGCTGCGAGATGGCGCTGCTGGCCAGCTCGCGTTCGCACAAGGATGAAAGCAGCCTGCGCAGCCAGAAGGCCCGCTTTTCGGAGCAATGGTCAACGCGGCGGCCAGGGGTGCGGCAGAACGGCTGTCATCATCATCGCACCGTCACCCCAGACCTGCACCAGAAGGTGAAGCTGGCATACGACAGCAGTCGCGGCTGGCCACAGCGCAACGGCTTTCTGGATGGCATCGCCTTTCCCTGGTATCCCTATGCCTGGGAGGTGGATGACGCCAACCGCTATGAGGCGCTCGAGTTCGGCCTGCATTTCTCCGACCGCTCGTTGCGGTTGTCGCCGTGGCGCAACGTGCCGCCAGAGCAGGCGCAGCGCATCGTGAAGAACCTGCTGCAAACAGTCGAGCCAACCCAGGGGCTGCTCACCTTCGAGTTCGATGTGGCGCACTTTGACGAGATACCATACCTCAAGCGGCTGTTTGCCTACCTCACCGACCTGCTGAACCAGCGCAATATCCACGTCGATACCCTGCACAACCTGTGGCGCTGGTGGCGGCGGCGCAACCGCGTCGAGATACTTGAGGGCGCCGGTGAGATATTGCTGCAGTTTCCCGATGACCTGCCCGCCTTCACGCTGGACATCGCCGGCTCGCTGAAGATACTGGCTGTCGAGGGGGCGCAATATTCCCTACAGCCTGGGCGCGTCACTTTTCTCGATGTGAAAGCGGGAACCAGCGCTCGGGTGCGGCTGCACGCCGTTCTGGGGCAGCCGACACAAGAGGAGGCGACGCATGGCTGATGTACTCATTCTTACGCTGTCGCATGTGCCGCGTGACGCCCGTCTGTATCACAAGCTCGCCCTCAGCCTGTCGTCACGGCACAGGGTGACAATCGCCTGCCCTGGCCCCGTGCCGCAGGACGAGCCGAACATCGCCTGGGTCGCGTTGGAGCAGAGCAATCGGCTGAGCATGCTGCGCTCGCTCGAACAAATCGCCGTTCGCCGCGCCCCTGGCGTCATCGTCTGTGTCGAGCCGCTCACCATGCTGGCAGGCATTCGGGCGCGCAAGCGCCTGCATTCGCCGCCGCGACTGATATACGATTGCCACGAATGGTTTGCGCTGGCGTTTGCCGAGCGTTTTCCTCAGTGGCTGCGGCCGCTGGCTGGCTGGCTCTATGGCCGCCTCGAAGACCACCTGCTGCGCCGCATGGACGCCGCGATTACCGTCAACGACGAGCTGGCGGCCCGTCTGCGCCGCACCTGCGATGATGTAATCGTGTGCGCCAACTACCCCGCCGACATCGCTCACCAGCCACGCGCCCGCAAGGAGTATGACGTCGTCTATGCCGGTGGTATCGGTTGCAGGAAGGGCATGCTGAAGCTGCTGCAGGCGGCGTTGCTGCTG
>JAIOQZ010000025.1 GCA_021108395.1 Candidatus Cloacimonadota bacterium
GGAAGCGCCACCAGAGTTCGCAAGTTGCTGTTGCTGAAGTAATTCACCACCACACAAAACCACGGGCAGGATGAACCTGCCCGCAATCATGCTTCACTCGCAGAAGATGCGCACCTGGAGCGGACCGCTGTCGGCGTCGTCAACTTCGACATGCAGCGCTTCGCCCACCTCGCCCCGCGCAATCAGCTCGATCACCTCGTCCCACTTGATGGATTGCAGGTCGAAGCGGGCGCTGCCCAGTTGCGTCTCGATGACCGAATGCCTGGGCAGGAGGCGTACCCCCGCTCGAATTATGGCCACTGGGATTCGCAGGTTGAAAACCATGCGGTCTTCCTGCCACACCTGCACCACCAGTCGGCGCTCGGCCTTTTTGAGCGCGATCGGCCGTTCACTGCTGACGGCCTCGAACAGGCGCATGGCTTCGGCAGGCTGCACCTTGCCCTCGGCCAGCATTTCGAGAATCTGTCGTCTGGCGTCCATGCGATCTCCTAATCTATTGCCTTCAGCAGGCGTTCGGCTTCTTCCACGTTAATCTGGCCATCGCGGAGCAACTGTAGCACTTGCAGCTTGCTCTGGGCGGTGTGCTCCGACTCGACGGGGTCTGCCGGCCTGGCGTGACGGGCTGGACGTTCGGGACGCGGCGGACGGTGGCTGTGGTCGAACATGCCCTCGAAGAAGTTCTCCATGCCGCTCTCTTTGAACCCGGTGGACAAGCTCTCTGCGATGGCCTTGCCAACGCCGCTGAACTGCTCGCCAAATGCGGCGCCAAGGTGTCCCATCTCGCGGCCAAGCGCCTTCATCTCATCCTTGTTGGCTTCCTTGTCCTTGGCCAGATTCTTCATTTTCTTGCCCATCTTCATCATCTTATGCCTGTACTCGTGCATCTTTTCTTTGTCCATAACCTTGTGGAGGTGCTTGCGGATGCGCTTGTGGGAGGCATGGCGCGGACTGTGGTGCGACCAGCCGAAGCGATAGCTGTGGCGGCCGTTCTTTTCCACCGGCGTATCGGTGAG
Organism: Candidatus Cloacimonadota bacterium; assembly: GCA_021108395.1. Taxonomy (GTDB): domain Bacteria; phylum Cloacimonadota; class Cloacimonadia; order Cloacimonadales; family JAIOQZ01; genus JAIOQZ01. Next base: position 1,014 of record JAIOQZ010000025.1, read on the forward strand.
GATGATGGGACCGTTCTCGGTTTTCACCTCAATCTTCACCTTGCCGCTGCCACGCACCATCTTCACATGGCGGCGATGATGGGAGCGATTGGTGTCATAGTCACCCTCGATGCCCATGTGCAGGCTGCCGTTTTCGGTCTCAGCCGCCAGGTCGAACTCGATGGCCTCGGGTACCACCAGCGTGACTTTGCCGTTCTCGCTGAGGAAGGTGAAGCGGCCGTCGGTCTGGTCGGTGAACTCGAAGACGATGCGGCCATTCTCGTTTTTCACGTCGGCCTGAGAGAAATGCGCCTTGCTGACGTTGACCCCGCCGTTCTCACAGGTGATTTTTGCCGTGCCTGCGCAGTCGCTGACAGTCATGCGGCCGTTCTCGTTCTCCAGCTCCATCGTCGCGTCGCAGGCGGTGATATTTAGTCCGCCGTTCTCGTTGTTCAGGCGCAGGTGGCCGGTGAGGTTGCTCACCGACAGGCCGCCGTTCTCGGAATCGACCTCGAGGGTGAGCTTTTCGGGAACGCGGAGTTCGATATGCGCCTCGACGCTGACGCCGCTCATGCAGTCGTCCATTTCCCAGTCGGGCGAGATATCGATGCGGACTTCATTGGCTTCTTCGTCCCATTCGGTTTCGATGGGTATTTCCAGTTCGGTGTCTTCGCTCATGCCGGAAATGATGAACTCGGCGTTCAGCTCGACGGCGTTGTCCTCGCCACGATCTATGTTTACGCCGAACATCTCGCTGTTGATGATTACTTTCACATCGGGAGCGACTTCCGCTCTCCATGTTTTCTTGATTGTCTTGGATGTCATGTCTATCTCCTTTTGTTGAGCTGGCGAATGGCGGCCGAAACACTGATTTGGCCGGTCGCTATATCGTCCAGAATGCCCTGGTTGTCGGTCTGATCCTGATTGCACATCTGGTCGGTTATCTCGGCCAGGCGGTTTTTTACTGTTGGATAGGATATGCCGAGACGCTTCTCGACTTCTTTGAAGTTCCCCCCGGCGCACAGGAACACCTTCACGAATTCATGCTGGGAGGGGGTGAGGGACGCCAGGTCTCCCAGCCCGAACCGGCCACGCACGGTGATATCACATGCGGGGCAGTGATATTCCACCACATCGAGTGTTTCGTTGCAAACGGGACATTGTCGTAAACGCTTATTCATTGCATCCTCCATACGATCGACTTGATTCGGCGCGAAAGAAACACAGTACATTAAATATGTCAAGCAGAAAGTTAAAATAATCAATATAGTAATTAAGATAATTAATGCAACATGCAAAAAGGCTTAAGCCGAGATGCCTCAAAAAAAGCGCTGTAACGGGCAGGAAAAGCTTGACAGCATATTGTCGTTTGACAGGATATTCACCAATGCTCAATAAAGGAGAGATGCTTCATGCCTCGCCCCAAGAAAGAACGCCGCATTGACTGCCCGCCTCGCTGGCTTCGATACAAGCCTGTGGGCGTTTCCACTCGATTGCTACAGCAAATCGAGCTGAACATCGACGAGTATGAAGCCATTCGCCTGTCTGACCATGAAGGGATGGACCACATGAAGGCCTCTCGCAATATGGGCATCTCACGTTCCACGTTTACCAGGCTCATCGAGCAGGCGCACAAAAAGATAGCGCTGTTTCTGCTTCATGGGGGTGAGCTACAGATCAAGGGCGGCGTCATCCGTTTTCGTGATAACCTGTACCAGTGCGAGGATTGCGGCGCGTTCCTGCGGCGGCCCTTCGACGAGCCGCTTTATGAGTGCTCCGAATGCGGCTCCGGTAAGCTGGTGAACTATGCGCAACACTACTTTGCTTCCGAAACGGACAAACGGGCGAAAGCGGAGAAATGATGGACTGGAATAAGTTTACCGCATATCAGATTGTTGACAAGGTCAGCAATCTGCGTTTTGTGTTTGCTTTATGAAAAGCAAATCAGAGACAGCTCTTGTCATAACTGAGGGTGAATGCGTATTTTAATACGCTTCAGTACCCGAAGTTTGGCAAGAGATGCTCTGACCGGTATCTTCTTGTTTACAAAGCAGCATATGAGCGCTTATCATGAGATATTTCAGACTGAAATGGTTTATCAACAGCCCTGAGCGAAAGCGGAGAAACGATGGACTGGAACAAGTTTACCGCATTGTATGAGTGGGAGTTCGAGCAGGTATGCACACGCCAGAAGGAAGATGTGCTCATGTGGATAACCGAGGCGGAGCAGATTGGCGGGCCCATACTCGAGCTTGCCTGTGGTGGCGGGCGACTCACTGTTCCACTTGCACGGCAGGGCCACACGGTCACCGGCATCGACAGCTCGCAGGGCATGATCGAGCTTGCCAGAACCAAGCGCTGCCCCGATCCGCCACGCCTGTTGCAGGCCGATATGACCAGCTTTCAGCTATACGAGAAGTTTCGCTTCGTTCTCATCGGCTATAGCTCGTTTCAGTTGCTGCTCAACCTGGAAGACCAACAGGCCTGCCTGCGCCACGTGCACGACCACCTCGACGACAAAGGCGTTCTTGGCCTCGACCTCAATCCGGCCGTGTGCGAAGGCCCCGACCAGCAAGACCCAAAGCACATTTACACCCGCTGGTGGCACGAGCGAAATTGCTCAGTCAGTTGCTATTCGGGCTATGATACAGACCGTGTGAACAAAACCCGTACCTGGCACGATCACTACGAAATCTTCGACCGTGACGGCGACCGCACTGTCCTCGATCATGATATCAGTCTGCGGGATGTTTCGCTGGAATACATGCGCCTGTTGCTGTCCGATTGCGGGTTCAAGCTCATCGAGGTCTGGGGTTCGCTCAAGAAAGGCCCGTTAACGCCCTATAGCCACAATCTCGTCCTGCTGGCCACCAAAGCCTGACGTTCCGCTCCGCCGTCTCTCCTCGACACCTCACTTGCACTGCATCCCTGTGACGCCTACAACACCCAGTCGGCGCCTACAGTCCCCCATAATCCTCGGCGCGGCTCGTCACCTTGATGAGGTAGCGGCGAGTTTCGCCATATGGGTGGTTGCCGGTGAGACGTATGAAAACGTTCTTGGCATCCATCTCGTTGACGATCCGGTCGAATTCCTCACTGTGGCGCGATTGGCCGGTGAAGGTGCGGAAGACGTTGGCGGCGCCGCCGTTGTAGGCGGAGATCATGGTGTAGTAGCGACTGCGGCTGATGCCGACATTGGAAAAGTAGTGGATGTCGAGATAGTGCAGATAGCCGATGCCCATCTCGAGGTTGACCAGCGGATCGAGAAGTTGTTCGGGCAAAGGCTGGCGCGTGTCGTCATTCAGGATGCGGTTCATGGTCACGCCGGCGTAGCGCGGGATAATCTGCATCAGTCCGTATGCCCCGGCGTCGCGGTTGATGGCTCGCGGGTTGAAGTGTGACTCGGTGTGGATGACGCCCATGACCAGCGGGGCCGGTACCTTGAAGCGGCGGCACAGGTCGAGGATGTCTGGCAGGTAGCGTCCGATCCGCTCCTGAAGGTGGTCATCGATCAGCTCGAGCTTGACGGTGTAGAGAAGCTTGTGCCCTTCCGGCGTCTGGATGCGCTCGACGTGCGGGGCGCTCACGAGCTGGGCGGCGGACTGCTCGGCGTTGGCCGGGTTCACAGGGTCGCCCGAGGGCGCTGCGAGCTGGTTTTCGAGCAACGGTATCCCGTCCGAGTCTGTTTTGCCAATCACCCGCACAAGTTGCTCGCGTAGGTTGTTCTCGGCTCTATCCATCGGATCGGCAGCCTCCAGGCTCACCAATGTGGCCAGTTCGATGGTGCCCTGCTCGAAGTCAACGGCGCTACGCATGGTTTCATCGGGGCCATATTCGACCCAAACCGTAGGCGTGGAATCGACAAACTCTGCCCACATGCACTCGATGTGCCGCTTGTATGAAAGGAAGGCGTCGTCAACCTGCTGCTCATAGCCGCGCCACGCCTCCTCGGCGCTGTCTCGCCAGTCCTCGAAGTCGTCCTGCGCCGCCAGTGCGATACTTGCCAGCGCCAGAGCCACTATCAGCAGGTGTTTCATTTTACTGGCCAGGAACTATTTCCGGGACGATGGGTTCGCGTGTGCCATCAATGCGGTCGCGGTTGCGCAAGATTGCGCGTACGGGCGCAAGGCCGAAAGCGGAGCCTTCCTCGATTGCCGTGAGGATGGTGCCGCCGCCGGTAAAGAAATAGTAGCTGCGGTCGTTTCTGGTTTTGGCAAACAGCCCTGGCAGCAGGGATTTGAAGTCCTGAAGAGTGTCGCCGCCGCCAAAGAGTTTTCTGGCGTTGTCGTTGGCGCCGATGCACTCGTAGAGGGCTTTCGAGCCGTCGCCAAAGTGTGGCGTGAAGCCCATGACGGCGTTGGTGAAGATGGTGCCGGCATTGCCGATAGCCTCACGCATTTCCGCCTCGTCGAAAGATTCCGGCGCCGCGTCGAGCACATAGCCCAGCTTGGCGCCTTTTTTCAGCTTACGGATGTCATGGACGCGCCACTTGCCCTCGATTTTGCCGTCCATCGTGTCGCTTTCGACGATGAATCTCGGTTCGAGCAAGCGCTCGATGTCGGCTGTGGCGATGAATTGCCTGGCGCTCTCGATCTCGCTCTCGGCCAGGCCTTCGATGTGGAATCCGTATTTGGCGGCGAGGTAGGCGTTATAGAGCACTCCACCGAGAATGACATGGTCGGCGCGGTCGAGCAGGGCGTTCAGCGGGCCAATCTTCGTATCGTATTTGCTGCCCGCCACAATGCCGACGAACGGACGTTGTGGACGGAAGATGTCTTCCAGGTTTTCGATTTCGAGCTGCATGAGAAGCCCGGCGTAGGACGGGATGTGCTCTGGCGGTTTGACAGTGCTGACGTGTGGCTGCCACGAACCGAAGGCGTCGTTGACGTAAACATCGGCGAGAGAGGCCATCTGCTCGCCCAGGTGGTCAGCTTCGTCGCCCTCGAGTTCCTCGGCGTGGAACCATCGCGTATTTGGCAGGTATAGCATGTCCCACTTGTTGTCACGCAGTTCCCGAATCATCTGGTTGATTGAGGTGTCGATGCCCAGGATGCCGTTCTTGCCGCCGGGATCGGTAATCTGCATCTCGGGGGTACCGATGCGGAAGCCATATTTGTGTTCGAGGTATTCGACGATGGGTTGAACCGAAGTCTCTGGCGACATGGTGATGGCACCGGTTTTTTTGTCGCGGGGGCGCCCCACATGTGTCATCAGGATAATATGGCCGCCGTCGCGGATGATGCGCAGGATGGTGGGGATGGTCGCTTCTATGCGGGCAGGGTCTTTGATCTTCCCCTTCTTGATCACGTTGTGGTCAACGCGCATCAACACGACCTTCTCATAGACATCGGCTTCCTGCACTCGAGGCAGATTGTCGAGGAGTTTCATATGTCCTCCAGCATAATTATGATTCGAGGGCATTATACATATTGATTGAATAATTCGGCAACAAATTTTTCGCGTTGGAAGAAAAAGGAGGGGGCATTACATGATACAAAAGAACGCCGCTTCACTACGCGACTGAACGTTGCGTATTCTTGAAACACCCCATCCCCGGCCCTTCCCCTACATAAGGGAAGGGCGACCAAAATGTCAGTGTGGCAATCTTGTCTTTCCCTCCCCTATGCAGGGGAGGGAAGCCGCGAAGTGGCTGGGTGGGGTGCTGTCCGGCTATTTGAGCAGCAGGCCTTTGCGCACCATAGTGGCGTTGTCGGTTTCGAGACGGAACAGATAGATGCCGCTGGCGACTGGTGCGCCGTGACTATTCTGGCCGTCCCAGACAACGCTGTGTGTTCCGGCCGGCAGGTCGGTGTTTACCAGCGTGGCCACCAATTGCCCGCGAGTGTTGAACACACGCAGGTTCACGGCGCCTGGATGCGCCAGGTCGAAGGCGACGCGGGTTTCGGGATTGAACGGATTGGGGTAGTTGCCTCGTAGCCTGGTGAACGCATCCACATCGCCATTTGTCAGATCGAGCGGGTAGTCCATGTAGATGGTGAAATCGTCGATGTAGATGCCGTCGTCGGTGACGTATGTGTCTGTTTCAAAGCGGAAGCGGAGCTGAATTTGCTGGCCGCAGAACTGATTGAGGCTGAACTGTTGCTGCGCCCAGTCATTCTCGCCGGAAAGGCTGCCCAGGCTGGTCCATTGTGTCTGGCCAACTTGCCGAGCTTGGAGGTAGCAGTAGTCGTAGCCGGATTCGATATCCCACTTTGCCCAGAATGACACGCTGGCGTTTTCTGCGGTGGTGAGGTCGATGTCCTGGGCGAGCGTGGCGGAGGTGTTGCTGTTGTTGCCGTAGTTTCCGGTGGGACTGTCGGTGAGACTGTGGCTTGGCGAGTGCGATTCGTTGGTGGTGGTGTTCCACGAGCCGGTGGTTGTCCAGTTGTCCAGGCCGCTCTCGAAGTCATCGGCAAAGGCAGGGGGAAAGAGGGGAATCTGCACGCTGCCGCCTGGCGTCACCTCGACCCAGTCGCGCCACATGCCGTAACCCTCGCGGGTCACTTCCAGCTCGTAGGAGCCATACGCGATGCTAACAAAGGAGAACGAGCCGTCGGCGGGGGTGGTTACCGGGTCGAACGGTGTGCCGAGCATGGTCACGGTGGCATCGGCCAGGCCATTGCCGGTCACCGCGTCATAGACCGTACCCGTGAACGTGGTGGTGCCTACAGGCGTGAGCGCCACATCCTGGATGGTGCGGGCATCGTCGGTGATGGTCACGTCGAAGCTTTGGGAGGCATAGCCGTAGGCGCGGTACTCGACCGTCCAGTCGCCGGGCGGCAGCATGCGCCAATAGCGGCCCCAAGTCTCGTCGGCGAGCATGGGATGGCGGAACTCGCCCGTGTCGTCGATTCCCTCCACGAACACCTCGGCCTGTACTGGCGGCCCTGTGTCGGCGTCGATGATGTGGCCCGTGAGGGTGGCGTAGTCGATGCGGTCGAGCATCAGCATGGCGCCGGGGATGTTGTCGTCGGTGATGGTACCAATCTGGCTCTGCGGGGGGATGAACTGCGTGGCCAACTCGATTGTGTAGGCAAAGATGCCAAAAAGGCCATAGGCCCAATCTGTCGTGTCGCCCATGGTGGGGTAGAGGCCATAGGACGGCCCGCCCGTGTAGTGTCCGCCGTACAGGGCGTCGATGGCCGCGGCGACTTCCATGGCCAGTCCAGAGAGTGCGACGACATCCGGGGTGTAGATGTCTTCGGCATAGGCGTAGGGATAGAGCACGAGCTCGCTGTAGGAGTGATAGGTGAAGCCCAGCACGAAATGGTGCGCCGAAACGAGATCGCGGATGGCCTGCGATTCGGGTTCGGAGAACGCCTCGGGGCCGTGATAAGTGACGCCGTTGGGATTGTCGGTGCTGCCCACGTTGCCCCACATAAAGCCATAGTTGCGGTTGAGGTCAACGCCGTCGTCGCCGGTACCGGTGCCGTAGTCGCTGTCGAATGTATGGTTGTCGTTGTTGTCGCGGATGTTCTTGCGCCACCAGATGTCGGTCTGGTCCAGCACGATCTTGTGGCCGTCAGGGTTCAGTAGCGGGATGAACCACAGCGTCTTCGAGTCGATGTCGTCGGTGATTTCGGGATCGGTACCGTAGTTGTCGAGCATGTGTTCGAGCAGGCCCAGCACCACCTCGGCGCTGATGGGTTCGCGGGCGTGGTGCTCGCCGATGAAGAAAATGTGCGGTTCGTCTTCATCCACTGCCACGTTGGCTGAGACCTTGAGCGCCCATAGCTCGTGGTCATCGAAGGGGTCGTAGTAGGTGTGTCCCTGGGCCGAGTAGAAGGGACCCCAGCTGTCGCCGATGTCGAACAGGGCGCACAGGTCTGGGTAGTCGGCCACGCACTGTTGCAGAATGGCGAGCGTCTCGTCGTAATCATGGTAGCCGGGGATGGGGCGGCCCGCGTCGGGGGTGAGGTTGTCGCGCATCTGCTGCTCGGTGATGTGCACGGTGACGTTGTAACCGGCGGCGAGCAGAGCGTCGTATTCGCTGCGCGGCATCACCACGTCGAGGTATTCGCCGGGACGGTGGGCGGCCACGTCGTGGTCGGCGTTGCAGTAGGTGGCCAGAATGGCCTGCGTGGGTTGCGGGAAGCGAGCCACGAGGGATTCTTCGGCGAACAGCCAGGTGCACATGGCCAGTAGAATAATAATGATAAAGTGTCGCATATAAGTGCTCCTTAGATGTCTGTTGATATTTCTCCAATAAAAAAGGATACATTTTTTATTCCAATCAAGGGCATGATTTGTCTGAATCAGGATTTACAGGATTGGGGGCGCACAACTGGCCAAGTCTCCAATTTTAATCTTGTCATAATTATTTGCTGACATACAACATGTTCTATCATATAAGGGGGATACAATGAGACTTGGAATAATGGCGCTCGTACTATTTGTTCTTACTTCATCCTTGCTGTTTGCACAGCAAAACGATTCGGAAGTACCCCAACTGGATTTTGAAAAGATAAACGCTCGGTATCATACAAATCGCTGCAACAACGATTATGAAATCCTGTCCACTTTCACCTCAATCGAACTTTTTGAACTACTCTTTGAGTTTGCTTTAGATGGCTCCAGTCACGTCGGTGAGTCCATGAAAAGCGTAACTAACCACATTCTCGGAATACCCGACAAGCAGAATTATGAAATTGCCATTATTGAATGGATTGGCAAAGAAAACTATCCTCCCGTGTTCAGACGGATATTAATCGATCTTGCAGAAGAATGGATAAAAATTGAAAATCCAAACTACGCCAGATTTCAGGAGGTCCTGATCAAAGTTGCTTTTGAGAATGCAACAGATTTGTATCTGAGGAGATCTGCTGTCAGCAGTATGGATGTGGAAGACTCAGCATCTCAGCAGGTTTTGTCAGATTTGTATGATCAAACAGATGATCAAGCGCTTAAAAGGCACATTTTATGGAAGATGCGATTTGCCAGGAGCCCCGCTTTGGAGGATAGATTAGCTCCGATACTGGCAAATCCACATGAGTACGATGAGAAATTCCTGAAGAGCGCAATACAGTTTACACGCCCTGATTTCGATTTTCTTGATGAGTTGGTTGCTATTGCCCAGGATACCGAATCTGAATCGATATTTTGTGAGACTATGAGAGCTCTTGGTAGAATGAACACTCCAGAAGCTGTAATTGCCTTTATCAATTCTTGGGGAAGGTTGGGACACAGCGATACTCCTGCCCCGGTAATGAGGTCTGACCCTGCAAGGAAGCCTGTCTCTGGAAGGAAGCCTGTCCGATCAAGGCTGCCTTACACCAGATTGATACTTGCTGGTGATCTGATGCTCCGACCTTTTCACACAGCCGTAGAAGAGATGCTTACACCTGAGCAGAGCGATGAATTCATTATATACGGTCTCAAGGCTGTGCGGATAGGAGGATTACGTATTGAAATGGATGTGATCGAAAAAATCAAGTCAGAAGCAGGTAATCCTGAAGTTCAGGATGAGTGTGATTTGACCCTTGAATTTCTACTGAATAACCAGGAAAATCGCAATGAGGATAGAGAAAGGAGTGTTACAGGAATATTTGGAGATAGAAAAGAGCCACCAAAATTCGTGTGTGTGCATCTGAGCGATTCGTATATGTCAGAACTGGATTTTGAGAAAATTGACGCTCGATATCATACAACTCGTTACAAACAGGATATTGCTGTTCTTTGGGCTATGACCGCAGTCGAGCTTTTTGAATTGGCCTATGAGCTTGTTATAGACCATCCTGACAGAGGTAGAAATGGCGCAATGGACATACATCCGTATGTGACAACTGTTCTGTTTGAGAAAAATTATAGCAAAGCGCTGATACAGTGGATCGGCGACGAAACCTATCATCCAAAGTTCAGATTATATTTGTTGGATATGGCAGGATTCTGGATAAACAGTGAATGTGCAAACTACGCCAGATATCAGGAAGTCTTGCTGAAAGTTGCTTTTGAGAAGGAATCAGAAGTGTATCTAAGAAGCTATGTACTCAATTTTATAGATTGGGAAGACTACGCATCTCCGCAGGTTTTGTCAGACCTGTATGATCAGACAGAGGAGCCAAGTCTAAAACGACAGGTTTTGTCGAGGATGAGAATGGTAGAAAGCCCTGCCCTTGAGGAAAAGATTAGCACCATTCTGACAAATCCATCTGACTACGATGAAGCATTCCTGAAATGCGCAATGGACAGCATGCTGCCCGATTTTGATGATAATTATATTGATGAGCTGGTTATTATTGCCAGAGATACGGAATCCGTAAATATATACCATGTTGTTCTAAGCTCTCTAAATAGAATGAACACCCCAGAAGCTATAATTGCACTGATTAATTCTCTGGGAAGGTTTGGTTACAACACAACGCCTGGTTACATTCCTTGGACAACTTCTTCGTATAGTTCAATATGGAGAAGACATCTTCCTGAGTTGCTGTGGCATTCTCAGATAACAGTAGAAAGGATGCTTACACTTGGGCAGAGCGATGAATTCCTGATATATGGCCTCAGGGCAGTGCGGATTGGATATCTACACATTGAAATGGGAGTAATCGAAAAAATCAAGTCTGAAACAGATAATGCTGAGATCAGGGCTGAGTGTGATATGACATTGGAATACCTTATTGAAAACCAGAAAAAACACAATAAAGACACAATGAGGAAAGGGCAACTGAATTGGACCAAACGCCACGAGGATAATAAGCGGTGAATAATGAAAAAGCCCCTATGGTCAATCATGCTTAGGGCTTGCTCTACCGCTGTAGATGCCCGGAGAGGGGCACAACAGGGAGAATAGTTGAAAGTCGCTATATACATCTCGAATCACGGCTACGGCCATGCCACCCGCATGGCGGCGCTGGCGCAGACGCTCAACGAGGCGGGCATCGTCTGCTGGCTGTGCACCGACCGCCCGGCGTTTCTGTTCGCCGGCCTCGACCCCCAGCTCACGCTCCAGCGCAGGGTCAGCCTCGACTTTGGCCTGGTGCAACACGGCTGGAGAACCGCCGACGCCACAGCTACACTGGCGGGACTGAACGAGCTATGGTCGCGCCGCGAAGACCTGCTGGCGACTGAGGCGGCCTTTCTGCGCCGCGAGCGCATCGACCTCGTGGTGGGCGACATCCCGCCGCTTGCGTTCGAGGCGGCGGCGCGAGCCGGGGTACCCTCGGTGGCGATGTCCAACTTCGACTGGCCATTCATCTATCGCAATGTGCTGGGCGGGGTGAAGGCCGAGCAGGCGCTCGCCCGCGTCGAGCGTGCCTGCGCCCATGCCGGTCTGGCGCTGCGATTGCCGTTTTCGAGTCGGCGGAGCATGGCGTCGTTCCCGCGAATCGAGTCATTCGGCCTGTTGACGCGCAAGGCGAACACGCGACGGGCGTCGGTTCGCCGCCAACTGGGCGTGAGTGACGATACGCTGCTGGTTCTCGCGCTTTTCGGTGGCATGGGCGGCTCGACGGTTGATTTCGCCGCGCTGTGTGCCCAGCCGAACGTGCAGGTTCTGGCGGTGGAAGCCGGGCCTCCCGCAGACAACTACCGCGTGCTGCCCCGCAGCGCCGACCTGCCGTCGCTGCTGCCAGCGGTGGATCTCGTGCTTACCAAGCTGGGCTACAGCACACTGGCGGAGTGCGTTGTGGCCGGAGCGCCGCTGCTGTGCACTCACCGCGACAGCCAGCCCGAGGACGTTCTGCTCAGTGACGGCCTGCGCGAGATGAACCACCCGCATCAGCTGGTGTCTCCCAGTGAACTGGCAGGCCTCGATTGGCCGCAGGCGCTGGACTGGGTGCGGCGGACAAAGCGGTCTCGTGGCCGCGCCACTGCCAACCGCGAAGTCGCCCGACGCTGCGTGCGCCACGCTTTCGAGAATAGGCCGCCCATCCAGGCCGTGCTGGATGTGGGCAGCAACAACATCTTGTTGCTGTGGGGGCGCCGTGAGGGTGAGCGCATAGTGGCCGACCACCGCGCCAGCGCCGTCAGTGCCCTGGGTCGTGGCATGAGGGGCGACCGCCTCACCACCGCCGGACTGCGCCGCACCCGCCGCATCCTCGACCGCTATATCGCCATGAGCCGCGCCGTCACCGACGACATCCACGTCTATGCCACCAGTGCTGCCCGCGAGGCCGCCAACATCGGCGAGCTGGCCGACTGGCTGCGACGGCGGCACGGCGTGGCGCTACGCATTCTCAGCGAGGAGGAGGAAGCCCGCTGCGGCGGACTGGCCGCGGCGTCGGCGTTTGCGGGGCGGCTGTTCACCTTCGACATCGGCGGCGGCAGCACCGAGTGTACGCTTGTCGAGGACGGCGAGGTGGTGCGCTGGGCGAGTTTGCCGGTGGGGTTGCGGCGACTGGAGAGCATGTTCGGCGCGGATGGGCAGGCACGGCGCGACTACATGCGCCTGCACCTGGAGGCGCTGGTCGACTGGAACCTGGACAACGCGCGGCCTGTGGGACTGGGCGGAACCGTGTGCAATCTGGCCGCCGTGAAGCTGGGGCAAGTGCGCTACGCTGCCGACGCCGTGCATGGCTCGCAGCTCTCCGCCGCCGACCTGACGCGCTACTCCCGCGAGCTATGCGCCATGCGCGACGCCGACATCGCTCGGCTGATGCCGTTCGAGCCAAGCCGCGCACGACTGGTGCGCGTTGGCGTGGAGTGGATGGCCATGTTGCTAATGCGCGCCACAGGCGAAGGCAGGGGCGCCATCGCCGTCTGCGACCGCGGGATGCCGTTCGGGTATCTGATGTTGCTGGGGAGGGAGGCTACAACCTTGTGATGCTGCTCGCGCCGGAAACCTCCTGCTTGATAATCCTCGCATCGCCGCGATAGCGAACCTCGCAGGCGCCGCTCGCTACGAGCGACAACGACTCGCTCACGCTCACCTCTATCTCGGCTGCCCCGGCCGCTTCGATGACGGTGGAGCGGGTCTGCAACTCGAACGCTTCAACTTCGCCGGCTCCGGCTATCTCGATCATGAAGACATCGGCGCGGCCACGCAGCCAGAGGTCACCGGCGCCGGCCACTTTGAGCGACAGTGAGTCGGTGTCCACCTCGAGGTCGATTTCCCCCGCTCCGGCCACGCGTAATTCGAGATGCGGCACCCGCAGTGGTGTGGTGGCTTCGATTTCACCGGCGCCGAGCACCGCTATCCGGTTAATTTCGCGCACGGTGACGTGATAGACGATGGGCTTGGTGGGGCGGACAAACAGCTTGCGCTTCATGCCGATAATGAGCTCGTCGCCTTCCACGCGGGCGTGCACACGCTCGATGATGTTGTCCTCCGCCTCGATCACCAGCGATTCATGATCGCCCTGCGTAATGATAATGGCGCCCAGCCCGTGCAACTCGATTCGCTGAAAGTCCGACACGTCGCACTGCCGCGTGACGACGTTGCCAGAACCTTTGACGCAGCCTGTCAGCGACAGAGCCAGAAGCAGAAATCCAGTTATGTAGCGCATGTGGCCTCCAAAAGTAGTCGGGGCTGCCCGCAGACAGCCCCCAACGCTTATTTCGCTTTTTTGGTCAGTTTCTTGTGAATGGCGTCGGCGGCGATGCGGCCCGCGCCCATTGCCTCGATGACCGTGGCCGAGCCGGTGACGATGTCGCCGCCGGCATACACGAATTCCTTCGAGGTTTCCATCGTTTCCATGTTCACATCGATGTAGCCCCACTTGTTGCGGTTGAGGCCGGGCGTTGTGCTGAAGATGATGGGGTTGGGCCCGGTGCCGATGGCCACAATGACCATGTCGGTATCGAGGATGAATTCGCTGCCCTCGATGGGAACGGGACGGCGGCGGCCGGAGTCGTCGGGCTTGCCCAGTTTCATCTGGATGCACTCCATGCCCTTCACCCAGTTCTGGTCGTTGCCGATATAGCGAACGGGGTTGGTGAGCAGCTTGAACTTGATGCCCTCTTCCTCGGCGTGATGAACCTCGGCGGCGCGAGCCGGCAGCTCCTTGCGTGAGCGTCTGTAAACGATGGTCACCTCTGCGGCGCCACAGCGCAAGGCGTTACGAGCGCAGTCCATGGCCACGTTGCCGCCACCCAGCACGGTAATCTTGTTGCCGCTGGGCTTGGGCGTGTCGTACTCGGGGAACTTGTATGCCTTCATCAGGTTGATGCGGGTGAGGTATTCGTTGGCCGAAAACACGTTGCACAGGTTCTCGCCGGGGATATTCATGAAGCGGGGGAGACCAGCGCCCACCCCGATGTAAACCGCATCGAAGTTTTCGAGCAGTTCGTCAACGGTGTAGATGGTGCCGATGACGTGGTTCAGCTCTACCTTAACGCCCAGCTTGCGCAGATAGTCGAGCTCGAAACTCACGATGGACTTGGGCAGGCGGAACTCTGGAATGCCATAGAGCAGCACGCCGCCGGCTTCGTGAAGCGCCTCGTACATCGTTACGCCATAACCCAGCAGAACAAGGTCTGCGGCGCAGGTGATGCCACCAGGCCCAGAGCCGATGACAGCCACCCGCTGCTTGCGCTTTTTCTTGATGAGAGGCACTTTCACCAGGTCCATCTTGCGCTCGAAGTCGGCCACATAGCGTTCGAGGTTGCCGATGGCTACGGGTTCGTCGCGGATACCCAGCACGCACTTGGCCTCGCACTGGTCTTCCTGAGGGCACACGCGACCGCACACGGCTGGCAGCACATTGCGCTCCTTTATCTTCTTGGCTGCTCCGTCAATGTCGTCTTCACGCAGCAGCTTGATGAAACCGGGGATGTCCACCGCAACGGGGCAGCCATCTACGCATAGCGGTTTTTTGCATTGCAGGCAGCGCCCGGCCTCGAGCTGGGCCAGCTCGGTGGTGAGGCCGTATGGTACCTCGACGAAGTTGTGCACCCGCAGTTTCTGATCCTGCTCCGGCATCTCCTGCCGCGGGATTTTCAGCTTGATCTGGCGTTCGTCGGCCTTGGTGAGTCCGTGCCATTCGCAGCCGTATTTCAGGCAGATGTAGAAATTGATGAGCTTGGCGAAAGCCGAGATGATGACCAGCGCCACCGGGCTGTTGCACTCTCCGCAGTTGCGCTCGTCGGTGACGAGGCTGGCATTGCACTTCGGGCAGATGAGGTCATCGAGCACGGCGCCCTCGGGCAGGTCAATCGAGCACTCCACCTCGAATACGTCGAGGTAGGGGCTGAGACGCAGCTCGATGTCTTCACCCTTGTACTTCGCATTGAATTTGATAACGTGTTCAGTCTTTGTCTTGATGTTGAAGCTGTTGTTGCAATGTGGGCAGTAGGTGTTCAAGAATGTCTTAAACTTGAGATACTTTACGTCATAATCCAGCATATTCTCCCCTTATACAAAATTTAAGGCAGTCTCCCCGTTGTTTTTCGTCAGTCGCGTGTCACTTTATCGAGAACAGAAGCGCGTCCTTCTCCTCTTTGAGGTACATCGAGTTGCGCATGCTCAGTTCCTCGAAGTCCACCTTGTGTCCGTCAAAATCAGGGCCGTCAACACAGCAGAACTGGGTGCGATTGTCCACAGTCACTCGACATCCACCGCACATGCCGGTGCCGTCAATCATCACCGGATTGAGGCTGACCATAGTGTGCAGGTCGTGCTTCTTTGTCAGCTTGCACACATTCTGCATCATGATGATTGGCCCGATGGCATAGGCGAGTTTGATGTCATAACGCTCTTCGAGGTACTTTGCGAGGGGCTCGGTAACGAAGCCCTGCTGCCCGTGCGTTCCGTCGTCTGTGCACACGACCAGCTCGTCACACAACAGATTCATCTCGTCTTCGAGAATAAGCAAATCCTTGGTGCGAGCGCCGATAATGCCGATGACGTAGTTGCCGGCCTCTTTCATGTCTTTGACAACGTGGTGGAGGATGGCGATGCCGGTGCCGCCGCCAACGCAAATTACAGTGCCGCATTTTTCGACATGCGCCGGGCGACCCAGGGGGCCAACGACATCCTTGATGAAGTCGCCGGCGTCGAGTGACCGCATGAGCGCGGTTGTCTTGCCCACCACCTGGAACACGATGGTGATGACGCCGGAGAAGCGGTCAACATCGGCGACGGTGATGGGGATGCGCTCTCCTGTTTCGTTTACACGGAGGATTACAAATTGCCCGCTCTGAATCTTGGCGGCGATTTTTGGCGCCAGGATGTCGAAGCGGATGTTCGTGCCTTGAGCCATTTCATCCTTTCGTACGATTTCAAACATAAATGCGTCTCCTCGCTCTCTATTCAGATTACCATTCTTCGCTGTCTTCCATGATGATATACTTGAGGTCATCATCGGAGAGGCCGTGCCAGGTGCAGCCTTTCTTGGAACAGATGTAGAAGTCAACCATGCGGGACATGGCGGCCACAGTGATGCGGGCAACGTCTGAGTTACAGCGCGGGCAGGGGTCTTCGTCCACCATGAGGCTCGAGTCGCAATGCCAGCATCTGATGTCTTCGACGGCGGTGTCCTCGGGAAGATGGATGCTCGATTTGCGGGTGAACACATTGAGATACGGGCTCAACATGAGATAGCCGATTTCGTTGTTGCCCTTCATCACCTTAAACTTGAGCATGTCACGCTCGTTGAGGCTTTTCTTGCAGTGCGGACAGAACGCATGCAGGAAGGTGCCGGACTCGATAATATCGCGATCGTCATCGTCACGCCGAGGCGGTGGGGCGGTGGGGTGTTTGGCCTTTTCCACCGCGACTGGGTCCTGTTGGCCGCGGTAGGCGAAGTCTTCATAGAAGTGGTGCAGGGCGACGTTGAGATCCTCGAACTCAATCGAGTGTTTCTCGCAACCGGCACGCGAGCAGATGCTCACCTTGCCGCCCTCGAGGAGGTGAACTGGCACCAGCGGGGCGTTACAGGCATAGCAATTCTTGGTGGCCAGAAGCTGCTGTTTACAGTGAGGGCAAAAGAATTGGGCGATTTCTTCATCTCGCACGTTCACGGTAGCCTCGTAGTTGTAGCTTCCGTAGATGGAACTCAGCCAGATTTCGCCTTGCCCGGCCTCCACACTGATCTGAAGCTTGACGCCGGGCTTGGTATCGATCAGTTTGTTCTCATCCATCAGCGAGGCGCCGCAGAGCGGGCATTTTACCCGAAGCGAAACGTAGTTAACCATAGTGATGTCTCCTCTCGCGTGTGAACTCGGCCTTTCGAGGAACCACCCGAAGAAGCCTGTTACTCTCTTTATTGGCTGATTGACGGGAGTGCGTCAAGTAAAAAGTGATGAGAAGGGGATAATGGCGGGGAGAAGGGGGACGATCAACTAAGGCGTGGTGTTCTGTGATTATTCATTTGTGCCGAGAAAGTAAATTGGCTGTAATGGCATTAGGTTCTTCTCTTCATCGGATAATTGTGAGTAATAATCTTTCCACAATCCAATAAACGCGTCACCATCAATAAGTCTAACGTGGGTTTGAGAATCTCTCGCACATCTCTCAGCATCTCGTGTAAATTTCCCTGAAGTGACAAACAACCCAATATCACCAGTGTTATTCAAAAGGCCAAGAAGGCTTCGAACATCATCCACTATTATGGATGAATCCGGTCTGTGTTTCACTTGAACTTTTATCTTTGGTGCTTGTGCTCCTAGCGGATCTTTATAAGCTACCACATCAATGCCACCATCCTTGCCTTTTGGTGATATAAAAGGAGTGTAATAGCCCATGGCTCGAAGAAGAGCTGCGGTTAGGTCTTGAAATTCATAAGGATTTTTGTTCCGAATAAATTCCTTTATTCCTTCAATTGCGCTTTCTTCAAGCTGTTCTATCATTGCCTTTTGATTAGGTCTATCTTCTATTCCTTCCTCTTCAGTATCTGCCTTTCTCTTTTTGTCCCAAACTTGATATTTCTTCGTAGCACTTTCGAGGAGGGCTACTGCTCCCAAAGAAATTGCATTTTCTCCTTCCCCTGATAAGATACCATATTCCGTTTTGCTTTCGTAGATAGCCCGCCTTTGAACAGTCGATGGAAAAAAAATGAAGTATTGATTGCCACCTTATATACCCCGTTTTCTCGTATCGTTCCTGTTCCCAATCATTAAGTTCAATTCTATGCGGGATTGAATCAACAATTTCTTTGATCGGCAACTCTCCCCCCGCTTCATTTAGTATTTCGAAGGTCGCGAAAATTGTCTTTGCAGCACAACTCACTGAACGTGAAAGTTTCTCGATTCCCTTATACTTGTTTGAATTCACACTTGACCTCCAAGAACTGAGAATTTCCAATAAGTCTTTCATTTGTAGAATACGATCGACCTTGAAATATAACTACTTCTGACGTTCGTTTTGTCAAGCGTAATTCACTGAAACTTGTCAATGCCCGATTTCCCCGCTGTCCTCTCCCTCGCATTTTCATTGACATCAATCCCCAGCTATAGGTAGCCTGCAACACACATAAAAAGCAAGGGGATTCGACTATGCGCTGGATATTACTCACAGCTTTGCTCGCAACAGCATTAATGGGGTGCAACATGAAACAGCCTTCGACGGAAACAGAAAAGATCATCGCCGCCATGTGGGACTACAACGACCCGGCGGCCACTGAAGCCCGCTTTCTCGCCTGGCTCGACTCGACCGGCGCCGAGCAGCCATTGCAAGACCGGCTGATGGTGCGCACTCAGATTGCCCGTACATACAGCTTGCGCGGCAATTTCGACGAGGCCCACGCCACCCTCGACGACATCGAGAATGAGATAACCAGCGGCATGATCGCTGTTCGGGTGCACTACGACCTCGAACGCGGTCGCGCCTTCAACTCAGCGGGCGAAGCAGACAAGGCTGTTCCGTTGTTCATCGACGCCTGGGAAGTGGCCGGCAAGGCCGGTCTTGAACGACCCGCAATCGACGCGGCGCACATGCTGGGCATCGCCGCTCCGCCGGAGCTGCAACTGGACTGGAACCTGAAAGCTCTCGCTATGGTCGAGGAGTCTTCCGACAGCGCCGTGAAGGGTTGGCTGGGGCCGATGTACAACAACATCGGCTGGACATACCACGACAGCGGCGAATTCGAGAGCGCACTGGATTACTTTCGCAAGGGCTACGCTTGGCGGATCGAGGTGGACGACGCACCTGGCGCTCGCATCGCTAAGTGGACAGTGGGGCGCGTGTTGCGCTCGCTTGATCGGCTGGACGAAGCGCTAACGCTTCAGATCGAGCTCGAGCAGGAGTCCAAGGACGCCGGTCAGCCGGTGGACGGCTTCAACTGCGAGGAACTGGGCGAGCTATACCTGGCGCTGGAACAGCCGGACATGGCCGTGCGCTACTTTCGTCAGGCGCACGAGATACTCTCGCAAGACCAGTGGTTGGTGGCCAACGAATCCGACCGCCTGGCGCGACTGAAAGAACTGGGCGGGGAATAGACGCCGGCCACATTTTTTCGTTTACAATATCTACCGCCGTGCTATCATGTCATAAACGAACTTGTGAGGTTTTCATGGACAGACAGTGCGGCATTCTTTTGCATCCCACATCCCTGCCGGGCGACGCCACAACCGGTGGGTTCGCCACCGGCGATCTGGGCGACAGCGCCTACCGCTTCGTTGACTGGCTTGAGGCTTCGGGCGCAAAGCTGTGGCAGACGCTCCCGCTCAACTACCCCGGCTGGGGCTTTTCGCCCTACTCGGCGCTCAGCGCCTTTGCCGGCAATCCCTGGCTTATCAGCATCGACAGGCTGGTGAAGGAAGGCCTGCTGAACGCGAGCGACATACCCAGTCGCCCGAGCGCAGGGGGCAGCCAGGCTCGGTTCGAGGCCGCCGTTGCCTACAAAGAGCCACTGCTGCGCCGCGCCTGGGACAACTGCGTTACGGTCAGTCCCCTGCACGATAGCTTCGAGGTGTTCTGTCAGCAACACCAGCACTGGCTCGACGACTTTGCCGCTTTCATGTCGTTGCGGCACGTCTGCGGTGACAAGCCGTGGAACACCTGGGGCATGCCGCGTCCCAAAGCGCTGTCGCATTGCTATCGCAACCTCAAGCAGGAGATGGACTACCACAAGTTTGTGCAGTTCCTGTTTCATCGCCAGTGGTTTGCCCTGCGCGAATACGCCAACCGCAAAGGCATCGCCATCGTCGGCGACATCCCTATCTACGTGAGCTATGACAGCGCCGATGTCTGGAGCCACCAGTCGCTGTTTCACCTCGACTCCGAGGGCGAGCCGACCCTCGTGGCCGGGGTTCCGCCAGACTACTTCAGCGAGACTGGCCAGCTATGGGGCAACCCCATATACCGCTGGGACAAGATGCAGAAGCACGGTTTCAGTTGGTGGATGGAGCGCGTTGCACACCTCATGCAGCTCGTTGACTGGATTCGCATTGACCATTTCATCGGCTTCGTGCGTTACTGGGCTATTCCAGCATACGCCGAGACAGCGGCAGGTGGTGAATATCACCAGGGGCCCGGCGAGAGCTTCTTCGAGACGCTCACAGGACGCTTTCATAACGTGCGCGTAATGGCCGAGGACTTGGGAGTGCTGACGCCCGATGTAACCGCGCTGAAAGACCGCTTTGGCCTGCCGGGCATGAAGGTGCTGCATTTCTTGTTTCACGAGCCAGACCCGCTCGATTTCCCGTCCAACACCGTCCTATACACCGGCACTCACGACAACGATACCACCGTCGGCTGGTTTGCCGACATCAAGCAGAACGATCCTGAGCTGTGTGAACAGGTGAAGAACAAGCTTCCGGGAGTGCATCCTGACATCGTCTGGGATATGATGGAGTACGCCTGCGGCTCGGCGGCGCGATACACCATCTTTCCAATGCAGGATATTCTCGAGCTGGGCAGCGCCGCCCGCATGAACGTTCCAGGGCAGGCCACAGGCAACTGGGGATGGCGGCTCAAGCCGGGGCAATGCACGATGGAACACGCTGAACGTGTGCGAGGGATGCTGGCTCGTCACGGTCGGTAAGACAGGGGCGCCGCCCCTGCCTTAACACGCTGGGCGCGTTACTGTACGCCTGTCTCCAACTTGAACCAGGGATCGATGTAGGAGTCGCTGTTGCTGCCGGGCCACAGATACATGCGCCCGTTTTCGTCCACTATCTTGAAGGTCAACTTGTGGGCCCAGTCTTCATCCTCGCCCAGAATTATTGCCTCCACCTCTCTCGTGGCAGGATCGATTTTGCCCACGACAAAGGACTCGAGACCGTATGCGTTGCAACTGTAATCGTCTTTGTCGATGCCTTTCTGGCGACAGTACGCGGGTGAAATGTATGAGAGCAGAAGTGGCTCGTTGTAGTAATCGTCGATCATTTTTTGCAGGAATTCGTCAACCAGCGCTTTCTCTTCCTGTCCCACATTTATCTGCACAGTAAACCAGGGATCGACGTAATCCCAATCGTATTGCGCGGGGACGAAATAGAGACGGCCATCCTCTTTGATGAGCCGGAAGGTGAGCAGGTGCTGCCAGGCGTCCTGCGAGCCATACAACATCACGCCGAGGTCACCCGATTTGTGGTCATACGAGGCGACTTCCCAGCGATCGGGGGAGTAGGAATTGCACCTGGCCACCTTCATATCGACGCCGAGTTTGGCCATCGCTTCGGGGGAGACGTAACCCAGCAAGAGTTCATTGTCGTCGAAGTTGTCGCGCATGTCGTTCATGAAGGCATCGACGTAGGCGGTTTCCGTCACGCCATCCGTCGAGAACCCTCCGGTGCATGACGCAACCAGAACGGCTACGGAAAGAATCACAATGCATCGCAGTGTTTTCATAGAACCTCCGCTGGGCAGCTAATTTTCGATGTAGGAACGCACCTCGAACCAGGGGTCAACGAACACATCGCTGTGGCGGCCTGGCATGAGGTAGAGCCGGCCCTCGTTCTTGACAAGCTTAAACACCAGTTCGTGCACCCACGAGTTGTCCTCGCCCCAGATATGTGTAGTGATCAAGCCGGTGCTCGGGTCATATTCCTCGATACTGAACCCCACCGGCGAATAGCTGTTTACTTGGTAGGCGTCGACTTCGATGGCGTTTGACTGCAAGTATTCGGGCGCCAGGAAGACGAACATCTCCGCGTCGTTCTCGTTGTTGTTGATCATCAGCGTGAGAAAGCGGCTGACGAATTCCTGTTCGTCCACTCCGTCACGAGATAGTTTATTGATTGTGCCGCAGGCGGTAACCATGAAAAGCAGCAGAACAACAATGCAAGCCAGACGTTTCATTTATCCTCCGATATGAATGCTCCGACAAAGTGAGCATACGTGCAATATTAACACTTACTATCAATTATTATACTGTTTCGATATGTTTGTCAAGAGATTTCACAAACTGCTCAGCCACAATAAAAACGCCCAGGCAGTGCTGGGGCAGGCCAACACGAGGTTTGGCGGATAGTGGTAAAACTATGGCAAAGATGAATCGTTTTCAGCTTGAAAACGCTGATTATGACCTGCCGCCAATTATCCTGGGCGCACTCTGGGGCATCCCTCGCTCAATCTTTTCGAGCAGCGTAGTTTTGACCAGGGGTGCAATATCATTTACTCGTCGTCATCGACTCCATTCTCGTTATCACCCAGTTCGGCCATCGGAATTCCTTTTGTATATGCCCCCATTTCCACACTAGTCGAGTTTTTGAATCGAGTGAGAATGCTCTGGATTCGCGATACGGAATCCTGCATTCTGGCCAGGTAGCGTTTCGTCACTTCGTCCTTAGCCTCAGCGGACAGATACATATCGAGCATTTCAATATTGCCGGCCAGCACCATCAGCGGCTGGTTGATTTCATGATTGGCCGTGGCTGCCATAGCCAGCGCCGAGTGCAGGCGCTCTTTGCTCAACAGCTTATCATAGAAGGCTTTATGTCGCAAGTAAGAAGCGACCCGCATGCGCAACTCAGATCCGTCAACCGGTTTGTGCAGGATGTCGTCTGCGCCGGCGGCGATGATGTCGTCGTTGCGCTTGGCGTCCATTCCGGTGGAAACGATAACCGGAATGAAATCCCGGCGCTGCTTGATGTGGCGACAAGCTTCGATGCCGTCCATCACGGGCATCATGATGTCGAGGATGACAAGGTCGAACGGCAGCTGTTCGACCATATCGAGCGCCTCCTGGCCATTCTCGGCTTCAAAAAGCTCGTAACCCTGATCGCGCAGCTCCCTGAGAGTGGTTTTGCGCACAATTCGGCTGTCATCGACTATGAGAACTTTCGGCATCATAATTACTCCTGAAGCGAAAGTAGCAAGTGGCCGAAAAGGTGCAATCTTTTTATTCACATAGAATCAGACGAAATAGGTTGACAAGGTTGAGGCGGGCTTCTATCATTCCCGTAGGTTCGGAAGTATTTGTTTTCTGGTTAGCCTGGCTCCAAACGCCGCGATGAAAAGACTGTCGTCACTCTGGCGCAGTCATACGGTGTACAGGAGCAGACAATGGCCGCTTTGCCCAAGACGCAACACATGATGGTATCGCAGTATAGCAACGTTTTCGTCGCTACTGCGGTTTTTCTGCATACTCTGCCTGCTCACCTCTTTTTCTATGTCAACATCAACCGGTTTTCGCGCTGGACACACTCGGCAGCGCCCCCGCACAAATATCCAGTACCAGTAAGATATACCATCAATGCACAACAACCGAGGAGGTGAGATATGATCGGAGTAGGAGAAATCGCGCAAATTGCAGCGAGCAGCGCAATGGATCAGGGACATGCAATGGCCAACATGGCCGGACTGGGTGCCACAGAGGCGCAGGCGCTCGCCATCGACACCGTCATGAATGCTCAAGCCTATAAGAACAGCGTGGGGCAAAGCATCCAGCCGCAATTCAGCACCTACAGTTCACAGGGGGCGCTGGGCGGACAGGTTGTCAACGCCACGCTCAACAAGATGCAGGGCGGGTTTGGCTATGGAATGCAGCAGCAAAGCGAAGCCTTCAATCGTGAGATACTGGGGGCGGTTTACGGCTGATGCCAGGCATTGAGAAAACGGCGGCTGGAGTGTTCCGGCCGCCGTTGTGTTTATGATAAGTGTTGGTTAGTCAAGCAGGTGAACAAGGATGCCTGAGCGCAGCTTGGGCTCGAACCAGGTTGACTTTGGAGGCATAACCTCGCCGGCGTCGGCGATGGCCATGAGTTGCTCGATGCTGGTGGGGAACATGCTGAACGCCACCGCTTCACCCTCGTTTACGCGGCGTTCGAGCTCGTCGAGGCCGCGGATGCCACCGACAAAATCGATACGCTTGTCTTTGCGCGGATCTCCGATGTCGAGGATGGGCGAGAGCAAGTTGTTTTGCAGGATAGCCACGTCGAGAGAGGCGACCGGATCGTTCTGCGGGAAGCTGCTCGGCTTGGCGGTAAGTTTGTACCAGCGACCGCCGAGGTACATACCGAACTCGTGCAGGTGTTCAGGGGCGAAAGCGTAGCCGACCGGCTTGACATCGAAGCTGTTCTTCACGCGATCGAGGAAGGCTTGTTCGTTCATGCCGCACAGGTCTTTCACCACGCGATTGTAGTCCATGATATACATCTGGTCATGCGGGAAGATGACCGAGAGAAAGCTGTTATACTCCTCATCGCCAGTGTGGTTGGGGTTGGCTTCGCGTCGGCGCTGACCCACCTTTGTGCCGGATGCCGAACGGTGATGGCCGTCGGCGACATAGAGCACGGGAATTGCGGCGAACAGATTCTCGATACGCTTGATCAATGCTTCGTCGGTAATGCTCCACAGCGTGTGCCAGATGCCGTCTTCGCTCACGAAGTCATAGAGCGGTTTACGCTCCATGTATTTGGCTGCGAGGTCATTCATTTCGGCGTTGGCGCGGTAGGTGAGGAAAACAGGGCCGGTGTTTGCGTTGAGCGTGTCCACGTGACGAATGCGGTCGTTTTCTTTGTCGCGCCTGGTGTGCTCATGCTTCCTGATCACATCGTTTTCGTAGTCCTCAATGGATGCGCAGCATACGAGGCCAACCTGATTGTGGTAGCCCATGCTTTGCTGGTAGAGATAGAAGCACGGTTTGTCGTCTTGTACCATAATCTGATCGCGGATGAGGCGTTCGAGGTTTTCGCGCCCCTTGGCATAGACAGCGTCGTCATAGAGGTCGGCGCCGACGGGCAGGTCGATTTCCGGTTTGATGACGTGCAGGAAGGTATATGGTTTGTCTTCGGCCATCTTGCGGGCCTCGGCGGAATTGAGAACGTCATAGGGTGGTGAGGCAACATCTTTAACATGTTCGGTAACAGGCCTCAAGCCTTTGAATGGACGCACGATTGCCATGCTTTCCTCCTATAATTGCCTAACTTACGGCACAAGGAATTCATGGGCGGGTGTAGTGTCAATCACTTTCTCGCGCTATCGACGGCAATCGGGGCGGAAACAGAGCGAAATAGGAACGCCCGGGCTACTTGACTATCGTGATGCGTCCGTTGCGTTGGCCCTGCGAAGTGGTGATGCGATACAGATACACGCCTGAACCCACGAGTTTGCCGTTGTCATCGCAGCCGTTCCAGCGCATTTCGTGTTGTCCGCCTCCCAGATAGCCGCTGACAAGCGTACGCACCTTCTGCCCCCGTATGTTATAGAGGCTTATCTCGATTTCCGTTGAAACCGGCATGGACAAAGCGAAGGTGCAGTAGAAGTTATCCTGTCGTTTGGCGAGAGATACAGGGTTGGGGTACACGCGTATGCGTAGCGGTTTCTCGTCCGCTTCGTCGTCGATGGAGACGCCCTGGAATTCGTAGGCGCCGAGGTCGATGCCGGTGCCGTGAATGCGTGGGTTGCCGGCAAGGTCAACGGCGTCGGGGGCGAAGCTGAAGCCGGGGATGTCGGTGGTTCCGGCGTTGAGGCACGGCGACCACGCCGTCAGCTCGTATGGATGCTCGCCCTCGCCGGAGAACAGCGGGTTGCCGGTAATGATGTACTCGGTGTCCCACTCATACAGGGTACCGTAGGGGTCGATGGCGTCGATGCCGCCCTCGAGCAGGCAGTGCGAGAAGAACGCCGAGCCGGGGTTGTAGCGACCGTCCAGGGCGATGACGTTCGGCTCGTTGCCATAGATGACGGTGTTGTAGAACTCGGCCGATACGCGGTCTTGCACGAGCACGGCGGCGTGCAGGGCGGCGTTGTCGGCGATGGTGCAGTTGATGATCTTGGCGCCCATCGAGTCGGGATCCACGGTGTAGTAGGCACCGTAGATTTTCAGCCCGCTGGTGCGGATAGCGCCGGGCCAGGGCTCCAGGTTCTCGCAGCCGGTGATGAGGCTGTTAGTCACCGTGGCAAAGCTGGGTGTTATAGGGTGGGTGTAGTGAATGCCCAAGCCTGATTTTGCATCCGCGATGCGCAGGCGATCCAGTTCCGCAGTAAGAAAATAACCGACGTTCATGCCTGCGCTGTATTCATACTCGCCGGTAGTGATGTTCGACATTACATAGTGGTCGCAGGTTTGCGAGCTGACAAGGGCGGGTCTGCCTCCCTCTAAACCGGGCAGGACGACATCCTCGACGACGATATTGCGCATCGTAGCGTAGTCGAGATTCCGCAGATATAACGGTGGCGCAAGAGAGTATGGAACACCGTGCGTGAGAAGGAAGTTCTCGACCGTGATGGAGCCGGAGCGTATGTGCAGATCATCGCCGACCTCCTCGTAATGAAGGAAAAACGGGAACATGCCTTCGCCGTCGAACTGCGTATCCCCGTCGCCGATGAGCGAGACGTTCTTGCGCAGGTGAACCGGCAGCAGCTCGCCGGTGGCCGAGTGGGAGTAGAAGCCGTCGGCCACGTGTACGGTGCGCAGGTGCAGGCTGTCGGCGCGTATCTTCATCATGGCGAAGGCTACGTTTTGCAACGGGTCGTCGGGCGAAAGGCCGCCGTTGGCGTCGCTGCCCGTTGCGCTCACGTAGAGGTCGGCCTCGGCCGGCTCGACCACCGCTTCATCGACAGAAAATGTCGTGATCGAACTCTCCATGAGGTAAACGAAATATGGGTCGGGAACGGAATCGGTGAAACGGTCGAGCGCGATATCGAGATTTTCGCAACGGCTAATTGATATATCGTTACCTCTGAGACCGGAATTGCAGTAGATGCTGTTCTTGTTCAACGAATCGAACGTGACTTCTGTTTGGAGCGGAGGATTTGAAGACGGATTCCAGGTGAAGCCAAGCCCGCCGCCTGAGCCTCCGGCCATGTTGCGGGTAATGGTAGTACCGGAAAGATTACAGTGCGAGTTAATGATTTTCACTCCTCCTCCGCCACCTCCGTGGGAGTAATTGTCATGAATCCGGCAATCCTGAAGCGTGACGATCGAGTCGTCGATATATACGCCGGCTCCGACATAGCAATTATAGATTGCCATATGCTGCCCGATGCCGTGCTGGATGGTGAAGCCGCCGAGAAAGGCGCCATAGCAACCGTCGATGCGAACGACCCCGGTGACCCACTGGCCGTCGAGCACGGTCTGCGCCACATAGCTGGTGTCTCCCGTGGTTATGGCTAGGCTCATCACGGAGATAGCCTTGCCGGTATAGTCAACATGGCCGTAGTAAACGCCCGGAAAGACCAGCACCGTGTCGCCGTCGGCGGAGGCGTCGATGGCCTCCTGGATGTCGTCATAGTCGCCCGTACCGCCGTCGTCCACCGTAATCAGCGTGGCGGACAGCGTCAGCGGAAGCGTCATCGCAAGCATCGCCAGTAGAAGCGGTCTCATCTTGGCTCCCTTGAGTAATGAGAGGGGACGCCGGAAGACGCCCCCTCGGGCTGTTGACAAACATGTTTTGGGGCGGGACACCTCATCCGGTACACCCCCCTGTCAAGGGGGGAAGCCGCGAAGCGGCAGGGGGTATTCTTTCCTTTCTCGTAATCTTCAATTTTCTAAACCCCCCTGACCCGACTACGGGTCTTCCCCCCTTGACAGGGGGGTGTAACCGGTGCAAGCCGCCACTGATTGCCGACTTTGTCATCACTCTTAAGGGGGGAGCCGGAAGGCTCCCCCTCTGGGACTTATTCCACTTTCGGGTATTCGCTACGCTACATACCCTTTAGTTCAATGTTTTTCGCCTGAATGGCGAAAATACATACTGAGTAGCGCGGGAGCGCTACTTGAGCAGAAGCAGCTTGCGCGTCATAACCTCGTCGCCGGCTGTTACGCGGCAGAAGTAGATGCCGGAAGCTACTGGCCGGCCGTTGTCGTCCTGGCCGTTCCACACGAAGCTGTAGTCGCCCGCCGCGAGATCGCCGCGCGTAAGCGCGCGTACGCATTGGCCTCGCAGGTTATACAGGCTCACCTCGAGCATACCGTCCTGCGGCAGGCTGAGGGCGATGGTGGTGGACGGGTTGAACGGGTTGGGCGAAGCGGAGAAGGCGAGAGGCCGCGCTTCGGCCGGCTTCGCCTGTGTGCGGCCGCCCAGTCTCACGGTGCGGTAGTCGATCTGCCCGCCGGCGAGACTGCCGGCGTAATACTTGCCATCGTCGCCGTCCCACACGGCCACCGATGGGCGAGCCTGCACGGCGGTGCGCTCGCCATACCAATACTGGAAGTCCAGCTCGATTCCCTCATACCCCTCGGTGTAGGCGAGAATCTGCACGGGGAACTCGACCACCACCGACGCGCCGACGCAGACTTCATCGGCAAACACGCCGATTTCGAGGATACCTGCGCCGTTCTCCACCGACGCTATGTCGATTACCTCGTATTCGGGCGCATCGTTCCAGGTGAAGAATTCAGATCCTGGGAGTGTACCTGTAGAACTGGGGATGCGCGAGTTGGTCCAGTAGAAGTCTTCGATTACCCCGACTCCTTCCTTGAGGATGATGTTGTACATCTTGCCGAACTCCAGCGGCAGGGTGGCCATGTCGATGGGTGGATCGGGAGCGCGACCTTCCGGCGCCATGTAGCAGAATGTCTGGGCGTCAACTCTCTCCACGTCGTCGAAGTTATCGCCCAGGGCCTGGCGCAGCGACTGCGAGTTGAGCAGCCAGTAGCCCACCCAGTTGTCCTGACCAGGCTGGAGATCAAAGGAGGAATCCTCATGGGTGATGAGCTGACCGCGTACCCACGCCGGAGTGGTGTCATAGATAGAAACCTCGATCTTGTAGCCGGCGGTCTGGGTGAAGGAGGGAAGGTCAAACTCGTGCCACTGCCCGTCATCATCTTTCTCGAGATAGGAGCCGTCAGCTTGTGCTTCCACGTAAATCGCTGTATCGAAACCATAGGGGGTACCATTTTCCTGTGTCATTGTCTCAATGGCCGAGTCGTCGAGGTTCAACACGGGGAAGCTTTCCCAGCACCAGTAGTTGATGGCGTCTGGTTTCGGCGGCAGCATCTCCTTGCACACCTGAATCCCGATGTCGTATAAGAAGTTCTTGAAGCGGATGGGTTTGCTCGCCGGCGAGAAGAAAATAAGTTCGTCGTTTCCGAATGGCACATCAGCATAATCAGAATCATCAGTCATAACCGTGTAGGCATTGTAATCTTGATTATAGCCATAGTGTAAAGGGTGCAACTCATCATTAGTGTGTCGATAGGCATAGGCGTCATAGCCGTCCGTGAAAACGAAGTTCTTGTCCCAGCCTCCCTGGAAGATATCGTCTGTCATCGCCTCTCGCAGGCCTTGCAGGATGTTCCAGTTATTCAGCCTGATGTATGCCATGAGGTAACCGAAATAGACGCCGGAATCGACATCCTGAGTTGCGAGGTAAACAAGTTGCTCGTCACCCCAGCCATAATAGCTGTTCAGGGAAATGATTCTGTCAGCCAGGTCGGGCATATAGGTGCTTCCTGGTCCTCCATTCTGGGCGAAGGCGAAGGAGTTTATGTCCGTCTCATAGATGAAGGGGTGCGGGTTGGGAATTTCATCCCCTGACCCTCCACTGGACCCATTGCGCAAATGCCCGATGATGATTCGATTCCGTTCAGCGATAATGGCGTCTGCTGCCATTTCATAATTGTCGTTATTGTAGGCGTTGGCATAACCCGCCCATCGATTTGAAGGAACTGGATTATCAGGATCTTGTGGCCACCACTCAAGCCCTTCTCCCGTGCACGATTCATTGCGAAGATAATAGGCAAGTCCCCAACCATCATTCTGCCCACTATGATGGCTTTGCAATTCATCGAGAACTTCTTCCACATATTCATTGTCGAGGTAAGGCCCTGGCTTTGACATTATCGATAACAGCAACTTACACTCGTCGCTGCACAGCAGCGCTGCCTGGCTGAGGAACATGAGGGCCAACAGACCCACAAGAAAGACGCTCCGTTTCATATCAACCTCCAATTTGTAGTGTACAAACCGTTTCGGGCTTGTCAAGACAAATAGGGAGCGCCGGGCTTCTGGAAGTCAATTTTTTTTTGCACTTATCGCGTTTTTCGTCTCGGGGCGCCCTCCAGGCAGGCAAGTAAAAAACACGGCGGAACCCGCAGGCCCCGCCGCAATATCTGTTGCCACTCGGTTTACAACATCCCCAGTATGCGGTTGGCGTTGGCAATGAACGCCTGCAGCTGCTGGCCGTCGAATGCCTTCTGTTCGAGCAGCGCGAGCTGGTGCAGGTAGCGGCAGAGGATGTCGGCGTTCTCGGCGCTGCCGGCGGCGTCCAGGCGCAGCGCCTTCTTGACGCTCGCGTTCTCGGTGTTGACCACCAGCGTGTGATTGGCCGGCATGTCCATCTTGTCGCCGCCGGGCATGAGGTGGCTCATCTCCTGGAAGCGGCGCATGTGCTCGTTAAACACCACCATCGCGGGGATTTCGGGTGTCTTCAGGCTCTTGGGCTCAACGGTTATCTGCTCGTTGTCCAGGGCGCGCTCGAACACCGCTTTCACCTTGTCGCTCTCGGTTTTGTCGTCAGCGTCCACCAGCTCTTTCTTGTCGGTGTTGACGATGCCATCGAGCACCTCGGAGTCGATGCGGACAAAGCGCGTGAACGGCAGCTTCGACTCGAGGTTCTGGAACAGATGCGTGTCGATGGCGCTGGTCGTATAGATCACTTCGATGCCCTGGTCGCTCATCAGCTTGAGATAGGTGACCTGCGTATCCTCGCCCGGAGAATAGTATATCTTGTGCGTTGTCAGGCCGTCCTTGTCATCCTCAGCGGGTTTCTCGGCTGTTTGCGGATTGCGCTCTTTATACTCTTCCAGCGTCACCCACTCGTCCTTGCTGGTTTTGAAGACGAGGATGTCCTTCATCGCCTCGAAGAAGTCCTCGTTGGTGATGACGCCGAACTTGATGAACTGCTGGATGTCGTCCCACAGCTCCTCGAAGCGTTTGCGGTCTTCCCTGAACAGCTCGTTGAGGCGATCGGCCACCTTCTTGATGATGTATTTGCTGATTTTACGCACTTGCGCGTCCTGTTGCAGGAAGCTGCGGGACACGTTGAGCGAGATGTCGGGGACGTCGATGCCGCCGCGCAGCAGCAGCAGGAATTCCGGGACGAATTCTTTCAGGTTGTCGGCGACGAACACGTTGTTGCAGTAGAGCTTGACGCTGCCGCGATGGTAGTCGAGTTCGTTTCTGAGTCGCGGGAAGTAGAGGATGCCCTTGAGGTTGAAGGGAAAATCGACGTTGAGGTGAATCCAGAACAGCGGCTCTTCCCACTCGTGGAACATATCCTTGTAGAACTGCTTATACTCGTCGTCGGTGACGTCTTTGGGATGCCGCAGCCACAGCGCCTCGGTCTGGTTGATCACGTTGCCGCTCAGCTCGATGGGGTAAGGCATGAAGTTGCAGTAGCGCTCGAGCATCTCGCGCAGCTTGCTCTCGTCGAGATACTGCTCGTTTTCCTTGTTGATGTGCACGGTGACGGTAGTGCCCACCTCGGTGCGTTCGCCGCGACCCAGGGTGTATTCGGTGGTGCCGTCGCATTCCCAGAGGGCGGCTTTGGCGCCGGGCTTGTAGCTCAGGCTGTCGATGGTGACCTTTTCTGCCACCATAAACGAGCTATAGAATCCCAGCCCGAAGTGGCCGATGATGCTGGCCTGGCGATCCTTGAACTTGCTGACGAATTCCTCGGCGCCGGAGAAGGCTATCTGGTTGATATATTTTTTGATCTCGTCGCCGGTCATGCCGATGCCGCTGTCGCTCACGCTGATGGTGCGGGCGTCCTTGTCCAGCTTCACCACCACCTTGAACTCGTCGTCGGCGTGTTTGGGCTGGGCGGCTTTGCGTTTGCTGGTGGCGTCAACGGCGTTGCTCACCAGCTCGCGCAGGAAGATGTCGTGCTCGGAGTAGAGCCATTTCTTGATGATGGGGAAAATGTTGTCGGTGTGTATCGAAAGCGAGCCGTGTTCCGGCTTCTTTGGTTTGGTGTCGCTCATGTGAGCCTCCTGCGCATATTCATTGGCGACAGGATATGCAGAGGTGTTGCAGGCGTCAAGCAGAAATTGGCAGTCGGAGGAGAAGAGCGCTTATTTGAATAGAGCCACCGCCACCCGCGCCGCCACGCGAGCGTTGTTCTCCAACAAACGCAGGTTGGCCTGCAACGTGCGTCCTGAGGAAATCTCGGCCAGCCGACGCAGCAGCCAGGGCGTCAGCGCCGGGCCAGAGGGCAGAGCCGGGTCGCGCTCGGCCTCGCGCAGCCAGCCCTCGATAGTCGCGGCGGGAATCTCGTGCTCACGCGGGATGGGATTGCCCACCAGCAGGGCCTGGCTTAGTCCGAGGTTGCGATGCGTATGCCAGAGCGCGGCCACCTCTGCTTCGCTGTCGAGTCGGGGCACGGGCAGCCCGCTGGCGGCTGACCAGAAAGCGGGGAAGACGTCGGTGCGCAGTCCCACCACCGGGACGCCGTGGGTTTCCAGCACTTCGAGCGTGGCCGGAAGGTCGAGCACGGCCTTGGCCCCTGCGCTGATTATCATCACCGGTGTGCGGCTCATCTGCAAGAGGTCGGCGGAGACGTCGAACGGCGCGCCTCGATGAACTCCGCCGATGCCGCCGGTGGCGAACACCTCGATGCCGGCCCGGTGCGCGCACCACATGGTGGCGGCGACTGTGGTGGCTCCCAATGAGCGGTTCGCCAGCGCCAGTGACAGGTTGCGCATGCTCACTTTCTGTGCGCCGCCACTGGCCAGATCGTTCAACAGATTGCTGTCCAGCCCCACATGCACATGGCCATTGGCCAGGCAGATGGTGGCGGGCACGGCGCCCTCTTCGCGCACGATGGATTCGAGGCGCAGGGCGGTATCGCGGTTATCTGGCCAGGGGAGACCGTGTGAGATAAGGGTGGATTCGAGCGCCACAACGGGGCGATGCTCCCGCAGCGCCGCGGCGACTTCGGGGTGAACGCGGAGGGTTTCAGTCACCATCGTTCCGGCAGGTAGCGCGACGAGGCAGCGACGCTACTCGGTCTCATCGCTCGTGCCGCCTTCAATGCCAAACTTGCTGCGGTCAATGAGGCGGGTCTGAATTCCGAAGTAGAACCTCGAAGGGCTTTCAACGGTGTCGATGGTTCGCTGCACCCCATGACAGTGAAGCACCAGGTCGGGCAGCAGCTTCTTACTGATGTGCACGGCTGAATTACACAGCATGTCGTCACGTTTCTTCAGCTCTCCATCGAGGATTTTGCGCATCATCTTGAGGCGTCCCTCGGTCTTGTTCTTCTCTTGTATTGCTGCGATAACTCCGTCTTTAGTGAGAGAATCGAGGTTTTGCAATTGGCTGTAAACATTTGGATTATTGATGTCAACCGGCTGGCTTTCGTTCAGTTCTTTCTGCTGCTGTTCAATCTTGCCAACCGTTTCTGTGAGATTCTCGATGTGATCGTATAGTTTCTTGTCCCAGGCGAACCAGATGGTGGTTGTCAATCCGGCGTCGCTACCGATTACCGGCACATGCAGCTCGTCGCGCACGCGGATTTCGCAATCGACGATAGCGCCGCGCTCGTTGAGGTTGATGCCTGAGCCGAAGACCATGATCGAGCCGTGGCAAGTGATTCTCGCCCCTCGCAGGAAACGCTGCACCTGCATTGTGCCGCCTGCCTCCACCGAGCAGGTCTCGATGTATTTTGCGCTGAAGGTTCCTTTGCAGATGATGCGCGTGTTTTCGCCGGAGATGCCGCCCACAACGTTGAGATCGCCGCCGCAGTCGATGACGCAGTTATCTTCGATGTTGCCGTTGATCAAAATGTTTTTCTTCGACTTGACATTGAATCCGGCCAATACATCGCCCATTACCTGAACATTGGCGGCCGAGTCGATGTGGCCGGTT
This sequence comes from Candidatus Cloacimonadota bacterium, assembly GCA_021108395.1. GTDB lineage: Bacteria > Cloacimonadota > Cloacimonadia > Cloacimonadales > JAIOQZ01 > JAIOQZ01. Next base: position 35,064 of record JAIOQZ010000025.1, read on the forward strand.
TCCATGCCGACATCGCCACGTATGGTGATTTCGGGAAACACCGAGATGATGTCTTTCTCGTACTGGAGCACACCTTCTTCGGCGCTGTACACAGAGAGGTGGGTGTCGGTCTTTTCTACGCGGGTACCGCGTCCCTGTTTGAAGAAAATATCCGCTGGCATCGGGGCGAGCTTGACCTGGCCAAACAGATCGCGCCCCTCGCTGCCGCGAATGGCCAGCTTCTTGGTGGCCAACAACTTGTCGGCCTCGATGCTGTTGAACTTGTGTTGCTCTTTATAGTCGATACGGCCGCTTTCGTCCATCTCGCCAATCGATTTCTCGATGGTGAAGAAAAGCTCCAGCTCGGCGTCGATCGAGGCCCCCGGGAGCTTGCCTTCGGTTATCAGCACATGTGAATTGACCTGACAGGCGCTCCAGTCTTTTTTATCGATTTTGTCGAACATTATCTGGTTGCGCTGATAGTAATTATACAGCTCCTTGTCGGTAATAAAATCGTCGGGACTGGTGCGAGGGAGGTTGATGAAGTACGCCTGCATCCTGTCGCGGGTGATGAACAGCGCCTCCTGCACAGTGAGCGAGAAATCTTTGATGACAAAATAACCGCACACACCTGCGGTGAACATTCCGGTATTCTGGTCAAGATACACGCCTTCGCCGGCGGTGAATTCGATGTTCTGTCCACGAGTGACAGGGATGTTTTCGCCAAAGGTGTTTGTGCCCGGCTCCGGCGTGTCAACCGTGACCCGCCTGGCGAGTTGCTGGCCCTCATGGACCAGGCACAGCTTGTGCTCGCACAGCCAGAGCCTGCTCAACTCGAAGCTGTCGAAGAAGCGGCTGGCAATGTCCCAGGCGGGGCGGTCGCCCACCTCGACTGATTGCTCGACAATCATTTCAAGACGTTCGGTGCCTCGGCGCAGAGCAGGCGTGAAATGCGCCACGAGACATTTCTCCGGCGCTCGGCCTTCGTCTCTGCCCACCTGTAGCCAGTAGTCGATAGCCTCACGACTTAAACCATGCTGCACCCGTTCGAGATTGAGCAAATGCAAAACGTCTTCGCGTGTGGTCTCGGAGCCGTCTTCGTGGTATGGATACATCTTCAGGATGTTTGCCGAAATCCCATTGCCCACTAATTCAATCTGAATGTTACCGGCAAGCGCCGCGTTTTCCATCGTATATCTCCAGCGTGGTCATTTACTGGTAATTTAATGCGAAATGGCTAACTGTCAAATATTAACCGCGCTTTCAATCGGTATGTACAAGCCGTCGCAGCTTCCAGGTGAGGCTGTCGGCGTTCAGCTCGAGCTCGTAGTAGTTGCCGTCACGGTCAGTGACAGCCCAGTAATGACATACGGTGATTCCCTCACGGCGGTGCCAGTACCCCTTCGAGGTAGCGATGCGGATAACCCTGCCGTCCCAGCGGAAGCGCACCGGGCGTTTCTGGTCGAGGCCAAAGTAGAAAATCACCTCGACCGGTTCGTCCAGGCGTTCTACGTCCAACGACATGGGGCTATTGCTTCACCAGCCAGAAGCGGCCAGGCTTGAGCAGAAGTTCGCCGTCGGCGGTGCGGACTGCGCCATAGGTCGAGATGCGGTAGTCGGTGTCGTTGGCGCGGAAGAGGATGTCCATGCCGGAGTGGTCGGTGAAGCCTTCGAGCTCGGTGATGTGCTCCGAGAGACTGACAGTGACAAGGACAGCCGCGCTCCAGTCAAACCCGAAACGTTCGGCGCTTGTGGTGCGTATCCGCTCGAAGGCAGTGCGTGTTTCGGCTATACGGCCAGGGTAACTCTCACTCTTGAAGCCGGGATTGACCTCATGATGAAACCTGGCAGTCATTTCATTGCAATAGGACTGGTAAGTTTCGGCGTCTGTGAATGTTTCCTGTAGGCGGGGGAAGTCTTCCGACTCGAGGGCGCGCAGCATCGTCTCGCCGAGCTGTTCCGGTGTACGCGACTGGGCAGTGTCGCTCTTGCCGCAAGCGGCCAGCAGAACCAACACAACGACCAATAATGGCATAATATAACGCATATCAAATCCTTTCGGCGAACATCGCCTGAATGAAATTTTCGTTTACGGGTGGCGGTTGCCACAACGTTGGCTCAAAAACAGCATGGCTGTTGTGGCTTGTCAAGCTTACCTTTTTCGGGTGAAACGATGTTCGAACATCGTTTACACCAAGAGAGAAATCGGCTGGGAAGCCGATTCTTGTAGGTAAGGCCAAAAAGCTTTAGCGGATGCTGCGCATCCTTTGTGTCACATGAATATGTTTTGTACATAGGATGCGTAGCATCCGCCAAGAGTTTTTGATCAAACTTTTTGCAAAAAGTTTGTGGGGTTCAGGGGCAGCGCCCCTGCTCTTTACGCCGGAAATTGCTTGACGAGACATGAGGGCAGGTGTAGCCGGAAGCATCGGAGGTATGATGCGTTTTCGCTGGCTGTTGCTTTGCCTGTTGGCTGTGCCGTTGTGGAGCCAGGCGCCCTTGGCGCCAAATCTCTGCAACGATCGCGGGGAGCGCACCGGTGCGTGGGTGCTGCTCTACAACGCCCGCTGGCAGCCAACCGACGAACCGGCGCAGTGCGCCTTCTATCGTCTTGTCACCTTCGAGAACGGCGTTCCCGTCGAGCCGGTGCAAGACTTCTATCGCTCTGGCAGACCGCGTTCTGTCGCCCCTATGGCCTCTATCCAGCCAGATGTGTATGGCAGTGGCGAAGCCACCACCTGGTATGAGAACGGCAACCGCGAGTCACAGGGCGCGTTTCGCCAGGGACGCGAGGACGGCGAATGGAGCGCCTGGTACGACAGCGGTCAGTTGCGCAGTCAGGGCATGTATGACTTTGGCCGATTGCAGGGACTGTGGCGCAAATGGTACCCTAACGGCAACCTCGAAGGTGAGGGCCGCTATGAGAACAACCAGCCCGTTGGTGAATGGCGCACCTGGTTCGAGAATGGCCGACCACGCAGCGAGGGCGTTATCGGTGACGGGCAAAAGCAGGGCTTCTGGCGTGAATGGAGCGGCAGGGGCGAGATGACCGAAGGCTGGTACGTTGACGACGTGCCCGACAGCCTGTGGGTGTTCCGCCGCCAGGACGGCTATGTCGTCGCTCGCGGCAGCTACGACAGAGGCACAAAGTGTGGCTGGTGGAAAGAAAACTACCCTGGCGGCGACTGGGGAGAAGGCCGCTATGAGAATGGCCGGGCAACCGGCGAGTGGTCACTGTTTGCCCCCGATGGCTTCCTCACGGCGCGAGGGCATATCGCCGACAGCGTGCGCACCGGACTGTGGATCGAGTTCCAGCGCGATGGCTCACACGCCACAGGCCACTACGAAAGCGGGGTGGTGGACAGCGTCTGGACATTTTTTCTGCCCGACAGCACAATTCATAAAATCTACAGCTTTGACCACGGAACACCACACGGATACTGGCTCGAACGCACTGCGGACGGCGGCACAGAGGAAGGGCGATTCGAGGGCGGCGAGCGCGTCGGCGTATGGACATTCCGCGATTCCAGTGATGTGCTGATGGCCCAAGGTGAGTTGCTGGATGGTCAACGCCAGGGGCGCTGGAAACAGTGGGATTCGCAGGGCCGTCTCAGCGAAGGCGCCTATGAGCAGGGGGCGCGTGACAGCCTGTGGAGCTGGTTCGACGCAGATGGTGCGGTTCGGCGGCAGGGCAGCTATAGTCTCGACACGCAGGTTGGCTTCTGGCGGGAGGACTATCCCGACGGCCGTGTTTCGCTTGGCTGGTACGTCGAGGGCGTGCCGGACAGCGCCTGGGTGTGGCTGGATGCCGCCGGCGACACGATAGCGGCGGGGGATATGCTGCTGGGCAACAGGCACGGCGTCTGGACCGAGCGCACTGCCGACGGCAACCTGCGCAGCGGCCGCTTCGAGCATGGCGTGCCCGAGGGCTGTTTTCGCACCGAGGCGCCAGACGGCAGGCTCGTCTCGTTCGGGGCTTTCAGTAACGGCAGGCGCGAAGGCATTTGGGTCGAACGCGACAGCCTCGAATCGCTGGGCGTCTATCACGACGATTTGCCGCATGGCCGCTGGACATGGCGCGACCCGAACGGAAACCTGCGCCGCCGCAGTTACTATCGTCACGGGGTTGCTGCCGGACGCTGGGAACACTGGGACGAGAGCGGCACACGTCTTGAGATAGACTCCTGGCGCATTACCGGCGATGCACAGTCGGTGCGCTACGGCCAGCAGGAACGTCGCTTTGCCGACGGCTCACCCCAGATGTCCGGCGTCTGGCTCGACGACAAACGCATGGGACAGTGGCTGCTGTTCGGGGACGGACATCAGTTAGAGCAGCGCAGCTATCTGCTCGACACTCCTCATGGCCTCTGGCGCACCTTCACCACAACGGGCGCTCTCCAGTGGGAGGGGCGTTACTACAACGGGCAGCCTCACGGCGTCTGGCGCGACTGGAGTGACGAAGGGCATCTGCTTGCCGAAACCCGCTGGCGCTATGGCCTGCTGCACGGGGTCAGTCGGCAGTGGCGCGCCGACGGCGCCCTGCTGTGGCGGCATGGCTATGCGGCAGACGTGCCGCATGGCGCATGGCTGGAGCCAACACCAAATGGCGGCGCTGTGCTGGGCCGTTACGAAATGGGCCTGCGAGACAGCATGTGGGTCTGGCGGGACAGCAGCGGGGCTATCCTGCGTCACGGCGAATACGCACGAGGGCAGCGGCATGGCGAGTGGTTCATACCCGACAGTTCAGGCGTCTGTGCTATAGGCCGATATGAACATGACCGCCGCGAAGGCGAGTGGCGGTTTGTCGCCGCCGACAGCGTTTGCACACAGATATATCGGGATGACATCGCCGACGGCGACTATACCCTGAGTGACGCAAGCGGGGCGCTATGCGTACGTGGAGCTTATCACGATACATTGCGCATAGGGCAGTGGGAGTGGTTTGACGCAGGGGAACGTCTGGAACATAGCGGTTCATATTCGCGTGGCCGGCGGCACGGCGTGTGGGAGTGGTTTGACAGCCTGGGCACGCTGCAACAGGTGGGACGTTACGACCGTGATCGGCAGAGTGGCCAGTGGTATATTCTCAACGCCGACAGCACATTCTGGCGGGGTGGCTGTGAAGCCGGAGAGCGCGTGGGCAACTGGACGTTGTGGAGCGCCGACAGTCTGTGTCTTGCCGCCGGGCTTATGAGCGATACCCTGCGCACCGGCTTGTGGACATTGTGGCAGCCGGATGGCCGTGTATCCAGTGGGCAGTATGTGGCGGGCAGGCAGCAGGGCGAATGGGAGGTTCGCGCCGCCGATGGCTCGGTGGTTGCAGTGGGTGACTACGACCAGGGGCGCAGGCATGGTTTTTGGCGAGAGTGGTATGGCGGCGGCAAGCGCGGCGAGGGTCGCTATGAGCATGGCTTGCAGCAGGGTGAGTGGAGCTTCTGGCGCAGCGAAGATGTGCAGGAGACCGTTGGCAACTACCATAACGGTAGCCCCGTAGGTCGCTGGACTCGCTGGCAGTTGGACGGAGGCCGTAGCGAAGAACACTACGAAGACGGCCTGGCGCACGGCGCCTGGACGACATGGTATCCCGACGACTCGATAAAAAGCCGCTGTGAGTGGCGCTATGGCGAGCGGCATGGCGAATACACCGCCTGGTGGCAGAATGGCAACCGCCAGGAGACAGGCCGCTACGAGCACGACGAAAAATGCGGCGTCTGGCTCAGGTTCTTTCAGATGGGAGTAATCGAGTCGGAAATCGACTACAAGTAGGAGGGAATATGGCAACACTGCAATTGCGACTTGACGAACTGGCGAGATTGTTGCGTCGTCCCGGTTTGCTGCCCTCCTGGTTGAGCGACGTACGCGCCGACGGTAATCGCCTGCGAATGACCGCCTCGCAGGGCAAATGGCTGCGCTTTCCGTTCACTTGCGCCATTCTGGGCTGGAAGAGCGGCAGGCTTCGGGTGCGGGTGGCGTCTGTGCTGTCCCTGCACCGGGTGGCGCTGCTGCTGGGGCAATCCAGTTTGCAGGCTCACGGCCTGAGCATCGAAGGCGACATCATCTCATTGCCCATCGAATTGCCCGATGATATGCTGCGTATCATCGACATCAGCCAGGTGGGCGACTTGGTGACAGTCGAGACAGACCTGTGCAGGATGACGCCGAAAAAACGAGATTGACAGTCCTGGTGAATGAGATTATTCTTAAGGTAAACCCAACCTGAGAGGACGCCGATGAAGAAACGACTCGAAATGGAATTCAAAGAATGTCTCAGTTGCCCCTTCTGCCGATTGACAAAGAATATCGAAGACCCCCGCGGCGACATTTGGAAATGCTACTACGATGCCTTTGGTTCCCGCGAGATCATCGAAGACAAAGCTCTGCACATGTTCCGAGAGCAATACTCGCAACGTTTTCCTTCATGGTGTCCTCTGCCGGAGATAGCCGACGACGCGGCAAAACCTCAGGAAGACGACACTAAGGGCGACGACAGCAAGTTCAAGTGGACATTGAAAGACCCGACTCACTGCGATCTCAAGCGAGCCGTCATCTATCTGGCGGATGACGGCAAAACCTGGCGTCTCTTTGCCACACGCTCTTCGACAGGCCGCACCACCGACTCCTCGTACGAAGACTATTCATCTCTTGAAGATGTATTAGCCCGATTCGAGCAAGACCACGGCCTCGGCAATGAGTGGCTTCGCGAGCCCATCAGGGAATCCCGGCGCATTAAAGGCTGACCCGCCAGGCTATTCGTTTACATTCCCCGTCTTCTTCATTTCTTCCGCCTCGATGCGTTCGAGCTGCGCTTTGCCCGCTTCACGGTCGAGGTCGGGATTGTCTTCGAGGATGAAGTCGAGACGTGACGCCAACCCCATCTCCAGCTTATGCTTGCGGGCGCGGAGCTTGTCCAGGTCGGACTGGGCGAAGCGGATCTCGCCAAAGTCAACGGTGATCTCCGCGTCTGCGGGGAAGTCGGCGCCCAGTCCCAGCCGCGCCGTGTCCATCATCACCTTCACCAGCTCCGTCACCGAAGCGCGGTAGTATTCGCGGTCGCTACGGTTGCGTTCGAGGATTTCATGTTTGGCCAGGGCGAGTTCGTAGCCGCTGCTGGCTGTCTGGCCGGTAATGACGCTGCGGCTGAGGCCCAGCGACAATCCGAGCTGCTCGATGCGGTCGCGGATGAGCTCGTTCTGTTCCCGCAGGCTCTCGCTCGGCTTCAGATAGCGCGCGTCGCCCACTGTATCGCCCAGCTCGTTGCGGGGGATGTCGAGCTTGAAGGTGCGGCCCTTCTTCATCTCCTGATCTTCCGGCGCGCCGATGGTGAGCAACTGCGGTATGTTGTAGGCTTCGGCCATAGCCAGGTCGGTGCGGCGCAGGTCGATGGCGATGTTCTTCTGCACGACGGCGTTTTCGGCGTCACGCCAGAAGCTGTCCACAGGCAGATAGTTGCGGAACATCACCACGGGCAGGCGGCCACCGTAGTCGATGTGCGGCAGGCGTACGAAGTTGCCGGGCTGTCCATCGGCGTCCACAACGCAGGCAAACTTGCCTTCCTCGCACCAGGCGTGGTAATTATCCACCCGCCCTGGCTGCGGCGTGTTTTGGCGCACGCCAACCTGATAGTAGAACCTCGCGGCGTGGGTCGGGTTGTCTTCGGCCTGCTCCACGAACGCTTTCTCGCCGGTGATGATGTCCAGTTCGATGGCGCCGTGCCGAAGCTGTGGCAGCACCGCCACGTCAAACGTGAGCTTGCTCAGGCGTTCCACCTCTTTGAGCGCCAGTCCCAGCCGCGAGGCGGCCAGCAGGCGGTCGAGGCGGGACTGCAACGCGGCGTCATCACCCCAGCCGCTTTGCTCACGGCGGCGCACCCGCACCCGTAGCGGCTCGGCGAACACGAGCGAGATAGCGTGAATCATGCGCTCGGTGATGTTGTCGTGTTCGAGATAACGCGCCAGCTCACGCGCTTCCTCGCTGTCCACCATCTGTTGCAGTATCGGCAAGAGGTGGCGCTGTACGCGGTTGTGATAGAAATCGAGATACATCTGTGTGCGCTGACGGCGTTCGAGGTCGTCGCGCCATTTGGCCAGTCGCTGGCGATCGGCAATCATGTTTTGCATAGTTTTCTCCTTTTATCTCGGTGTGTTACCGCAGGGGGCACACACAGCGTGGTTTTGTACCTGAACACACGAAGTGTGTGCTTTTGTACCAGGAACACACGAAGTGTGTGCCCTTGGCTTCTGTGCGGCGGATGTTCGCCACCGGGGTGTTCTTGTCATCGGCAGCAGGCGGCAGATGGCATAGCCCATGGCGTCACTGATGTGGGTGAGGTCGGCGTGGCTCTTGTCCAGCTCGCCGCGTCTGTCGCGAGTGACCTGTTCGAGATCGCGGATGAGATGCACGCAGCGCCGCATCACGCGCACCTTGTCGTTCGAGAAGGCGTGATTGACGGTGTTGAGGCGGTCGCGCACCAGCGGGTTGCGGCTGCCCAGGATGGCAAAGCCGTGCTGCTTGAGGATGGCGATGTCGCTGAGGCCTGCCGAAGCTGTGGAGCGGCGCACGCCCGTCATGTCGGGGCATACGGTGATGGCGCGCTGGCCCCAGCGTTCGCGCAGCGCCTCGCACATGCGCTGGGTGTGCCCGCCGCGCAACCACACCTCCTCGCACCAGATGAGCCTGTCGTCCTGTCGCCAGCCCACAATCGCCACCATCGGGTCAACGTTGAAGTCCATGCCGCAGAAAAGCTCGGCGGCAGGCGGCGGCTGGCCGTCGTCGATGAGATGTCGCTGACGGTCGAATGCGTAGTAGGCGGCGTCGCCGGTGAGGTTGACGAACTCGCCATCGAGATATTGCGCCAGCAGGCGGTCGTCATACTGCGCTCGCAGTAATTCGAGATAGCTCGGCGGCAGGTGCGGGTTGTCGGTGGCGCTGGCGCGCACCAGATGCTTGCCCTCGCCTTCATCGACGAACAGCTTGTGGGTGTAGTGAAAGCCTTCGGGCGTGGTGACGATGTACAGCCGGGGGTCGTCGCAGCCGCGCAGGCGGCCCAGCGCCTTTTTCCAGGCGGTGTCGCACTGGTCCCAGCCGGCCACGTCGAACTCGTCGAAGCCGACGTAGGTTAGCTCGCTGCCCACCATGCGGTGTGGCGTCATCATCTGATAGACCCGGATGCCGCCATAGCGCGTGGTGATGCGGTGACCACGGTGAATGGCGCGAATGCGGCGCCGTGCCAGCAGCGCCAGGAACGGCTCGACGAACAGTTCTTCGGCCAGGTCGTAGGTGGGGTACAGAATCCAGCCCTGCGACTGCCCGCGCTTGTTCTTGCGAAAGAGGTGGTTCAGGAACGTTTC
>JAIOQZ010000037.1 GCA_021108395.1 Candidatus Cloacimonadota bacterium
CGCAGAAGGCGGGTGAACATAGCGTCACCTGGACAGCCGAAGGCTGTGCATCGGGGGTGTATTTCTATCGCCTGTCCAGTGACGGTCGCACCCAAGTGCGCAAGATGTTATTGATGAAATAGTACCCCAAGTTTTTGTCCTTAAGGAAAAATTGCAATCACTTGCAGGTTTTGTAAGTCATTGAAAAATCAGCATAATTATCAGAGACTACGCTCAGAATAAAATGCCAGCATGTTTTCCATAAGGAAGAATTGCCGTCACTGGAAGTGGATGAAATGGAAAAATTGCCGTCACTTGCAGTTTCCAAGAACGACTGCATCTAAACGACGAGGTATGAAAGAGATAAAGCCGTTCTTTGTCCATTCAACAAGTGGAAGTAGTGAAATCATGCTGTCACAAAATGAAAACATAGGTGTCACTTTGCAAGAAGGATGTCGTATGTGTATGGCTATCAATGGCATATGATATGAAAATGGTCGGGATGACAGGATTTGAACCTGCGACCGCTCGAACCCCATTCGAGTACGCTAGCCGGACTGCGCTACATCCCGACGCAGGTGGACAAATGTGCTGTGCCGCACTTTATTGGCAAGAACTATTTAGGTTTCTTCGCCCTCGGTTCCCCCAGCCGGTTCGGACGGGTGCTCGCGCAGCCAGTCGAGGATGTGCCGCGCCGTCTTGAGTCCGATGCCAGGCGTCTGCGCCAGCTCCACCACCGTCGCCTCCCGAATGCGTTCGACGCTGCCCAGCGCCTTGAGCATGGCGAACTTCTTTTCCCTGCCCACGCCGGGAATGGCGTCCAGCTCACTGGCCAGAGTGCGGGCGCTACGCCGCTTGCGATGAAAAGTGATGGCGAAGCGGTGTGCCTCGTCGCGGATGCGCACCAACAGCCGCAGTGACGACGAATTGCGCGGCAACAGGATACCATCGCGGCGGCCGGGCAGAAAGACCTCCTCGACGCGCTTGGCCAGCGAGATCATCTCGATGTTTTCCACCTCGTGCTTGCGAACGATGTCCCAGGCGCGGTTGAGCTGCCCCTTGCCGCCGTCGATGACCAGCAGGTCGGCGCGCTCGTGCTTGTCGGGGGCAGTGAGATAGCGTTCGAGCGTCTCGGCCATGCTGGCAAAGTCGTCCTGGCCGGCCACCGTCTGCATGATGAAGTGGCGGTAGTGCTTCTTCTTCGGTTTGCCGTTCTCGAAAAACACCATCGAAGCGACCGTGTCTGTGCCCTGGATGGTGGAAATGTCGAAGCAGGCCATGCGGCGCGGTAGACGCACCAAGCCAAGCTTGTCCTTCAGCTCCTGCACCGGAAACACCGTGCGGGCGCTCTTGCGCATGTGGCGCAGCTTCCGCTCCTCGACGTGATTAAAGGCGTTCTCGCGGGCGATGAGGATGAGCCGCCGGTTGTCGCCCCGCTGAGGCAGGCGCAGCTTGTGGCCCAGCCATTCGTTCAGCAGGTCGAGGTCGTCGGGCTGCTCCTGTAGCAGAATGCGGTGGGGCAGGCGGTCGAGGCGCGAGGCGTAGTATTGCTTGAGAAAAGCGGCCATCATGACGGGGGTCGATTCACCGGCGGTGTTGTCGAGGTCGTAGGCCTCGCGGTGCAGCAGCTTGCCGGCCAGGATGCGCAGCACGGTCACGGCGGCTATGTCACCCTCGCGGTAGAATCCGACCACGTCGCGGTCGCGTCCGTCGGCAAAGAAAACGTTCTGCGAACGCATCATCCGCCTGATAGCCTCGATGCGGTCACGCAGTCCGGCGGCCTTCTCGAATTCGAGCCTCGCCGCCGCCTCGTCCATCCGCCGCTGCAAGTCCTCGATCACCTCCTCGCTGCGACCCTGAAGAAAGCGTACCACCTGCTTCACCGTGACGGCGTACTCCTCTTGGCCCACCGCCCCGATGCACGGCCCGCTGCACTTGCCCAACTGGTAGTTCATGCAGGCGCGGTCATAGCGCTCGCCGTCGGTGGAGATAACACGCTTGCACGAGCGTAGCGGAAACATCCACGAGATGGCGCGCAGGGTGCGGCGCACGGAGCCGGAATCGGTGTAGGGACCGAAGTAGCGCGAGCCGTCACGAACCATGTCGCGGGTGACTTCGATGCACGGAAAGGTGTCGCCGGTGATGCGGATGAAGGGATACTTCTTGTCGTCTTTCAGCATCACGTTATAGCGCGGTTTGTATTCCTTTATGAGGTTGGCCTCGAGCACCAGCGCCTCGTGTTCGTGCGTGGTGATGATGTACTCGAAGTCGCGGATGGCGGCCACCAGACGTTCGGTCTTGGCGTCGGGCAGGCTCTTGCCAAAGTACGAGCGCACCCGGTGCTTGAGGCTCCGCGCCTTGCCCACATAGATGACTTCACCGTCGGCGGCGTGCATGAGGTAAACGCCCGGTTTGGCGGGCAGCAGGGCGAGTTTTTTTTGTATCGCTGTGCGATTTATCGCCGTGCGATCTTGCGCCACAGCGTCCTCCCCACCTCGCGGCTCGACTCGACGCCCAGCAACATCGCTCCACCGGCCGAGAGCGCCGCCCAGGCTGCAATCAGCGTCACCGTGCGCACCGCCAGCATAGCGAATCCAGCCGCCGACCACAGGCTTTCGCCCAGACACAGCAAAATATACAGCGCCAGCGACAGGACAAGCACCTTGCCCACCTGCCGCGATATGCTGCCTGGGCGAACATGCTCCAGGCGACGACGCATGGCGGCCAGCAGCAACACGGTCTGCAACATGGCGGCCAGGGCGGTGCCCAGAGCCAACCCGGCATGAGCCAGGAACTGCATGAGGATGAGGTCGAGGACGATGTTGGCGGCGGCAGTGATGATGGAAATTTTCACCGGCGTTCGGGTGTCGCCGTGAGCGTAAAACACAGGCACGAGCACGCGGTTGAGGCTGAAGAAGACCAGTCCGACAGAGTAGCACAGCAGAGCGAGATAGCTCATTTCGAGGGCGCGCATGTCGAACGCGCCGCGCAGGAATAGCAGTTGGATGAACGAGTGCCCCTGGGCCGCGATGAGCGCCGTCACCGGCAGCATCAGCAGCACCATCGAGAGCATCGAGAAGCGCAGCTTGCGATTCAACTGCGGCCAGTCCTTTGTGGAAACGCAACGCGAGAAGTGCGGAACGGCGGCAGTGCCCAGCGCCACGCCAAAGATGCCCAGTGGAAGCTGCATCAGCCGAAAGCCGTAGGTCAGCGCCGAGATACTGCCCACCGCCAGCAGCGAGGCCAGCATGCGGTCAACAACAGCGTTCACCTGCCACACGGCGATGCCCAGCACGCCCGGCAGGAATCGCTGCCACAGCGCTCGCATCGCCTCGCCGCGCCACTCGAAGATCACCTTCAGTCGGTAGCCCACCCGACGCAGCAGCGGCCAGTTGACCGCCGCCTGCAACACGCCTCCGCCCAGCACGCCCAGCGAAAGCGCCACAGCAAGCTGTGGCGTGGTGGCGCCGGGCTCGAGCAGGGCAAACACGCCCAGCCCGGCAATCATGCCGATATTGAGAAAGGCGGAACTGAGCCCGGGAATGAAGTAGTAGTCGTGCGAGTTGAGAATGGCGATGAACGTCGAGGACATGCCCACGAGGAACAGATAGGGAAACATGATACGAGTGAGCCGCATGGCCAGTTCGCTCGTTTCCGGCTCGAAGCCGGGGGCCATCAATCGCACCAGCAGCGGCGCCAGCAATACTCCCAGCGCACACAGCGCCGCCAGCAAACCGCTCAACAGACTCAACACCTTGAGTCCGAAGCGCAACTGCGCCGCCCGCCCCTGCTTGATGCCGATGTCCTGATAGATGGGCACAAACGCTGCCGCCAGCGCGCCCTCGCCAAACAGCCGCCGCAGCAGGTTGGGGATAATGAACGCCAGGTTGAAGGCGTCGGCGGCCCAGGTTGCGCCAAAGTAGAAGGCGAAAACGAGATCGCGGGCAAGGCCCAGCACACGGCTCATCATCACCGCCAGCGACATCGAGCCGGCGTGCGCGGCCAGGCGGTTACGACTCATCGGCGGGGGTGTCCTCGAGGTCGCTGCGGGGCGTTGTCAGCTCGAATCCGCAGGCCTCGAACTGCCGCAGCAGCTCGGCAGGGTCGGCGGCCCAGAGGCCGATCTTGCGGCAGATGTGCTCTGTCCACGAGTAGTTGTCGAGGTCGAAGGTTTCGTCCATGCCCTCGGGCAGCTTTATCATGGCGTTGAGTTTGCGGTAATAATCCTGCGCCAGGTAGCCCTCGTCCATCACGCAGGCCGCTTCGTCGAGCTGCTCGTCGGTGAAGTCGGGATAGCGCCCCTCGAACAGCGTGAACGACAGCGGGAAGCGTGGCCGCGGCGGGGGTGTCTCGTCGGGGTAGCCCATTGTGAGCCCCACCAACGGAAACACGCGCGACGGCAGCTTCCAGCGCTCGCGCAAAGCCTTCGCCTGCATGGGCACAAAGCCAATGAAACATGTTCCCATGCCCAGCGCTTCAGCCGCCTGAACCATATTCTGAGCGCAATAGGCGGCATCCTGCGCGCCAAGTAGGAAACGAAAGAGATCGTTCAGCACAGGCTTCCAACCTCGACGCTGCATGATGCGGTCGAACTTGTGAAAATCGACGCAAACGATGAAGTAGAGCGGCGCATTGAACGGATGCCGCTCCGGCTCGCGGGACAGCAGCACAGAGTAGCTCTGTGTGGCGAACGGCGCCTGTCTGCCGGCGAGCGCCACCGCCTCGATGACGTCATCGGCAGGAACGGCGGGCTTGTAGCGGCGCACCGAGGCGCGGCTAAGCATTGCTTCGATGCAGGGGTGGTCATTCATGATGCAACCTCCTGAGCCTGGGTCATGCGGTCAAACTGCCGCATCTGGCGAAAGAAAAAGATGCCAGTAATCAGCGCAGTGAGAGCGTCTGAGACGGGGAATGCCAGCCAGATGCCATCCAACTGAAACATCCTCGCAAAGACAAACACCAGCGGCAGCAGGAACAACACCTGCCGCGAGAGCGTCAACACCAGTGATTTCACCGGCTTGCCGATGGCCTGAAACAGACTGGCGCCCAATACCTGAAATCCAGCCACCGGCAGCATGAGCGACATCATGCGCAGGGCGTAGGCCGCCTGTCGGCGCAGTTCGGGATCGGTCGTGAAAATGCCGATTAGTTGATGCGCCAGCAATTGCACAACAATGAAACCGATGGTGGTGAGCGAGACTGCCGCCAACGCCGCCAGTTTGGCGGCGCGCTGAGTGAGATGGTAACGCCTGGCGCCAAAGTTGAACCCGGCCACAGGCTGCAATCCCTGCGCCACCCCGAATACAGACATGAAAATGAACATCATGATGCGGTGCACCAACCCAAACGCGGCGAGGGACATGGCACCACCGAGACTTCGCAGGGTTCGATTGAGCGTCACGAACAGCAGAATGCCTCCGAGCTGGCGGATTACTCCCGAGCTGCCTATGGCCAGCATTTCTGCCATTATGCGCCTGTCGGGGCGAAGATTGGACAGGCGCAAGTGTAGCACACTGTGCTTGCGCAAAAAGAACCGCAGCACCCACAGGGCCATGGCAGTCTGCGCGATGACCGTTGCCCATGCCGCGCCACGCACCCCCATGTGGAAACCGAAGATAAATATGGGATCGAGGATGATGTTGAGTCCCGCCGAGATGAGCATGGTAATCATGGCGAACTTGGCGCGGCCTTCGGAGCGGATGATGTTGTTCGAGGCGATGGCGAAGGTGAAAACGACGCTGCCCAGCAAAATGATGCGCCCATAGGCCATCGACTGTGGCAGGATCGATTCCGTTGCGCCGAAAAGCCGCATGATGGGTTCGAGATACAGCGAGCCGACCACTGCGAACAACCCGCTCAACACCAGCACGGTGAACATCGCGTTGCCCAGGGCGCGCTCGGCGCGAGGTATGTCGTTTGCGCCCAGCGCCCTCGATATGATGGACGAGCTGCCAATGCCTACCAAAACGCCCACTGCCAGCAGTGTCAGGTGGATGGGCATGGCCACCGAGATGGCCGCCAGAGCCAGCTTGCCCACGCCGCGACCCACAAAGATTGCATCGACTACGTTGTAGAGCGCCTGCACGACCATGCCGATGAAAGCCGGCAGAGAAAGGCGAAAGAGCAATGTGCCGACGTGCGGATCGGCCAGCACATGCCCGTTGAGGTTCTGGCGCGGCGTGTCGCCCACTATCCGTCAATCTCCCAGAATTCGCGCAGCACGATGTCGTCTCGTCGAGGCATCAGCTCGTGAAGAAGATAGCGGTGCTCCACGCCCACCACAACGGCGAGGCGTTTGCCCTTGAAGGCTTCCGCCACCTGGATGATGTGGTCGATCATGGCGCGATTGCGGTCGTACCAGAACTGGTGATAGGCGTTCCAGAACTGCACCAGTCCTGCGTAATTGGGATTGTCTTTCAGGATGTCTGGGAACAGGTCGTGCCAGATGTTGTGGCGCATCCGCACAATGCGGTCAAAGCCTTCGCCATTGAGCGTAAACGCTCCGCTGTGCCGCACAAAGAAACGCTGGATGCCGCCCAGCTCATAGGCCATCGACATAACCTTCAGGAATGGCGATTCGCTCTCTCTCTGCTCGAGGTGAGTGCGCCACGTCTGTAGCTTCTCGTTGGCGTCGTCCTTGTGGCGGTTCACCTCGTCAAAGCGATTGGCGAAATCGGCCATGTCGATGGGAACGACACCGACACCCAACTGGTGTGCAGCATCGAGCACGGCGCCAAACTCTGGGCGCACATCGCGCTCGAGCACAACCGACGGCAGCCAGCCGTCAGTCCCTGCCAGGTCAACCGGCAGATCCATCAGGATCGCTTTTGGCGCGATGCCCGCAAGAATTTTGGTGATCTGCTCTGCCGGATATAGCGTGTTATCGGCGTGCCGATTGTGCAGTGTGCCTACAAGAATAATGTCGGTGCTCATGACGCTTCTCCCAATCTTGCAATATTTCCTTTGACAGCAAAGGTGAGGTTGCGATACATTTCCGTCAATAAGGAAACTTAAGGAGTTAACATGAAACACGCATCCTGCATTCTTCTTGTATTGTTTTTGGGAACGCAGTTAGTGGCCGATTTGGGGCCATTCCAGTCCATCCTGCGAGACATCCACCGCCAGTCGGCTCAATTCCAGAACAGCCACGAACACCAGGAGATACGCTCCACGCGAGACCGCGAATACGGCGTCGGCGACCAGGACACATTCTGGCGCTGGAACCTCACCGTGATGCCACCGGCGTGGGAAACGGAAATCGCCACCTGCCGCGCAGTGGGCGAGCACTGCTATGTCTTCGTCGCCGATAGCGAGTGGGACCTGCACATGGACCAGGACGATGTCGATCTGGTGCTGGGCTATCTCGAAGACGAGACCATGGCCGGCGACGACTTCGGCGCTATCGAAATGGACACGCTCGCCTTCGGGCCCATCCCCGACGAGCTTGACAACGATCCGCGCCTAATCGTCTATTACACCGCGCTCGGCAGTTTTAACGGCACTTCTTTCGACGGCTACTTCAGCTCCTACAACCAAGTCACCGAGGCCCAGGCGCAAATGATGAACCCCTCGGGCCACTCGAACGAGTGCGAGATGATTTATATGACCTGCCACCCGCTCAATCCCACCGATCCCATCCGCATCTCGGTGCTGGCGCACGAACTGCAGCACCTCATCCACTGGGGCGGCGACATCAACGAGGATACATGGGTGGACGAAGGCTGCGCCGAGCTGGCTATGGTGCTGTTTGGCATGCCAGACCCCATCACCAGCTTCAACAGCAACCCCGACAACGACCTCACCAACTGGGACAACACAACCTTCGCCAGCTACGTCAAGGTGATGCTGTTCTTCACCTACCTCAACGAGCAATATGGTGGCGGCGACTTCATCAAGGACATCGTGAGTGAGCCATTGAACGGCATCAACGGCCTTCAGGCGCAGCTCGAGGCTTACCACCCCGGTACCTTGTTCGACGACGTATTCTTCGACTGGACAATCGCCAACTACCTCGACGATACATCCATCGACCAGGGACAGTATGGCTACACCGCCCTCGATCTGCCTGGCTTTCATGTGCAGAACCAGAATTCATCCTTTCCGGCTACCGGCAGTGGCAACATGCAGCAATGGGCCTCCGAATACTCTCGCCTGATGCCCCAGCAAAGCATGTCGCTCGCAGGTTGGGCAGAAGCCGACACAGATTTCAACCTGGCGCTGCTGACTGTCGGTGACGCCGGCATCGACACAACCGTCGAGAAGTTCACTGACGACACTTCCTACTACATCGAAACAGAGTTCTGGGAAGACCTGCACAGCAATATCGTCCTGGTGTTCTCCGGCCTCGACAACGATATTGCCTACGAGTACGATATCGTGGACAACACCAGCGTTGACGACGAGACCGTACCCGTTGCGCCGTTGCGACTGAGCGTGGGGCCCAACCCGTTCCGTGCCACCTCGACGGTGCGTTTCTCGCTCAACCAGGCTGTTGCTGACATGCAAGTGAGCCTGTATGACATTCGTGGCCGCCTGGTGCGGGAGCTTCCCGCCGGAATCACCGAGTGGAACGGCTGCGACGCTGAGGGACGCACAGCGCCTTCAGGCGTCTATCTCTATCGCGTTGAAGCTGATGGCGAGAGCTTTGCCGGCAAACTGCTGTTGACGAGGTAGGCTTGCGCCGCCTGCTGATACCGCTTGCGCTGTTAATATTGATCGCACCTCTGGTCGCCAAGTCATGGCCGGAGGTGCGCATCTATTCGGCTGATGGCGAAGAACTCTCGTTGGCCGAACTGACCAGCCGCCTGCAAGCCTGCGACGTCGTATTCTTCGGTGAATGGCACGGCCACCCCTCCATCCAGGCGTTGCAGGTGGATGTGTTTGACAGCCTGGCGCAAGGGAACGGCCCGCTGACGCTATCGCTCGAGATGTTCGAGCGCGACCAGCAGGGCCGCCTCGACTCGCTTCGCGCCGGCGCCTGGGACTACGATACATTCGCCGCCCTGCCCCGCACCTGGTCTTCGCTGAATCACCCGCTCATGCGCCATGCGCTCGAAGAAGGCAGCTATATCATCGCCGCCAACGTGCCGCGCCGACTGGCCTCTCGCGTAGCCCACGAGGGCACCGCCTGGCTGGACAGCCTGCAAGCGCCCGAAAGCCACTGGGTGGCCGACACGCTGCATGTGTGGGACAATGACTACCAGCGCCGTTTTTTCGAGACAATGACCGGCGCGCCGGAACTCGCTGACGATATGCCGCCGGAGTCACGCGCACGGATACGGAACATCTACGCCGCGCAATGCCTCAAGGACGACACCATGGCCTGGAGCATAGCGACGCACATGCTGCTCAGTTCGCACTCGCGTCCGCGTGTACTGCACATCTGCGGAGATTTTCATTCGCGGGCTGGGCTGGGCACTGTGTCGCGGTTAAGGCAAAGGTTGCCGCATCTCAAGATAGCGATCATCGCGCCAATAGCGGTAGAGGATGAAGAACTGAACCTGCCGGAGTCGGCGAAGAGCGAGGGGGACTTCCTGCTCGTGCTGCCGCCGCCCGAACCATACGAGGACGCTCCCCGCCGTCGCCCGATGCCAGGGATGAACTG
This sequence comes from Candidatus Cloacimonadota bacterium, assembly GCA_021108395.1. GTDB lineage: Bacteria > Cloacimonadota > Cloacimonadia > Cloacimonadales > JAIOQZ01 > JAIOQZ01. The sequence continues at coordinate 9,584 of JAIOQZ010000037.1, forward strand.
ATAACGAAGACAGGGGTTTCACCCCTGAAGCTTCAGAAGGCTCACTCCGCTTCGCTACGCGACAAGCTCGCTTTTTGTAAAAAGCGAGACCAAAAACTTCTAACGGATGCTAACGCATCCTTGTGTCATAAGAATTATTTTTGTACATAGGATACGCAGTATCCGCAAGAGTTTTTGATCAAACTTTTTGCAAAAAGTTTGTGGGATTCAGGGGCGAAGCCCCTCGATGCCCTGAAGGATGTCGCTGCCGGTGGGCTGCTGATAGACGCGCAAACCGAAGAACGGCACGATAGACAGCACATGGTCAAAAATGTGCGCCTGGATGTCTTCGTACTCGCCCCACACGGTGGTGTCGGCGAACACATATATCTCGATGGGCAGTCCCTCGCCGGAGGGCTTCAGTTGCCGCACGAGAAAGGTCATGTCCTTGCGGATGCGCGGGTGATTCTGCAACCAGGCGATGAGATAGGCGCGAAAGGTGCCGATGTTTGTGAGCCTGCGGGCATTGACGAAGTCCGACTGCTCGACGCCGAGGCGGCTGTTGTGCTCGTTCACTTCCTCGATGCGCTCACGCATGTAATCATCGAGTATCTTCACCTGGCCAAAGCTCTTCAACATCTTCTCGTCGCAGAAGCGGATGGAGTTCATGTCGATGATGACCGACCGCATGATGCGTCGTCCGCCCGATTTCTGCATCCCCCGCCAGTTCTTGAACGACCCTTCCATCAGCTTGTAGGTGGGGATGATGGTGATGGTCATGTCCCAGTTCTGAATCTGTACGGAGTACAGCGCAACGTCGATGACCAGGCCGTCGGCGCCATACTGCGGCACCTCGAGCCAGTCGCCGATCTGCACGAGGTTGTTGAGCGAGAGCTGCAGCCCGGCCACAAACCCGAGGATGGTATCCTTGAACACCAGCAGCAGAACGGCCGTCATGGCGCCCAGTCCGCTTAGCAGGTAGATGGGCGACTGCCGCACCAGCACGCTGATGCCGATGATGATGGCGGTGAGGTAGATGAGTATCTTGACGATCTGAATAACGCCCTTGATGGGCCGTGCGCGGGAGATGTCCCGCTTGTTGTAGATCGCATCGACCGCGCTCAGGAAGCCGTCGAGCGTGGTGACGCACACAAGCGTGGCATACAGCATGCAGAAGCGCACGATGTAGAACTGCGCCTGCGGAAACAACGTCGAGAAGTAATAGATGACCAACAGCGGAAACACATGCAAGGCGCGTTGCGGCACATTTTTGGCCATCAGTATATCGTCCCAGTCGGTGCGGGTGCTGCGCACTACACGATACAGCACATGAAGCAGCAACAGCCTGGCGACGACATACGCCAGCGCCGCCGCAACGAGCACCAGCCCGGCGGCAAACCAGACAGCCGAGGTTGGCCCGACGTGGAACCACTCCTGCACATGAGCCAGGGTCATGCTTTTGCCTCCGGCTTCGCAGTGTGTGTCGTGTGCGCAATGGCCGCGCCCACGAAGCTGCAAAAAATCGGGTGGGGGCGATTGGGACGCGAGCGGAACTCTGGATGAAATTGCACTCCAATAAAGAACGGATGCCCTGGCAGCTCGGTAATCTCGACCAGCAGGTCATCTGGCGTGGTACCGCTGATGCGCATCCCGTGTTTTTCGATAACCTGGCGATATTCGTTGTTGAATTCGTAGCGATGGCGGTGGCGCTCGGCGATTTCGGGCTCGCCGTAGATGTCTCTCGCCAGGCTGCCCTCGCGCAGTGCGCATGGATATGCGCCCAGACGCATGGTGCCGCCAACCATTTCCTCGTAGCGCTGGTCTTCCATCAGGTTGATGACCGGATGCGCGCAGATTTCATCGAATTCGAGGCTGTAGGCGCCTTCGAGACGGCAGACGTTCTTGGCATACTCGATGACGGCCACCTGCATACCCAGACAGATACCGAGATAGGGAATGGCATTGGTGCGGGCGTATTTCACGATGGCGATTTTGCCTTCGATGCCGCGCACCCCGAAACCACCGGGAATGAGGATGCCATCCACGCCGGCGAGCGCTTCGCTGATGTCGGCTTCCTTCCAGATTTTCTCGCTGTCCACCCAGCGGATGTTGAGCTTGCTGCTGTGGTGCGCCGCAGCGTGAATCAACGCCTCGACCACGCTCTTGTAGGCATCCTGATGCTCGACATACTTGCCGCATACGGCAATGGTGACCGGATTCTCGCTCGATTTGTTACGCTGCACGAATTCATCCCAATCGGCCAGGTCAAGCTCGCGCTGGTCCAACCGCAGATGCTGGCAGATTATCTCGTGCAGGCCGGCTTCACGGAACACCATCGGCACTTCGTAGATGCTTTTTACATCGAAAGCGTTGATGACCTTGTGCTTCTTCACATTGGTGAAGAGCGCGATCTTGGCGCGGATGTCATCGCCGAATGGTTTTTCGGAACGGCAGAGCAGCACGTCCGGCTGAATGCCTATCTCACGAAGCTTGTAGGTACTGTGCTGTGTGGGCTTGGTTTTTATTTCCCCGGCGGCGCGCACATAGGGCACATAGGTGAGAAACACGTTCATGCTGTCCTCGTAGCCCACATCCAGCCGTATCTGACGGACAGCCTCGAGAAACGGCAGGCTCTCGATGTCGCCGATGGTGCCGCCAACCTCGCACAGAACGATGTCGTTGTCGGCCTCGATCCTGCGGATGGTGGCAATGATCTCGTTGGTCACATGAGGTATCACCTGCACTGTTTTGCCCAGATATTTGCCCATGCGTTCCTTGCGCAGCACACTTTCATATATCTGGCCGGAGGTTGTGTTCGAGTGTCGCCCCATGTTCTTGTCGATGAAGCGCTCATAGTGCCCTAGGTCGAGGTCGGTTTCGGCGCCGTCTTCCGTCACGAACACCTCGCCATGCTGAAACGGGCTCATCGTCCCCGGATCGACGTTGAGATATGGATCGAGCTTGATGATGCCAACGTTGTAGCCCATGCTCTTGAGCAGCAACCCGATGGAGGAACAGGCAATGCCCTTGCCCAACGACGAAACCACACCGCCCATCACGAAAATGAACTTAGCCATAGAGTACCTCTCCCAGGATATTATCGTCCCGTCCCGTCAGCAGCCTCGCTTGAGACGCCGCCAGAAGGATCGAACTGTTTTCCGGATCATTGAACCGCAAGGTTGGCAAGCCGCGCTGCGTTTCGTCGAACAGACTGTAGCCGCAGGGCGACTTTATGTTTTCGTTGATGCCTATCCCCAACCATACAGAGGCGCGGTGGTTCAACAGGCCGTTGCGCAGGTGGGTTAGATCGATGCCGTCAGGCCCGGTTACCTCCACGCAACGTCCATTCTCGAAGCGGCACTCGAGGCCTTGCCACTGACGGCGGCCATAGTAAACATGCCGCAAGCTCAACCGCCCTTGCAGGCTGCCGGGCTTTATCTTGCAGGAAACCAGCCCCGCCGGCAACGTCATGAAGCGGCCATCCGCCAGACGTGTATGCTCAGTGTCGGGCTCGGTCAGTTCGAGTTCGAGCGTCTGCTCGTCTGCCCCTGGATGGGACGCGCTGTACAGGGCGAACGTTTCGGCGGCGGGGAGGTCTTTGCACAGGGACTGTCCGGCTTTTTGCAGTCGGTGATAATCGCAGTTGAGCGCGGTGTTATAGGCGGCGCGCAGGGCGTCGGCATCCAGGCCATAGTAACGTGCCAGACTTTGCGAGGGGCAACCCAGAAACACCATGCGCTTTGCGTGACGCATGATGGCCTGCCGCACGGCGCGGGTACTGGCCTCGATGCGCTCATATGTTTTGTCGCTGATGCCCTCGAAGAGGTGAGGGCTTGTGCGCCAACCCACGTCGATGTGGTGGTCGATGCCCTCGGCCCAGCGAGTGTACCAGTCGATTGGCATGTCGAAGATTTCCTGGGGCATCTCGCTCAGGAAACGGCGACGCAGGTTTTCGGTGCTCATCTCGATAACAGGAAACGCGCCCTTCTTGCGAACCGCCAGAGCCAGCTCCTCGATGAGCGGCACCTGCGCCAGCGCGAAGGCATATGCGCCATCGTCCGGGGCGTTGTGAATCTCGCCCTGGATGGAAACGACCTGGCCTTTCTGCACTCCCAGCACCTGGCCCACAATCTTGTAGGCAATCACCGGCAGGTGGTTCATGCGCGCTCCTCAGGGGTTATCGGGTGCTCGACGTACCATGTCTCGCCCAGACTCACCTGCTGCAACCTGTCCACTTCGGAGTCGAGAATGCGAGAGGCGAGGCGGCGGAACTTCTCTTCGTTATCGCTCACAAAAAATTCATCTCGGCCCACGCCCTCGCTTTCGGAATGGGGCAGCATATCCACCAGCCAGGTCGAGACGGCCTCGGCGCTGTCCACCAGCGCGATGTGGTCGCCTACGACCTGGCGCAAGGTTTGCTTGAGAATGGGATAATGCGTGCAGCCCAGCACCAGCGTGTCGATGTCCGCTTCGAGCAGCGGGGCGAGGTACTCGGCGGCAATCTGGCGGGCGACAGGGTGCTCTTCCCAGCCTTCTTCGGCCAGCGGCACGAACAGCGGGCACGGCTGGGCAATCACCTCGGCGGCGGGATAGAGCCGCTGGATGGCCTTCTGGTAGGCCCCGCTGCGAATGGTGCCCTCGGTACCAATGACACCGATGCGGTGACGGCGCGTCAGCTTCTCGGCGGCCAGAGCGCCCGGCTCGATGACGCCGATGACCGGTACGTCGAAGCTGCGTTCGAGCGTGGGAAGCGCAACGCTGGCGGCAGTGTTGCAGGCCACCACGATAATCTTTGCGCCCTGCTGCCGCAGAAAGCGGGCATTCTGCACCGAGTAGTCGATGACGGTACCGCGGCTCTTGGGACCATATGGTACGCGGGCTGTGTCGCCAAAATAGACGATGTCCTCGTGAGGAAAGCGGCGGCGAATCTCGCGGAAAACCGTGAGACCGCCCACGCCGGAATCGAAGATGCCGATTGGCCGCCTGCTCACCCCAGAATCCTTTGCAGCATGGCTTTGTCTAATGTGGCAGCGATGTGCACCAGCAGGCTGATGAGGTTGTCGTAGTCGTCGAGGCTGATGAGGCCGTGATGGCTGTGGGCATAGCGCACGGGCACACCCAGCACAATCGAGGGAACACCGCTGTGCGCCAGGTGAACGCGGCCGCCATCGGTGCCGCCGCGACGTCGCACGGTAATCTGCACGGAAATGTCGTGTTCGGCGGCGAGACCGGCCACCCAGTCCTTCAGCTCGCGGCGCACCAACATGCCAGGGTCATAGGCGCGCAGGTGCACGCCCTTGCCCACACATGCCTGCGGACGGGACAGGCCAAGCGTATCGTCGGCGGGCGGGCCTTCGATGATGAAGGCGACGTCTGGCTGCACCAGGCTGGTGATGACCTGCGCGCCCCGCAGGCCCACCTCCTCCTGCACGCTGCCACCGCAATAGACGGTGTTGGGGTGCTCACGTTCGGCCAGAGTGCGGGTGAGTTCGAGAATGGCGCCCAGTCCGGCGCGGTCGTCGAAGGCCTTCGAGAAGAGCCTGCGCTTGTCGGGGACGGTGTGCGTGAAGCATTTGGGCACGATTGCATCGCCCAGACAGATGCCGAAGTCGTTCAGTGCCTCGTCGTAACTTGCGGCGCCAATATCGACGAACAGGTCTTTGATTTCGAGCTTGGATTTATCGGCCAGAAAGTGCATCGGCACCGAACCGAACACGCCGAAGTGACAGCGCCCGTCGCTGGTGAACACCTCGACCGCGCCGGCCATGAGGGTGCGCGGGTCCCAGCCGCCGATGTTCTGCACCTTCAGCATGCCCGCCGCGGTGATGTCGGCGACGATGAAGCCCACTTCATCCATGTGGGCGAGAAAGAGGATGGCCGGTTTGTCGTCGTCGCCGCGATGACGCCAGAGCACCTGGCCCATGTTGTCGTGCAGAAGGTCGCCGCCGTCGCCGGTTTCCGCCTCGAAGTAACGGCGCACGAGGGATTCGTTTCCAGAGATGCCGGGGGTCTCGCACAAGGTTTGCAAGCGGTCGTAACGGTTCATTTTGCCCCTTCCTGACTGCAGGTTGTTTTGACTGAAAGAAAGGATGACGCCAGCCTGAGCCGACAGCGCATTTTTGTCAATCTGAGCGGGGCAGTTGAATTGTCAAGTCAAAAGCGGATGCGCGGGATTGCCTCAGGGCGATAACACATTGACGATTTATTTGCTTGACGCAGAATCCGTTCATAGTGCATGGTTTCAGAAATTCACCTACGGAGTGAAGCATGGCATCTCGTAAGACAGAACCTCGACTCGTTGCAACGGTTCCAGACACCATCGACATAACGCTGTTGCGGCCTCACGACATCGTCCCGCATCGCACCAATCTGCTCATCGCCCTGGGCGTGTTCATCGTCACACTGGCGGTATATATGCTCACACAGGCGCTTTCGCTGTCGTTCTGGGACGCCGGCGAATACATCACCTCATCAAGCATACTGGGCGTGCCGCATCCGCCCGGCAACCCATTCTACATCATTCTGGGCCGCGTGTTCTGCATACTGGGATTCGGCCTGTCCCACGCCACCATCGTCAATTTCGTCTCCGGCCTGATGAGCGCAATGGCTGTGGCGCTGCTGTATCTCATCACCACCAAGCTGGTGAGCATGTTCGAGAAGAACCCGCTGCTGATAGTGTTCACCGGACTGCTGGCGGCGTTCTATTGCGCCTTCTCCTACACCTACTGGACAAACGCCATCGAGGCGGAGGTGTATGCCGGGCTGGCGCTCACGCTCAATCTGGTGATGTATCTCACGCTGGTGTGGGTGCAAAAGCAGCGCGATTTCTCGCACCAGAACCTGCTGCTGCTCATCGTCTATATCTTTTTCCTGGGTTTCTGCATCCACCAAACCTCGCTGCAGATTGCCCCGGCAGTGCTGTTCATCGCGGTTTACCCGATGCTGCTGAAGCACATCAAGACGTTCAACTTCTGGATGCGCACCGGCATATACTTCATCATTCTCATCGCCATGTACGCCATCATCGACCCTATCGGCAAAGGCATACGCCTGCCCGACCTTTCCAAGCTGTTCATGTTCGTCGCCGTTGTGGGGCTTATCATGTGGCACATGCGCGACAAAGTGAAAGGCCGCACCTGGTGGCTGGCGCTGATATTTCTGCTGCTGGGGCTCACACCGCACATTTACCTGATGGTGCGTGCAGCGCAACGTCCGTTCATGAACGAGGGCATCCCCTCGAACCTGAAGATGTTCGGCGACTATGTGCTGCGCCGCCAGTACGGCGTAACCAGTTTCTTCCAGCGGCGTTTCCTGATAGAACCACACGGCCAGAACACACCGTTCATGATCGGTCTGTTCGGCCAGTTCCGCCAGTTCCTCGAATACTTTGGCTGGCAGTTCTTTCACGCCGAGACGCTGTCCCGCTGGTTCTCGACACCGGCGCAGGTGTTCCGTTTCCTGGGCAACCTGGTGATGGTGGGCGCTGGCGTGGGCGGCCTGGTGGTGCATTTCCGCCGCAACAGGCACAGTTGGGCATACCTCGCCATGCTTTTCTTCTGGAGCAGCCTCGCCATGGTGGCGGTGATGAACATCTCTCACGCCGAGCCGCGCCCGCGTGATTACTTCTATGTGAACGCCTACTACCTGTGGGGCGTGTGGATGGCCATCGGCTTTGTGGCGCTGGTGCGCCAGGCGCTGAACTACCGCAAGGCGCTGGGCTATGCCGTCGCAGCGCTGATGACGCTGCTGTGCGTGCTCAACGCGGCCAGTATGTGGCATATTCACGACCGCACCCGCGAGGTGGTGGCGCTTGACTACGGCCAGAACTTCCTCAACAGCCTCGAAGAAAACGCCATCGTCTTCACCAACGGCGACAACGACACCTTCCCCCTGTGGTACGTTCAGGCTGTGGCCGATCCGCTGGCGCACGAAAACATCTGGCCGGCGCGAAACATCTACCCCACCGAGCACACAAACCAGATCATTTTCGAGGCGCTCGAATACAAGATCAGCGAGTGCAACGGCATTCGCCTCGATGTGACAATCGCCAACCTCAGCCTGCTCAACACTGGCTGGTACATTCGCCAGTTGCGCGATAAAGAGGGCATCGAGTTCAACATCGCCGACTCGCTCATCACGCCCGACGTCTTTGGCACCGTGCTGGCGCAGCAGCGCATCCGGCGCGATCTGCGCATCAGCGAGCGGTCGCCTGCCGGCCACCTGCGCACCAACGTGATCCCGGTAAACACCATCCTCAACACCGCCGACCTCGCCACTCTGCGCCTCGTAAAGGACAACTGGGGCAAGCGCCCCATCTACTTCGCCGTCACCATTCCCGACGGCGTCATCCGGCGGCTCGGCCTCGAGCCCTTCCTGCGCAACGAGGGCATGGTTGACCGCCTGGTGGCGCAGCCCGGCCAGGATGCCGACATCGAGCGCCTGCTGGCCAATATCGATGAGATATACAGCTATCGCGGTATCGGCGACGACAGCGTCTTTAAGGACGACAACTCCACCCGTCTGCTGGGCAACTATGGCCACGCCTACATCATCGTCGCCTCGAAACACTTCCTCGATATCGGCGACTATGACAACGCCATCTACTATATGGAAGAAGGCCTGAAGTTCGTGAAGGACAATGAACGCCTGCTGCCTGGCCTGGCGCAGATATATATGCGCGCCGACCGCCCCGATGAGGCGCACGAGATAGCCCGGCGCGCAATTGAGTATAGTGACCGCGACCTTGTGGCGCTCTATCTCGAACTATCGCAGACATATACCGATCTTGGGCAACCAGACAAGGGCATCGAGGTCATCGAGGAGGCAGTGGCCATGCAACCAGACAATGCGACATTGCAGGTGCAGTGTGGCTATGTCTATCTTGACAACGAAGACCCTGAAACTGCCTTCGAGCGATTCAACGAAGCTGTGCGACTGAAACCCCACGACAACTCGCTGCCGCAGATTCTGTTCAACGCAACCCTCGAAGCAGGGCGCTACGACCTCGGCATCGCCGCGCTGCAAAGCATACGCGTCATGCGCAACGCCCCTGCCGCCGATGACGCCAGCGACCAGATTTCGCGCTTCATCCGGCAGCTCGAGCGCCTGCAAACCACCGCCGACAGCATCCTGCCGGAGTAACCATGCGGCTGCTCTTCTTTCTCGAACGTGAGCTGCACCTGCCCGTGCTGGCTCCATTGATGCACGAGGCACATCGGCGTGGGCTGGGTGAGATCGGCATCTACTCGGTTTCCTATGTGGCCTCGACGGAAGGCGTTCCTGGTCGCGGACTGCGACAAAGCGTGGTCGAGCAGATGGTGAACGTGCCCTTTCAACTCGTGTCAGACCCGCACCAGTGGCGCCCGGACATCACCTTCATGGCCGATTTCAGCTATCAGTTCGTCGAGGGGCTGGGCAAGCTGGTAAACGTGGGACACGGCACCATCGGCAAGGGCTGGTTCTTCTCGCGGCAGCTCATCAGTCGGCGTGAAAACTGCGCCGACCTGCTGTGCGTTCCGGGCGAGATTCACGCCGAGGCGTTGAGCGACCAAGTGTTCATCCCGATTGCCGTCACCGGCATGCCCAAGCTCGACGCGGTGTTTCGCGGCGACTACAACCGCGAGGACATCCTGCGCCGTCACGGCCTCGACCCCGGCAATAAAACGGCGCTGTTCGCCCCCACGTTCAACAGCGAGCTCTCCATCGTGCCGCACATCGGCCACGACCTGCGCCGCTACATCCCCGACTATCTCAACATCTTCATCAAGCTGCACGGCGCCGCGCCCGAAGACCAGAAACGCGCCTACCGCGCCTTTGCCGAGTCGCACCCCAACGTTGCCTGTAGCGAGGAGATGGACATCGGCCCGGCCTTTGCCGCCTGCGACGTTCTGCTCACCGATGTCAGCTCGGTTATCTACGAGTTCCTGGCGCTGGGCAAGCCGGTGGTGCTGTTCGACAGCCCCACCATGGCCAACTATGCCGGTTATGACGAGAATGACCTCGAACACCGCTACCGCGACGCCGGTTGCCGCTTTTCCGACATGCAGCGCCTGCCCGATTGCCTTTCGCGCAGCCTGCTCTCGCCCATCAGCGAGCCGCTGCGCCAGCTTGGCCGCCGCTTTGTGAGCAAGCAGGACGGCAACAGCGCCGGCCTTGTGCTGGACGCCGCGCTCGAACTGCACGAGCAGCCGCGAGCCTCAATTATCATCCGTGACAGCGGTGGCGAGAACCTGCCACGCCTGCTGTCCTTGTGGAGCGACCGCTATCAACTGCTGGTGAGTAGTCCACAGCAAGACAGAGCCGACGGCGCGGTGTGGCTGCAGCCCACCGACAGCGCCTTCGAGATATTGCAGAAGGCCATGCCGCATGTGAATACAGACAAGATTATCTATTTCGACAGCGCCTGGCTGCCCTCGCCCCTGCTGCCCGACTTTCTTCTCATGCACCTGCGCTTCGACGAGACCGCCGGCATCGTGTATCCTCTGCGGCAGGGCAGCGACTATAACGGCATCCAGAGTCTGGGGCTGCATGTGCGCTTTCAGCAGAATGTCTCCCCCGATGTCATGGGATGGCAGCTTACCTACAGCATGACAGGCCGCGCCAAGCCGGTTGATGTGCTCGATTCACCGGTGTTCGCTTTGCGCCCCGAAGCCTGGTGCGACCAGCTCACCAACCCCGCCGACGAACGCCTGAGTTGGCTTGAACTGCTGCGCCATGCCCACATGAATGGCCTCGGCCCCCGCCTCGCCCTCGACACCTGCGTCCGTCCCGACCAGGCGACGGCTTTGCCGCAGAGCGCACAGCGCTGCCAAACCAGCCACAATGAGCCGCCGGCCGGCGAGCAGAAAGATGCCAGCGAAGATGATGAATCAACCCGGCTGCTGCAAGCCATCGAGGACGACCCATCCGATACAAACGCCCTCAAGAGGTTCATCCGCCACTGCTTCAAACTGGGCAAATGGGATATGGTGGATGTGTATGCCGCCATGTTGCCCGCAGATGCCGAGGCGACACTGCTGCACGCTCGCTCGCTGATGCAGCAGGACTTGGGCGACCATGCCCTTGTTGTGCTCGAAAAGATTGATACCCTGAGCATCACTGACGGTGGCCTGCTGTTCGAGATATTGAACGAACGTGGCCGCTTGCTGGTAAAGACCCAGCGCCTGGACGAAGCAAGGCATCACCTCGAAGAGGCGTTGCGGCTGCGCCCCGACGCCACGCGGGCGCTGGTGAACCTGGGCACCTGCCTGCTGGTGTGCAACCTCCCCAGCGAAGCCGCCGAGCATTTCGAGGACGCGCTGCGTCACGACTCGGCGCACATCGACGCACGCTTCGGCCTGGGGTTGGCAAACCATGCACAACAACGCTTTGATGAAGCCGAAAGCTGCTTTGGCCGCATCCTCGACCTCGAGCCCAGCCACATGAAAACACTGAACACGATGCTACAGTTCGCCTACGAAAGCCGTCGCTTCGCCTCGGTGGAGCAACGGTTGCAGTGCCACCTCGACCGCAATCCCGCGGATGACAACATGCGCTTCGTGCTGGCCGGCGTGCTCTATGAGCAAGAAAAGCCGACACAGGCCCTCGAGGCGGTGGAGCGCGTACTGCAAAGCGACCCCGACTTCCGTGGCGGCGCCGAACTGCGCGACCGCATAAACAACAAAACGCATTGAAGAGTAATCGTCTGTTGCAACCAACAGCTTAGACACGGAGGATATATGTATAGACTCGCCTTCATCGCCCTGCTGCTTCTGGCCGTCGTTGGCCTCAGCGCCGCGAAGTCAACCCTGGGCTACATCGACAGCGAACGCATCCTGAATGAAAGCGACGACGCCAGGGAAGCGCAAAAGCTGTTTGAAACCGAGATGGATGCCTGGGAAGCTCAGATTGGCGAACTCGAAGCCGAAATCGAGTTGCTCAAAATCGAGTATGAAAACAAGCGGCTGGTGCTTACCGAAGCAGGCCACACAGAAGCCCAGGACGCCATCGCCGCCGCAGAAGACGAACTCGATCAGGTCATTGAGAACATCTATGGAGAGAACGGGGAAGCAGCGCGCGCAAACAGCGAACTGCTGGAACCAGTGATGACCAAGCTGACCGAAGCAATCAAGAGGGTGGCGGACGAGAACGACCTCGAGATGATTCTGGACGCCGCTGCCGGAGGGCTGCTCTACGCAATCCCCGACCTCGACTATACCGACTTCGTTCTCGAGCAGATGAACACCAGCTCTGTCGCGCCGGATTTTCCGGCAAGTGACGAGGAATGAAACAGTTTCGGCAGCGACTGACTGTCGGCGAGATTTCTCGGCGACTGGGCACCACTGCGACAATCCGGTTCGAGACGGCGCTGGACAACGTTGCCGAGCTGCACGAGGCCAACGAGCGTTCCATTTGCTTTCTTGAAAGCCCCGCCTACATCGAGAAGGCGAAGACATCGCTGCCGGGGTTGCTCATTGTACCGGCAGAGACTGATATTGACGGCTTTCCGCGACACAACCTTCTGCCTGTTCCGCAACCGTACGTGGCTTTCATGCTGCTGGTGCGAGGGTGGCTGGCCACCGAGGACTCCCACCTGCCGCACAGCGTCCATCCCACTGCAATCGTGCATGAAAGCGCCCGCCTGGGTGACAACGTGCATGTGGGCCCATACGCCGTCATTGGCGCTAACTGCGCAGTTGGCGAAAACACCGTCATCGGCCCGCACTGTGTACTGCAATGCAACGTGACGATAGGCAAAGACTGCCGGCTCATCGCCCGCGTTACGCTCTATGACGACACCGAGCTGGGCGAGAGGGTCATCGTGCACGCCGGTGCGGTATTGGGCGCCGATGGCTTTGGCTATCTGTTCCACGATGGCCGCCAGGAAAAGATCCCTCAGGTTGGCCGCGTGGTAGTGGGCAACGACGTCGAGATTGGCGCCGGCAGCTGCATCGACCGTGCCACGCTGGGCATAACACACATCGCCGATGGCGTAAAAATCGACAACCTGGTGCAGGTGGGGCACAACTGCAATGTAGGCAAACACACCGTATTGTGCGCCCAGGTGGGCCTTGCCGGCGGCACAAACATCGGCAAACGCTGCTATCTCGCCGGACAGGTAGGCACCGGCGGGCACCTCACCATCGGCGACGACGTCCTGGTGGGCGGGCAGTCGGGGGTTTCCGGCGACATCCCAAGCGGCGCAAAATACTTCGGCTCACCAGCCCTGGAAGCTAACCATACAAAGCGTATGTTCATGTCACTGAAGCAACTGCCCGACATCCTCAAGCCACTGAAAAAGCTGATAAAAGAACAAAACAAACGATAAGGGTTGTCCAATGAAAGAGATGAAAAAAACCATCGCCGGACAGACAAGCTATACCGGCATTGGCCTGCACTACGGCCAGATTGCCACGATCACGTTCCGTCCCGCCGGCGAGAACGACGGAATCATCATTGTGCGCACCGACCTGCCCGGCAAGCCCGAAATTCCCGCCGACATCGATCATGTGACCGACATCTCACGTGGTACCACCATCGGCATCAAAGACGCCACAGTGGCTACGGTGGAGCATGTGCTGGCGGCCATCAAAGGCCTCGACATCGACAACATCCGCATCGAGATCAACGGTCCCGAGGCCCCCGTTGCCGACGGCAGCGCACTGGTCTTTCTCGAACTGCTCGAAGAAGTGGGCGTGGTCGAGCAGAACGTCGAGCGCGAGTACTTCGAACTTACCGAGCCCATCAATTTCAGTGCGCCAGAGGATAACGTCGATATCGTCATCGTCCCCTCGAACGAGCTGAAGGTCACCTTCATGGTTGACTACAAGCAGCCGTCGATGGGTACGCAATATACCTGGCTGCCGTCGATGAAGTCGTTCAAAAAGGAGTTTGCTCCGGCGCGCACGTTCTGCTTCCTGCATGAGATTGTCATGCTCAAGGAGAAAGGCCTCATCAAGGGCGGCTCGCTGGATAACGCCATCGTTTTCGCCGATGTGGAAACCAACGCCGAAGAGCTTGAGCGGGTGAAAGATATGTTTGACTACCGCGACACCATCACCATTGACAAGGATGGATTTCTCAATCAAACGCCCCTGCGCTTTCGCAATGAACCGGTGCGTCACAAAGTGCTCGACCTCATCGGCGACATCGCCTTGTTGGGCGTACCCATCAAGGGACATATCCTGGCGGCGCGTAGCGGACACAAAACCAACGTGGCGCTGGTAAAAAAGCTGCGCCAAATGCACGAGACCCAGAAGCTGCAAAAAGCCTTTCAGGACAAGAAACTGAAGAACGTGGTGTTCGACATCAACGCCATCATGCGCATCCTGCCGCATCGCTACCCGTTCCTGCTGGTGGACAAGATTATCGAGTTCGAGGGCGGCAAGCGCATCACCGGCATCAAGAACGTCACCATCAACGAACCGTTTTTTCAGGGGCATTTCCCCGGCCATCCAGTCATGCCGGGTGTGCTCATTGTCGAGGCCATGGCCCAGACAGGCGGCATAATGCTGCTGAACACCTACTCGGAACCCGAAAAATATCTCGCCTACTTCGCCAGCATCGACAAGGTGAAATTCCGCAAGCCGGTGATGCCTGGCGACACTCTGCGCTTCGAGCTCGAGGTTATCTCGCTCAAACGCAGCATTGCAAAGATGCACGGTGACGCTTTTGTAGGCCAGACCAAGGTGTGTGAGTGTGACCTGATGGCAAAAGTGGTGAAAAAGTAACGGGGAGGGAACTATGAGCCACATCCACCCCACCGCAATCGTACACGAGGACGCCCAACTGGGCAACAACGTCAAGATTGGCCCCTGGTGCATAGTGGGCGGGAACGTCAAGATTGGCGACGACTCCATCCTCTACTCGAACGTTGTCGTTGACGGCGATACCGAAATCGGTGAGAACAACCGCATCTTCCATTCCGCTGTGCTGGGCACCGAGCCGCAGGACTTGAAATACCAGGGCGACCCGACGCGCCTCGTCATCGGCAGCAATAACAGCATCCGCGAATTCGTCACCATCAACCGTTCCGCCACCCTCGACGAACCCGTCACCGTAGGCGACGGCAGCCTGCTGATGGCCTACTGCCACGTCGCCCACAATTGCCACATCGGCAACGGGGTCATCATCGCCAACGCCGTGAACCTGGCAGGCCATGTCCACATTGGCGACTCCGTCATCATCGGTGGCATGACCGCCGTGCACCAGTTCGTCAAAATTGGCCGCTATGCCTTTGTGGGCGGCGCTTCCGGCGTGAAGAAAGACGTGCCGCCGTTCACGCGGGGCGAGGGCATGCCCTACCGCGTTGTCGGGCTGAACAGCGTGGGCCTGCAACGCAGGGGATTTTCTACCGCGCAGATTGACTCTGTCCGCGAGATTTACAAGCACTTTTACCAGAGCGGGCACAATGTGAGCGACGCTCTGGACGCTGTGAGCGAACTGGGCGAGCTGACAGCCGAGCAGCAGGCTTTTGTCGATTTCATCCGCGCCGCCGACAGGGGAATCTGTCGCGCGAGGGGGTGACACGCAGGGCGCTGTCGCGTTCTGTCACCAAAGCTGCTTACAATAATGGAGGGGACACATGAAGAAACTGCTATGGTTTGCGATACCCATGCTGACGCTTCTGCTCACCGGCTGCTCGGAGGATGGCGAGATCAGTGTCACCAACGGCACACAGGGCTGGATGAACGTCACAATCGATGGAGACGGGCCAATCGAGCTCGCTCCCGATGAAACCGTTTCAAAATCCTGGAGCCTGGCCACATCCATCTTTGGCGACGACAGCCAAGATATCGATTTGCACTACACAGGGCTGTTCATTTTCAGTGGTATGCGTTCCTATTCAATCAAGGCCGGCTATCACAAATACGTTACCCTCGATGCCGACGGCGGCGCTATTCGTGTATTCAACACCTCAGCTGCCTACACCATCACCGAGGTGTATATCTCACCCAACTCCGACACTGAATGGGGCGACAACGATCTCAGCGGCGACATTGGGCCCGGCGGCAGCGCCACCTGGACGGTCTCGCCGGGAATCTGGGACATCAGAGTGGTGGACAACCTGAACGAAGAATACACCCTTTTTGGACTGAACATCATCCTCGGCAGCATATTCTCCTACTACTATCCAGGTTTTGGCGCCATCAGCGGGCTAGAAGACATCAAGTCCGCGGCGCAACCGAGCGCACTGAACCTCACGCCCCGCGTTCAGCAGATATACGACCCATCGCCGCCGGCTCGCTGAGGATTTCCGCGCACCGTTTTGAAAGAACTTGTTGACAAAAGCGCTCATTGTATGATATTTCTTTTCGAGATTCGTAAATCGCGATATTGAGGTATCCCCCATGCCCAAAATCCTGTGCATAGACGACGATCCGGCGATGCTGGAGGTTCTGAAATCTCTCATCTCGCACTATCTTCCGCAGATGTCCGTTTTGATGGCCTCAGATGGCACATCGGGCATGCAAATGACCTTCGACGAGCTGCCCGATGTCATCCTTCTCGACCTCATGCTCCCCGACACCAGTGGCTGGGAAATCTGCAAACGGCTCAAGAACGACCCGATCACGCAGAATATCTCCATCATCATCATCACCGGGCTGGACTCGACAGATTCGCTGAAGACCCGTTCACTCGACGCCGGCGCCGATGCCTTCCTCAAGAAGCCATTCGAGAGCCACGAGCTGGTGGCGCAGATCAAGGCAATGCAACGCCTTGCCGAGGCGCAGAAAGTTCTGACCCGCCAGCGCGATAGTCTCGAAGATGACCTGCGAACCGAAAACGGCCGCCTGCACCGTAGCGAAGAACGCTGGCAGTTGCTGCTGCAAAGCACGAACGACGGCATATGGGACTGGGACATCACCAAGAAAGAAGTGTGGTTCTCGCCGCACTGGGAGCATGTTCTGGGATACTCTCCGGGCGAAATACCCGGCACCATTCGCGGCCTGATGCGCCTGATTTCATCAGAAGACAGGTCACATGTCATCAAGGATATTCGCAAACACCTGAACCATGAAACAAACACATTCCAGACAGAGCTGCGTATGCGCCGCAAAGACGGCCATTACCGCTGGTTTCTCTATCGCGGACAGGCAGTGTGGAACGAGCAGGGCAAGCCAGTGCGCATCGTGGGCACTCAGGCCGACATCCACGAACGCAAGATTTTCGAGCGCAAGCTCGTTCACATCGCACACCACGATACTCTCACCGGCCTTCCCAATCGCACACTCTACATCGACCGCCTCTCTCAAAGCATGGCTCGCGCCGCTCGAGTCAAGTCTCACATCGGCGTTCTGTTCCTCGATCTCGACGGCTTTAAGGGGATTAATGACAGCTATGGACACGATGCAGGCGACCTGCTGTTGCAACAAGTGACCAAACGGTTGCTCGTGTGTGTGCGCAAAGTCGATACCGTCGCTCGTTTCGGCGGGGATGAATTCATGATCATTCTGGCCGACATCAAAAGCTCCGACGACTCCGGCCTGGTTTCAAACCGCATCGTACGCGACATCAGCCAACCATACATCATCCACGGTCACGAAATGCGGATCTCGATCAGCGTTGGAGTGAGCCTATTCCCCGAACACAGCCACGATGAAGAAACGCTCATCAAGTACGCCGACATCGCCATGTATAACGCGAAGCATGGCGGCAAGAACCAGTATCGCATGTACGACCCGCAACTCGCCGGGGAATCAACGCACCTGCCGCTGACACGCACCGAGTTCGCCGGCGCAATCGAACGGGACGAAATTGAACTGACAATAACCGCCATCAAGCCGGTGCGCGAAGACATGCAGCCACTCTATCAGGCCGGTTTGCACTGGCTTCAGCACAGCACAAACAGCTTCGCCTTTGAGAAGCTGATAAACCTTTCGGAAGAAGCTGACAGCGATCACCTGCTTTTCGATGTACTTCTGCGAAAAGTGTGTCAACATATGCAAAAGGAAAAGGAAGGCCTCTACATCATACCTGTCTCTGCGCGCCAGTTCTATCGTCCTGAGTTCGCCAGTGAACTGATTGACTGGCTGGAGGAGCACCAGCTCGAAGGCGCCCGCCTGGCTCTTTCACTGGGCGAAAACACGATCCTTCAGGACATTGACTACACTACGGAGCTTTTCGCACGGCTGTCACATGCTCGCATTCGCCTCATGCTCGACCACTTCGGAACCGGTTACATCTCTCTGCAACACTTCTGCTACCTCTCGCTCGACTACCTCAAGTTCGACCCCTATTTCGTACGCGAATTCAACGAGGATGGAAAGGCGGCTATTATCGTGCGCACCATGCTCGAGTTCGCTCACGGTATGAATATGCAGGTTGTAGCCACGGGTGTTGCAATTCCAGAGGTAGAAGAATGGCTGCACAGGATTGGCTGCGACTATATCCAATCCGCTGAAGACTGATTC
Organism: Candidatus Cloacimonadota bacterium; assembly: GCA_021108395.1. Taxonomy (GTDB): domain Bacteria; phylum Cloacimonadota; class Cloacimonadia; order Cloacimonadales; family JAIOQZ01; genus JAIOQZ01. Next base: position 27,955 of record JAIOQZ010000037.1, read on the forward strand.
AGCGTACTGCGGTTACGCATCCACTCTCAGTTAGTGACCCCATCCCCGGCTCTTCCCCTGCCTAAGGGAAGGGAGTAAGAACTGTCTTTCACCGGCTTTCCCATTCGCGGAGCCAATCCTCCATCTCCCGTTCGAGCTCTGCGAGGCGCTCCTGCAGGTCTTCGTTGTTCAGCGTGCCCGGGTAGTCCGGCACAACGGTACGCAACCAGTTGTCCATCATTTCCATATCGACAACAGGCATGGCGTCAACGTCAGGGCCGAACAGCACCACGCGCTCGCCGCTCTCGTTGGTGAGACTGAACTCCTGCGTCCATGCCCCGGCGCGATCGACAGGCACTTCGATGGCCATATGCTGTCCAGAGCGGCACACCACCACCGACACCGCCTCGTTACCCGATTCACTGAACAGCAGCGTGGTGACCTCCTGTAGGTTGCGCACTGGTTTGCCGCCCACCTGGCACAGAACGTCACCGGCGCGGATACCGGCCTCGTGGGCTGCGCCGTCGGCGTCCACCTGCTTCACCAGCACGCCTTCCTCTGCACCGAAGTAGGCGCACAATTGCGGGGTGAGTTCTTCTAGCTGTGCGCCCAGGGCGACACCGGCGCTCCAGTGCAGGCTGAACTTGTTCACCGGCTGCCCGTCATTGCGACGATCTGCCAGCACGACCTTGAAGTCGTGCAGAGCGTTGTCACGCCAAACCGTGCAGACGAGTGTCTGTCCGGGTTCGCCGGTTGAAAGAACGTCCGAAATGGCCGCATCGTTTTGCGTCCGTTGTCCATCCAGCGCCAACAGCAGATCGCCCTCGATGAGTCCGGCGCGGTCGGCTGGAGAGCCGGGCGAAACCGACGCGATGCGCATACCGAAGCGTTGCTCGCCGTCACATACAATGCTTGCAGGGTCTGCCTCAACATATATGCCGAGAAAAACGTTTGATGCCTGAATACCCACAGCGCAGGTGAGCAACAGAAGCAGGGCTGCCTGGCGCATAAACAGCTCCTAATACATCTTCGGGCGCGACCTTACCTCGCTCACGAAGTAGATGTTGCGGTCGCTGTCGTCGGTAGTGCGGCGAATGAGGTACGACTTGTCGGGGTCGAGGTCTTGAAGGTCGCGGACGTGGATGGCGGGAGAACGGCTGTCGTTGGACATAGTCTGCAAACGAGCGACCGTCTGGCTATATTCTTCGTCGGAGAGGAACTGACGGTTGCCGGTTTCCGTCGCCACACTCTGCTCGATTTGCTGCGGCGCGAAGGCGAAATGCACCTGGTCGGCAAGGTCTGGCTGCACGATGACGGTAATCAGCAGCACGAGCATGATGGCCGCCGCCACTGCTGAGGCCATCGGGAACCACGACCTTCCGCGGTCGAAGAATTCCTTTTTCAGCTCATACTTGAGACGCACCGAGAACGGCCCGGGGGGCGCTTCCGGCGCTTTTATAGATTCAAGATACTTTCTCATAGACATCGTCCAACACCTCCCCTGGGATTAGCGATTCAAGCTTCTTGAGCGCACGGTGCAGGTTGACCCGCAGGGTGTTCTCTTTCTTGCCTGTCATCTCGGCGATTTGTGTAAAACTGAATTTTTCAAAATAGCGCAGCACGATGATATCCTGATCGTTATGCGGCAGTTGTTTCATGTAGTGGTGGATGAAATCGTAGCTCATCGGCTCTTCTTCAGAGGGGATTTCCAGCTCCACCCTCACCTTATCGACAATAACGCCACCCCGCTTGCGTTTGCGATAGTAGTTGCTGATCTCGTTGGCGGCGATGCGATAGAGCCACGCCGAAAACGGGATCGAGCGCCAGCGAAACATGTGCAGCTTGTTCATCGCCTTATAGAACACGTTCGAGACAACCTCCTCGGCTACGTCGCGGTTGTTCACCCGCATCAGCACATAGCGAAAAATCTTCTGGAAGTGCATCTCATATATCTGGTCGAAGGCAGAAATGTCCTTCTTGGCGCGCATTACCAGCTCTTTTTCCGTCATAGCGTCTCCCTACGATGCTTTCGTGCATCTCCTCAAGATGTCGTTTCGCATCTATCACACTAACGTTGTTCTCACAGTGTAGTTACAAGAAAAGGCCCTGGTCAACAGATTCCGGTGGGTACAAGCCGCTTCTTCAGCCTGAAGTATCCTTTGGATACCCCTGCGGGTTTTGCAGTTGCCAGCGCCAGGCATCGGCGCACATGGCATCGAGATTTCGTGTGGCCTGCCAGCCGAGTTCACGCCGGGCCTTGCCGGGGTCTGCCCAGCTTGTGGGGATATCGCCTGCTCTGCGCGAGGCTATGCGATAGGCAATCCTGCGTCCGCTGGCGCTCTCGAAGGCGGCAATGACTTCGAGCACGCTATAGCCGCGACCGGTACCCAGACTATGGATGTGTAGCCCGGTGTTGTCTGCCAGAAAGTTCAGCGCGGCGGCGTGGCCATCGGCGAGGTCCATCACATGGATGTAATCACGCACGCCGGTGCCGTCTGGCGTTGGCCAGTCATCGCCAAAAACGGATAGTTCTTCGCGTCTGCCCACCGCTACCTGCGCGATGAACGGCAAAAGGTTGTTGGGAGGGCCGTCAGGGGCCTCGCCGATGCGGCCGCTGAGGTGCGCTCCCACCGGATTGAAATAGCGCAGCAGGCTGACGCGCCACGAGGGGTCGGCAGCGACCAGATCGATACAGATGCGCTCGATCATCAGTTTGGTGCGCCCATATGGATTGGCAGGATTCAGCGGGGCGTCCTCGGTGATGGGAAAAGTGTCCGGCTCGCCATAAACGGTGGCCGATGAACTGAACACCAGCGTGCGTACGTTGTAGTCCTGCATAGCCTGTAGCAGGTTCAGCGTTCCTGTCACGTTGTTGCGATAATACAGCAGCGGCTGTTCGACAGACTCGCCCACCGCCTTGCGTCCAGCGAAGTGAATCACGCCATCGGGTTGCTCAATGGCCATCACGTTGCGCACGGCTTGCTCGTCGAGCAAGTCCACCTGGTGAAAGGCGACAGCCTTGCCGGCGAGTTCCTCTACACGACGCACAGCCTCGCGGCTGCTGTTTGACAGGTCATCGAGAATGGCGATGTCGTGGCCGGCTTCGAGCAGCACAACGCAGGTGTGGCTGCCGATGTATCCGGCGCCGCCGGTAATTAATAATTTCATCGTTGCTCCTTCGGTTCAGGCAATATTTGCTCGGCGCGCTGTAAATCTTCGGGCACGCCAATGTCGAGAAAGGTGGTGTGCGTGTTGAACGCAAACAGCCGCAGGTGCGCCGCTTCCGCCTGCAATATGTCGCGTTCCAGCGAGAACGCCTCGCCTGCCCTGCGCCCCGCCAGCGCTTCTCGCTCGATGGCATACACTCCGCCGTTGATGAGGCCCTCGCCCTGCTCGCCCTTTTCGGCAAACCCCAGCACCTGGCCGTCTGCGCCGAGGCGCAATGCGCCGTAACGGAATGTATCGTTCACTCGGGCGGCAGACAGCGTGATGTCGGCGCGGGTGTGGCGGTGATGCCGCAGCAGCGCTGCAATGTCGATGGGGAACCAGGTGTCGCCGTTGACCACGCACACGGTGTCGGCGGTGGTGTGTTCGAGCGCCAGCCGCACAGCGCCGCCAGTGCCCAGCGGTGTTTCTTCGACGCTGTAGCTCACAGGCGTGCCGCGCCAGTGGTGGCCCACGAAGTCAACTATCGGGCCGCGCAAGTGGCTCACGGCGAGGATAATGCGCGGCGCCTGCTGGGCAACGAGCCAGTCCAGCACATAGGCCAGAAACGGCCTGCCGTGCACCGGCGCCATTGCCTTGGGCAGGTTGGGCAAAACACCTTGCAGGCGGGTACCCAGTCCGCCGGCCAGCACGATTGTCTCAGCGGTCATCGCGGGGGAAAAGCTCGCACTCCACCAGTTCGCACAGAATGTGCCCCAGCGTGATGTGAAGCTCCTGAATGCGTGGCGTGGCAGCGCTGGGCGCGTTCAGCAGGATGTCGCAGGCGTCCTTCATTTTGCCGCCGCTGTGGCCGGTGAACGCCACGATACTCATGCCAATGTCGCGGGCGGTCTGCATGGCTCGCAGCACATTGGGCGAGTTGCCCGAAGTGGAGAGGCACACCAGCACATCGCCGGGCTTGCCGATGCCGCGCACCATGCGCGCAAACACCTCGTCATAGCCATAGTCGTTGGCCACGGCGGTAAGGTAACTGGTGTTCACGTGAAGCGCCTCGGCAGGCAAGGGTGGACGGTCATACAAAAAGCGCCCGCTGAGCTCGGCGGCGAGGTGCTGGGCATCGGCGGCGCTACCGCCATTGCCGCAGAACAGCGCCTTGCCGTCGGCGCGAAGGCTGTCGCACAGCAGGCGGGCAGCCGACTCTACGCGCTCGAGCAGGGCGTCGTCGTTCAGTACAAGGCGCTTCACCTCGATCGAGGCTTCGAGCGCCTCCCGTATTCGTTGTCTCATTGCACAGGCTCCTTTTGCGTCGGCTCATAAAAGATAATCTGGCTGCCAATGCGCACTGGCTTTACAGGCACGTGAAGCAGGTCGTGCAGGCTTTCGCGGATGGCCGCGTGGCACTGGGGCGGCGCCAGAAACAGCATGAATCCACCACCACCGGCGCCGATGAGCTTGCCGCCTGTAGCCCCTGCGGACAGTGCTGTATTGTAGATGTTGTCGATGTGCGCGTTGCTGATGGCTCCGGTGAGACTGCGCTTGAGCAGCCAGCCCTCGTGCAGCAGGCGGCCAAAGGCTTCGATGTCGCTGTGCTCGTCTATCAGCACCGCCATGCCTTCGTCAACCAGTTCGCGCATACGGTGCAGCTCGTTCTGTCGCAGCGGAGTCTGCTTGATCTGCTCTGCGGCCACCACCGAGGCGAAACGTTGCACGCCGGTGTAGAAAAAAAGCAGGTGGTCGCTCAGTTCGTTCATGCGCTGCGGCGGCAGAATGAGCGGCTGCACCTCGAAGCTGCCGTCGCGGTTAAACAGGATACGGTTCAGTCCGCCATATGCCGCGGCCACCTGATCCTGCGAGCCGACATTCTCGGCGATGCGCTCCTGTTCGATCTCGATGGCCTGCCGCGCAAGCTGCGCTTTGTCGCTCATGCGGCCCAGCAGCGCACGGAGCGCATTGAGCAGCCCCACAGTGAAGGCGGACGACGACCCCAGGCCAGACCGTGCGGGGAGATCGGCGTCATGATGTATCTCGACGCCGTCTGTGATGCCGAGATAGCGCATGGTCTCGCGCACCGATGGATGCTCTATCTCGTCCACACACATCACGTTCTCGCTGCGAGAATACACGATGCGATGCTTGTGGTCGAAGTACGGCGGCAGCCAGCGCAGGCTTATGTAGCAATACTTGTCGATAGTGCTGGAAAGCACGGCGCCGCCATGCTCGCGATACCAGACAGGGTAGTCTGTTCCACCACCCAGAAACGAGATGCGAAAGGGCGTTCGGCTGATTACCATAGATACTCCTTCAGGGCAGGGGACGGAAATCGGCAGTGTCATCAAGCGCTTTTATGAAAGCAACGGTGAGTTGCACGGCTTGTTGCAGGTCGCGCCAGCAGATTACCTCGCTGGGAGTGTGCATATAGCGATTGGGAATGCTGATGAGTCCGCAGGGGATGCCGGAACGGGTGATTTGAATCATGTCGGCGTCGGTGCGGGATAAGCCGGGTTCGGTCTCGATCTGCACCGGGATGTCGAGCTCTGCGGCGGCTTCTTGCAGTCGGCGCACCACCACCGGGTTCATCGTGGCGCCCACGGCCACGGACGGGCCTTTGCCCAGCGCGACGTCGCCCTGTTTTTTCTTGTCGCAGCCGGGTACGTCGGAGGTGTTGCCCACATCGACGGCCAGGGCAACGTCCGGCTCAATGCCGTAGGCGCTGGTGCGTGCGCCGCGTTGGCCGACCTCCTCCATCGTCGAGGAAACGGCGTAAACGCTGGCTGCTATGGACTGTCCGTGCAGCTCCTTCAGCAACGCGCCCGCAAGATACACGCCGCATTTATCGTCGGTGGCTTTGCTGAGAAGGTATTCCTCGCCCAGCAGCTCGAGGCCGCGAGGGAAGGTAATCACATCGCCAACACTCACCATTTTCGCCGCTTCTTCACGGTTGGCCACGCCAATATCGACCCAGAGGTCTGTGAGCTTGGGCGCTTTGTCGCGCTCGGAGCTTTCGAGGATGTGAATGGCTTTGCGACCAATGACGCCGAGCACGACGTCGCCCTCGTGGTGAATCTCGACACGCAGCCCGGGCAGGACGACAGGATCGACGCCGCCGATGGCCGCCACGAACAGAAAGCCGTCGTCGTCTATGTGGCGCACCATGAGGCCGATTTCGTCGGCGTGGCCCACCACCATCACCTTCAGTCTGCCGGCGCCGCGCTTCACGGCAATCACGTTGCCGTGCACATCGGTATGTACCTCATCGGCATATCGAGTTACAAAGTCGCGAAAGACGCGCTGGGCGGCAACCTCAAAGCCCGATGGCCCCGGCGCTTGCACAAGGTCACGAAAGAACCGCAGGTTGGCGGCCTCGGGCAGGGTGTCCATTCCCTGAAACAGTTGGCGAAGGGTTGGTTCGTTTGTGTTCATAGAGGACTCAGCAATTGTTGGCCCTGCCGGCGGCAAAGGGGTTCACAGGTTTCTTTTTCTTTTCCGCCTGCTGGTGGGGCACAACGCAAAGGAAGCGCAGTATCGTGTCGCCGGTATTGCGAAACTGGTGTTTCATTTCGGGGTCGGCAAAAATGACGTCGCCAGCCTTGAACGGGATGTCTTTTTCCTCGGTGACAAAGGCCCCCTCGCCCTCGACCACGAACACCTCATGCTCCCATACATGGTTGTGGTAAGGCGTGAATCCGCCCGGCTCAACCTCGAACATGCGCATGGCGAAATTGGGCGCTTTGTCGTTGTGAGAGATGAGCCAGCGGATGCCTACATTCCGTGCACCCTCTACGTTGACTTCCTCCAGCTTGACGGTGGTGAATGGTACAACCTTCATCGTTGTCTCCTTCTGTTTGTTTCAGGTCATTCAGACGTGGATTGCGGCGTTGTCAACCGAATTCGGTGATTGATGAGCGCATCTCGCGCCTCGGCGAGGGTTTTTATTGACACACTTCCAATGAAAAGTAGCCTTAGCGTATCATCAATATCAGGGAGGCGTCATGGAAAAGCTTATTGCCTACTGCGGACTGCGCTGCGACCAATGCCCCGCCTACGAAATCACTCTGGCCGACGACGACGCCAGGCGCGCCAAGCTGGCCGTCGAGTGGTCACGCGAATTCAAGGCCGACATCAAGCCGGAGCACATCAACTGCCTGGGCTGCACCGCAGACACTGACGTCCACTTCCCGCACTGGCACGAGTGCCCTCTCAGACGCTGTGCCCAGGAACGAGATCTGGCCACCTGCGCTCACTGCCCCGATTACTCCTGCGATAATCTCGAACAGTTCTTCGGCTTCGTGCCGACGGCAAAGGAAACGCTCGACACTGTGCGCAAAGAAATCGAGGGTAGCTGACACAAGCATTGCGGCGGCCTGTGGCCGTGCGGCCTGTGCGACAGGCACAGCAGGCTTCGCCTGTTTTGGCGTGGCCGAGACTGCGGCGGCCTGTGGCCGTGCGGCTTAATTGTTTGCGCGGGAATGAATTTTGCATGTCAACGCTATACGGGGAGGAGCCATGAAACCACTTGCCATCTGCACCTTTTTACTGCTACTCTGTCTCAGCGCCTTTGCCAATGATCGCGCCGTCACCATCGAGGACTTCGAGAGTGGCCAGATCGAGCTATACTCGTATCTGGACGAGGATGAAGACCCCGACGCATGGGAACTCGATTCATTGCTCACCTATAACGACAGCGACTACGCCCTGCGCCTGTTCGGCAACACCTGGAAGGTCGAGGACATCGGCCCGGACACGCTGAGCGAAGGCGATGTCTGGCACCTCGCCTGTTTCATAGAAACCAAAGGCGAGATTCACGGCTTTGGCCTCACAGACTCGCTCCACACGCTGTTCTATTCTCTCGACGGCAGAGAGTGCCTGGACATCGAAGAGTGGGTCACCACCGGACAGGGCGCCTTCCCGGAAGGGCAGTGGGTTCTGCACCAGTTGCCCGTGGCCGCCGACTTCCTCGCCCGTTTCGACTACCTTCCCACCATCACCAGCATCGTCTTTGTGAACGACTGCGACAACGCCCCCATCGGCGACTGCTCGTTCGACCTCGTGCAGGACATCACCGAAGACCTGCCGGCAGCGCCCCAAGTGGCTGTCTGGACCGACGTGCAGCCGCCCGTTCGCCATGCAGACGGCTCGCGTACGGTGGATGTTCAGTTCATGAGCGAAGTGATTGACCCCGACAGTGATACGCACACCTACTTCTGGCAGTTCGGCGACGGCGAAACCAGCGACGAAGCCGAGCCGATGCACACCTATACAGTCGAAGACGACCACGCCTATACAGCCACGCTCACAGTGAACGACGATACCGACATGTGGGGGTTCGCTTCCTGCACCGTCGAGGTGGACGATGGCGATAGCAGCCTGCCGCTCACCGTCAACTTCACGGGTGACATCATGCTGGCGCGCCACTACGAAGAAGCCGGCGGCATCATCCCCACCCTGGGTGTCGAGGCTATCTTCGAGCCTACGCGCCACATGCTCAATGACGCCGATCTCACCGTGGTCAACCTCGAATGCCCGCTTACCACCTACAATCAACACCACCCCACCAAGACAATCTACTTTAAGGGCAACCCAAACAACGTCGTCGGGCTCACCTTTGCGGGGGTGGACATGGCGTGCCTGGCCAACAACCATGTGATGGACTACATGCTGCCCGGCATTGAGGAAACGCAGCAGGTGCTCACCGACGCCGGCATTCTGCACGGCGGCGCCGGAGCAAATTCCTACGAGGCATACCTTCCCACCTTCTGGAACGACAAAGGCATCAGCCTGGCCATGCTCTTCTCCAGTGATCGCACCGGACAATACAACAACTATCAGCCCTATCTCAACGCCGGGTTCAACAACCCTGGCTTCGCCTACCTCACCCCCTGGTACAGCCTGCAACAGATGTTAGAGGTACAGGACGTGGCCGACGTGGTGGTGATGAACTGGCACTGCGGCAGCGAATACAGCACAGGCCCCGGCGCCGACTACGACGGCCCCGGCGGTGACTGGAACGATCCCGACGGCGACGAAGGCTACGATCCGCTTCTCGACGTGCCGCATGTGTGGGATCGCGAGCTGCGCTGGCTCGCCATCGACAACGGCGCCGATGCCGTCATCTGTCACCATCCGCACATCATCCAGGGTATCGAGGTCTATGAGGGCAAGCTCATCGCCCACTCGCTGGGCAACTACGCATTCGACCTTTATTACCCCGAAACCATGCCCACCATGATTCTCAAGGGCGAGATTGGCGAAGAGGGTTTCGAGCGCTGGTCCATCCGCCCTGTCTTTCTCGACGACTACATCCCCCAGCCGGCCACCGGCGAAATGGGCTTGCACATCCTCGACCAGGTCGCCCACCGCTCGCGCCTGCTCGACACCATCGTGCGCGTTCACCGCGACAGCCTCTACCTCTACGCCGATATCCCCCTCGACACCGACATGATCGAGCCGGAGGATGTTATCATCGACACCACACTGATTATGAACGCACGCGACGGCTGGTGGGTAAGCGACCCGACGCGGCTGGAACGTGTGGGCGACATCTCGTCGGTAAGCGAAGTGACCCCCTGGGGGCAGTATGAAGTGCGTGTTGGCCGCGAGATTATCTGGTGGGGCAACATGGAGGACGAGGGCTGCTCGCTGTGGCACCTCAACAGCAACTATGAGGACTACAACGAGGACGAGGCATATCGCGGCCTGCGCTCGATGAAACACCAGAACTGGACAGGCTCCGACGGCATTACCACCAACATGGAAGCGCGGCTGAAATGCTATGCCGACAGCATGGATCACACCATACAGGGCTGGATTAAAACCGAGAACGCCGAGTTGTCCACCATTCGCGTCCGCTTCTACCAAAGCCGCACCGGCGGTTACTATCTCGACCAGCAAGACATCGGCCTCGAACTGTCCGGTACGCACGACTGGGGTTTCTACTGGAACGACCTCGACCTGCCGGCAAACACCAACTACTTCGACCCATACATCTTCAGCGAATTCGACAATATGCAACCAGGCCCCAGTTGGTTCGACGACATCAGCCTGGTGCAATGGTCGGATTGGCAGCCACGTTCCGCATATAACCAGATCGACCACCCCAACGACTGGTACTGGGTGCAGATACGCACCGACACTCAGCTCGCCGAAGCCACCCTGACCTACACCGAGACCACCTGGGACGACATAATCGTGAGCCACGACAATAACGACGCGCCATCAGTCAGGGCCACCCTCGAACGCAACCGCCCCAACCCGTTCAACCCCGAAACGACATTCGCCTTCAGCATGGCACAGCCAGGACGCGCCACGCTCAAGCTCTACAATGTGCGCGGACGGCTCGTGCGCACACTGTCCGACGAAAGCCTGCCCGTCGGCCAGCACGAAGTTCTCTGGAACGGCCATGACAACAACGGCCGACCCGTCGCCACCGGCGTCTATTTCTACCGCCTGCAAATCAACGGACACACCATCGCTACACGCAAATGCCTGCTGCTGAAATAACAAGACTGTAAGATACAGAGGGGAAGAAAGTACACCACCTTTTCGTGAAAAGGTGGAACCAAAAGCTTTTGACAGATACTTCGTATCTTAGGTACAATAACTTGGTGAAAACAGCGGGGGCGCCTGTAAGACGCCCCCGCTGTTTTCATAATGTCATTAGATCAAGGATGCGTAGCATCCGTTAGAAGTTTTTGGTCTCGCTTTTTTCAAAAAGCGAGGTATCTTTCCCTTCTGTAATCTTACAGTCTTGTTATTTCCTGCACGATTTCGCCGGTGTCGGCATCGAGGAAATAGACTGTGTGGACGCCGTAGAGGTCGAGGATATAGCATTGTCGCAGATCGCCGATAGCGCGTTCCACCCCGCTCCCTTCGATGTTCAGCGGACTAATCCGCATCATCATGAGCGGGTTGTCGCGGGGTTGCCAGTCACCGTTCTCGCGTGACTGTGCTTCGGCGCGGCGCGATGCTTCCCACACATCGGAGTGAGCGTCTGCAAAGACGGAAAACGCTTCGTTGGCGTTCAGTTCAGCCACAGGATAACCACTCAGGCTGGAGATGCAACTGTTGTTGAATGTGATGATGCGCTGCTCTTTGATGAAAATGATAAGCTGTCCGTGCGGCTGCACCTGGATGCCACCGAGATACTGCTTGAAAAAGATGTTGTACTGGTCGAATTCGGGGATATAGCCAATCTTGTGCAGGCGAAGTTCGGACGAGCCGAGGTTGAGCAGCGAGGCGGCGTCTTCCACAGCGCGCCTGCCTATTTCGCGGGCATGAAGGGTGTCGCGGATGGTTTCGTACATATAGGGTCCTTTCACCTGCTTCACCGCGTCTTCCCACTTGAACCACCAGAACTGGCCCTCGAAGCCGGTGCGCTGACGGTAGGCCTGCTCTATGTCGGCGCGGTCGCGTGGGACTTCCTGAGCCGCCACTGCAACGGCAATGGCGAGCAGGCAAGCTATAACCAACGGGCGCATACTACACTATCCCCACGGCCTTGCGCAGCTTGGCCAGCAAACTGGCAGCCTGTGGGCGCACCTGCTCGGCGCCGTCTGCGAGGATGCGATCGATGGCTGGTTTGTCGGCCATGAATGCGTCGTAGCGCTCGCGGTATGGTGTCAGCACGTCGTTCATCTTCTCGAACAGCGTCTGCTTTGCATCGCCCCAGCCCATTCCGCCGGCGCGATAGCGTTCGGCCAGCGCATTCCGCTCGTCTTCGGTGGCGAACAGCTTGTAGATGGCGAACACGTTGCAGGTGTCGGGGTCTTTGGGTTCTTCGACAACCTGCGAGTTCGTGACGATGCGCATGACCTGCTTGCGCAACTGTTTGGGCGGCAGGAACAGCAGTATCGTGTTGCCGTAGCTCTTGCTCATCTTGCGGCCATCGAGGCCGGTGACGGTCTGGGTTTGCTCGCGGATGAGCGGTTGTGGAACCTTGAGCAGTTCACAGCCATAGACGTAGTTGAACGCCTGGGCGATGTCCTGCGCCATCTCGATGTGCTGCGCCTGGTCACGGCCAACGGGAACCACGTCTGCGCAGAAGAGCATGATGTCGGCCGCCATCAGTACAGGATAGGTGAACAGCCCCATATTGACGCCGTCATCGGGGACGCGGCCCAGCTCACGGTTGGTTTGCAGCATGGCTTTGTAGGCGTGGGCGCGATTCATCAGGCCTTTGGCGGTGAAGCACATCAGGATGGTGGACAGCTCGAATGTCTCCGGCACCTGTGACTGACGATAGATGGCCGATTGCGCGGGGTCGAGGCCGCAGGCGAGCCACGTTGCCGCCACTTCATAGCAGTTCTGCTTCAGTTCTTTGGGGTCGCGGATGAAGTTGAGCGCGTGGTAGTCGGCGATGAAATAGAAGCAGCGGTAGTCGCGAGTCAGTTCGAGCGCCGGGCGGATGGCGCCCATATAGTTGCCGATGTGCGGTACGCCTGTCGGTTTGATGCCTGTGAGGGCGGTTTTCATGTTGCCTCCGGTGGGAAAACGTTTTTGATGGGAGCGCGTTTCAGGCTGCGCTATCGGCCCATCGCGAGAAATTTTGCACCGGTGGTGAAATTGTCAACGATTTCTCTCGTGCGGATTCTTCAGAACTGAGAGGATGAAATCAGATTTGCCCTCGGTATATACAGGCCGGTCATCGGCATAATCCCGCGCCAGGTCGCGCTTGAGCTCTTCGTAGTCGCGGCGAACCTGCTCATGGCTGCGCAGATAGTCTCGAAAGCGGATGTGATCGTGCCAGAAGGCGCTGTCGAACACACACAGATGCAGGTAATGCGTTCGCGAAATCTCGGGACCCTTCACATGGAACCACCAGCCGGGCTCGGGGGCGCGACTGAAGTGATAGCCCAGCTCTTCGAGCATGAGGTTGCAGGTGGCGAAGTCGTCCAGGGTGGGCGCGCCGAGCAGGATGTCGAGAACTGGCTTGGCCTCGAGGTCGGGAACGGCTGTGCTGCCAACGTGCTCTATACCGGGGGCATACTCCCCGAGCGCAAGCTGCAAGCGCCGCAGTTCCTGTTCAAACGCCTGCTGCCACGCCGGATTGTGCGGCACAAGCCTGACTGTTCCTTTCTGCAAACCGAGCATATTGGCTTCCTCTTATTGACGCTCAATGCCGGAGTATAACCAACGACACGGGTTTGTCAATAAGATTTGACAGGTTTGGTGACAATGGGTAGATTGTAACACACTCGGGCGCTTGTGGCTGAGGGTTATGCTAACATATTAATTGTCATACAAATAGACCACTGAAAGGAGACCGCATGAAGAAACTTCTTTTACTCGGGGACGAGGCTATTGCCCAGGGCGCGCTTGACGCGGGCCTGTCGGGATTCTATGGCTATCCCGGAACGCCATCCACCGAAATTGGCGAGTATATCCAAGACTCGGAGCAGGCGAAGAAACGAGCCATTCCGCGCACCTGGAGCGCCAACGAAAAAACCGCGATGGAATCGGCGATGGGCATGTCCTATGCCGGCAAACGAGCCATCGTCACCATGAAGCACGTGGGACTGAACGTCGCAGCCGACCCCTACATGAACGCCGCGCTCACCGGCGCCAACGGCGGACTCATCGTCGCCGTGGCCGACGACCCCTCGATGCACTCGTCTCAGAATGAGCAGGACAGCCGCTACTATGCGCGCTTTTCTCTGATGCCTGCCCTCGAACCATGCGACCAGCAGGAAGCATACGACATGGTGGCTCACGCCTTCGACCTTTCCGAACGCTATCATCTGCCTGTGATGATGCGGGTTACAACCCGTCTCTGCCACTCCCGCGCCGGTGTGACGCGCACCGCCGAACGTGCTGAGAACGAGATGTGCAAGCCGAGCGATCCCAACCAGTTCATGCTGCTGCCGGCTTTCGCCCGCAAGAAATACATCAAGCTGCTGGAGATACAGGCCGACCTCGAACGCGAGTCCGAGAAGTCGCCATTCAACAGTTTCACCGACGGCAACGACAAAAGCCGCGGCATCATCGCCTGTGGCCTCGCATACAACTACCTCATGGAAAACTACCCCGACGGCTGCCCACATCCAGTGCTCAAGATCGGGCAATACCCGGTACCCCGTAAGGCCATCGCCGCTATGGCCGACAGTTGCGACGAACTGCTCGTGCTCGAAGAGGGCATGCCGCTGGTAGAAGATTCACTGCGTGGCCTGCTGAACCGCAGCCTGAAGGTGCGTGGCCGCCTGGACGGTACGCTGTTCCAGTATGGCGAGCTCAATCCGGCCATCGTCCGCCAGGCGCTGGGGATGCCCAAGCTTCCCTCCCGCGAGCTACCGGAGGTTGTCACTGGCCGTCCGCCGGCCCTCTGCGTGGGTTGCCCGCACATCGATTCCTATCAAGCGTTGAACGAGGCGCTCGAACCCTGGGGAAAGGGCCATGTGTTTTCCGACATCGGCTGCTACACTCTCGGCTTCATGCCGCCATATCATGCCATCAGCAGCTGCGTTGACATGGGCGCTTCGATTACTATGGCCATCGGCGCGGCGGACGCCGGTTTCTACCCCGCCGTCGCCACCATCGGCGACTCGACCTTCGGGCACTCCGGCCTCACCGGCCTGCTCGACGCCGTCGAGAAAAACGCCAACGTGGTCGTCATCATCCTCGACAACGACACCACCGCCATGACCGGAATGCAGGACTCGGTGGTTACAGGCCGCATCGAGCAGATATGTATGGGGCTGGGCGTTCCCGAAGAGCACATTCGGGTCATCAACCCGCTGAAGCGCCAGCACGACGAGAACGTCAAGGTCTTCCGCGAGGAGATCGAGTACGAGGGCGTGTCGGTTGTCATTCCGCGCCGTCCCTGCATCCATCTGCACGGCAAGAAGAAAACATCGGGAGGCGCCAAGTGAAGAAAGATATAATACTCGCCGGCGTGGGCGGACAGGGCATCCTGTCCATCGCCGCCATCATTGGATATGCGGCAGTGGAAAGCGGCATGCACCTGAAACAGGCCGAGGTTCACGGTATGAGTCAGCGCGGTGGCGATGTGCAGTCACACCTGCGCATCAGCGACGACCCCATCCACTCCGACCTCGTGGCCCTGGGCGGCGCCGACATGATTCTGTCCGTCGAGCCGATGGAAGGCCTGCGCTACAATCCCTACCTGTCCGAGGCAGGCTGGTTCATCACCAACACCACGCCGTTCGTCAATATCCCAAACTACCCAGACATCGAAGCTGTGCTGTCCGAGGTGAAAGCGCATGAACGTCGCGTCATGCTCGACGCCGACAGCATCGCCAAAGAACTGGGCAACGCCCGTGGCATGAACATGGTGATGCTGGGCGCCGCCAGCCAGTTCATCGACCTGCCGCAGCAGAAGTTCGAGGACGGCGTTCGCTTCCTGTTCGGTCGCAAGGGCGACAAGATTGTGAACCTGAACCTGGATGCCTTCCGCAAAGGCCGCGCCCTCGCCGCCGAAGTCGGCTGATTTACCTTTTTTAAAAAAGGTAAAACCAAAAAACTTTTGCGGAAACTGCGTTTCCTACGTACAGTGGATAATTATCTTGTATATAGGATGCGTTAGCATCCGTTAAAAGTTTTCGGTCTCGCCTTTTACAAAAGGCGAGCGGGGTTCTGTCGCGTAGCTATGTCACGTAGCGAAGCGTAGTGAGCTTTCAAGGGGGGCAGCGCCCCTGATTCTTAGGAGGCTGTTATGTTTGTCGTCAGCCAGGCGCCCGACAGTTGGCGTCAGGTGGCCCGCGTCGTGGAGCGTGAATTGCCGCGCCTCGAAGTGGCGGCGCTGGTGGTGCATGCGCATAGCGAGGAGCAAATGGCGGCCTTCCTGTTCGAGGGTGTGCGCACTGTCTTTGTGTGCGACGAAGAATCGGCCCGCGAAGC
Source organism: Candidatus Cloacimonadota bacterium (assembly GCA_021108395.1). Classification (GTDB taxonomy): domain Bacteria; phylum Cloacimonadota; class Cloacimonadia; order Cloacimonadales; family JAIOQZ01; genus JAIOQZ01. The sequence goes on from JAIOQZ010000037.1 coordinate 43,948, forward strand.
TTGGAGCCGGCGCTTCCCCGATGCGTTATGCATCGGCAAACCGCACAAAACGCCGCCGTTGGCGCCGGCCTCGCCATTCCCCCTCGAGTTTCTCAAGATTTCATCGGAGATGTT
>JAIOQZ010000034.1 GCA_021108395.1 Candidatus Cloacimonadota bacterium
ATATAGCGATGCTGAAGAAATATGTCAAACAAAAGGTCTTGACAGAATTTCCACTGATGGAATTACTGCTATGCGTATTATGAATAAACAATAATACATTAATGGTAAGTTCAGGAGGCTGTCATGTCGAAGATTCATCTCACCGCGCTCGGGCTGCTCAACGAACGCCCCATGCACGGCTACGAACTGAAACAGGTGGTGTGCGAGCGTCATCTCGACCAATGGGCCGATGTCAACCCGAACTCGGTGTATAAGGCGTTGCAGGCGTTGCAGGGCAAGGGGTTCATCGAGGGGAGCGAGGAGACCGAGGGCAATAACCCGCCACGCACCGTGTTCAGTCTCACACCCGAAGGCCGCCAGGAACTGGCGAAGCTGGTGAGGCACTTCCTCAAGGAATCGTCTCACCCGCACGATTTCTGGCTGGGTGTAGCGTTCGTATTGAGAGTGATGACCAAGCGGGAGCTGCTGGCCACCATCAGTCAGCGTATCGACAGCATGGAGCAACACCAGCAGTCTCATCGCAAGCATTTACGCAAAGTGCTGGCGGAAAACCCCGACTTGCCGTTCAACTGGCTCACGCTCATCAAGATGGGAGACAGCATGATGAAGACGCACATCGCCTGTCTACGCGACCTGCGCCAGGCCACCGAAGCCTGCGACCAGCCAGAACATTTCAAACCCGAAGAAACCAACCGGATATGACGAGGCATCTATGAAACTAACAGTAACGCTACTACTTATGCTGAACATCGGCCTACTTATGGCCGCGCCCCTTTCTCTGGACGAAGCGCGCGCGCGAGCGCTGGTGGCCAATCTCAGCCTTCAGTCACAGCAGGCGGCCCGCGCCGCCGCGCAGTGGAACTACCGCGAGTCGCTGTTCGGGCTGCTGCCCACAGCCAGCCTCACAGGCGGCTACACCAGCTACGAATCCCCTCCCGGCGCTGCGATGTACCCGCCCGGGACAGACCTCGAAGACGTCAGCGTCGATTATGGCGTGAGCGTGAATATGCCGCTGTTCGTGGGTGGCGCGAAGTGGCTGGGCAGCCGCATGCGGCACGACGCGCTGCTCATGGCCGACCAGTCGCTGCTGTCCACGCTGCTCGAGGTGACGGCGAACGTCGAGTCGAAATACTATGCTGTACTCGAAGCGCGGGACTTGCTGCAAAACGCCGAGAAAGACCTCGACGTCTCGCGGCGCAACCTCGAATCCACCCGCGTGCGCTACGAAACAGGCACTCTCTCGAGGGCGAGCTACCTACAGGTGCAGGCCGAAGCCGCCGGCAAAGAGGTGAGCCTCATCCAGCGACGCAACCTGTTTCAGATTGCCCGGCTCGACCTCGCCAACTACCTCCAGCTTCCCGCCGACTTCACACTGCAACCCGTCCCCCTGGACAGGCATCGTCCCTCGATTGACCGGCTGCGAGCGCTGGACGCAAACGCCGTGGACAAGCTTGCCGAGCGCATCGTTGCGGCCGGGCTGGGCTCCAATCCTGGCCTGCGCCACGCCACGCTGGGACGCGCCACGAGCAAAAAAGCGACGCTGATAGCGCGTGGAGCGTTCCTGCCCACGCTCAACCTTGTTTACAACAAGACCTGGACCGAAGATGTCGATCCCGATGACGACTTCGCCGACCAGGGCGTGCTCATGCTAAACGCCTCGCTGCCAATCTTCCCCCTGGGAGACGTCTTCTCCGCCGAGCGTAGCGCCACACGCGGGCTGCAACAGGCAAACCTCGACCTTGACGCCGCCGAGGATGGCGTGCGGCTGGGCCTGCACAGCGCGGCGCTCAACCTCGTGACAGCCGCTCAGGCAGTTCACGCCTCTCAGGTGGCACTCGAGTTCGCCAGTGAAACCTATGCGCAGATGGAAGAACGCTACCGCAACAACCTCGTCGCCACCAATGATCTGCTTTCGGCGGAGGTGCTGCTGATGTCATCCCGCAATCGCTTCACCACAAGTCTATACGACTATCTGCGCGCCCGCTCGGCATTGGCCCAATTGATGGGCATCGCCGAAGCTGAACTCAATAATTGGCTCTAAGAATACGGAGGAATCATGTTATACATTCGTTTATCCGCCTGCCTGTTGCTAACTGTACTTTTGCTGGCAGCCTGCCAGAAACCCGAGGCCGGAACCGGACAGAAACCCACCGAAAAGGAACGCGAGCTCACCGTGCCCGTGCTTGTTCAGGAAGTGCAACCACGCGACCTGCGCCAATATGTGAACATCACCGGCGCCTTAGAAGGTGTCACCGACATCGTCATGTCGTCCGAAACAAATGGCCGTGTGGTCGAGCTTCACAAGAGCCTGGGCGACTGGGTGAACAACGGTGAGGCCATTGGCCGCGTCGATAATGAATCACAGCGCATCCTCGTGGACCAGGCCGAGGCGTCCATGCTGGCCGCCGAAGCAGCCTTCGAGGCAGCCCAGCGCGACTGGCAAGCCGCCCAGGATTTGTTCGCCCGTGAGTCTATCTCCGAGTGGGAACACACCCAGAAAAAGAGCGCCCACAAACAGGCTCAGGCAGCTTTCAGTGGCGCCCAGGCCGGCCTCGAGCTGGCGCGACGCGCATACGACCACTCGCGGTTCGTCGCCCCCGTATCGGGCTATATATCCTCGCTGAACATTGAAGTGGGACAGTCCATCGGCATGGGGCAGCCGGTGTGCAGCATCGTCAATCCCCGCCGGTTGATTATCAAGACGGGCATCGGCGAGAGCCACATCGCCGGCATCACAAACGGCACAACAGTGAACATCGAGCACTCAGTTCTCGATAAGCCGGTCGAGGGACGCATCACCGGCGTAGGCATCAAGCCGGTGAACGGCGGCGCCAACTATCCCATCGAGATTGTGCTGGATAACCGTGACGAGAAGCTCTTTCCGGGCATGGTCGTTGACGGACGCATCGAGAGCGAGGTGTTTGAGGGTGTTCTCTATATCGACAAAAACGCCGTGCTCGAGGAATACAGCGGCGACTTCGTCTTTCTCGTGCTCGACGACTTCTCCGTTGAACATCGCAAGGTTCACCTGGGACGCCAGATTGGAGATCAGGTCATTATCAAGAGCGGTCTCGAAGCGGGTGACATCCTGGTAGTACAGGGTATGGAAAACCTACAGGAAAGCAGCCAAGTCGTCATTCGCCAGAGCGCACAGTAGGAGGACGCATGTCCATAGCGAAATTTTCAGTCAACAACAGCGTCCTGATCAACATGGCCATGATCGTGGTGTTCATCGTGGGCATCTCGGTTATGAAAAGTATCCCCAAAGAGGAAATGCCGCCGGTCGATTTCGGCTCGTTCATTGTCGGTGTTGTGTATCCGGGCGTATCGCCACTTGAAATGGAGACGCTCGTCCTCAACAAAATCGAGGAAGAGATCGCCGATGTCGAGAATCTCGATTTCATGACATCCACCGCTTCCGAAGGCAGGGCCATCATCTTCTTGCAATTCCTGCCGGACGCCGACATTGACAAAGCCTGGAATGACTTCAACGCCGAACTGGACAAGGTTCGTGACCTGCCCGACGACGCCGGTGACCCCTGGACGCTACGGCTCAGTATGCGCGAAGTGAACCCCATGTGCACCATCGTTCTGAGCGGTGACTTCGACGCCAACCAGATACGCGAGATCGCCGATGATCTCAAGGAAAATGTTCTCGACATCGAGAACGTGAGCAAGGTTTCCACCAGGGGAACGCGTGAGCGTGAGCTCTGGATCGAAGCCGACGCCACCCGCCTGAATGAATTCGGCCTCACCCTCAGTGACCTCGAACGCGTTATCCAAATGCGCAACATGAACGTCCCCGGCGGCACCATCGACTTCGGGCGCAAGGAGTTCATCCTGCGCACAGTCGGCGAGTTCGAGGAGACGGAAGAAGTCGCCCGCCTGATTGTGAGTATGGACGGCAATGGCCGTGCAATCCGTCTCGAAGACGTTGCCACAGTCACCGACACCCTCGAAAACGCCGAATGGTATTCCAAGTACAACATCGAGCCGGCGGTTCTGATGGATACATACAAGAAGAGCGAGGGCAACATCATCAAGGTGATGGAAGACATGCGCGCCGAGATTGCCGTGTTCCAGGAGAGCATCCCCGGCCTTAGCGTCACCATCGTCAACGACGGCTCGACAGAGGTGAAAAGCAGCCTGTCGGTGCTTGGCCGCTCGGCCCTGATTGGCATTCTGCTGGTGTTCGTCACCCTCACCCTGCTGCTGGGCTGGCGCAACGCCATTCTGGCGTCTATGGGCATACCGTTCAGTTTCCTGCTCACGTTCATCCTCATGCGCTATTTCGACATCAGCATGAATACGCTCAGCCTGTTCGGACTTGTGCTGGTGCTGGGCATGATTGTTGACGACGCCATCATCGTCATCGAGAACGTCTATCGCTACATAGAAGAAGGACTGCCGCCCAAGGAAGCCGCCGTGCGCGGAACGCAGGAAATCATGTGGCCGGTAATCGCGGCGGTCACAACCACTGCCGTGGCCTTCCTGCCCATGCTGATGATGGAAGGCATGATGGGCAAGTTCATGCGCGTGTTTCCCATCGTTGTTTCCCTGGCGTTGCTGGCCTCGCTGTTCGAGAGCCTTGTCATTCTGCCATCGCATACCGCCGACTTCGCTCGCGCTCGTCGCGGCAAGCATGACGGCAAGGTACGCAAGAACGCCCTGGCGCAAGCCCTGGTGCGCAGATACCAGAGGGTGTTGCGCGTCACCCTCAAGCATCGCTTCCTCACCATGCTCACCATCTTCCTGATGATGGCGCTTGCAGTGGGAGCGTTGAGGTTCCGGCTGGTGCAGTTCGAGTTCTTCCCGCAGCAGACACCCAAAACCATCATGCTGAAGATACAAACGCCAATGGGCACCAACCTCGATGAAACAAACGCCGTGGTGACCAGTGTCGAAGAGCATATCCTTTCCATGACCACCTCCACCGATGTCGAAGCCGTGGTGACCACCGTGGGCGGCATGGGTGTAAATCGTCGCTGGGAGCAGGCAACCAATAACGCCCAGGTTCGCATCGATCTCAAAGACGACGACTTCATGCAGTTCTCGCACAACGAGCTGAAAAACGAAGTGCGTGAATTCATGGATCAGCTCCCCGGCATATACAAATACCGGTTTCAACAGAGGCAGGATGGTCCGCCCACAGGCGAGGATATCGAAATCCGCGTCAAGGGCGACAACATCGAGCGCCTCGAATACATCGGCTCGCTCATTCAGGATAAGCTGAAAGAGATTCCCGGCGTGGCCGACGTGAAGGACGACTTCATGCCCGGCAAGGACGAAGTGCGCATCGTGCCCAACCACGACAGGCTGGGGCTGCACGGGCTTTCGGTGGCCGAGGTGGCGGGTGTGGTTCGCACCGCCTCATATGGCTCTACCGTGTCCACGTTCCGCGGATTCGGCACCGACGAGTATGACATTATCGTGCGGCTGAAGCAGGATCAGGTGGACGAACTGGACGAACTGGGCGACCTCAAGATTCGCACTCGCGCAGGCAACCTCATCGCTCTGCGGGAACTGGCCGACTTTGAAATCACCCAGAGCTTGGCGCAAATCAACCACCGCGACCAGAAGCGCATCATCACCATTACCGGCGCCAACACGTTCTATACCGACGATAACGGCGTAGAGCGTAAGCGCACCTCGGACGAGGTGACAACCATCCTCTTCGGCAACCGCCTGCGGGGGATAACAGGTACAATCTCCGGCCTCGAACAGCGGTTCCTGGGCTATCAGATCGAGTCGGGCGGCGTGGCCGAGGAGCAGGCCAAGAGCTATGGCTCGCTGTTCAGGGCATACGCTGTGGCTTTGCTGCTCATATTCACCATCCTGGCGGCGCAGTTCCGCAGCTATGTACAGCCGCTCATCGTGATGATGACGATTCCGTTCGCCTTCATCGGCGTCATCTTCGGACTGCTGGTGACGGGGCTGCCGTTCTCGCTCACCACGCTTGTGGCGGTGGTGGCGCTGGCCGGCGTGGTCGTGAACGACTCGCTCATCTTAGTCGATTTCGTCAACCGCGAGCGCGAGCGCGGCGTAAACCGCTGGGTCTCGCTCATCAACGCCGGCAGTACCCGCCTGCGACCCATCCTGCTCACTACCATCACCACCATCTTCGGCGTCATGCCCATGATCCTGTCATCCTCGCGGTCGGCAGCCGAATGGAAACCGATGGCCGTGAGCATGGCCTTTGGCCTCGGATTCGCCACGCTGTTGACACTGTTCGTCATCCCCGTTATCTACTCGCTGGTCGATTCGTTCTTTGGCAAGCTGAGGATTACGCGCTTCAAAGGCCACCTCAGTTTCGAGGAAGCGATGGCCGGTTTTGAGGCTGAAGAGACCGAAAAGGACAACGGCCTGGAATAGACGGTCTGGCGTTATTGAAGCGGGGCTTGTTTCAACAAGCCCCTAAGATGGGGCTCCGCCCCCACCCCCGCCAATCTTTTTGAAAAAAGTTTGGATCAAAAACTTCCGGCGGATGCTGCGCATCCTTGTGTTAGAAGAATAACTTTTGTACACAGGATACGCAGTATCCGTTATAAGTTTTCGGTCTTGCCTGCGAAAATCGGCTTCATAGCCGATTGTTCGTTCCAGGAGCAAACGGTGTTACACCGTTTCTCCCAAAAAGGCGAGCTTGTCATGTAGCGAAGCGAAATGACTCTTCAAAGGGTTCAGGGGCAGAGCCACTTCTTAACAAAAAGTTTGGTTGGTATAGTTATTGCATATATTACAGCACAGTGCGCGTTTTTTAACTAAACCAATTCGGACTGAGGAGTAATATATATGCGCCGTATTCTTTCATTACTGTGTCTTATCGCTATTGGCTCGTATCTCATCGCTGCCGCAGACGTCAGTCTCGCCGCAGCGCCGTTTACACTCGGCGCTCTTTCTGACAACGCGCTCGAAATCGAATTCGGGCAGCCGGAATTCTCGCTTGAGCCTGTCACCCTCGAGGGCCAGACGTTCGATAGAGTCACTGCGTCAGGGGCTGCGCATCCGGCAGTGGCCGGCATGCCAGACCTGCCCGCATGGTCAACTCTGGTTGCTTTGCCGCCACAGGGCTACAGCAGCCTGGAGATTATCGGCTGGGACGAGCAACGTATGCCCGGTGTGCGTGTGGAACCGGCTCGTGAGGCTCGCCTGGACGGAACGCAGGCGCCCTTTGTCTGCAACGAAGCGCTTTATGCCCAGCGTCAGTCCGGCGCTGTGCCGGAATTACCGGCAATACTCAGTGAACCGGTAGTGATGCGCGATCTGCGCGTCGCCTCGCTCAGTGTGCAGCCACTGGCCTGGGACGCCGCCACAAATGAACTGATAGTGCGCAGCAACATCCGCCTGCGCGTCGTCACCGACCCGGCGCAGGTCGGGCGCAATGAAATTGCCAGACAGCGACCGGCGTCACGCAGCTTTCAGTCCATGTATGACAGCGTCCTTGGATACGAGCGCGACATAGATCAACTCTTCCAGCAGCGCTCCATTCTTGTAGTGCATCCCAACAACAGCGCCGTTGCGGACATTGTTGACGACTTCGTTGACTGGAAACGCAGCAAGGGATTCTATATCGAGTCGGTGAGCACATCCACCACCGGCTCGACCAGCAGCAGCATCAAGAACTACATCGAGAATTGTTATGACAACTGGGAGAACCCGCCGGAATACGTTGTCCTCGTGGGGGACGCCAACAGCAGCAGCAGTATTCGCATACCCACATGGTTCGAGAACGTCTCGGGATACAATGGCGAAGGCGACCACCCCTACACCTGCCTTGATGGCAACGACCTGATGCCCGAAGTGTTCATCGGCCGCATCTCCGTGTCCACCACCAACGAATTGCTCACCTACTGGGCAAAAGTCGTCAACTACGAGATACAACCCTACATGGACGAAACTGACTGGTATGGAGAAACCGTACTCATCAGCGACTCCAACATGTCTGGTATCTCCCCGTATTTCACGAACCAGCATGCCCGCGAGCTCATCGAAGCCTACGACCCGACCCACGAATTCACCGAGATAACCGGCTACAGCCCTTCACCCAGCAGCCTCAACAACGCTATCAACGCTGGCAAGGTGGTGACCAGCTATCGCGGCATCGGAAACCTCGGCGGCTGGAATACAACTTACATCAACAGCCTTACCAACGGCCTGATGCTCAGTAATGGCGTCATCCTCACCTGCGACACCGGCAGCTTCGCCAGCGGGCCGGTGAGCCGTAGCGAAGCTTGGATTCGCGCCGGTACGCCCAGCGCTCCCAAAGCGGGAATCTGCTGCATAGCCATGGCCACCAACGGTACGCACACAATGTTCAACAACACGCTTCATGGCGGCATCTTCTTTGGCCTCTATGCCCAGGATATGCCCACGATGGGTGAAGCAATCATGCGCGGTAAACTCAACATTTACCAGACATACGCCAATTTCTCCAACATATTTACCCAGAGCTTCACCCATTGGTGCAACCTCATGGGCGACCCCAGCCTAGACGTGTGGAAAAAGCTGCCGCAAAACCTTGTGGTCAACCATGCCGGCAGCCTGCCACAAGGCGTCAACAACATCGAGGTGACGGTATTAAACGACGACGCGACTCCGGTCGAGAACGCCTGGGTGACAGTGCGTCAGACCGACGCCTCCGACGATGAAATATGCTTCGCAACCGGTTACACCGACGCCTCCGGCAACGTGCTGCTCATCTTTGACGCTCCCGACGCAGGCGAGCTTGGGCTTGTGGTGAGCAAGCCGCAATACATCCCGCAGTTGCTCGACATCACCATTACCGCGGGTGGCGTGGGCTACGAGGCAGTGGCCGTTGCCGATGACGGCGACAACGACGGTCAGCCAGACGCCGGTGAAACCCTCACTCTCACCACCTCGCTGCACAATTTCGGCAGCGTCCTGGCCTCAGGCGTTACCGCCCACCTCAGCGCCGACAGTCCCTGGCTCGACATCACCCAGCCAGACGACAGCTTCGGCGACATCGCCGCCGGTGGCGCCGCCACTGGCAGCGGCGGTTTCACGGTGGCAGTCGCGCAGGATTGCCCCGATGGCTACCGCGCTATCTTCACGCTGGATGTATCCGCTGGAACCGACACCTGGCAGAATTGCTTCGAGCTGCTGGTGCAGGGCGGCGACCTCGATGTCATCGATTGGGAAATTGCCGACGGCGGCAATGGCGTTCTGGATCCCGGCGAAACCGCCGTGCTGCGGCTGCAACTGGCCAATCACGGCCAGGTCGGCGTGTTGTCGGTGCAGGCGGAGATCGAACCTGTCGGCTCGTTGATTACCCTGGTCGATTCGCTGGCCTCGTTTGGCGATATCACCGCCGGCGACGATGCCTGGTGCAGCGGCGACACCTTCACCATCGCCGCGATGCCGCAACTGGCGCCCGGCATGACTGTGAGCTTCAACCTGACATTGACCGGCGCAGACGGCTATACAGAAACCGAGTGGTTCGATCTGCCCATTGGCCAGCCCACCATCACCGACCCGCTGGGCCCCGACGCCGGCGGATACTTCTGTTACGACGACGGCGACACCGAGTACGAAGACTGCCCCGAATTCGAGTGGATCGAGATAGACACCGCTCTGGGCGGATCGGGCATCAATACGAACCTCAATGATTATGGCGATGATGCCGACGATGTGATGAGCATGAGCCTGCCGTTCGACTTCACCTTCTACGGCCAGAGCTACGACCAGATTTCCATCTGCTCGAACGGCTGGGTCAGCTTCATCGAAACCAACCAGGCCACCTTCCGCAACTTCCAGGTTCCCGGCCCGCTGGGACCACGCGCCATGATTGCGGCCTTTTGGGACGACCTGGCCACCACCAGCGGCGGCGATGTGTTCACCTGGTACGACAGCGGCGAAAACCTGTTCGTCATCGAGTGGTCGCAGCTGCGCAACCGCTACAACAACTCGGTGGAGACTTTCGAGATCATCCTTTACGACCCGGAACACCACCCCTCGTCCAACGGTAACGGCATCGTCAAGATACAGTACCTCGAGTTCAACAATGTGAACCAGGGTTCGACAAGTTCCTGGTACCCCGAACACGGTCTCTATTGCACCGTCGGCCTGGAAGACCATACAGGCTTTGTCGGGTTGGAATATACATTCAACAATACCTACCCAACCGCTGCAAAAAGCCTGGGCGACAACACCGCCATCCTCTTCACCGGCGCACCAGATTCGGTGCCTGGCAGCAATCTTCTGCTGACGGGAATGCAGGTGAACGGCAGTGTGGAAACCTCTGTGCCTTTTGGCTCATCGGCCACCATCAGCCTGGCCTTGCAGAACATCGGAGCAGCTACGGCCACCGGCGTTACCGGAACGCTCACCAGCGCCTCGCCGCATGTCACCATCACCCAAGACACAGCCACTTGGCCCAGTCTTGAGATGATGCAGGAGGAGTGGGGCGACACGGACTTCGCCTTTGACCTTGCCGTCTGGTGCCCTGACGACGAGCCGCTTCAGTTCAGCCTGGAGGTGGAAACCGACCAGGGTGACTGGATATATCCTCTCATATTGACCTGCCACGCACCCAATATCGAGGTATTGCAATACGCCGTCGATGACGACAGCGGTGATGGCCTGCTTATGCCCGGCGAGTCGGCTTCGCTCGATGTCTGGCTCACCAACACCGGCCATTTTGACGCCACAGACCTGCAAGCTCAGTTAACCACTACTTGCGAGTGGGTGTCCATCACGCAGAGCGCCGCCTCGCTCACGTCATTGCCCGTCGGCGGTGAGGGCACACTGGATGCGCCCTTCACCATTACTGTTTCCAGCAATGCGCCGGTGCCCACCACGCTGTGGCTCGATCTGGTGGTCGAGGAAGCCAGCGGCCTGTATTGCCTCGAGCAAATCGAGCTGAATACCGGCTATCGCGACAATTTTGAAAGCGGTATCGCCGACTGGAGCCACTATTATCTGTCCGGTTCCAGCGATCAATGGCATCAGTCAACCGAGCGCAGCGTCTCGCCCACCCATTCGTGGTATGTGGGTCAAGATGGCGTTGGCTACCAGAACAACCAGCACTCTGCGCTCGAATCGCCCGACATCGAGCTTGGCACAGGCTCCTGGCTCACGTTCAGTCACTGGATACAGGCCGAGGACAGCGAAAACCACCCAGGCGAGGCCTATGACGGCGGCTGTGTGGAGATTCTCTATAACAGTTCGTGGCAGTCTCTTACGCCAGAGGGCGGCTATCCATTCACTTCCCGTGGAATCACCTCACCATTTGCTACGGGAACTCCCATCTGGTCTGGCCAGTACGACTGGCAACGCGCCTGGTTCGACCTGACCGCCTATAATGGCACAGTGCGCTTCCGTTTCGTATTTGGCAGTGACAACGGCACAACCTTCGCCGGCTGGTTCATCGACGATATCGCCCTCACCGGTCCCGAGAGCGTACTCGCACCGCCGACGAACCTGCAAGCGCACAACCCTGGCGACGACCATGTTATCCTCGAGTGGAGTCCGCCAGAGACGCCGTGCGTCGGCTATAACGTCTATCGTCGCACCTCGCTGGAGCAGCCATACAGCCAGGTGTTCACCGTAGCCGGTACATCCTGGGTGGATAACGACCCCGTCGCTCTCGTGCAGTATTACGTGGTCACGGCCGTTTACAGCGATGGCGAAAGCCGCTTCAGCAACCCGGCTCAGGCGCCAACCTCGGCAAACGCTGTCGGTGACGACAACGCCCCGGCTGTCACGGCGCTCAATGGCAACTACCCCAACCCCTTCAATCCAACAACAACCATCGTGTTCAGCCTGGCAGAACCCGCTCACAGCACACTGTGTGTGTACAATGTTCGCGGCCAGCGGGTGCGCCAGCTGTTGGACGAAGCACGCGACACCGGCAGCCACGAGGTGCTCTGGAACGGCCGTGACGACCACGGTGCGCCCTGCGCTTCGGGGCTATATCTCTATCGTCTTGAGGCCGGCGGAGTGACCAACACCCGCAAGATGTTGCTGCTGAAATAGCCACGACAACGCAACGCATTGAGCCTCTGGAGAAACCATGCTACAGAAAGCGTCTCTGGTAATCTTGTTTGTTCTTAGCTGCACAATCCTTCTCGCCGACGGTGTGCAACCCGAAGGCGACGGCACACAGGCCGACCCCTACCAGGTGGCAACGCTCGACAACCTGCTGTGGGTGAGCACCAACAACGCCTCTTGGACCTGCCATTTCATCCAGACAGCGAACATAGACGCCACCGACACCCAGAACTGGAATGATGGGACAGGGTTCCGTCCGATTGGCATTGGTTACGCTAACAGATTTTCCGGTAGATATGATGGACAGGGCCACACCATCGATGGGTTGTTCTTTAACCGTCACTCCAATAATTATCAAGGTATGTTTGGTAGAACAGAAGGCGCGATCATTGAAAATCTGGGAGTCACGAATATCGACGTGAGCGGCTCTTCGTACGCTGGCGGTTTGGTGGGGAAAAGTCACAGTAGTTCTACCATCATCAACTGCTACAGCACAGGTAGTGTGAGCGGATCGATAGGGGTCGGCGGACTGGTGGGGTCTAACGCCGATTATTCATGCATCAGCAACAGTTTCAGCACTGCCTGTGTGATTGGAACAAGTTATGGAGCTGGTGGTTTTGTCGGGAACAGTTCTGGTTACTCCACAATCGCAAACTGCTACAGTAAGGGCGCTGTGAACGGACGTAATCGGGTCGGCGGTTTGGTGGGGTCAAATGACACCTCCTCTATTATCAATTGCTACAGTACAGGCCGCGTGGAGGCTACAGGAACTGATGTCGGCGGTATGGTGGGTTTCAGTACTGGCTACGCCAGCAATTCCTTTTGGGATAATGAGTCATCATGGCAGTCTGAAAGCGCTGGCGGCACAGGATTATATACCGCTGATATGGTAGCGTTATCTACATTTGTCAACGCTGGATGGGATTTCATGGACGAAACGGCGAACGGAACTCATGATTTCTGGGGGATGAACTACATGGAGAATGGTGGATACCCCTTCCTGGAATGGCAGGGCTATAATCAAGAGCTTCCTGAGGGAGTGCAACCGGCAGGCTCCGGCATCGAGGCCGACCCCTACCAGGTGGCAACGCTTGACAACCTGCTGTGGATCAGCTTGAATGATAGTTCCTGGGCCGGCCATTTCATTCAGACTGCGGACATAGACGCGAATTGCACCCAGGTCTGGAATGGTGGACAGGGTTTTGAACCGATAGGGATATGCGCTATATATCCGAATGATGAGATTCCATTCACCGGCAACTATGATGGCATGGGACATGAAATTGTCAGTATGTATATCAACCGTCGTCTTTGGAATTGTCAAGCTTTATTCGGATACATAAGCGGTGCTGTAATCACAAATCTGGGCGTAATCGATGTCAGTGTTAGCGGATATTCTGAGGTTGGCGGTTTGGTGGGGCGCAATTTCGGTAGTTCCATCATCAGCAACTGCTACACCGTCGGCAGTGTGAACGGAATAGGCGACGTCGGCGGTTTGGTGGGGCGTAACGGCGATGAGTCCCCCATCAGCGGTTGCCACAGCGCCATTATTATAAATGACAGTGGTTACGGTGGTGTAGTAGCCGGTGGTTTGGTGGGAGATAACGGCGATGAGTCCCCCATCAGCAACTGCTATAGTACAGGCAGTGTGTACGGAAACTACATTGCCGGCGGTTTGGTAGGATGGAATGCTCATTCCACCATCAACAACTGCCACAGCGTCGGTAGTGTGAGTGGAGGTTTCGATAGCGCTGGCGGTTTGGTGGGCGCTGTCTGTGATACTTCCACCGTTAGCAACTGCTACAGCACAGGCAATGTGAACGGATATTGGCATGTAGGCGGCTTGGTGGGGGTTTGTTATGATCACTCCACCATCAACAATTGCTACAGTACAGGCAGTGTGGACGGGAACGAAACGACAGGCGGCTTAGTGGGGGTTTGTCATGATAACTCCACCATCAACAACTGCTACAGCACAGGCAGTGTGAGCGCATACAGGTCAGTCGGCGGTTTAGTGGGGGATAGTTGGTCATCTTCAATCGCTAATTGCTACAGCACAGGCAGTGTGGACGGGAGCGACATTACAGGCGGCTTGGTGGGTGGCAATTGGACGTCTTTAATCGAAAACTGCTATAGCGTCGGCAATGTGGACGGACATCATGCAGCCGGTGGTTTTGCGGGGGTTTGTCATGATAACTCCACCGTTAGCAACTGCTACAGCACAGGCGACGTAGAAGGAGATAGTTACGTCGGCGGTTTGGTGGGTGGGAATTGGACGTCTTTGATCGAGAACTGCTACAGTACCAGCAATGTGAACGGAGATGACAAGATAGGCGGTTTGGTGGGCGCTGTCAGGGATACTTCCACCGTCAACAACTGCTACACCACAGGTAGTGTGAGCGGGGATGAAGATGTCGGCGGTTTGGTGGGATGGAATGAAGACTCCAACGTTTCCACTTCCTTCTGGGACATCGAAACCTCAGGGCAAACCATAAGCGCCGGCGGCGCCGGGCTGGCCACCGCTGAGATGCAGACGCAATCCACCTTCACCGATGTAGGCTGGGACTTCGCGGGAGAAACCGCCAACGGAACTGAAGATTACTGGATTATGGATGAAACGCATAATGACGGCTATCCATATCTGAACTTGCAGAATTATGCTGTTGGCGTCGGTGACGACAACGCCCCGGCTGTCACGGCGCTCAATGGCAACTACCCCAACCCCTTCAATCCAACAACAACCATCGTGTTCAGCCTGGCAGAACCCGCTCACAGCACACTGTGTGTGTACAATGTTCGCGGCCAGCGGGTGCGCCAGCTGTTGGACGAAGCACGCGACACCGGCAGCCACGAGGTGCTCTGGAACGGCCGTGACGACCACGGTGCGCCCTGCGCTTCGGGGCTATATCTCTATCGTCTTGAGGCCGGCGGAGTGACCAACACCCGCAAGATGTTGCTGCTGAAATAGCCACGACAACGCAACGCATTGAGCCTCTGGAGAAACCATGCTACAGAAAGCGTCTCTGGTAATCTTGTTTGTTCTTAGCTGCACAATCCTTCTCGCCGACGGTGTGCAACCCGAAGGCGACGGCACACAGGCCGACCCCTACCAGGTGGCAACGCTCGACAACCTGCTGTGGGTGAGCACCAACAACGTCTCTTGGTCCTGCCATTTCATTCAGACAGCCGACATAGATGCCACCGACACACAGAACTGGAATGACGGAGCAGGCTTTTCACCCATCGGCACTGGGGCTCTTCATGACTTCAGCGGCAGCTATAATGGGCAGGGCTACACAATTGACGGTCTGTATATGAACCGTCCAACAAATGATTGCCCTGGTATGTTTGGTATTGTAACCGCTATAACATGTGACAATCTTGGACTGACCAATGTCGAGATGACTGGTCACATTAACGTCGGCGGATTAGTGGGGTATGATTTTGGGGGATCAACCATCACAAACTGCTACAGTACCGGCAGTGTGAGCGGAACTAATGATAACATCGGCGGTTTGGTAGGGACAAATGGGCAATCTTCCACCATCAGCAACTGCTACAGCACCGCAAGTGTGGCTGGAGTTAACTGCGTCGGTTGCTTGGCGGGGGCATCTTTTGGCACAATCGGTGACAGTTACAGCACTGGCAGTGTGAACGGAACAGTGAATTATATCGGTGGTTTGGTGGGGGGTTGTTCAGGCTCTATCATCAACTGCTACAGCACCGGCAGCGTGAACGGGATTAGTAAGGTCGGCGGTCTGGTTGGTTATGTTTATGGTTCTGATGGGTCTGTGATAAACTGCTACAGCACGGGCAGTGTGAACGGAACAGAAAATTTCATCGGCGGTTTGGTGGGAAGTAATGCTTCCACTGTCACCTCATCCTTCTGGGACATCGAGACCTCCGGGCAGACCACAAGCGCCGGCGGTACCGGACTGACCACCACTGAGATGCAAGCGCTGGCTACATACATTGATGCTGGATGGGATTTCATGGAAGAAACGGCTAACGGCGCCGAAGACATCTGGGGGCTAAACTATGCCGAGAACGGCGGCTACCCTTTCCTCGAGTGGCAAGGTTTTGCTCATGATCCACCCGTCTCCACGGCGGATGAGGTAGAAGCCCCCCTTGTGACACATCTGGGATTTAACTACCCCAACCCCTTCAATCCAACAACAACCATCGTGTTCAGCATTCAGCGAAATGAGACGGCAACGCTTGAGATATTCAATCTCAGAGGGCAACGGGTGATGAGCTATCCAACTTTCCCAGCCGGTAACCACGAAGTGGTCTGGGATGGCACCGATAATAACGAACACGGGGTGGTCTCGGGCGTGTTTCTCTACCGCCTGCAATCCGGCAGTACACAGCAGGTACGCAAGATGCTGCTGCTGAAGTAACGTGCCCACGCTACTCTGAAAGAGGACAACGCCAGGAGGCGTTACAGCCCCTGCTCTTACGGACGTATGAATTCGAGGCGCAGCGGCGCCAGCGAGCGGACGTGGATGTGCTCGTGTGAGAAAAGGTAGTCGGCGGCGACGACGGTGCGCCCAGGGGCGAGGCCGCGGATGAAGTCGGCCAGGTTGTCGATGCCGTTGCGGGGGGCGTCGGTGTAGCAGGCGTCGAGAAAGATGGTGGCGTCGGGCGCGAGCGTGGCGAGGACGTCGGCGAACTCGCTGTCGGTGGTGTCGAGGTATCGGCGTTCATCGCTCAGATCATCGATGCTTTCACTTCCCAGCAGGATAGACCCGCGTCTGCCATGACCGGCAATCCACAGCAGGTCGGCAGCAGGCACATCTTCCACGATTGCGGCGAGTTTCTCCTCGCTGTCGGCCAGGCGCACCCAGATGTCATATTCGCGGTGCACTGCGTGGAAGAGGCGCAGGCTGGCCTTGCTCTCGAATTCATCGTTATCGTCAATCGTGGTGAAGATGGCGACAGCGTTGGGTCGTGGCGTGTCATTGAAGTTGAGCGCTTCGGCGGCGCTGATACCGAGCTGGCAAAAGCGGTAGATGCTCATGCCGTCGAAGCCGCGCAAGCTGTCGGCATAGGCGACGTTGCCCCCAGCTTCGAGATAGCGAACCAGATTTTCCGCATTGCCAAACAGCCTGTCACCGTTGTAGTTGCGAAGAGCGGTGAACTGGCTCAGTGACTGTGGTGAGATGCCGAGGCGCAATATGCGCACAATGTGCCATCCAGACAGCCATCCGCAATAACCTTTGATAGTTTCACTTGCCTGAAGAGCGAATTCAACCGTTCCTCCCAACTCGGCAAACTGAAGCAGTTGCTTGGACGTGAAGCAGGGGATGAAGCTCGATCCATCGGTCAGTTTGTCCACCCACTCGGCGTTGCACCCGTATGACCACAGGGTTGCTATCTGGTAGCCGGTGAACTGATAGCCGTGCTTATCCGCCAGATGCTGCGCGAATTCAAACGTACCTTTTTGCCCGATGTACCACGCCAGCGAGGGACCGTCGAAGACGCGGTCGCCGCGCCGGCTGCGAAGCGCCATCAGCTTTGTAATCTGGTGATAGCGTGCGCCGCTATCGCGCAGTTTGTCAATGTCGCGCTCACGCAACAGGGGCTTGCCATACTTGTTGCGCAACCCGCCCAGGCGCGCCTCCCAACTGGCGTCCACGGGAGGGCGCAAGCGTGGGGCGGTTGCGCAGGCAGTCAGCAGCAGCAGCGCTGCGAGGATGGCCAAATAGGTTTTCATCAGCCCAGCGTGAGCAGGAAGATGCCGCCAACTGTCATCGCCATGCCGGCGATGTTTTTGAGCGTCAGTACCTCACCACCGAAAGCGAGGCCCATGAGCGCTCCGAACAGTGGCGACGTGAAGGCGATGGGCATCACCTTACCCAGCGGAGCGCCCTTGATGGCGGTGTAGAAGAACAGCATGCCCATCGAGCCGGCCAATACGCCACCGCCCAGCACCATGAGCGTGAGCGGTTTCATTCCGGCTGCGGGGATGGTTTTCCACTGACTGAAGCTGATAGCGCCCAGCACCAGGAAGGCGATGAATGTGCGAATGGTGATACCGACCTGCGGCGACAGGTTGCCCATGTGCAGGCCTTTTTTCTCGAAGAACCCGCCCACGCCCCAGCAGATGGCGGTGAGTAGCGCGAAGTATTGTGGTTTCATCGATCCTCGCTTCTAATTATCCAGAGATGTGTCTGTTCTATGGTATATCACGCCTCGTGCGGACAGGTAGTCAAGAATTTGCGGCAGCAGAGCGGGTTGGCCGCCCAGCGTCTCCGGTGTGTGTAGTCCCGGAAGCTGAAGTGTGCCGCCCAGTGCCAGGCTGGCCACGGCGGTTGCGGTGTAGCCGGTGGTGCGCGCCATCGAGCTGACGCCGCCGGTGGTGCGGTCGAATAGCTCCCAGGTAATGCGTCGCCGCCGACCCGCCTGGTTGCCAGTCACCAGAACACGCATGGCGGTGAACTCCTCCTCGCCGTCTTCGAGCCGCCACAGTGGCAGCAGCAGGCGCGCCGTGACATTCAGCGGAAGAACGGCTCCCTCACCCACGCTGATGGGCTTCGTATCGAGAAAACCGCTGTCGCGCAGGCTGCGCACGAGGTCGTAGTGCCCCGGCCAGCGCATGGTCTTTTCCTTCATGTGGGGTACTGGCAACCCCAGCAGGCTGCGCAGACCGTCTGTGTTACACGCTTCCAGTGTGCCCACCTGGGCGAATTTGACCATCTCCGGCTCGCTCATGGGAGGCCGTATCACCACCTCGCCATGCTCGACCAGTCGTGCCGGGCGGATGTATTCCTGTAGCACGTCCACCGGCGAGAACGGCGCTTTGTACTGCCAGGGCAATGCCCGCTCCACCGGCAACCCGCCCACATAGCAGGCAAAGCTTTCCACCTGCATCTCGGACAGATGATGCCCCAGCAGGATGTTGCTCATGCCAGGGGCAACGCCGCAGTCGAAGACGGCGGTGACGCCGCGTTCGAGGGCCAGCGCGTTCAGAGAATCGAGGTCGGCGGCGGCTTCGTCAAAGAAGCTGATATCGACGATGTCGCGTCCGGCGTCGATGACAGCACGCAGCGCAGCTTCACCCATGTGTCCGGGCACCGCGCCAATGACCAGGTCGGCCTCGACGCACAGTTGGCCGATGACGCCAGAGTCACGCAGGTCGGCGGTAACGGCGCGCAGACTGGTGTTCTTCGCCAGATGCGCCAGGCGGTCGGCGTCGATGTCTGCCAGGGTGACTGCGAAGCGGTCGGACAGGTCGGCGGCCATCGCCGCGCCCACCATCCCTGCGCCCAGAACGAGTACACGTTGCATGGAGCCTCCACTCAGATTGCTGTCCGCACAATGCAAGGGTGCAAAGGTTTGGCAAGAAAAAAGCGCCGCGCTATGGAGCGCGGCGCTGTATCGTGTTGACGGTTTACTTCATCAGGATGCCCTTGCGCAGGTACACCTCGCCGCCTGTCTCGAGACGGAAGAGATATACGCCGGAGCTGGCTGGCTCACCCTGGGAGTCGAGGCCGTCCCAGACCACGCGGTGTTCACCGGCGGAGCGCAGGCCCTTGTCGAGCACCTGTACGCGGCGGCCACGCAGGTTATACACGCTCAGGCGCACGGTCGCTTCTTCGGCCAGGCTGTAGGCCACAGTCGTGCTGGGATTGAACGGATTGGGGAAGGCGGCCTGCAAAGCAGTACCTGCCGGTATTCCTGGAATAGTGTCTTCGTCGATGGCAACATCTGAATATTCAAACAAATACGCAGAGCCGGAATTGTCTCCATTATCATCATCATGAAAAGCCCCAACAACAGCATAATCACCGGAGATTGAAACTGTGTGTCCGAACAAGTCGCCAATCGCTCCATCATCAGCAGTCAATTTTGCCTGCTGGGACCAGACAGTTCCGCTTCGATGAAACATATACGCAGAGCCGGATAAGTTTCCATTATCATCATCGCAGGAAGCCCCAACAACAGCATAATCACCGGAGATTGAAACTGAATATCCGAACAAGTCTTCATCAGCACCATCATCAGCAGTCAATTTTGCCTGCTGGGTCCAAGCTGTTCCAATTCGATGAAACACATACGATGAGCCAGAAATGACATCATTATCTTCATCGCCAAATGCCCCGACAATGGCATCATCGCCTGAGATTGAAACTGAGTGTCCGAACATGTCGTAAGCGGCTCCATCAGCAGCAGTCAATTGTGTCTGCTGGGTCCAGACTGTTCCGCTTCGATGAAACATATACGCAGAACCGGAGAAGTCCCCATTAACATCATCGCCCCATGCCCCGGCAATGGCATCATCGCCTGAGATTGAAACTGAGTAGCCGAAATTATCGCCATGGTTGCCATCCTCAGGAGCCAATTTACCTGCTTGTGTCCAGACAGTTTCATTTCTATAAAAAATATACGAGGAGCCGGAACGGACTCCATTCGCTTCATTGAAGAAAGCACCAATAATAGCATATTCGCCGGAGATCGAAACGGAGTAGCCGAAGTTGTCGTCAGTGGCTCCATCAGAAGCAGTCAATTTTGCTTGCTGACTCCAGTCTGTTTCGCTTCGATGAAATATATACGCAGAGCCGGAAAGGTTTCCATTATCATCATCGCCAAAAGCTCCAACAACAGCATAATCACCGGAGATCGAAACGGAGTAGCCGAAACTGTCCATAGCGTCTCCATCAGCAGCAGTCAATTTTGCCTGCTGGGACCAGACAGTTCCGCTTCGATGAAATATATACGCAGAGCCGGAATTGTCTGCATTATCATCATCGTCATGAGCCCCAACAATAGCATAATCACCGGAAATTGAAACTGAGACGCCGAAATTATCACCAGCGACTCCATCATCGGCAAGAGCCTTGTAAGCTTGCTCCCAGTCGGCAGATAGCCACACAGATGTAAGGAGTGTGAGCGTGAGTATAATCAGTAGCTTTTTCATGTTTCTAACCTCCATAACATTGTAAACGAAGATTAGATGGCGTTTTCTGTATTGTCAACAAAAAAAGCGCCGCGCTCTGTAGAAGATGCACGGCGAAGAAGCAAAAGCGCCGCGCTATGGAGCACGGCGCTGTATCTCGTTAACGGTTTACTTCATCAGGATGCCCTTGCGCAGGTGCACCTCGCCGCCAGTTTCGAGGCGGAAGAGATATACGCCGGAACCGGCCTGCTCGCCCTGGGTGTCGAGGCCGTCCCAGACCACGCGGTGTTCACCGGCAGAGCGCAGGCCTTCGTCGAGCACCTGTACGCGGCGGCCACGCAGGTTATACACGCTCAGGCGCACGGTCGCTTCTTCGGCCAGGCTGTAGGCCACGGTGGCGCTGGGGTTGAACGGATTGGGGAAGGCGGCCTGCAAAGCAGTTCCCATTGGCTCAGGAGATAAATCTTCGTCGATGGCAACATCAGAGTACTCAAACATATACGCAGAGCCGGAGTCTTCTCCATTATCATCATCGCCATAAGCCCCAACAATCGCATAATCACCGGAAATTGAAACAGGGAAGCCGAACTCGTCGTCTTCGGCTCCATCATCAGCAGTCAATTGTGCCTGCTGGGTCCAAGTTGTTCCGCTTCGATGAAACATATACGCAGAGCCGGTATATTCATCATCGCCCCAGGCTCCAACGATAGTATAATCACCGGAGATTGAAACTGAGATGCCGAACCTGTCCCAAGCTGCTCCATCATCAGCGGTCAATTTTGCCTGCTGTGTCCAGACAGTTCCACTTCTATGAAACATATACGCAGAGCCGGTATATTCATCATCGCCCCAGGCTCCAACGATAGTATAATCACCGGAGATTGAAACTGAGATGCCGAACCTGTCCCAAGCTGCTCCATCATCAGCGGTCAATTTTGCCTGCTGTGTCCAGACAGTTCCACTTCTATGAAACATATACGCAGAGCCGGTACTATATCCATTATCATCATCACCCCAAGCTCCAACAACAGCATAATCACCGGAGATTGAAACTGAGTTGCCGAAAAAGTCATCAGTGGCACCATCATCAGCCGTTAATTCTGCCTGCTGAGTCCAGACTGCTCCGGTTCGAAAAAATATGTACACCGAGCCGGAATCGTTTCCATTATCATCATCGCCACGAGCACCAACAATCACATAATCATCGGAGATTGAAACTGACATGCCGAAATAGTCGCCCTCGGCTCCATCATCGGCAGTCAATTTCGCCTGCTGTGTCCAGACAGTTCCGTTACGGTAAAATATATACGCTGAACCGGAATAGTCGCCATTATCATCATCGAAAAAAGCCCCAACGATAGCATAATCACCGGAGATTGAAACTGAGCAGCCGAATTCGTCGTAAGCGGCTCCATCATCAGCAGTAAGTTTTGCCTGCTGGGCCCAGGTTCCGTCATTTCGATAGAATATATACGCCGAGCCGGACCTGTATCCATTATCATTATCGTGAACAGCCCCAACAATAGCATAATCGCCGGAGATTGAAACTGAGACGCCGAAATTATCACCAGCGACTCCATCATCGGCAAGAGCCTTGTAAGCTTGCTCCCAGTCGGCAGATAGCCACACAGATGTAAGGAGTGTGAGCGTGAGTATAATCAGTAGCTTTTTCATGTTTCTAACCTCCATAACATTGTAAACGAAGATTAGATGGCGTTTTCTGTATTGTCAACAAAAAAAGCGCCGCGCTCTGTAGAAGATGCACGGCGAAGAAGCAAAAGCGCCGCGCTATGGAGCACGGCGCTGTATCTCGTTAACGGTTTACTTCATCAGGATGCCCTTGCGCAGGTGCACCTCGCCGCCAGTTTCGAGGCGGAAGAGATATACGCCGGAACCGGCCTGCTCGCCCTGGGTGTCGAGGCCGTCCCAGACCACGCGGTGTTCACCGGCAGAGCGCAGGCCTTCGTCGAGCACCTGTACGCGGCGGCCACGCAGGTTATACACGCTCAGGCGCACGGTCGCTTCTTCGGCCAGGCTGTAGGCCACGGTCGTGCTGGGGTTGAACGGGTTGGGGTAGTTGCCCTGTAGCGCGGTAACCATGTCCGGTTCAGGCACATCGTCACCACCAGGATTCTCTGGTGTAACCAGCACCTGTATGGGGCCGAACAGTCTGCTGCTGCCGTCGAGGTCAACACCCTCGAGCCAGTAGCTGTAGGTGGTTTCCTGCTGCACATCGCTGTCGATGTAGCGGTAGCTCTGTTGCGCGGGCAGGTTTTGCGCCGGAATGAGCGCCGGCGTGAGCAGCGTTGCCGTATCGAGGTTGTCTTCGGTGTGGCGATAGAGATTGTAGCCGGCGACGTTGACTTCACTCTGGGCGATCCAGTCGAGCTGGACAGCGCCCTCGGCAGTCACCACAGCGTCAAAGCTGGACAGGGTGACGGGCAGTGTGTGGTCGCTGTCGCCAGTGAAGGCGAACTCGCTGAACGAGTTGACGTTGCAGTAGAGGTAATCGTCGGCGTCTCCGTTGGTGCCGTTGGCGTCATGATATAACAGCGCGGCCAGGAATACGAAGTCGCCCAGGCCGTAGTCGGCACGTCGCCAGATGTCGATGCCGGTGACGGCGCCGTTGGCGTAGCCTAGGAATATATCCTGATCGATACCGCCGCCGGCGAGCGCTTCGAGCTCGTCAATGTTGAAGCGCAGCTCGGCGTTGGTGAAGGTGAAGCCGGTGTTGTTGGTGATAACCACGCTGAAATCGCCGGTATAGGTGGAGGCGAGGAAAGCCGCGCCGGGGTTGCTGGGTAGGCCGGTGAGGTCGTCAACCGTCACGTCATTGCCGCCGCCACCGGCGACGCCGGTGAAATTGAAATCGAGGGCGACTTCGGGTATAACCACATCGCCATTACTCGCGGTGGCGGTACCGGTGTTCTCCGGCGGCATGGCCGGGGTGGTAAACTGTAGGGTGGGACCGTAGGCGATGCCGACGCCGTTGACCGCATAGGCGCACACGTTATAGGTGGCGCTTTCATTCAGGCCCGTGATGGTCGTGTCGTAGCTGCCGATCGCGTCAATGTTGTCGCCGGCATGTGAACCCGTGATATCCGGCGTGGTCGGGGCAATCGCCCAGCACACGCCCTTGTCGATGATTGGCATCCCGCCGTCGCTGGTGATATTGCCGCCGCTTTCGGCGCGGTGGTAGAGCACAGACCACGGCGTGGTGGTGCTGATGATGACGGGCGGTGTGGCGCCTTCGTGCACCGATATGTTGTCGATGTGGCAGTAATGGGGGGGGCCATAGCCATTGTGGAAGAATCGTACACGCACGTTCTGGCCGGCATAGGCCGTCAGGCTTAGTGACCGCGTGTTCCAGGGGACAGAGGAGGTCGGCTGCTCGGCATACACCTGATGCCAGGTACCGCCGCTGTCTTCAACCATTACCCAGAAGTTGTTGTACCACGCGAGGGAGTTGTAGCCCAGGCGGTAGTCGAACTGTAGCTCAGGCGCCGCCAGGGCGCCCAAATTCACATTCAGGTCGGCGAACTGGGTGAAGTCTTCGTTGGCGCCGCCGGGTTGGGCTTTAGTCCACATACTGGGGAGGTCGGTTCCGCCCACTGAGGTGAAGCCGAAGCCGACGAGGGTGGTCAGCTCGAGACCGTATGTACCGTAGTGGGCCGACGAGGCCGTGACATCGCTGACGTAGTCGTCGCTGTGCTTCCACAGTCGCCAGTCTGCGTCTGGATAACCCGCTTCAAAGTCTTCGACGTAGGGCGAACTGGCGTAGGCGTGGTTTTCGGTTACAAGAACCGCAACTCCATAGTGCGCCATGCCGCTGTAGCTCGTACCCCAGACCATCGAGTGTTGACTGAAGTCCCATGTGTCGTGCAGATAGACGGTATTGGTCGCATCATCGTAGCCCATACCCAGCATCGTATGGCCGTCAACCTGAATGAGCACCGGGCGCCCCGCGTCGATCTCCTGTGTGTACTCGGCAAAGGTGAAGCCGCTGGGATTGCCACTGTACCCCAGAATGTACTGGTTGAAGTTCGAGTAAACCTCGTAACCGCGGCTCTCCACGAATAACCGGAAGCCACGCACTCCGTCGCGACGACGAGTACCGGGAGGATTGCTCTCTGCGCTGGTGTAGTCATACAGGCGCGATCCGCCGGTGTTGTTATAGAAGGTTGTGCTGCCGTCGGAGCTGTTCCAGTAGTCCTGGTTGGTGCCCATGTAGTCGCCGGTGCAGTCGCCCTGCACATGACTCGGCCAGGGGCCGTCGAGGAGGGGATCGTTACCGCTGTTGCCGTAGGATACCCAGTAGTTGTTCACATGGCCGTTGATAATACGGCCGTCGATGCCGATCTGGGTGGCGCTGAGCGGACAGCGGTAGTTGCCCTGAACGTCGAAACCCCAGTAGTTCGTCCCAGCGGTAGGCAGCGGAAAGACCCCGCCAGTTGTGGGGCCGGCATAGACATTGTCCAGACCAACGCGGTCGAGATAACCCGCATACATGGCGGCGCTGGTGGCCGAGCAGCCGTAGGCCCAGTCGAGCGCCGGGACGTTCGGCAAAATGACGGTTGCGCGGGTGGGTACGGCCACCGGCATGGTGTAGTCGGGCTTTGCCATAGGTGCGATGATACCGACGATCTCGGTGCCGTCGGGCAGCGTGATCCGGTCAACGATGTACTGCTCGAGGCTGGGCTCGACGGCCGTAAGCATGGCGCTAAACAGCAAAGTAACGCAGACAAATGATAACAAACGCATAAATCCCCCTCAGGTAGTTTATATTGCACTATTACTCAATTCGCAAGCAGGCTGGTTCACGAGATATTACTCTCAGAAAACCAGATACAAGAGTGTAGCGATGAGCGGCAACCTGTAAAGTTATTTCGCGCAAGCAGGCAAAAAAAACGCCGGAAACGTTCCGGCGCTGTTTTATCGCGGTTGTGCTTATTGCTGTTTTATCCAGTTAACCAGCCCGTTGGCGGCCAGAATCTCCATCAGTTTGGCGGGCAGCGGCTGGAAGTGGAACTTCTGCTCACCCACGCTCACTATGCCTGCTGTGAAGTCCACCGCGACCGGCATACCGGGCTTGTAGGCCTTCACAGCCTCCGGCAGCACGATGATGGGCAACCCCTGGTTGATGGCCGAGCGGAAGAAGATGCGCGCCACCGACCCGGCGATAATGGCCTTCACACCGGCGTGCGCCAAGCCTACGGACGGATGCTCGCGCGAGCTGCCGCAGCCGAAGTTCGCGCCCACCACCAGGATGTCGTCCTGCTTCACCCTGTCGGCGAAGCTGTCGTCGAAGCCCTTGAACAGGTAGGGGCGAATCTTGTCCGGCTCGCTCGAGTTCACTTCGTAGGTGAGGTTGCCGGCGAACATCTGGTCGGTGTTGAGGTTATCGACGTCCTGGTAGGCCCAGACGCCGTCGTGGCAGCGGTCTTCGCCAGTCACCTCGACAGTGGCGCTCTGCTCGACGATGTGCGGGAAGCTGGCATTAACCGGGTGCTCGCGGGGGTCGGTAATCTCGCCACGAAGCGCCGAGACGGCCACTGTGGCGGGTGAGGCCAGGTAGATGCTGGCTTTTTTGTTGCCCATGCGCCCCAGGAAGTTGCGGTTGGCCGTGCTGATGACGTTGATGCCGTCGGCGGGGATGCCCTGGCCGGTGCCCAGGCATGGACCGCAACTTGGCGAGAGGATATTGGCTCCTGCCTCGATAAACGTTTCGAGGATGCCTTCCTGCATCGCTTCGAGGTATATCTTGCGTGATGCGGGGATGACCAGAAGCTGAAAGCCTGCGGGGATACGTTTGCCGCGCATTATGTCGGCGGCGATGCGCAGGTCGTCGAGACGGCCGTTGGTGCATGTGCCGATGAGAGCCTGCTTCAGCGGCGTTCCGGCCACGTCGGCCACGCTCTTCACGTTGTCAACGTTGTGCGGAGCGGCTACAACAGGGAACACCTCGGCCAGGTCGATTTTGTATTCGGCGGCATAGGTGGCGTCGGCGTCGGCCCACACGCCCTCGACTGGTTCGCCAAAGAACTCGGCCAGCACAGCGTCCGGCGGAAACACGGCATTCTTGGCGCCCATCTCCGAGGCGAGGTTGGCCAGGGTCATGCGCTCGCTGATGCTCAGCGTCTTCACCCCGTCACCGTGATACTCGATGGACATATAGTCGGCGCCGCTCGATCCCATCATGCCGATAATCCACAGAGCGAGGTCTTTGGCGGCCACAGGCTTTTGCAGCTTGCCACTCAGGGTTATCTTGAGCGTTTCGGGCACACGGAACCAGGTTTCGCCACTGCGCCAAATGCCGGCTGACTCGGTGCGATCGACACCGGCGGCAAAGGCGTTGAACGCGCCGGCCGTGCAGGTGTGGCTGTCGGAGCCGACGATGATCATACCGGGCCGGGCGTAGTAGCTCATCACCTGGTGGCAGATGCCCTCGCCCGCATCGTGAAAGCGCTTGATGCCCTGTTCGCGGGCGAAGTCGCGGATGCGCTGATAGTCGTTGGCGAGCTTGGCGTTGGTGGGCGGAGCGTTGTGATCCAGCACGTTCAGCAATTGGTCGGGATCGGCCACCTTGTCGCCGCCCATCTTGTGGAAGGTTTTCTCGATACTGGCGGTGTTGTCATGCGTCAGCACGATGTCCGGCTTGCGGAAGACGATGCTTCCCACCGGCGCTCCGAACAGATTCTCTACAAAGGTTTTTCCGGGCATGGATTATCTCCTGTTGATCGTAAGTGGGATGTGAGTGTTAGATGTTAAACTCTCTCAATGAGAGAGCGGTTGTCCTTCAACCACCTACCAGCGGTTTCTGCGAATTCGCTGTCGGGGAGGTTAGGCTCAGGAATTTTCATGTTTCTCTTTTCCCGATATGATTTATCAATTGATTCAACTAACCAATCCATGAAGATCGTGTATAAATCCCCAATCAAGTCATAATATGTTCTTTTATGAGATAAATTCTCGGTGACAATCCAATCCCTGACATGTTTAACAATTAAATCAGGTAAGTTCTCATGTGCTTTAGGGTCGCAACCGGAGATATCAGAGAGGACTGGTTTCAAATCGTGTTCATGTAACTCAAAGATCAGGAAACGTTTCGCCTTGAAGTGTTCGGAAGAATATCTAATGCCAAAATCAACTCCCAATTCAAACGGCATATTCATTCTTGGTATTTGCTGAACAGATACTTCCAAACGCGATAGATCGTGAATGCTATACTGACACTGTCGCATTAGATCGATGATTTTATGAAGCCGTTGTTCACCGCCGTCATCTCGAATCGTAGCCAGACAGGGGGTAAGATTGAAGTATAGAAGCGTAAATATCATGGGTCGGAGGAGCAGTGTTTTGTATTCGTTGTCAAAAGGACAGTTCACAAAAACGCTACGGGGAGTCAGCATAGTGATACCCTGAAGAATTGCAATGCTATTTCTTATGTGAAGAGGAAGCGTGAAAGCTGCATTTTTGACGTACGGAGCCATCTTTACGGTGGATTATCAATACACCGCCATGGGCTTTACAGTTACGAGTCGCCACTTTAATTGCAGCTTTCTGCGTAGAATATTTCCCACTTGGCCGAACATTGCCTTCTTTCCGGATACCCCATCCGCCGTCAAATCTTGGTACGACATTTTGTTTCATGCTCATGCCAACCTCCTCTTTCTCTCTACACAAACAATCTACTGAAAAAGCGACACTCAGTCAAGATAAATCTAACCTCCGTCACGTCTAAAGAATAACGTGACGGAGGTATATTGTGTCATGCCCGCAGCAGGTCGCCGCGGCGGTAAATGTCGAGTTGCACCGGACTGAACGGCGTGAGCCGTGCGGTGCGTCCATTGGCGAGGTTCTCGATGCGGCCAGCGACGAAATCGACCTTGACGCGGTCGCCGTCGCTCAGCCCCAGCTCGTCGATGTTGTCATAGGTGACGATGGGGAAGGCTGCGTTGATGGCGTTGCGCTCATAGATAGCGCCGAACGACTCGGCGATGACCGCCTGCACACCCAGCGACTTGAAGCAATCCACCGCCTGCTGGCGTGAACTGCCTGCGCCGAAGTTCTTGCCGGTGATGATGATATCGCCTGGCTTCGCTCTGGTAGCGAAGTCTTCGTAGCCAGCGAGGTTGTCGAAGGTGTACTGGCCCATCTCGTCGATGTCGGTGATGGTGAGATAGCGGTTGTGGTATATCATGTCGGTGTCGATGTTGTCCTGGCGAATGACCCACACGCGCCCTTCGATGGCGGTCGGTTTCGCGGCTTCACTGGCAACGGGGGCGGCCTTTTCGGCCTTCACCTCGCCCGCCTCGAACACGGCGGGACGGTCGGGGATGGCGTCGGGAGTGGTGAGGTATCCGGCCACGGCGCTGG
The DNA here is from genome assembly GCA_021108395.1 of Candidatus Cloacimonadota bacterium. Taxonomy (GTDB): domain Bacteria; phylum Cloacimonadota; class Cloacimonadia; order Cloacimonadales; family JAIOQZ01; genus JAIOQZ01. The sequence goes on from JAIOQZ010000034.1 coordinate 29,282, forward strand.
CGGCAACCTCGGCTGGACTGGCCAGCCACACTTTGCCCTTGCCCTGTTTGCCCGCGAAGTTGCGGTTGCCGGTGCTCATGGTCACTTCGTTCGGGCCGTTCTGGCCAATCTGCCCGGCGGCGCAACCGGCGCAACCGGCGTTGCCCACCAAAGCGCCCGCGTCCTTGAACAGCTTTATGATGCCCTCTGCGAGGCACTGGTTCCATATCTCGTCGGTGGCGGGCACAATCTTGAGCACCACGCCCGGCGCGACTTTGCGTCCGCGCAGCACATCGGCGGCGGCGCGCATGTCTTCCATACGACCGTTGGTGCAACTGCCAATGAACGCGCTGTCGATCTTGGCGCCGCGCACATCGGCGAAGCTGACGGCGTCTTCGGGGTGGCCGGGACGCGATGTCATGGGCACGAAGCTTGTCATGTCGATCTCGATCTCGCGCTCGTAGCTGGCGTCGGCGTCTGCCTGAGGCCTTTCCAGCTTGCGGCCTGCACGTTCTTCGCAGTAGGCCATCACGACGTCGTTGGGCGGGAAGAGCACGATGATGGCGCCCATCTCGGTGGCCATCGAGGCGATGGTGATGCGTTCGTCGAGGGTGAGCCTGTCCACCTCGTCGCCATACATCTCGACCGAGTAGCCCAACAGCTCGTTGGCGCCGAAACGCGCCAACAGGTTGAGCACGATGTCCTTGGCGGCCACGTCGGAGGGGCGTTTGCCGGTAAACATGAGCTTGAGCGAGCGCGGTACCTTGAACCACACCTTGCCGTGCGCCCAGGCTGCCGCGATATCGCGGTCACCCATGCCCTGGCCAAATGCGCCCACTGCGCCCAGAATGTTGGCGTGGGAATCGGTGCTGATGACTGTGCTGCCCGGTATCGCCAGTCCCTTCTCGATGACGAGGTGCGTGCCGATGCCGGCGTCGATGTCGTAAACCTTGATGCCCTTGGCGCGGGCATACAGCCGACAAAACTGCTGATTGGCGGCGTATTTCTGGTCACTGCCGGTGGGGTTGCAGTCGAACGTGAAGAATGTGCGGCTCACGTCGTCGAGTTCAAGGCCGTTGTCCAGCAGGTTTTTGACCACGTTGGCGCCGCCAAAGTCGCGCGCCACGCGCACATCGATGGTGATGTCCACTATTTCGCCTGGCAGAACGGTGTCGCGGTCGCTGTGTGCGGCGAGGATTTTCTCGATCAGTGTCATTCGCCCTCCTCGATAAGCAGCCCCTTGGCCATCATCACCATCGGGTTGAAGGTGGCGAAGTCGGCCTGGTGGATGAGTACGGTCTCGACGCGCTGCGGACGGCCCTCGCCCTCTTTGGCGTGGCAGCCGATGATGTTGACGATCTCGATGGGCAGGCCCACGCGGTCGGCAAGAATAGCGCCGGAGATGGGATGGCGGGCACAGCGGCCCTTGTGGCCTTTGCGGTACTTGCCATCGACCAATTCGATCTCCAACAGCTTGCCCACGTCGTGCAGCAGGCCGCCGGCGTAGATGAAGTCCCAGTTGATCTCGAACGGCATGATGTCGTAGGTCTCGGTGATTGCCTTGGCCAGTCCGGCGGCGCCCAGGGTGACGGCTACGGTATGCTCGATGAGGTCGATGCCCTTTGTTTCGGTGAGCAGGGTGAAGGGGATGTTTTCCAGGTCTCCGGGTTTCCAGCCGCCTTCCTGCGCGGCCATCACCCAGCACTTCACGGTCTTCTCGCGGATGTCGCCGCTCTTGATCTTTTCGAGAATGGCGGCGAAAGCTTTGCGGATATACTGTTCCATATTGTTGCTCCTTAATCCCAGGTGACGGAGCATGTGCTCCGCCAATCCTTGTTGACGGCGGAACCGTTCGGGTTCCGCCCTCATGTTGCAGTTTATAGTCGGATTACAGCTTGGCGATGATGGCGTCGGTCATCTGCTGCGTGGTGCAGGCGCCCTTAGCGAAGACGTCCTTCGAGCCTGGCAGCTTGGCCATGTCGTAGGTACGTGTTTTGCCCTCCACCACCACCTCGCTGATGGCTTTGCGGATGCGGGTGGCCTTATCGGTTTCGCCGATATGGTCGAGCATCATGCAGGCGGAGAGGATCATGGCGATGGGGCTGACGATGGACGGGTCGAGGCGTTCATACTTGGGTGCGGAGCCGTGCGTTGGCTCGAAGATGGCGACGTTCGCGCCGATGTTGGCGCTGCACGCAAAGCCCAGACCGCCCACCAGACCGGCAAAGCCGTCGCTGACGATGTCGCCGAACATGTTGCCGCTCACCAGAACGCCGTAGGTTTCGGGGTTCTTGGTCATCCACATCATCTGAGCGTCGATGTTGGTGTTCCACAGCGAGATGCCGTCGTATTCCTTCACCACTTCCTTGGCAATGGCCAGCATCATGCCGCTGGTCTCGCGGATGACGTTGGGCTTCTCGCACACGGTCACCGACTTATAGCCGAACTTGCGGGCGTACTCGAAGGCGGCGCGCACGATGCGCTCGGTATATTTGCGGGTGAAGATGCGCGTACTGACGGCCAGTTCTTCCCTGGGGCACCAGCCGAAGTTCTTCTCGAACTTGGGGTGGGTCATCAGGGCATCGTAAACCGCATCGGGCGGATTGGTCCACTCGACGCCGCCATACAGCCCCTCGGTGTTCTGGCGGAAGATGACCACGTCCACCTCCGGCTCCTCGATCGTGTCGTTCGGGCCTTTGCGGATGAAGTTGAGCGGGTTGCCCTTGAAGGTCTTGCATGGCCTCATGCAGATGTCCAGGCCAAAGTGCTGGCGCAGGCCAACGATGGGGCTGTAATAGACAAAGCCCTTGCCGTTCAGGCTCGGATCGAGCTCGCTCGCGGCCTCGCTCTTGGGTTTCGAGGTGATGGCGCCGAAAAGGCACAGTCCGTGCTTTTCGAGCAGATCGAGTGTGCGCTGGGGCAGCGGGTTACCCTCTTTGCACCAGAATTCCCAGCCGATGTCGGCATGCACGTACTCGGCATCGAAGCCGACAGCGTCGAGGACGCGAATGGCCTCGGGCAGCACTACCTTGCCGATGCCGTCACCCGGCATCGATACGATGGTTTTCTTCGACATAGGTTCCTCCAGGTCAGTATTTTTCCAGCTACTTGCAAGTTAGATCGATATAGCAGGTCTCTTCAGTTAATCTGTGTCAGCCAGGTTCTTAGGCTCAAGCCAGGTTCACGTTCTGGACAGTTACCGACGAAATTTCGTCGGCGTTCATGTGTTTGGACGCATCCAGCACTTCAATGCCGATGACGTCTCCCTTTTCGTCAAAATCGAGAATGAAGCCGGGACGAACTTCTTCCGACTCGATAATTGTTCCTTCGCGGAGGCGAAAATAAAGCGCATCGGCTTTCCGATCAATCTGTATCTTCATGACTTATCTCCTGTTGACACACCTCTGTCGAAATAGGCAGTGAGCAGCTTGCCTGGTTTTTCTTTTGGATCGACAATGACATGAAGCCACCTGTTGTCAAAGGCAGCGATTCTCTTGTAGTGATGTATCCGTCCATCAAAACTAAGTTTAGTCGTATCTGGATTAAGAACGGCATCCATCACCCATTCCAACTCAATGCTGCGTTCTTTCATGCGAGCCTGGCAATGAAAGGTGATTTCGTAGTTCACAGCTATTCCTTCACCTGCCGCACCACGTCGATGACTGTGCCGTCCACCCACTTGATGGCGGCGATGACCTTCTCCTCGAACTCGGCGGCGCGGGGCTTGCCGCATATCTTCTCCGCCTCGTCCTTGAGGTCTTCGATTGTCCTGATGGGCAGGCCGCTGTCTCTGGTCGCCTTGATGAGGTCGGTGCGGCGCGGGTTGATGGCGATGCCGCGCTCGGTGACGACGACGTCGATGAGCTCACCAGGGCCGCACAGCGTGGTCACCTCGTCGCGGATGACGGGTATGCGGTCGCGGAACAGCGGTATGGGCAGAATGACGCACTTGCCGAACAGGCAGTTCTGCCAGCCGCCGATGCCGTGCAGCAGGTAGCCGTCGGAGTGCGTGACGACGTTGGCGTTGAAATTCACGTCCACCTCGGTGGCGCCGAGAATGGCGATATCGACCATGCCGGCGAAGTTGCCCTTGCCGTGGTAGTTGTAGCTGGTGAAGGGGCTTGTCCACACATGGCCGTCGTTGTCGCGCATGCTGCGCACGCCCTCGAGGTCGAATGTCTGGCCGTCGAGGATGTAATCGACAAAGCCCTCTTCGAGCATCTTGACGACATATTGGTTGCTGCCGGCGCGAGCGAACCTGGCCTTGATGCCCTTTTGCTTGCACATCTCGTGAAAGAAGATGCCGATGGACAGCGAAGTGCCGCCTGCCCCAGCCTGAAAACTGAAACCGTCACGCACAAGACCGGCGGCGTCACAGAACTTTGCGGTGAGTTCGGCCAGGAAAACGCGGTCGGGGCTTTTACTGATTTTGGTGGTGCCGGAGACGATCTTCTCGGGGATGCCTATCTTGTCCACCTGCACCACATAGTCAACGTAGTTGCCGTTGATTTGCCAGGGGATGCAGGGGAAGGGCACGAGGTTGTCGGTGACGGCGATGACCTTGTCGGCGTATTGGCTGTCGGCGAGGGCAAAGCCCAGCAGGCCGCAAGCCGAGGGGCCTTCGAGGGCGTTGGCGTTGCCGAACGCGTCCGCCGTTGGCGCGGCAATGACTGCGATGTCAACCTGCACGTCGCCGTCCTGCACCGCCTGATAGCGCCCGCCATGTGAGCGCAATACGCCCACACCCTTCATCTTGCCCTGACTGGCAAACCGCCCCAGCGGACCGTTCATACTGCCTTCGATATGGTGGATGGTGCCGTCTTTCAAATATTCGATGATGGGTTCGTGGCAGGGGAACGAGGCCGAGGGGAACCACACGAGGTTCTTCACCTTCAGCTCTTTGGCGATGCGGAATATTTCGAGCGCCAGCAGGTCGCCGTTGCGAAAGTGGTGGTGTGTGCCGATGGTCATGCCGTCCCGCAGTCCAGCGCGCACCAGCGCTTCGGTGAGATCGGGCATGAGCTTGTTGCCGTCCAGCGGATAGTCGGCGCACGATGAAATGCGGGGCGCGTGTTTGTGGCCGGTGGGCTTGAACTTGCCTACGCCCATGAAGGGTACTTGCTCTTTTCCGTTTATCGAGGTGGGGATCATGCGTCCCACGGCGTTTTTCACGAATTCCATCTTATTCCCTCCAATCGGCGGCGAGAATGCCGGCCGCTACAGCCAGTTCAATCATTTTCTGGGCGCGTTTTACCACCGGCGGGTCGATCATCTTCGAGCCGAGCGAAACGACGCCCAGCCCGCGAGCCTCCGCTTCGTGAAAGGCGAGCACGATGCGCTTGGCCTTCTCGAGCTGCTTTTCGGTGGGGGCGTAGTGTTTGTGAATGACCGCAATCTGGCGGGGATGGATGCATCCCATGCCGTCAAAGCCGAGGCTGCGGCTTTCATCCACCACCCTGGCCAGCGCGTCCATGTCGCCCACGTCCGAGAACACGGAGTCGATGGCCTGAATCCCGGCGGCGCGGGCGGCGTTCACTAACACGTTGCGGGCATGAAAGCTCTCGCGGCCTGCCGCAGTGCGCTCGGCGCCGAGGTCGGCGGTGTAGTCCTCGAGCCCGATGGCAATAGCCACCACATTGGAGCTGGCGGTGGCAATGTCGTATGCGTTTATCACCCCCAGGGCGCTTTCGATGATGGGCATGAGCCACACAGGGGGTGCTCCGTCGGGCAGCAGTGCGGCTATTTTCTCGTCCACCGCGATGATCTGCGCTGCCGTCTCGACCTTGGGCACCAGCACGAGATTGACGTTGTGAGGCACGATGTATTCGAGGTCGCCGAGGCCTCGGGGTAGCTGATTGATGCGCACCATGCGCTCGCTGCCGTAGAAGTTTACCTGGCGCAGGGCGTTGCGCACTAACATTCGCGCTTCGTCTTTCCTGGCAGGCGCAACTGAATCCTCGAGGTCGAGGATGATGCCGTCGGACATGTGGATGCCTGCGTTCAGCATCAGCTTGGGCGTGTTGCCCGGCAGGTAGAGCCTCGAACGGCGCAGGCGCTCACGCGAGGTTGCGTATTCGTTTTCGGGAAGCATGGGCGGCAGGTATTGTTTGTTCGAGCCGGTTGACTGGCAGATGGCCGCCTCGATACGGGCGGCAATGACGAACGGCAGCGCTCCCGCGTCCTCGATGGCCATGCACGCGCTTTTGACCTCGAAGAAAGCCAGCATCTCGCGGCACTGCTGCTCGATGGATTCGCCAAACAGCTTGGCGACCTTGCTCTTGAGGATGATTTCGATAGCGCCCGAATCTGTCAGCTCAAGCGTGACCTGGCAATCGGAGCGAACGTCTTTGCCGGTGTTGCCGACGGTTGTAATCTTGCTCACATCTCCTCCTGTCAGTCGAGATATTCGTTTAGGTAGTCGAAGTCTGGTTCAAGCTTGCCATGATGGACTATGCAGGCGTTCTGTATCTCGCGTGGCAACCCCGTCTGGCGCAGGCTCTGGGTGTAGTCGGCATCTAACATGCGTTCGAGGAACGGCATGAGGGTGGACGAGAAATAGTCCGAAGCCTCGCGGGCGAACTCGCAGGGCAGGTTGTCCACGGCGCAGTCGGCAAAGCCCTCGCCTTCGAGGCCGTCAATCGCCTCGCCGGTGTTGGCGTTGTAGATGAAGATGGGGATGTCGGGCTCGGTGGACTTCACGGTAGCCTGCACAGAGCCGTTGATGTCGCAGGTGATGTCGCCAATGATGACGAGCTTCTGGTGTGGGCCCTGCAAGCGCGCCATCTCGTTGCGCCCCAGGAACACCGGATAGCCCGGCGCCCAATAGATTGCGTTCACATAAACGCTACAGAATGGAAGATAGCTTTCCATGCGGCTCTTGTACGAGGCGCCGTGGTCATAGTAGTCTTGCAGGTTGAACCCGGCACCGTCCTTGCGCTCGACCAGATGCTCTTCTTTGAACACGGTGAGAAAGACGTTGTTGCGATTCCGGCCAGGCTCGAGGGTGGCCAGCTTGCCAGGCTCTATCTCGCGGATGGGCAGTGCCGAGAGTATCTCGCGGCAGCCGGTGGCCACATGGCCATAGCCCAGCAGGAAGATGTTGAACGGGCATATTTCGGCAGGCAGGCCGTTCTGCTCGATTTCGCGTCCGATTTCGGCGAGATGATTCACGGCGTCCTGCACCGAGTCGTATTCGTAGGCGCGTTTCAGCTTCAGGAACGGCGTGTCGAGGCCATGATGCAGCTTGAGCCGCCGTCCCAGCCCCCACAGGGTATCGACCATGCCGGCATTGCCGGCGAACTTGCCGAAAAACACCAGCCGCCTGCCCTTGTCGTCGATAATCTTCTCATAATCGAGCAGCGTACTCCGGGTATCGAGAAACTTCTGCAGCAGGGGCATATTGTAGTCCTGCCCTTTGATGACATGCGAGAAAAAGAGGTAGGGCATCCCGGGGTCGATATCATCAATCGGCACTTCCTTGACGCCGAGAATAACGTCGCTGCCTGCGAGGTCGTCTGTGAGCACGGCGCCCGCGGCGGCGTATTCATCATTGTGATAAACACGATTGGCCGATGGCTGAACGCGGACGGTATAGCCTTTATCAACCAGCTCTTTCACGGCGCGTGGATTAAGCGGAACGCGGATTTCCCAGCGGTTCTTTGTTTCTTTGCGGATTCCCAGTGTTTTCAATATGCTCCTCCATGGTTTCTCTCAAATCGCTTACGTCGGACGCCTTGCAATTGTGGTGTGTCGCTGCACTGTTATAGAAAGATACCCAGCGTCAAAATGAAACCTGCTCGTTTTGGCGCTGGGCTGGTATGAATCTTGTTAGACGTCGTTAAACCGCTCGATAAGAGTGATGCCGAGGTTCTCGAGCTCGTTCAGAACTGGCATGTAGATGTTGGGCAGCACTGGCATGTGCACGCCTTTCACGGTAATCTCGCCTTCGAGAATCATGCGCACAGCTATGGCGGCGGGCAGGCTCACCGTGCGGGACATCGAGCTGTCGCCGTCGGGGATGCCATAGTCAACCATCGTCGAGGTGATATTCTGTGTTTTGTCGGGGAACTCGGCCACGAACTCATGGTGCATGGCCAGCAGGTCACGCTCGCCCTCGTTGTAGCTCATGCGGTCGAGCATGATGGAGGTGAGCACGTCGCAGGCGGAGCCTTTGCCGATGAGCAGCGGCGAGTCGTCGAAGAAGCCGAGCCAGCCGAACTTCTTGAGGATGACGCTGTGCGCCGGAAGGCCAAATTTGTCGGCCAGCGCCGTTTCCACGTCTGCGTTCTTGTCGAGTCCCAGCAGATGTTCGGCGATGAACTGGCTGACAGTGCCTTCGAGCTTGTCGTGAAAGACGCTGTCGTCGAAGAAGCCCAGGCGCGAGAGAGTGAACCATGTTTCGCAGTGGCCTACGTTGCGCAGCGTGCCTCGGTACATCGTCTTGACGTGCTTGAGGTCGTAAAGCTCGGTGTAGGGCAGAGAGTCGCGGTTGATGTATGCTTCGAAGGTGGCGACGCCGGGTACATCGACCAGCCAGTAATGCGAAAACAGGTCTTTGCCGGGCACATCGACGGTCTCGCCGTCGCGCATATAGCGGCCACTGTTGCCGGCGGCCAGCAACACGCCCTTGGGCGCCCAACTGAACTTGTAACCCATCGGGTTGGTGTTCACGTCCAGCGCGGGCAGTCCGCCGCAGTAGCTCATGAACGAGACTATCTTGCCGCCGTTGTTCTGCACATGGTGGAATATCTTCATGGCTGACATATGGTCGATGCCGGGGTCCACGCCAATCTCGTTGAGAATGATGATGCCGGCGTCTTTGGCCTGCTGGTCGAGCGCACGCATCTGCGGACTGATGTAGGAGGTTGTCACCATGTTTTTGCCCAGGGCGATGCACTTCTTTGCAACCAGAACATGCAACGAAGCCGGCAACAGGCTCACCACAAGGTCGCTCTTTCTGATATAGTCTTCCATGGCCGCTTCGTCGGTGGCCACGAATTGCTTGGCGGTTGCGTTTGGATGGGGCGCTGCGAGTTTTTCGGCCTTACTGACGGTACGGCTGGCGATGACGAGGTTATAGCCTTGCTTTGCAAGGTAGTCCACCATTGGTTTTACTACCAGGCCTGCACCGAAGATGGTAACTGTTTTCTGCATGGAAATCCTCCATTTACAAATTTGCACAGTATTACAGAACAATGTGTTTTTGTGTCAACCTTTTAGAGAGGAAAAATCAGGGATTGGCTATGCTTGGGTAAAACAGTGGCGCCGTAGCGCTGAATGGGATTCAATTAATGATGGAGGCAATGGCCCAGATAATGAGTGAAACCGAGCAAACCACAAGCAGAATTTTCAACAGGACACCCATCATTTTGGTTTCCACTTCATCGAACGAGCGCATACGGCCAGAGCGAGCGCTCGAAGGATATTTCCCTGAGCGTCGTCCTCTACTGGAGTGCGAATGCTTATGTCGCTTATGCTTGCGCTTGGAAACCTTGACAACGAAATCGTGTTTATCTTGCATAGTATTTCCCATTATTACAATAATCATTCCAACCTTATGAGCGAACTTCGTCAAGGTTTTTATTGTCGAGCATAAACCGCATTGCCTGCCTGAAAGCGGCAGAGTGGAATGTCTTTTTTTCTCAATCCTGTAAATCCTGTTTCAGATATTGAAGAAAATAAGTAAAACAAAGATGCCACGCTGCCCGAAAAAGAATTTGACATCTTGCACCTCGATACCGCCAATACGCATACTTGAATTATCTTGAACCATGAAAAAAATCACTGGAGGACGTAATGAAACTATGGATACCGCTTCTGATTACTGTGTTACTAATCGCAGCCTGCGGGCAGAAAGCAGAACCCCAACAAGAAACACTGGCAGAAGAGCCGGCTCCCGCCGAAACGCTGACATCGCAGGAAACCGCCGTAATAGCGCTGGTGGAGAAAGCCACTGCCCTCATGCTCGAAGAAGGCGCGACGGAAGAAGGCCGCAAGGCTGTCTTCGCCCGCTTTGAAAACCCCGAGGCGAGTTCATTCAGGGCGAATACTATATATTCGCTTACAATCTCGACGGCGTTGTGCTTTCGCTTCAGCCGCTACCGGAACTCGTCGGAGAGAATCTCATCGACAAAACCGACGCCAACGGCGTGAAGTTGATAGCCGAGATGGTGCGCATCGCCAATGAAACAGGCTCTGGCTGGGTGGACTACCTGTGGCCCTTCCCCGGCACAGGCGAGGTTTTGCCTAAACGCTCCTATGTGGCGCGCCCCGGCGATATGGAGATGTTCATCGGCAGCGGGTTCTATCCGTCCGTTGACTGACGAATCTCTTTTGAAGCGTAAACCCGGAAACACGCCCTTCGAGAACGCCGCCCCGCTGCTGCGTTTCTATGGTCGCGCCCTGTCGCTCAAGCGGCTGTTCCGTCAGGGCTGGCTACAGCGTGGCGTTCCGGTCGAGCGCTGCGAGAGCGTCGCCGACCACTGTTTCCTCACGGCGCTGCTGGCGTGGCAGGCTGCCCGCTCGCTTCGCCCCGACCTCAATGCCGGACGTGTGCTCGAACTGGCGATGGTGCATGAGCTGGGCGAGATTGGCGCGGGGGACATTACGCCCCACGACGGAGTGAGCGCGGACGACAAACGCCAGCGTGAAGAGGCTGCGGTCGTGGCCCTTTGCGAGGGACTGCCGGACGGTGAAGGCCTGCTGGCCCTGTGGCGGGAGTACGAGTACGGCGCCAGTCCCGAGGCCGACTTCGTGCGCCAGGTGGATAAGCTCGAAATGGCGTTGCAGTCGCAGGCCTATGAGGCCGACACCGGCCTATGCCTGCCGGAGTTTGCCGTTAGCGCCGCCGAAGCGGTGCACGACGAAGCGCTGCTGCGCCTGTTACGGTCGGTCACGAATCCGCATGACGACTGAGTAATATCAAGCCAACTCAAAAAAACCTTGCTTTCCAGAGCCGTTTTGCCTAACGTTAACTTTGTGGTGGCAAAACCGCCAATTACTTGAAAATATCGTTGCAAGGGGTATAGACTATGCACACTGTGGCAGATAAGCTCAAAGAGCTGAAACAAAAGGAAGAAGCCATCCGCCAAATGGGTGGCCAGGCCCGGGTGGACAAACAACACAGCCAGGGCAAGCTCAACGCCCGTGAACGCATCGAGCGCTTCTTCGACTCTGGCACGTTCCGCGAAATCGATATTTTCGTGAAGCATCGCAGCACCAACTTCAACATGGCTACGAGCGAGATTCCATCCGACGGCGTCGTCACCGGTCATGGACTGGTCAACGGCAGGCCGGTGTTCGCTTACTCACAGGACTTCACCTCGCGTGGCGGCTCACTGGGCGAAAAGCATGCCGCCAAGATCGTCAAGGTGATGGACCTGGCGTTGCGTTCAGGCGTGCCACTTGTGGGCTTCAACGATTCCGGCGGCGCACGTGTCGAGGAAGGCATCGACTCGCTCAAGGGCTACGGCGACATCTTCTTTCGCAACGCCCGCGGCTCCGGCGTTATCCCGCAGATTACCGCCATCATGGGCCCCTGCGCCGGCGGCGCGGTTTACTCGCCCGCTATGACCGACTTCATCTTCATGGTCAAGAACACCAGCTACATGTTCATCACCAGCCCCTATGTCATCAAGACGGTAACTGGCGAGGAGACGACCTTCGAGGAGCTGGGCGGGGCGCTGGTGAACAACACCAAGAGCGGCAACGCCCACTTTGCCTGCGAGAGTGACGATGACGCCATCGAGCAGATTCGGGAGATGCTGACCTACCTGCCGGCCAACAACATGGAGTCGCCCCCGCGGCTCGAGCCGACCGACGACCCGGCGCGTCTGTGTCCCGAGCTCGACACCATCGTGCCCGACCACCCGCGTCAGCCGTACGACATGAAAGAGGTGATTCGCAGCATCGTCGATAATGGCGAGATGTTCGAGCCGCACGCGCTGTTCGCACAGAATGCCGTCATCGCCCTGGCGCGTCTCAATGGTCGTGTGGTTGGCATTCTTGCCAATCAGCCGATGGTTCTCGCCGGCTGTCTTGACATCGACGCCTCCGACAAAATGAGCCGCTTCATTCGCTTCTGCGACGCTTTCAACATTCCGCTGCTCACTCTCGTCGATGTGCCCGGTTTCCTGCCCGGCGTTGATCAGGAATGGGGTGGGGTTATCCGTCACGGCGCTAAGCTGCTGTGGAGCTATTCCGAGGCCACCGTGCCCAAGCTGACGGTGGTGACGCGCAAGAACTACGGCGGCGCCTACATCGGCATGAGCAGCCAGCATCTGGGTACCGATATGATTTTTGCCTGGCCCTGCGCCGAGATTGCCGTGATGGGCGCTCAGGGAGCGGTGAACGTGGTTTCCAGCTACCGCAAGGCCATCAAGGAATCAAACGACCCAGAAGCCACGCGGCAAGAGAAAATCGCCGAATACGAAGACCTGTTCAACACGCCATACATCGCCGCCGAGCGCGGCTACATCGAGGCGATCATCTGTCCCGCCGAAACCCGCGCCCGCCTCATCGATGCCCTCGAGGTGCTGTGCACCAAGAGCGACGTGCTGCCGCCCAAGAAGCACGGCAACATTCCGGTGTAGGTGGAACGCATGGAGAAGCAAAAGAAGCTCCGCGCCGCTGTCGGCGCAGTCATGGCCTATCTGCACGATGAGAAAACAGCGCGAGCGGCCACGCCGCCGCGCCCGAACGATACACCCTGGTCGCTGTATGGCCGCCAGACTATCATGCGCAACCGCGCCCAATGCCAAACTTTTTGTAAAAAGTTTGGATCAAAAACTTCTGGCGGATGCTGACGCATCCTGGCGTCAAAAGAATATATTGTGTACATAGGATA
>JAIOQZ010000015.1 GCA_021108395.1 Candidatus Cloacimonadota bacterium
CTAACCCCGCTCGCCTTTTGTAAAAGGCGAGACCGAAAACTTTTAACGGATACTACGTATCCTGTGCACAAAAGACATTCTTATGACACAAGGATGTGTTAGCATCCACAAGAGTTTTTGATCAAACTTTTTGCAAAAAGTTTGCATGGTTCAGGGGCGGCGCCCCTGTCTTACACCCAGAATTTGCGGTCGAGGGAGCGGTATTGCACAGCTTCGCTCACATGCTCGGCGCTGATGTCCTTTTGCGCTGTGAGGTCGGCGATGGTACGTGACACCTTGAGAATGCGGTCGTAGGCGCGAGCCGACAGCCCCAGCTTGTCCATCGCGGTTTTCAGCAGGCTCTGGCCGGTGTCATCCAGGCGGCAATGCTTTCTGATGAGCCTCGGATTCATCTGTGCGTTACGAAAAATCCCATCATCGGCGAAGCGGGTGTGCTGAACCTCGCGGGCAGCGTTCACGCGGGTGCGCACCACGCGGGACGATTCGCCGTCCGGTGCGCCGGAGAGGTCTGCGTAAGCTACGGCCGGCACCTCGACGTGAATGTCTATTCGGTCGAGGAGCGGGCCAGAAACGCGCGCACGGTACGACTGTATCTTGCCAGGCGGGCATATGCAACTGTGCCCCGGCACATCTGCCCCGAACCAGCCGCACGGGCAGGGGTTCATCGAGGCCACGAGCATGAACTCGGCGGGAAATTCGAGGCTGTGCGCGGCGCGGGAGATGGTAACTACGCCGTCTTCGAGCGGCTGACGCAGCACTTCGAGCACCGATTTCTTGAACTCCGGCAGTTCGTCGAGAAAGAGAACGCCGTTGTGAGCCAGCGACACTTCGCCCGGCTTGGGGTAGCTGCCGCCGCCGATGAGCGCCACATCACTGATGGTGTGGTGCGGTGAGCGAAACGGACGCTCGGTGACGATCCCCTTTCCGCTGCCCAGCACGCCAGACACGGAATGTATCTTGGTGGTTTCGAGCGCCTCGTCCAGAACGAGATCCGGCAGGATGGTGGACAGCCTGCGCGCCAACATTGTCTTGCCCGAACCGGGTGGACCCAGCATGAGCAGGTTATGCCCGCCGGCCGCGGCCACCTCGATTGCCCGCTTCACATGAAATTGCCCCTTAACGTCCAGCATGTCCACCACCGATTCGTTCAGGCTGCTGAACAGGGATTCGCGGTCAACCTGGGTCGGCTCGATGTCGAGATGGCCCTCGATAAAGCCGATGGCGTCGTTCAGCGTGGCGACGGGATAGATGGCCACACCCTCGATGACAGCCGCTTCGATGGCGTTTTCGGTTGGCACCAGCAATCCCTTCACGTTGTCCCGCCGTGCGGCGATTGCGATGGGCAGAATACCTCGGATGGGACGAACCTGTCCGTCGAGCGAAAGCTCGCCCACAAGCGCGTGAGAGGCCAGCTTGTCGCTGCGAATCTGCTTGCCTGCCGCCAAAATGGCCACGGCGTTTGGCAGGTCGAGGGCGACGGAGTCCTTGCGCAGGTCGGCGGGCGCCAGGTTGATGGTGTAGTTGTAACTGAGAAACTTGTAGCCGCAGTTGCGGATAGCCGCAGTCACGCGGTCACGGCTTTCTTTCACTGTGTTTGACGGCAGCCCGACAATGCTGAATTTGGCCAATCCACCCTTGATGTCCGCCTCGACGGTAATCTGGTGGGCGTCTATGCCGTTGACGGCGTATGAGATGGTCTTGTCAAACATCGACTGTCGTCCGTGTTATTTCTCTGTATGCCAGCATGAAAGCATTCAGCGTCTTCAGGTCGAAACAGACCATATACACCTTGAGCAGCGTTGTGTCGGTGGCCAGGAAGTCCTGCATGGTGCGCATGGCGATGCCGGCGGCGCGCAAGAGCGGAAAACGGTATGCCCCTGTGGAGATGGAGGGGAAGGCAATCGACCTGAAGTGGCGTTTTACGGCCAGTTCGAGGCAGTTGCGGTAACACGAGGCCAGCAGGTCGTCCTCACCCAGGTTGCCGCCTCGCCAGATGGGGCCGACGGTGTGGATAACGAACCGCGACGCCAGCTTGAACCCCGGAGACACCTTGGCCTGCCCGGTGCGGCACCCGCCCATTTTGCGGCAAAACTCGACAAGCTCCTTTCCGGCTGCGGCGTGAATGGCGCCATCCACCCCGCCACCGCCCAGCAGCGTTCTGTTGGCGGCGTTCACGATTGCATCCACCGGCAGGCTGGTGATGTCAGCCTGAATAATCTCGACTCGCTTCATCTCACCTCCTCAGGGCGAATCCAACTTGCATAATTCATGCGGGCAAGACAAGGGAATAATATCGCGCTATAATGAGCGAAAGAAAGCGGTGACAATATCGAGCAGCTCGATGGGGTCTTGTGTGGCGCGCCAGGGTGTCGGCGAAATCTCGTTGAAATAGTGGCCATATGACTTGGTGAGCACACGGCGGTCGAGGATGAGGATGACCCCGCGGTCACTGCGGGAGCGGATGAGCCGCCCCACCCCCTGCCGGAAGCGCAGCAGCGCCGTAGGAAGCTGATAGTGTTGAAACGGATTCAGCCCCTGCCGCTTCAGGCGCTCGATGTGAGCCTCGACTATCGGCTCGCTGGGTACCTGGAAGGGCAGCTTGTACAGCGCCAGCATCGACAGCGCCGCGCCGCGTACGTCCACGCCTTCCCAGAAGCTGCTGGTGCCAAGCAGCACCGACGAGTCGTGGCGGCGAAACTGAT
Organism: Candidatus Cloacimonadota bacterium; assembly: GCA_021108395.1. Classification (GTDB taxonomy): domain Bacteria; phylum Cloacimonadota; class Cloacimonadia; order Cloacimonadales; family JAIOQZ01; genus JAIOQZ01. Next base: position 2,703 of record JAIOQZ010000015.1, read on the forward strand.
TCAGCAGTGAGGTGCGGCCTGTTCCGCGTCGCTGTGCCAGCAGCATGATGTCCTGCTCATAGAGCGGCTGTGCAAGGAAGTCTGCGGCGTTTTGCAGGTCGCGGTGAGAGGTGAATAACACCAGGCTGCCCGTGCGGGTTTGCCCAATGAGATCGCGCAGTACCGCCAGCGCCTGCGGACGGAAAAAGTCGTCCTTGGGATCGGGCAGAAAGCCGGCCACCAATACGCGGCACTGCTTCGTGTAATCAAAGGGCGAAGGCACGACAAGCTCGCGGCGATTTTCCTGGCGATCAAGACCTACGCGGTGCGCGAAATATTTGAACACGCCGCGCAGAGCCAGCGTAGCCGATGTGCACACCAGCGTTTCGAGCCGGTCATAGAGGCGCTCGTTCAGAATCTCGTCGATGTTGAGCGGGGCGGCGTGAAGCATGCCGTTGGGCGCGTCCTGCTCGGCGTTGAAGGAACTGAGCCAGTAGGCGTGGTCATCGAAGTCGGGTTGCAGAAACGGTTCGAGCGAGACGCGGAATTCGCCGCAGCGCTGCACTGTGCCATCCAGCCGGTTCAGATGGGCGTCTTGCTCGCCAAAAAGCTGTGCACTGGTGGTGGCCAGGGATTCACGCAGGTTGATGAGGCGGCGCTCGAGTTCGGCAAACATCGCGGCGGCTGCCTCCAGCCCTGGTTGCAGGAAAGCGTGAGTGGCCATGTCGCGCAGGCGCAGCTTGCCATAGCTGCCCTCGCGCTCGCACACGCTGCCGGCGTTCACAAACAGCCCCTTCAGCTCGAAGCCGCCATCCTCGATCAGATGCTCGATAGCCTCGGTGGCGTGTTGAAGCGTCTGCTTTTTGTCATCGGGAATGCCGCTCTTTGCCACCGCCGCCTTGAACAGCGGCAGCGTGCCGCCCTGCCAGCGACTTCGCGCTGAACTGAGCTGCCCGAAAAACACGTTGATGTCCGTCCAGGAAAGCGTGATGCCGAGGTGGTGTGAAGCGGCGTCTGACAGATTGTGCGCCTCGTCGATGACCAAGCGCTTATAGTCGCCCAGCGTGGTGTTTCCGCCCATCACATCGGTCAGCAGCAGACTGTGGTTCACGATGACGATGTGGGCGTCTTCGCTACGGCGGCGCACGTCCATGAGCCAGCAACGCTTGAAGTGGCTGCAACGTTTGCCCATGCAAAAGTGGCGGTCGGCGGCCAGGCGCTTCCAGAGCGAGGCATACTGTTTGCGCGAGAACGAACTGTTCTCCGAGATGTCGCCGGTGCGGGTTTGCTCTACCCAGACCACGAGCTGCAACAGGCCGCCCGCTTCCCACGGCGAAACGCCACGCTGCGGGGTCAGCTCGCTCCACTTGCGCGGACAGACGTAGTTGTCGCGGCCCTTCAGCAGCACGGCGTGAAAAGGAACGTCCACTGCGTCGCGGATGGCCGGCAGGTCTTTGTGAAACAGTTGTTCCTGCAAGTTTTTAGTGTTGGTGCTCACCACCACCCGCGTCTGCGTGCGCTCGGCGAACTGTATGGCCGGCACGAGATAGGCCAGCGATTTGCCAACCCCAGTGCCCGCTTCCACCAGAAGGCATTCACCGGTGTGCAGCGCCTGCTCGACGGCACTGGCCATTTCCACCTGGCCCTGGCGATACTCGTAGCCCTCGAAGTGGCCGGCGAACAGCCCGCCGTCGCCAAAGACCGCCTCGAGCGGATAGACCTTGCCCGAGGGCACATCGTGCTCGATGGCGTTGGCGGGGGCGAACTCGCGGGCGGTGGGTTGTTTGACAAGCAGCGCGTGGCGGCGCTGGTGGTCGGTGACACGTTCGAGCAGCCAGGCCAGCTCCGATTTGTCTGATGAGAGGGCTGCCAGCTCGAGCAGGCGGACGTTGACTGCCAACGGCACATGGTCGTGCATGTGCGCCAGCAAGTACAGCAGCACATGGCCGGTGGCCTCGGCGTCATCGATGGCGCGGTGCGCCCGCAGGATTTCGACGCCACACGCCGCGGCGACTGTCTCGAGCTTGTGATTGTCGATAAACGGTTGAAATATGCGGCTCAGGGTGAGGGTGTCGAGTGTGCGGAAGGCGCGGGGCGCAAGGTTCAATCGCACCCGCACCTCATCGTGAAAGCCGATGTCGAAGGGGGTGTTGTGGCCCACCACCAGCGACTCGCCGAGGAATTCGTCCAGCTCGCGCATGGCTGTGGCCGGGGGCTTGCCGCCAGCTAACTCGGCGTCGGTAATGCCGGTGAGCTGCTTGATGAACGCCGGCACCGGGCCGGACGGATGCACGAAGCAGTTGAAGCGTTTACTGACTTCACCGTTCTCGAAGCGCACCGCGGCAATCTCGATGATCTCGTCCCGCATGGCGTCGAGGCCGGTGGTTTCGAGATCGAAGGCGATGAAATCGAGCAGTGGCGCGCTACCTTTCAACCTCATACCGCTTCATCTTCTTAATGAGTCCCTGGCGCGACAGGCCGAGGTCTTTGGCGGCCTGGGTTTGGTTCCAGCCGCGGCTTTCCAGCGATTTGAGGATCATCTTCTTCTCGAGGCTCTCGACAGCCTCTTTGAGGGCAACCTTGTCCAGCAGATCAATCGTCTCGGCGTTGTCGGCGTATTTGAACACCTCCTCCGAGAGATCGCCCGGCTTGATGAACGACTCGTTCTCGGCCAGAGTCACCGCCCGCTCTATCTCGTTTTCGAGCTGACGAATGTTGCCCGGCCAGTCGCAATTGCTCATATACTTCATCGCCTCGTCGGTAATGCCCAGCACATTCTTGCTCATCTTCTTGTTGTACTTGTCGAGGAAGTGGATGGCCAGCAGCGGGACATCGCTCTTGCGCTCCTTGAGGGAGGGAATCGAAATCTTGATGACGTTCAGGCGATAGTAGAGGTCGAGGCGGAATTCGCCATTATTCACTCTCTCCTGCAACGACACGTTGGTGGCGCAGATAACGCGCACATCCACCTTCGTGGTCTTGGTCGAGCCAACTCGCTTCAGCTCGCCTTCCTGAAGGAAACGCAACAGCTTTGCCTGGGTCGAGAGCGTGATGTCGGCAATCTCGTCGAGGAAGAAGGTGCCGCCGTCAGCGATCTCGAAGAGGCCCTTTTTGTCATAGACCGCGCCGGTAAAGCTGCCTTTCACATGGCCGAACAGTTCGCTTTCGAGCAGTGTTTCGGGCAAGGCGCCACAATACTGCGCCACGAACTTCTTGTTGCGCCGGTTGCTGGTGTAGTGGATAGCGCGGGCGATGAGCTCTTTGCCGGTTCCGCTGGGGCCTTCCAGCAGCACGGTGGTTGGCGTGTTCTTTATCTTCTCGATGACATTGAAGATTTCCTGAATGCGCTCGCTCTTGCCAATGATGTTAGTGAAGCTCTGGCTGGCATTGAGCTCCTCACGAATGATGGCATGGCTGCGGGTGAGGTTCGAGTGACGGATGTTTTCGAGAATGACCACGATCTGGTTGCACAACGCGCTCATCAGGTTATACATCTTCTCGGTGAAGTAGTGGCTGCCGTGTTTGCTGAACAGCAAGATAACGCCCAGATTGTTGCCGCGAATCATCAGCGGGAAGCAGATGATGTTGTTGAACTGCGGCGCCGAGTGCGGCTGCTTGATGTTCAAGCCCTCGCCTTTGATAAACGCATCCTGGATGTACTCCATGAGGATGTCGTAGTCGGCTTCCTCGCTGGTGAAGTGATTGAACACCTGGTACTCCCAGCCCTCTGGAACGCTACGGCTGTTGTAAAGGCAGATGATGCCGCCGTCGGCTTCGCTCAGCTCCACCAGGTTATCCAGCGCCGTGTCGATGAGAACGTCGAAATCGGAAATGGTGTTGAGGCTTTGGGTAATCTCGTAGAACTTGGTGAGCAGCGACTCCTGGCTGCGGCTCTCTTTCAGCTCTATCGCGTGTTCCTTCATAATCTTCTGGATGAGGATGTCGTTTTTTTCGAGGAACTTGATCGCATCGAAGTCCTTGATAATCTTCTTGTTGTTCTGCAATATTTGCAGCGCCTGCTCCCACTCCTGCTTGTCGAAGAGGATATGGGCGTATTCGTAGTTAGCCTGGGCCAGCTCGAAGTTGTTCTTGGTTTCCACGAATATCTCGATGGCGCGCTCAAGCGACTTCTGACACTTCTCACGGTCGTTCTTTTCCAGCAGAGCCTTGAGAAAATAGGCGTTGCCCACCTCGAACTTGCTGTTTAGCTCCTCGGCCATCTTGATAGCCTGGTCGAGGTAGTAGCTGGCGCTCTCGTAGTTGCGCGTCTGAATGAAGTAGTAAGCCTGCTTCTGACAGGCCTCGATCATCAGCTTGTCCTTGGCGTTGATGCTCTTGAAGAAGTCGTAGCTCTCGACCAGATAGGCATAGGCCTTGCCAAAGTTATGCAGGTGGGTGAGCACGCTGCCGAGGTTGCCGTACAGCTCGGCCTTCAGTATCTCGTCCTGCACGTCGGGCAGAATCTCGAGGCCTTTGAAGTAGAGATCATACGCGAGGTTATATTCGCCTCGCTTCTCGAAAAGCTCGCCAAGATTGTTATAGCTCGTGCACAACCCCTCGAGAAAGTTGTTCTCTTTGCTGCGCTCGATGGCACGCTCATAGTGCTCGATGGCGCGAGTCCACTTTCCGCTCTTGAAGTACAGCGCCCCCAGGTTGTTCAGCGCGGCAATGATGCTGCGGTAGAGGTTGAAGTTGATGGCCGTCTGCAACGATTGCTTGAAGGCTTTGTCCGCTTCCTCATACTCGGCGTTGTCCATGTAGGTGACACCGATATTGTTATAGATATTTGTAATGTTGTAGCGGTCGGAGAGCAGTTTTTGGATGTGAAGCGCTTCGTAGAGGTAGTTGAGCGATTTCTTGTAATCGCCCCTATCCTCCAGCAAGCCGCCCAGATTGTTGTAACAAACCGATATCCCGTTGAGATTGAAACGCTGTTGCTCGAGCTTGAGGCTCCTGGTATATAGCTCTTCGGTCTTGTCCCACTCACCCTGAAACATGGCCAATACGCCCAGATTGTTGTAAATGGCGGCCAGCCCCTCGGAGTCGTTGGCGCGACGGAAAAGCTGCTCGGCCTCACGGAACACCGCCTCGGCGTTCTCGAACTGGTTCGAGAAGTAATAGACCTTGCCCTTGATCTTCTTGCACAGGCCCTGTATTTGACCGCGAACCATCTCATCCTTGATCTTGACTGAGACTTCCATAGCGCTTTCGAGATAGGTGAAGGCGTCGTCGAAGTGTTCGAGGTCGGTGATGATGTCGGCCTGAAGCATAAGCAACCGACAGCGCCAATAGTCATCCTTGGCATTGGGCTCGTATTTCTTGATAACCTCCAGAGCGAACGCGGAGGAATTGATGGAAAAGAGGCTTTCCGCAAGCTGAAAAACCACTTCTTCTGCTGGGAATTGGTGCGTGGTGCACAGACGCAACGCCTGACGGAAGTTCTCTGCCGAGGCCTCGATATTATTGAGACACTTGTTCGTGATGCCCAGTTCCATCAGCAGTTTCACCTGCTGATCTGGCTTGTCGGTTTTTTCGAGAAGCACATTGTCGAGGGTGCGCAAAGTCTCGTGGTCGTTCAGCAACATGAGGTATTGCACCGTAGGCGTGATTAACTTGAGATGCAGGTCGTTGACGATAAATTGGTAGTATGACTGGCCGAAAGGGGTGATTCCCAGCGGCTCGGCGGCTTTCTTCAGGAACTCGCGCACCGTCTTGCGCTGTTCGTCAGCCGGCCGTTCGAGAAAGTAATTGCGAAAGACGGCGGTCTTGCCGATGACCAGGCGGTCGTTGCGAATCATGACCAGTCCCTCGTCGATCAGGATATCGAGATCTTTGCCCAGTGGCTTGCCGTCAAACATCTCCTCAATCTGTTCACGGCTGGCGCGCCCATCTATGAGGAACACCAGAACCGCCAACTGATGTCGCCGCTGTGTAAGGCCTTCTGTGAAGTCGCGGTAGATGCGCTCGACACTGAGTTTGTCGTCGAGATAGTTGGAGAGATCAAAGTTTCTGCCCTTATTGCCTTTACGGGACGATTTACCGTAGAAGCGGTTCAGCAGGCGTTCGATGATGAAAAGATTACCGCCGGTGATATTGAGCAGTACTTCGCTCTGAGTAATCAGCTCAGTCTTGTCGGAGTCGAACAGGCTGGTGAGCACCTGGTGAATCTCGTCTGTATCGAGGTATTCCAGCTTGACCTTTTTCGAGAAAAGGAAGGTGGGCTCTGTGGTGAAGGTGAGAAAGACGATGCGTTTGTCGGTGGCGTACTGCACCAGGTATTCCATGAAAAGCAGCGTGAATTCATCGAGCACATTGCAGTTGTCCAGCAGCACGATCTGGGAATCGAAGTGTTCTTGCTCGCTGAGCTTTTCGCTGAGAAAGTAGAAGAAATCGTACCTGTTCGTCAGCTTGAATTGCTCCGAGGAATTCACCAGAGTAGAGTATTGATCATCATCGATACCGGTAAGCAGGCAAACGAGATTGCGCACCTGGTTGAAGCTGAAGATTCTGGGCGCATACTCACGGTACTCGATCTTGCGCTCGGCCATCGTCTGTTGCAGACGCTCACAGAGGTAGGATTTGCCCGTTCCGGTAGGGCCAATCACCTCGACAATGCAACTGCCGGGCTCCTCGATATGTTCGATAACTGAATCGATGATGTCGGGTTTGACGACGTAGCGCATCAGGACGTCGTTTATCTTTTTGTCCATGCCGTGCTCCTTGGTCGCAGACAGAATAAAGTGTTGACGCAGGTTTACAGTAAGGGCGAGCCTCGAAGCAAGCCCTGGTTTACAAACCACGAAGAGCCTGAAAGGCCTGCTTACTGTAAGTCCCTGGCGTGCAACCCCAAAGACAAACGATAATGCGTCCCCTGCTCATCCTGTAAACGTTCGTAACACCCACGAAAAAATGTAAATGAAGTGCTATACTTGTCAACAAAGTTTTTTTTGTAAAGTTAGATTACAGTTTCTGGACAGGCTGTGAACTAAGGCAGGTTCCACACCTGCTCTTCCAACAGGTGGCGGAATTTATCGGCCAGCCAGGCTGGGTGTACGCCGCGCAGACAACGAAAGTGATTCCTGGGGCAGGTTTTGCCGCCATGTAGAGAGCACGGCTGACAGCGCAGGTCGGAAGTGACGACGACAGCGTTGTCGTTCAGAGGGCGGAATCCCAGGCGCGGATGGGTGGCGCCAAACAGTGCTATCTGCGGCTTTTGCAGGGCCGCGGCAATGTGCATCGGGCCGCTGTCGTTGCTGATAACACAATCCAGCCGCTGTATCAGCCTCGCCAGCCCGCCGGTGTCTGTTGCGCCGGTGAGGTCGATGACGCCTTCGGTCTCGCGCAGGATGTCCACAGCCTGTGGCTTGTCATCGGAGCTGCCGCACAGCAGAAACTGGCAGTTCCAGTCATCGGGTACACGATTGATGAGGCAGGCGAAATACTCTGCCGGATAGCGCTTGGTGGCGTGGCGGGCGCCGGGAAACACTCCGATGAGCGTCTTGCGCGGAATGACGCCGTATTGCACAAACAGCTCATCGATTGCGTGGGCGGCATCGTCTGGATGAAGCTGTGGCCAGGGGAGTTTTTCGTTCAGCCCCAGCGGCTTGAGCGCCGAGGCGTAGAGGTCGAGGGTGGTGTCAATTGCTGCGTTGCCAAAGCCGTGCACGATGGCCCAGCGGGTGAGCCGGCGCTTGTTGTAGCGCACAGTGCGGACAGACTTCAATGCGCGGCACAGCAACCACGAGTTGAGCTTGGCCTGCAAGTCCACCGTCAGGTCAATCTCGCCAATCTCCGCCGCGGTGGCGCGGGCGTCATTGCGCCATTCCACTATGCGGTCCACCGTGCCGAACATGAGCGCCACCGGCACATTGACGGGCTTGGTGACGAAGATGACGCTTGCCCCCGGCCAACGCTCGCGCAGCCAGCGTGTGATGGGCTGGGTGAGAATAACATCGCCCAGCGAGCTGAAACGAATAACGCAGATGTTCATGCTTGAGCCGTCTCAATAGCACGCCTGTGGCGTGTCATGGTTGGGCCGCCTCAAGAGCGCGCCTGTGGCGTGTCATGCCTGGGCCACCACGAAGACGCGCCGTTCGGACTCTGGCTCGGTGAGCGGCTGGTCAAGTTCCCGCACCCTGGCGAAGTGGCTGTGGGCGAATCCGGCCTGCCGCAGCCAGAGGGCTACGTTGTCCAGCGACCAGACGCGGTTGAAAATGGTTTCACTGAAGCGCTGCCAGTGGCCTGATTCGTCGGTGAAGAAACCTGAAATGCTCGTCCAGGCGCGCCGCTCGGACTCGTCATAAGCGCCGCGGGTGACGATATGGGCGTCGTCCAGATCGCGCACCGACAGGCTGTTCCAACTTCGCAGCCCAAGCGCGGTGTTGAGGTCGAACAGGAACCAGCCGCCCGGCTTCAGCGCCTTATGCGTGGCGCGAAAGCAGCCGCGCAGGGCGTCGGCGTCGGGCAGGTGGTTGAGCGCGTCGTAGGTGGAGACGACGGCGTCCACCGGCTGGTCGAGCCGATAGCCGGCGGCGTCGCCCAACAGAAACGCGGCCTTTCCCTTCCTCTGCCAGTTGGCGCAGTTGCGTCTGGCGTGAGCCAGCATGTGTTCCGAAAGGTCGATGCCGGTGACGCTCCAACCGGCGGTGAGGAAATGGCGCACCAGGTGGCCGGCGCCGCAGCAGAGGTCGAGCACATGGCCGCTCGCCAGCCCCCTGCGCTCGAAGAACTCCAGCAGGCAGGGCGCGACCTGGTCGGAAAAATCACCCCACCGCAGGTTGTAAATCCGAGCGAAGCCGGGGCCGTAGGCCTGCATCAGTCCTCTAATATCCGCTGGACGATTGCCGGCGTCTGGTCGAGAGCTTCGTCGATTTTACCGATGTCTTTGCCGCCGGCCATAGCCATGTCGGGCCGTCCGCCGCCGCGCCCACCCACGATTGCAGCGATTTCTGCGACCAGTTTGCCGGCAGGGCAGCGTTTGCTGTGGTCTTTGCTCACGAGCGCCAGCAGGCTAACCTTGCCGTCGATGTCGGCGATGAGCACGCCGATGCCGCTCTGCAGGCGGCCACGCAGTTCGTCACCCACACGGCGCAGTTCGGCAGAGCTACCAGCCTGCACGCGAGCGGCCACCAGTTTCACTCCGGCCACTTCGCGGGCGTTTTGCGCCAGATCGCTCATTTCATCGCCAGCCGACTGCCGTTTCAGTTCCTCGTTTTCCTTGATGCAGGTTCGCAGCTCGCGCTGAAGTTCCTGCGCACGGTCGGCGCAATCGGCGGGCGGGGCGTGAAGCGCCTGCGACACGTCGTGCAGGCGGGCGACTTGCTCGCGGGTCCAACTCTCGGCGTGCTCGCCGGTGATGGCCTCAAGGCGGCGCACTCCGGCGGCGATTGAAGTCTCTGAGATAATCTTGCACAGCCCGATATGGCCGGTGCAATCGACGTGGGTGCCGCCGCAAAGCTCTTTCGAGAAGCCCTCGATGCCGACCACGCGCACCTGCTCGTCATATTTCTCGCCGAACAGCGCCATGGCGCCGTCGGCGCGGGCCTCGTCGATGGACTGCATGCGGGTGACGACGGGCAGGCAGTCGCGTACGCGGGCGTTGACGAGCTTCTCGACCAGTTCAAGCTCGCGCGGCGTGACCTGTCGGAAGTGGGTGAAGTCGAAGCGGAGGTGGTCGGGGTGCACCAGCGAACCCTTCTGCTGAACGTGCTCGCCCAGCACCTGGCGCAGGGCGGCGTGAAGCAGATGCGTGGCGGTGTGGTTGCGCTCCACGTTCAGGCGGCGCTCGCTCTCGATGACCGCCGTCGCCGGCTCGCCGTTCACCTCGCCGCGCAGCAGTTCACCCTCGTGCAACCACAGTTCGCCCAGCTTGCGCACGTCGTCCACTTTCACCTCGAAGCCGTCGTTGAACACGCGCCCGGTGTCGGCCACCTGTCCGCCGGACTCGGCATAGAACGGCGTCGTGTCGAGCACGAGCGTAACGCGGCCAGCCTCGCTCGGCGACCACTTCAGCGCCTTTGCGGTTACCGTGTGCTGGTCGTAGCCCGCAAAGGCGGTGGGCTGGTCGGGGTGCAGCTCGCGCCAGTCGTAGTCGGTGGTGTCGAGGCGGAACTTGCCTGCTTCTCTCGCCCGCTGGCGCTGCTTCTCCATCTCGACCTTAAAGCCAGCTTCGTCCACCCGCAGACCGCGCTCCTCGGCCATCACGCGGGTGAGGTCGAGGGGGAAACCGAAGGTGTCGTAGAGCATGAAAGCGTCGCTGCCGGGGATAACGCCGCCCGTGAGCGCGTCGGCGATTTCCTCGAAGCGTGACAGGCCGTTGTCGAGCGTCTGGTTGAAGCGTTCCTCCTCGGCGCGGATGATCTGCATGGTGTGGTCACGGCGGGTGCGCAGCTCGGTGTAGTGGTCGCCCATCACATCGATGACGGCGTCAACAAGCTTGCACAGGAACGGCTGGCGCAGTCCCAGCAGGTGGCCGTGACGCGCCGCCCGACGCAGTATGCGACGCAGCACATAGCCGCGACCCTCGTTGGCGGGCATTCCGCCGTCGGTGATGGCGAAGCTGAGCGCGCGGATGTGGTCGGCGATGACGCGGTGGCTCACGCCCTTCTCGCCGGGATCATAGTCAACCCCGCTCATCTGGGCGATGGCCGCGAGGATGGGCGTGAAGAGGTCGGTCTCGTAGTTGCTGGTCTTGTGCTGGAGCACTCGAACAATGCGCTCGAATCCGGCGCCGGTATCGACATACTTGTGCGCCAGCGGGTTCAGCTTGCCGCCCTGCTCGCGGTTGAACTGGAGGAACACCAGGTTCCACAGCTCGATGTAGCGGCTGCAGTCGCCATTGACGCGGCAGACGTGGCCCGGCTCGCCCTGTCGGTCGCAGCCCTGCTCGCCGGTGTCGTAGTGAATCTCCGAGCACGGACCGCACGGGCCGGTGTCGGCCATCGACCAGAAGTTGTCCACGTCGTCGTGGTATTCGATGTGCGCGGGATCGATGTCGGTGCGCTCGCGCCAGAGGTTGAACGCTTCCTCGTCGCTGTCGTGCACGGTGGCGAACAGCCTGTCCTTGGGCAGCTTCCACACCTCGGTCAGCAGCTCCCACGCCCAGGCGATGGCCTCGGGCTTATAGTAGTCGGCGAACGACCAGTTGCCAAGCATCTCGAAGAAGGTGTGGTGGTGGCCGTCTTTGCCCACCTCTTCGAGGTCGTTGTGCTTGCCGCCGGCGCGGATGCATTTCTGGGTGTCGCACACGCGGGCGAAGCGGGGCTGTTCGAGGCCGAGGAACACCGGCTTGAACTGGTTCATACCGGCGTTGGTGAACAGCAGGGTGGGGTCGTCGCGGGGGATGAGCGAGGCCGAGGGCACGGCGGTGTGTCCGTGCCGCTGGACGAAGAAGTCGATGAACTGCCGGCGGATGTGGTTGCTGGTGGGTGGCATGTATTGGCCTCCGTTAGTTCTTTATCAAGATTTCAACGAGTTTATACACGGTTGTACATGGGTTGCGGTCGGCGGGTTGGGTTTGCTTCTCATATAAATCATGTAGACGCTTGGCATTGGTGATAGCGGTATCGAGTTTGTCTCTAAGAACGTGAAACATAGCTTCATCGTTTTTCTTGTATTCACGGTCGAGCTTACGATTTAATATCTTGATGTATTGATGTCTGGAAATCGCTGTGTTCACATAATCATAATGAAGAAGGAACCAAAGCTCGAAAGCTTCATTCGAATAAGCAATTCTAACATCTTGTGTGCAAACTGCCTGATTGAAATCCTGCGAAGTGAAGTCATCCTTGTCAAAAACGCACCAGCATTGATCAAAGTTCCAGCCCTGCTGTTTCTCTCTTTTATTTCGATACAGTGCAGCTTGCTTAACAAGGTTCAGAGGAGATGCGTTGATGAATTGCACATGCACTAAACCTGGTTTGAACTTGCGAAAATAGCTTGGTTCAGTCATCTTCCCATTACACACGATAAGAACTTGCTTCTTCGGTGCACGGGTTGGTTTTTTTCTACTTTGGTGATTACTCATTTTCGCCTTCTGGAAGCAATGAGTCGATGTACGGGATACCACCAAAACGACCTTGCAGGTAGTTCTTAGCAAGCGCAGTGTCATTGCGCACTTTGTAATCAGAAAGTGCAATCATTTGTGATGAACTTGAGTCATCTTTTTCAACCAGCCAAACTTGGTCTCTTCTTTGAATTCTCTGGTCGAGTAAGTATGGCGAATGTGTGGTGTATATGAACTGAGCATTTCCGATATTATAATCTCTTGAATGAAGTAAACGCAACAGCTGTTCAATCAACAATGGGTGAAGACTGGATTCAAATTCATCGATTGCAACAATGGAGCGTCTATGCAAAGTATCAATGATTGGGCCGGCAAGACTTAGAAACCGCCGTGTTCCCTGTGATTCATGCTCCTGCAAATCAAAACTGATCGTCTGCATTCCTTGAACTTGTTCAGAGAAGTAGTTATGTTGAGTGGAGATGGATGGTGTTTCATCCAGACCATTATCGACAACTTTGAAGTCGACAATGTCAGTATCAGCATTTTGAAGCATATCTATGATTGCTGATTTCAGGGTGCTGTTGCGCTCCAATATTTTTATAGTGGATAATGGAAAAGCATCGAATTCTTCAACGAGCTGATTGAACTGATGAAACCAAGCGACCACTTGTTTTGATATCTCTCCATTGTGATAGGACAGAAGAGATAAAAAGAGTACGTTGGGTCTTAGGTGATCCTTCAACTTCTTCCCTTCTTTGAATGCATTATTAATGAATATGAAATCAGAGCCATCAACTCGCTCATAAAGCTTGCTTTCTCTTTCGACAGTTCGGAACAAATACTCATGCTTAATTACTTCAGCATCAAACGAAAATCCGTAACGATACTCGATACCATCCTGTATGATAATCGCTTCGAACTCTGTCGGCATTGATTCAGGATTATCTCTTAACAGGAAAGGGTGTCTTTTGATTGATGGTTCCTCTGCATCACGGAAAGAGTGGAGCACCATGGTTCGCATGCGATACATAGCATCCAGAAAATTAGTCTTTCCACTCGCATTCGCGCCATAAATCGCCGCTGATTTCAGTAGCTTGTACTTTCGCCCCTTGGGCTGAAATACATGTGTTTCTTCGTGTTCTTTGATTGCGTTTGATGCAACCATACTGAATTCAGTATCATCTCTGAATGAGCGGTAATTCTTCACACGGAACTTAACGAGCATAGTAACCTCCAAGCTTTATGTGCTTAGTATAGCTAAATCGATTCTTAAGTCAAGTATTTTACGGAAAATCCGCAATTTTCTACTTAAACACCTCCATCCCCTTGAACCGGCGCTTCGGGTGGAAGCCGGCGAGGATGCGGTCGTCGTCGTTGTTGGGCGTGGCGGTAATGATGCGCGTGACCAGCTCGCCCAGTCCCGGCCCCAGCATGAAGCCCTGGCCGCACATGCCCACGTTGTGCACCCAGCCCGCCAGCTCCGGCGCGCAGCCAACGATGGGAAAGCCGTCGGGCGTCATGGGGTACTGGCCGCGCCAGGTGCGGCGTATCTTGAGATGCGCCAGACGTGGATAGAGCGCCACCATGCGCCGCGCCACCTGCGGCAGGAACACCGAGGTCGCGTCGCTGTCGGCGCCTAAGATGGGCGGGTCGGGGGTGATGCAGAAAACGACGTGGCCTTCCTTGTTCTGGTAGAAATAGTAGTTGGCGCTGTCGGGCGCGGGACGCAGGTCCACCACCATGGGGCCGAAGAACCGCTGCACCGGCTCGGTGACGGCGCCCTCATGACAGTCGGGGACAACCGGCACGCTCAGCCCGGCCAGCGCGCTGACGGCGGCAGCGTCGTTGCCGGCGCAGTTGACCACCCAGCCGCAAGCGTAGCTGGCCTTGTCGGTGCGCACCGCACGTACGCGCCCGCCCTCGGTCTCGATGCCGGTGACGCTCTCGCCCCAGCGGTAGGTGGCGCCGTGCGCGAGGCTCTTGAAGTAGAAGGCGTTGATGGCCGGCAGCGGCATGGACGAGCCGTCGCCGGGGGAATAGGTGGCGCCCAGCAGGCCGGTGGTGTCGATGCCCGGCACCAGCGCTTCGTACTCGTGCGGGGACAGCCAGTCGATGTCGAGGCCGTAGCCCTTCTGCACCTTCAGCAGGTCGCGCAGCTTGGTGGCGTCGTCCTCGCTGTAGGCGGGGAAGCTGTAGCCGTTGGACAACCAGCCGATGTCGTCGCCGTGCTCGGCCTCCCAGCCGGAGAATATCTCGATCGAGCGCAGGCTCACCTGTATCTTGCCGTAGTCGGAGTGCGTGGCGCGAACGCCGCCGATGGCCTTCTTGTTGTTCTCCTGTCCGGGAGAATGGCAGCGGTCGATGACGAGTACGCGCAATCCCTGACGCGCCAGCGACAGCGCGGCAGGCACGCCCACAGAGCCTGCGCCGATGACGACAACGTCGTAGGCCCTACTCATGGCTGCCTCGCTCGCCGGCGGCGAAGACACCGAACGGAACCTCGACAAACACTGGCCGACTGGTGTTTTCGACGATACGCTCCGGCGGGATGCCCTCCTCGCGGAACACCTGCCTCACGAGCGAATCGCAGGTCTTGGCGCCGCATGGCCCCATCCCGATGCGCGTGATGGCCTTCAACTGGTTGATGTCGCGGACGCCCTTGCGGATAAGCGCCCGCACCTCGCCCACAGTCACCCGCTCGCACAGGCAGACCATGGCGTCATCGGGCGTTTGCGTGGGCAATGTCGGCTGGGGCAGCGGACGGCTCACGCTCTGCGGCTGCACAATGAAGTTCACGATGTGCGCCGCGATGTTGGCCGGGGCCTTGAAGCGCACGAGTTGGGTCATGTTCTCTTTCATGGTGACCACAGCGGCCACTTCGAGGGAATCGAGCATATGCCCGGAAATGTCAACGACGGTTACTACCGACCCCGGCTGCACTGGGTGATTGGACAGCTCGTAGGGCACTGTAACCGTCGGGTGCGCCCTGTCTTTGCGGTAGTCAACCAGCGTGATGGCAAGTCCGGGGCAGATGGCGACGCACTTGCCGCAGCCCACGCAACTCCCCTCGTAGTAGGGGTTGCCCAAAATCGGGTCGCCCTTCATGTGGATGGCGTTTGTGGGGCAAACCGTGCTGCATGGGTTGCAGGGAATCTCCTGCAAACAATGCAACACAGGATACACGCCCTCGCGCAAGGTGGAAAATTCCTGCTCGTCGATGCAGCCGGGATGCGCTTTCAGGATGTCGGCCTTGGCAGAGAGACTGGCGGGGATGTCGGGCGCTCCGGCGACGAGATCGCGGGCGATGCGCAGTCCGGCGATGCGCCCCATGAACATGGCGCTGCTGGCCTCGGCAATCTCGTCGGCGTCACCGGCAGCGACGACCGGCAGCCCTGCCTTTTCAGCCTCGCGGGTGAACTCATCGACCGGGTTGAGGCCGACAGCGATGAGTAGCGTGTCGCAGATGAAGGTCTGCTCGGTACCGGCGATGGACGCAAAGTTCTCGTCGATGCGGGCGATGGTGACGCTTTCGACGCTCTCTTCGCCATTGGCGCACAGCACGGTGTGCGAGGTGTGGATGGGAACGCCCAATCGGCGCAGCTTGTCGGCGTGAACCCTGTAGCCACCGCACTGCGGCATGGCCTCGACCAGTCCCGCCACCTCGATACCGGCTTGCAGCGCGTGGTATCCAGCAATCAGCCCCACGTTGCCGCCACCGACGATGAACAGTCGCCGGGTGGGGCGCACGAGGTCGCGGTTCACTAATGTCTGAAAGGCGCCGGCGCCGTAGATGCCGGACAGCGTGTTGCCGGCGAAGCGCAGGAACTTCTCGCGGGCGCCGGCGGCGTTCAGCACGATTTTCGGGGTAACCAGGCGGTATCTGCCATCGTGCAGCACACCCACCTTGCGATCCTTGAAAACATACAGCGCGGTGGCGTCGGTCCAGGTTTCCACGCATTCGCTGTCAAGCGCCTGCCGCGCCAGCATGCGACCAATCTCGTTGCCGCGAGCGCCGGCATAGGAGTCCTCGACAGAGCCAAAAAACTTGTGTGTCTGCAATACCAGCTTGCCGCCCAGCTCGCTCTTGTCATCGATGATGAGCGTGCGGACGCCGAGTCTGCCAAGCTCGACCGCCGCCGACAGCCCGGCCGGGCCGCCGCCTATCACCAGCACGTCCACTTCCACTTCCTGTATATCGCTCAGGTTGGGCGCGGTGGTGGCCTCCGGCAATGCCGGCAAGCCCTCGACGCTTTGCACCATCATGCCTGCCTGCACCTTCGTCATGCAAGCCTTCACCGGTACGCCATTGGCGATGACGGTGCATTTGGCGCACTGGCCGTTGGCGCAGTAGATGCCCTGAGCGCTGCCGTCGTTGTGATGGTGACCGAACACATGAATACCGGCGGCGATGAGAGCGGAGCTGATGACTTCGTCGCGTAGTGCCTGCACCGGCTCTTTGTTCCAGTATATGGTGACGGCTTCCCGCTGTGGCACGGGCAATACCGGGTGCGAGCGAATACGGTTATCAGACATCGCAAACTCCTCTACAGGACAATCTTTCAGATTCAAAAACCTTTATTTGCTGAGGATTGTCAAGCAAAAGGGGGAGCATGCTCAGAACAATGATGGCCTGTGCTTTTTGTTGCGCACAACTGTTTATTTTCTTATCAAAACGGATTGAATAAAAAACGGGAGAATTGTTCTGATTCTGTAATTCTTAATCCCGATTTTGCTTAGAATCTTTTTAATCTCGCTTAGTCTGTATGCAGCCCGAATTGAATTGAAAAATCCACTTTCTGATTTAATATAGTATAGCCACATAACCCTTTTTAGATCATATATATACAGTATCCCCTCGTCGTTTAACAATGAATACAAGTTTTTTATTGCCAATTCCGCATTATCCCAATGATGTAATGTAAAAGCTGAATAAATCAAATTGAATCCCCCTAAATCTTTAATCGAATTTTCATCACAGGCGTCACCAGTTTCATAAGATATTCTTTTTCTCAAATCTTCAGATAAATCCTGTCTGGATAGCTCAGTCATTTCAGACAATATGTCATATGCCATAATTTCTGCATTGGGATGTTGGATCGCAATATCCTGTGTCAGAATTCCAACCCCAGAGCCGATTTCCAAATACTTGCCCTTTACATCCAGTTTTTTCAAGGTAGCCATAAAATGACGGTATTTTGTCTTTGAAGCTTTCTTGGCATCATTTAAGTATTCACCGGAGGCTTCAGCATCAAAAAAAGAGCCTTGATGGCTTTCTGCAATTCTTTTCATATTATTCTCCCAATTTCTATTGCGGGCAATGTGCAGATCCTCATACAGAAAAAGTTCGTGAATGCCGCCGAATTACGGATTGCATAAACAGTATTGCACGATATGTCTTTCATTCAACTATTCTGTCAATTCTTTACTCCAGAATGGAATTACAAATGAAGTGACTCAAGTTGCCGATTCGAGTCAGGCAGAAATGTCAGGTAGCTATGGTATGAAACTGGACAAGACACGGCACTACCAGATCGAGTATAGTGTCACTTCATACAAAGCATCCAGCTAACAGCGCCATTTTTTCCTTGACGAGCAAATCAACACAAGAATATTGATAGAATACTGGTTAATGTGAGGTGACTGTGCATCAGAACTCGGTTTCAGAATTCACGATTAGACGGCTCCCGCTGTACCTGCACGTGCTCGAGCAGTTCAAGAACGAGGGGCGCGCGTCGTTCTCCGCCACCGAGCTGTCGCGCACGCTGGGCATCTACCACACGTTAGTGCGCAAAGACCTCAACGTGGCTGGCCTCAAAGGCCGTCCGCGCGTGGGGCATATGGTTGACGAAGCTATACTGCAACTGAAAAGCTATCTCGGCTGGGATCGGGTGCTGAACGCCCTGCTGATTGGCGCAGGCAACCTCGCCCGTGCGCTGCTGGGCTACCGCGAGATGTCGCTCACCGGCATCCGCATCGCCGCGCTCATCGATTGTGATCCGGCCAAAATCGGCAGCGAGTTGTGCGGCCTCACCATCTTCTCCCCCGACGACATCCCACGGCTGAAGCGTGAATTCGGCATCGAGGCCGGCATCATCACCACCCCGGCGGAGACGGCGCAGGCTGCCGCCGATCGGCTCATCGCAGCCGGCATCACCACGCTGTGGAACTTCACCCTGCCGGTGCTGCAAACTCCCGAAAGCACTGTGGTGGAGCACACGCATTTCTTTTCGAATATGGCAATCGTAACCTACAAACATAAACAGGCAAATCAACAATCAATGGAGGCGACGCAATGAAAACACTCGAAGAACTGCGTGAGATCAGGGCAAAGGCCAGGCAGAATCTCGACGCCGGCCACCGCGTGAAGGTGGTTGTTTCGATGGGCACTGCCAGCATCTCCCTGGGCGCACGTGAAGTGATGAAAGCGTTTCAGGACGAGATTGGCAAAAAGGGTTTGAATGACGTCATCGTCACTCAGACAGGCGAGAAAGGCCTGAGCTCCATTGAGCCGGTCGTTGATGTGCTGGTCAAAGGCCAGCCCTGTGTAATATACGGCCACATGAATGTCGAAAAAGTCAGACGCGTCGTTACTGAACACATCATCGGCGGCAAGATCGTGGACGACATCGTCGCGGCGACCGTTTAACGGAGGGAGCAGCTATGTACAAAGCGATCCTGCAAAAGTATGAGCCAGTCAACTCGAACCTCATGTTTATCCTGCATGATATTCAGGACAACCATCCGCAGAACTATATTCCCGAAGATGCAACCCGGGAAATCAGCGAATACATGGGCATCCCCGAGAGCCATATCTATGGCGTTATCACCTTCTACAGCATGTTCTCGACCAAGCCCAGAGGCAAGCACATCATCCGACTGTGCGAGTCGCCGCCCTGCTGGCTGCGCGGCTCCGAGGCTATCCTCGACACGCTCGAAAGCCTGCTTGATGTCAGAGCCGGCGGCACCACGAAGGACGGCATGTTCACCCTCGAACTGTGCGCCTGCCTGGGTGTATGCGGCAACGCGCCCGTCGTGATGATCGACGAGGATGTCTTCGGCGACCTTACCCCCGCCGGCATCACCGGCATCATCAACTCGCTGAGGGAGGAGAAATGAGCAAGCACATCAAATACGACTTCACGCCCACTGGCCGCATCGTTCTCGAGAACTCTGGCCGCATCGACCCTGAGAACATCGTCGAATATCTGGGCGTCGGCGGCTACGAAGCCTGGGAAAAAGCGCTGCTGAATATGACTCCGTCCGAGGTGATCGACGAAGTGAAAGCCTCCGGCCTGCGTGGCCGTGGCGGCGCGGGCTTCCCCACCGGCCTCAAGTGGAGCTTCACAGCACCCATCCAGACCGAGCGGAAATCCTTCATCATCAACGCCGACGAGGGCGAACCGGGCACCTTCAAAGACCGCCACATCATGGAAGGCGACCCGCACAAGCTGCTCGAAGGCACCATGATCGGCGCATACGCCGTGGGCGCAAACATGGCCTACATCTACGTTCGCGGCGAATATAAACTCAGCATCGCCCGTCTTGACAAAGCCATCGATCAGGCACACGAATACGGTCTGCTGGGCAAGAATATCCTCGGCTCCGGCTTCAACCTCGACATCTGTATCATGATCGGCGCCGGCGCCTACGTTTGCGGCGAAGAAACCGCGCTCATCGAATCGATGGAAGGCAAACGCGGCATTCCACGTCTCAAACCACCGTTCCCCGGCGTCAAGGGCTTCTGGCAGATGCCGACCGTGGTGAACAACGTCGAGACAATGGCCAACGTGCCCAGCATCATCAATCGTGGGGGGGCGTGGTTCGCCGGTATCGGCACTGAGAAGAGCAAAGGCACCAAGATCTACACCATCATGGGCGACGTCAATCAGCCCGGCCTCACCGAGGTCGAGCTGGGTACGCCGCTCAGCGCCATCATCAACGAGTATGGCGGCGGTATGCGCGACGGCAAGAAGTTCAAGGCCGCGCTCATCGGCGGCAGCGCCGGCGTGCTCATCAACGACAGCCTCATCGACATGAACATGGACTACGAAACCCTGGCGGCAAACGACGCCGTGCTTGGTTCCGGCGCCATCCTCGTCATGGGCGAAGACGTCTCGATGCCAGAAATGCTGGCCAACACCATCCATTTCTTCGGGCATGAGTCTTGCGGCAGATGCAGTCCGTGCAGCCTGGGCACCCGCCAGCTCTCACGTCTCATCAAGAAAATCCTCAAGGGACAGGGAACCGAAGCAGACCTCGATTACATGGTCACTCTATCCGAGGGAATGCAGCAGAGTTCGTTCTGTCCGCTGGGGCAGTCGCTCATCATGCCGGTGAAGAGTACAATCAACAACTTCAGGGAAGAGTTTCTGGCATACATCAAGTAAGCAGCTCTGGTGTAACAGACAGATAATAAACCTCTGCCCTCAACCGGGTGGAGGTTTTTTCTTGAAGACGTGAACAAACAAGGGAGAACACATGGACGACCGCCGCGCCCTGGTGGAAATCTGCCGTTACGACGATGGCAAGCCCACCATGAAAACCGACGTCGTAGCCAGGGAATCGAGCCTGACCATCATGGTCAATGGCGAGCGGCTGGTGTCCCTTGCCTGCCTCAACGACATGATGATGGAACTCGCCTGGGGATTCATGTTCTCGGAGGGTATCGTACTGCACCGCGATGAGATACTCGACGCCACCTACGACCGGAACGACATTGCGGTTTCATTTCGTCTGCAAGACGCGGGGGAGCGAGTGCGGGCGTTCCACGACAGCGGCGAGAAAACCTCCGGCTGCGGTTCGGGGCTTTCGGCGGCGCTTGTCGCTCGAACAGCGGATTTCCAGTCGCTAAGCGTCACCCCGGCAGCGCTGACCACCCTGACCACAGAGTTCCAGCGGCAGTCCGAGCTTTTCCGCGAAACCGGCGGCGTTCACGCCGCGGCGCTCACCGACGAACGGGGCTTCCATTTGTCGCCGAAAACCGACGGCAACACGCTCCGCCGCTTCGCCGAGGACATCGGCAGGCATAACGCGGTTGATAAAGTCCTGGGGGCGGATTTGTTGGAGGAGCATCACCCCGCCGGCCAGATTCTGTTGAGCAGTGGCCGCATCTCGTCGGAAATCGTGAAGAAGGCGGTACGATTGCAGATTGCGCTCATCGCTTCGCCCTCGGCGCCCACCTCCGAAGCGGTTCGACTGGGCTGGGAATACGGCGTTTATCTCTGTGGGTTTGTTCGAGGGAAAAGGCTCAACGTTTACACGGGTTTCGATAGATTATTCAGTTGAACGGTTAAACTTTTCCAGATCTTCGGGCGTGTTGATATTGGTGAAGCAGTTACTGTCGGTTGTGTCCCAGTATTCGGTGTTGACGCGACCGAAAAACGAGCGTATCGCATTGTCACCGCTTTCAATCTGTGCAGCGATAACCGACAGGCAGGCGGGGCCGTAGATGGCGTGCAGCGGCTCGATGCCTTCGGCATGACGCGGGATCAGCACGTCGGGCATGGTTTTTCGCCACTGGTTCAGCATAGCGCAAATCACGTCGGCGTCAAGCCAGGGCATATCGCAAGCGACGATGAAGACAGCCTGGCCGTTCGCGTTGTGCAGCGCGGTGTGCAATCCACCCAGAGGGCCACAACCAGGGTAAATATCTTCAACAATTACAGAATCCGAGATAACAGATTGGATATCCTGATTCCCAGATACAATGATAATGGAATGGAAAATACCGGAGAGCGTGTTGAAAGTTCTTTCAATAAGCGTTTCACCATTCAGAGGCAGCAAAACCTTATCCTGTTTCAATCTGGCGCTTTTTCCACCTGCCAGTATTACGCCGATTATTTGATTGTTCATTGGGTTTTATAAAAAAATAGCCCCGCCAAAGCGGGGCTAAAACATGTGTGTTTAGTCTGTTGCGCCACGCACGTATATCCACCAGTAAACAGCGCCACAAAGGATAGCTCCACCGACAAAGTTACCGAGAGTAACGGTAATCAGGTTCATTGAGAAGAATGTTCCCCAATTAAGAGCTGCCAGAGTTGCTACGTCCTTTCCGGAAGCGGCAATCGCGCCGTCAAAAGCCTTGGCAAAAATGCCGGCCGGGATGAAGTACATGTTGGCGATAGCATGCTCAAAGCCTGACGTAACGAAAGCCATAATCGGGAAGAAGATTGCCAGCACCTTGCCGCCAATGTCCTTCGCCGAAACAGCCATCATGACAGCAAGGCAAACAAGCCAGTTACAGCCAATTGCTCTGAAGAAAAACCAGATTTGATGAGCATCTCCACCAGCTGTAACCTTGCCATAAGCGATATTGATTGCTGTTCCACCAACGCCGCCATCCAGCAATCCACTCATTGCAGCGATCATCCAGGCGAGGAAAATCGAGCCAACCAGGTTGCCTATATAAACAGCTACCCAGTTCTTCATCATTTGACCGAATGAGATGTCTTTGTTCAACAAACCGATGAACATGAGGTTATTGCCCGTCCATAATTCTGAACCAGGGATGATAACGAGCATGAGGCCTACACTGAACACAGCGCCGATGAAGAATTTTTTGAGACCGAATAGCGCTGATTCTCCACCAATAGACCAACCTGTTCCTACTGTAGTAGCAAGATGTGCGGCGAAACCGATGAAAACACCAGCCAGAATACCTAAAACAAAAAGCTTCGCAAAAGTATTAGTACCTTTCTTTATACTAATACCTCTAAATGCTTTCGCAAGTTCTGCGGGGGGCATGAAATTCATAGACACCTCCATTGTATATTTACTCACCTTTTCTGCTTTCGATAAAATTGTGTCAAGTTTTTTGTTTCTCGCGCTATGCGTTTGATTTAGCTGTACTCTCACAGCCCTGTAGAATGGGCGTGAGCCCTGGTTATGCCGTCGCGATGATATTTGTGCGCGCCAAGTCAAATGGCTGCCAGAGTGAACAGATACAACCAGAGCATGTTTCGAAATAACAACAAAAAAAAGAGAAGCGCCGGTAACGGGTAATTTCATATGAATACAACGGCGATATGCCTGCTGAAGAGCATAATATTCTTGACATTGAGCCACTGCAATTCTTATTAGATTTGATGCAAACAATATCGAGGATCGAGGTATGGTTATGAAAAATATATTCTCAAATGCGCTGTTTTCCAAGAAAAATTTCTACATTCTTTTTGCGGTTGTACTCGTATTGAAGCTTGTTTTACTATTTGGAGTGCATATCAAGAGCCCCGATTTTTTCAGGTCAGTTGACTCGATCGCTTATACCAATTTTGCAGAACAGCTTATTTCCCAGGGATTACTGATGCCGGATGTTACGACAAATCCTCTGGGGCTGGATACGATTGGACCTGGCTATCCGCTTCTGATTGTTTTTTTCTTTTTGTTTAGTGACAGCCTGTTGATATTGACTTTTGTCAACGTTGTCCTGGCACATCTTGTTTCCCTGTTTACATATAAGATTGGCCTTCTACTATTCAAGAACAACTTCTTTCCTTTCCTTGCAGCAGTCACAGTTATGTTCAACTACAAAGCCATGTTCTATTCGTACAGGGTATTAAAAGAATCACTCGCTGGTTTTCTCTTTATTTGGTTGATATATTTGGTTATCCTCTTTTTTATCGTCAGAAAAGATGAATACTCTCTTCGATCCTACTTCTGGCGCATCGTTGGAATTGGTGCGCTCAGCACATATCTGATTCACACAGACGAACGCTTCATTGTCCATGTATTGTCGATAATGCTCATTATCATTCTGTTCCACTCCGTACGGTATCGTCAGCGCATACTGATTGCGGTTTCCTACGGCGCGCTTGTATTGCTTCTGTCTGTTCCCTGGGCAGCAAGGAATAATGCCGTATTCGGAAGGCCGATATTTTTATCCTATCGAACGGCGCCCTACAGCGACCCCCTTTGCTCAAAACTGGGTTTTGAATGGAAAAGCATTGAATATTCCGTCCCTGCCAGTCATGTATATGGAACAATTTCCATCAGTGAGGCGGCGATTGATTCCATTGCTGCCGGCTTGAACCCAACGAGCCTGTCAACCCAAACCATTCACCATATCCGTCTGGGACTTGAGAAGGGAATAAGGCCACACCAGTTTTCTCCCGCGCAACTATATTGGACCAATTTCATCGAGTTTTTCAAGATCGTGGATTTCAGAGATGATTACAGGGCATCCGGTTTCCTCTTTTCGGGATCCTGGTCGCTCAGGCATACAGCCGCTTCGCTCCTTTGCATGGGGATATATCTGCCTGGATTCATCTTCGCATTGTTGTTCGCGCATCGAAACAGAATCATTATGTTCATGCTTATCCTCACCGCAGTTCACGGATTCTATCATGTCTTTTTCGCATATGTGATTACTCGGTATAGAATCCCGATTGAACCTTTTGTCGTACTGGTTGGCATCTATGGATATTGGCAACTTTATACGATGAAGCGACAACACTCGGAGAAGAAGTTAACTGAAGAAATTGTGAATCCTTGAAAGCTGGAATACCTGCTGGGGTCTAATTCGGCTTAGAGTGTAAAACACTGTAGAAAACAGCGCCCCTATTCTTCTTCCTTCACCTCGTCCCACACCTTATCGAGCTGTTCGAGAGAGTGGTCGGCCATGTCGAGTCCACGAGCGCGGTAGCTCTCCTCGACCGCCTTGAAACGCCGCTCGAACTTATCCGCGCCGCGCTTCAGGGTCGCCTCGGCGTCGATGTCGAGCTTGCGGGCCAGGTTCACCAGCGTAAACAGCAGGTCGCCCAGCTCGTCCTCGACGCGCTCCGGCGACTCGTGCCGCCGTGCGTACTCGAACTCCTCGATCTCCTCTCGCAGCTTGAGCATCACGTTGTCGGGGCCGGGCCAGTCGAAGTTGGCGGCGGCGGCCTTTTCCTGCATACGCTGGGCTACGATGAGCGCAGGCATACTGCGGGGAATGCCTTCGAGGATGCTCTTACGTTGCGCGGCCTTCTCACGCAGCTTGATGCGCTCCCAGTTGAGCTTCACGTCGGCGGCGCTGCCCGCCTGTGTATCGCCGAAGATGTGTGGGTGGCGGCGTACGAGCTTGTCGCAGATGCGGTTTAGCGCCTCGGACATGACGAACGCGCCTCTCTCGCGGGCAATGCGCACCTGCATGACGATGTGCAGCGTCAGGTCGCCCAGCTCTTCGCAGAGGTGGTCGTCGTCGCCACTCTGGATGGCCTCGATTACCTCGTAGAGCTCCTCTATGAAGTTGGGCACGAGCGAGCGGTGGGTTTGTTTGAGATCCCAGGGGCAGCCGTCCTGCGGGTCACGCAGCCGCGCCACGATGTCTATGAGCCGGTCAAATTCCTTCATGAGCCGTCCTTTCGCAAATCAGAAGTGATGCCGGGCATGTTGCGCAGAAGCAGCGAGAGTGTCAATTTACCTTTTTCGAGAAAAAGGTAAAACCAAAAAGCTTTAACGGAAACTACGTTTCCTGTGTACCAAATTACAAACATTGTTTGTGATATACAACAATCTCATTGTACATAGGATGCGAAGCATCCGCCAGAAGTTTTTGATTCCACTTTTTACAAAAAGTGGACGGGGTTCTGTCGCGTAGCGAAGCGAAGTGAGCTTTCAAAAGGGGCAGCGCCCCTGCTCTTATACAAAAAGTTTGGTAGTGGCGAAAAGGATTCTTGACATCAGTAAACTGGACAGCCTTGTTTGGGTCGTCTTGCAACGATTACACTATGAGAAGGAAGGCTATGAACATCCACGAATATCAGGCCAAACAGATTTTCAAATCGTATGGCGTCGAGGTACCCGGCGGCATCATGGCCACCACGCCCGCGAACGCCCGTCACGCTGCCGAGCAGATTGGCGGTGAGCGCTGGGTGGTGAAGGCGCAGATTCACGCCGGAGGCCGCGGCAAGGGCGGCGGTGTGAAGCTGGCCGACAGCGTTCAGGAAGTCGAGCGGTTCGCCGGTGACATGCTGGGCATGACGCTCGTCACCCACCAGACAGGCCCCGAAGGTAAGCTGGTGAAGAAGGTTTACATCGAGCCGGCCGTGCCCATCTTGCACGAGTTCTACCTCGGCGTGGTGCTCGATCGTGGACGCGAGATGCCGGTGATGCTGGCAAGCACAGAGGGCGGCGTCGAGATCGAGAAGGTGGCGGCAGAGACGCCCGACAAGCTCATCAAGGTAGGCATTGATCCGCTCATCGGGTTCCGTCCGCACCACGCGCGCGAACTGGCATTCGGGCTGGGGCTGACCAAGCCGCAGATTAAGCAGTTCGGCAAGTTCGCCGCGGCGCTCTATCGCGTCTATGCCGACAATGACGCCAGCCTCATCGAGGTCAACCCGCTCATACTCACCGAGGGTGACCGCTTCATGGCGCTTGACGCCAAGATGGGCTTTGACGACAACGCCGTCCCCCGTCACCCCGACATCGCCGAGATGCGAGACCTGGACGAAGAAAACCCCGCCGAGACCGAGGCAGGCCGCTATGGCCTCAGTTATGTAAAGCTCGAAGGCAACGTGGGCTGCATGGTCAACGGCGCAGGACTGGCCATGAGCACGATGGACATTATCAAGCTGGAGGGCGGCGAGCCGGCCAACTTCCTGGACGTGGGCGGCGGTGCCAGCGCGGAGACAGTGGCCAAAGGCTTCGAGATCATCCTGCGCGATCCGGCGGTGAAGGCGATCTTCGTAAACATCTTCGGGGGCATCGTCCGTTGCGACCGCATCGCCGGTGGCATTCTGGAGGCCACGCGCAAGATCAGCGTGAACGTGCCGGTCATTGTCCGCCTCGACGGCACCAACCACCGCGAAGCGGCCGAGATATTGAAGAACGCCAACATCGACAACATCATCACGGCCAACAGCCTCGCCGACGGCGCCCGCAAGTCCGTGAACGCGGCGAAGGGAGCCTGACATGAGCATACTCGTCAACAAGCATTCGAGAGTTATCGTCCAGGGATTCACTGGCAAGGAAGGCACGTTTCACGCGCAGCAGTGCATCGACTACGGCACCAACGTCGTTGGCGGCGTAACCCCCGGCAAGGGCGGCCAGCAGCATCTGGGACTGCCGGTGTTCAACACCGTGTCCGCCGCTGTGCAGTCCACCGGCGCGGATGTATCCATCATCTTCGTGCCGCCGGCCTTTGCCGCTGACGCGGTGATGGAGGCCGCCGGAGCGGGCATCGAGCTCGTCGTCTGCATCACCGAAGGCATCCCCGTGAGTGACATGATGTTAGCCAAGAAATATTGCCAGAAGTGCGGCGCTGTGCTCGTGGGGCCAAACTGCCCTGGCGTCATCACAGCGGGCGAGGCCAAAATCGGCATCATGCCCGGAGTGGTCTTCAAGCCGGGCCGCGTGGGACTCATCAGCAAGTCGGGTACGCTCACCTACGAAGCCGCCAACCAGGTGGTGCAAGCCGGGCTGGGCATCTCGACGGCCATCGGCATCGGTGGCGATCCCATCATCGGCGCCTCGTACATCGACCTGCTCGAACGCTTCGAGTCCGACCCCGACACGGACGCCATCGTCATGATTGGCGAAATCGGCGGCGACCTCGAGATTCAGGCAGCCGACTACATCCGCGAGCACGTGAGCAAACCGGTGGTGGCATTCATCGCCGGGCAGACTGCCCCTGCGGGCAAGCGGATGGGCCATGCCGGCGCCATCATCGCCGGCTCGAAGGGCACGGCGAAGGAAAAGATGGACGCCCTGCGCGCCGCCGGCGTTGCGGTGGTGGCCAGTCCCGCCGACATCGGCAACAAGACGAAAGAAATACTTGATTAATTGTTTTGAGCATAGGATACGCAGTATCCGTAAAAAGTTTTTGATCCACCTTTTTACAAAAAGGTGGTGGGGTTCAGGGGCAAAGCCCCTGTCTTCCTCACATTCTGTCATTAACCTGCGAAGGAGGACATATGCGTGACATCGACGTAAGCAAGATCGTCCCCGTTGTGCGTCAGCTCTGCATCGACGCCAATTACTACATCGGCGAGGACGTGTTGGACAAGCTCCGCGAGTACCGGGCGAAGGAAGAATCGCCCACAGCCATCGAGGTCATCGACCTCTGCCTGAAGAACTACGAACTGGCCGTCACCGAAAAGATGCCGAGCTGCCAGGACACCGGCATTGCCATCGTGTTCGTCGAGCTGGGACAGGACGTGCACCTCACCGGCGGCGACTTCTATGAAGCCATCAACGAAGGCGTTCGCCAGGGCTACAAAGATGGCTACCTGCGCATGTCGATGGTGGACGACCCGATCATCGTGCGCAAGAACACCGGCGACAACACGCCCGCAATCATCTACACCGACATCGTCCCCGGCGACAAGCTCAAGCTCACTGTCGCGGCCAAGGGCGGCGGCTCGGAGAACATGAGCGAGGTGAAGATGATGAAGGCCGCCGACGGCATCGAAGGCGTCATCGACTTCATCGTTGACCGCGTCAAACGTTCCGGTGGCAACCCCTGTCCGCCCATCGTCGTGGGCGTTGGACTGGGTGGCAACTTTGAGCAGAGCGCCCTGCTGGCGAAGAAATCGCTGCTGCGTCCGCTCGACGTACCCAATCCCGAAGAGAAGTGGGCCAAAGTCGAGGCCGAGATACTCGAGCGCGTCAACAAGCTGGGCATCGGGCCGCAGGGACTTGGCGGGCGCACCACCGCGCTGGCGGTGAACATCCTTCACAAACCATGTCACATCGCTTCCATGCCCGTAGCCGTCAACATCCAGTGCCACGCCGACCGCCACAAGAGCGCGGTCATCTAACAAGGGAGCAGACATGGCTACATACAACCTGACCACTCCACTCAAGACCGAAGACCTCGAAAAGCTGCGCATCGGCGATTCGGTGTATATCACCGGAACCATCTACACGGGGCGCGACGCCGCCCACAAACGCCTGGAGAAGCTGCTCGAAGAGGGCAAAGAACTGCCGTTCCCACCCCAGGGCGCGGTGATGTACTACGTCGGCCCGGCGCCGGCGCCACCCGGCAAGCCCATCGGCAGTGCCGGCCCCACCACCAGTTACCGCATGGACCCATACGCCCCGGCGCTACTGGATGTCGGACTCAAGGCGATGATCGGCAAAGGCCCGCGCGGGCAGAACGTCGTCGACAGCATGATCAAGAACAAGGCGGTGTATCTGGCGGCCATCGGCGGCGCGGCCGTGGTGGTGGCGGCGTCCATCAAGGAAGCGAAGGTTATCGCCTACGACGACCTGGGCACCGAGGCAATCCGCGAACTGCGCGTCGAGAACTTCCCGTGCGTGGTCGCCAACGACACCAGCGGCGGCGACGTTTACAAGGCAGGCGTGAAGGAATACGCGAGGTAATGCCTCCCGGCGTTACCCGAAGATAGTGAGAACGTTGGGGCGTGGCCACGGGGTGGCGCCCCATTTCACGAGGAAAAGAAAATGAATTTGGGGTTTCTCTTAGGTGCGGGGTTTTCGGTGCCAGCGGGGTATCCGACAGTTGATGAAATAGACAATGCTTTCTTAAATAACACATATGAAAATAGAACACTATCTCTATTTACTAATTTGAGAATAACATCATACCCATTTGATCAATTGTTGAATGTATTCACACCATACCACCAATCTATATTGATCGATGTTTGGAATTCTTTCAATGTCCGGAACTACGAAGAACTTTTCCAACTGTTAGTCGACTTACATCGTAATGATAAAACAATACAATCTAAAGATTTCGGAATATTTACTTCTATCGCTCAAAAACACTACAGTGAATTTAACGAAAAACTCTTTATAACTGAATTGAACAGAGATCCTGATCATCTCATCTATTTTTTCAGGATATATGTGATAGAGATTATCTATCATTGCTTATCAAATCGTTTAACTTCTACAACTGTGTTTACAAATCTAATACTTAAACTATTACTTTCTAGCATAGAAAATACATTGCATGTCATAACTATTAATCATGATACATCGTTAGAGCAAGCTCTTGTCAGTAATGATGTCCCATATTCTGATGGGTTCGATACTGCTAACTGCTTCAAGGATGTATGGCCTCCTAACGCACTTCATCTTTACAAACTACATGGTTCTATTGATTGGTATTCAAACTCTTGCCTCATGAAGACTACAAATCTACTGCGCATTCCTGAAGAAAACAGTCATAAGCTAATAGATTCAATTATAGCTGTTGGTATAGAGACAAAGTTTCATTTCTATTCACTTGAGTTCATGAGCACAATACTCAATAAAGTTCGTCAGAACATTGATGAGATTAATGTGTAGTGACCCCCATATTTCAGACCAGCATATAAGGTGGACTCGTTGTTCGTAGTTTGTGCCTGGAATTACCCTTTTCATTTTGTCGTGGACAGGTGTTTGTTTCGGGGCAAACATTGAAACGAGGAGCAACTATGCGAAGAGTCTATTCGTCTGAATTCAAGGGAAAAGTCGCGCTGGAAGCGGTCAAGGGTGAACGCACCATGGCAGAACTGGCGTCAGTTTACGAAGTGCACCCCAACATGATCACCAAGTGGAAACGGGAACTGCTGGAAGCGTTACCGGCTGTCTTTGCCGACAAGCGACGCAAGCATAGCCGTGAGAAGAAGCAGGAATCAAACCAGGATGAGCTACATCGACTACTCGGCCAGATGAAGGTCGAAAACGAGTTTTTGCGAAAAAAGTACAGAAAAATATTCGGGAGAGAGCCCGACTTGTAGATAGCTCAACCCCGGATATTTCTATTCGCCGTCAATGCGAACTTCTGAGTGTCAACCGCTCCAGTCTGTACTACAAAACCAGGGAGACGAATTTGTCTGAGCAGCGCCTGCTTGCCTTGATTACAGAGATATACCTGAAGCGTCCGTTCTACGGCTA
>JAIOQZ010000028.1 GCA_021108395.1 Candidatus Cloacimonadota bacterium
CCAGCGCGGTCACCAGAACGCCGTAGCGCTTCGCCGCGACGATGACGATGAGCTCGGCGGGCAGGGGCGGCACCACCACCTGCACCACCATCGTGAAGAACAACCCCAGCATGGCAAAAATATTTTCCATGAGCCTCAACCCCAGTAATCAGCGCAGAAATTCGTGAGAAATTACGCAGAAATTCGTGAGAATTTCTCACTAATTATCTGCGTCGCTTTTCTCATTATTTTCCTGCGTTGTCCTTCTTTTTCTCACTAATTTCCTGCGTTACGTGTTGGGGTCAAGCTGATTATTCATAATTCCTAATCAGTAACTCGACCTTGACTTGCCTGTCCCTGGACACAGAGTAAGGTGCATCTACTGTACGAATCACACTCTCTGAGTAGAGCTCTCGCACAAACAGGTCATCGTTGTATGATAACAGAAATCTACCTTTTATGCCTTTCAGCAACTCCGCCAACTTCCCTGTGCTTGAGTTGTTTATTAAAGCGAGAATCCGTAGCCCGACTCGATCAGCCAGCGGCTGCCACCGTCCCATCTGACGTGAAGCGTGCTGCCGACATTCGTAAGTGTCGCCGTCGCCCCCTCGGCTGATGTCAGGTCGTCTTTGAGCATGTTTATCTTGTCCCCGCTGGCGGCGTTGACGGTTACGGCAAAGACTCCAGACGGGTGGGCGATGAAGAACGGCGCTCCAATGTTGGCCTCGCCGGCATCATCGGGCAAGTTGATGGTGCATGCGCCGGTAGCCTTCACGACCACTGCGCCGGCATCCTCGATGCGCAGGTTCAGAGTGCCGGTTGCGTGCTCGGTCTTGGACTGCGCATAGCCGGTGATGAATCGCATGAACCCGGTAGCGGCCTTGCCCAGCCACCCTGTGTCCAGCTTGCCGTCATCGGCGCCATCAGCGAGCTGCGGAATCGCTCCTTCGACACTACCCACGTTGCAACTGTCCACCCTGTCAGCGTTGAGATTGGTCACCTTCGTGTCGAAGTCAACGGTCATGCCGGTGGTGATGGTGGGGCTTTGCAGCGTTTTATTCTTCAGTGTCTGCGCGAGGTCGGCCAGCCAGGCGGCAAGGATCGAGTACAATACGATGAATGTATTGTTGGTCGAGCTGGAGCCCGGCCCCTTGTCGCCTACCATGTAGTCCTTGGGGTCTATTGATGTTTTTATGGTCACAATCTCGTTGAGGCGTTTATCTTCGGCCATGCTATCTCCTTATCCGTTAGGCGGTTCATACGAGTTCTGGCGCAGAACGATGTGGTTTCCCGCCTCGTCAACGATGCGGCTGCCGGTCTCATCGACCCAGTAGGCATAGGTCTCCGGCAGGTCGTCGGCAGTGTTGATAGCGACGTAGCCGATGGACATCAGGACGATTCGATAAGCGTCCTCCACAAAGTCGTTCTGCACGTAATAGGGTACAACCTCGATTACAAGACACTCGAAGGCCTGATTCGAGTCGGTGTTGGGGTAGAACGTGACGGTTTGCCCGACGCCTGCGTCGAGAATGTCGGCCAGGTGCTGCTGGAAGTCGAAACCGGCTCGCCCCGCGTTGATTACGTCGAGGGTGAACTCGGCATAGTTGCCCTTGTGGATGAGGTGGCGACGACCGGTGAGCGCCGACTCGTGCACCTTGCGGACAGGGTCGAGCAGCTTGTATTTGGTATTGACCACAACGTCCGTAGCCAGCCCCGACGCCGAGTAATCGACAGTCAGATCGGGGAAAGCGATTTTGGGGTTGGCGACGCCGAATATCTTCACGCTCATGGTGTCGCCCCTCCAACCTGCCGCTGTTGCTTCAGGCGCATGAGGTTCTTCTGAGGATCGAACCGCACCTGCCAGGCGAACTTGGCCGGGTTATAGTAGTCCCACAACGTCTCGACAGTCTCCGTCTCGCGCACGACGGTGTAGTCGCCCGACACGAGCTGAGCGAACTGGTCGATGAAGCTGAGGTGGTCGCTGCGCTCCAGCACGAAAATCTTGTGGGTGGCTGGCGCGTGACAGCGATGGAGCCGAAAGTTGGCTGGCAAGGTAAATCCTTTGCGCTCTGCTGGTTGCTCGGCAACAGGGGACTCTGTGTCAAGGTCGGCCACATCGTCGTTCGTCCAATCCTCGACTCCGCTCTGCCAGCCTGAATAAAGCTTTTCGGCGTCCACCTGCTTGCCACGCGCTGTGACAGAATCATATAGTCTATGTGGTTTGTGGTCGCGCTTGAAGTAGTGGTCGGCGTCAATCGATTGATAACCGTTGTTGTACGGCAGCAGCCGATAGGCCCCGTCTGTATAGACGACGCCACAGCGCAATGCGCGACATATCCACTGTAGCAGGTCGAAGCAGTCCAATGTGCTGTAGTAGGGTTCGTTGGGCTCGGTCACGCCAAGATGCCGCAGCTCTTTGAGGTTAAGCGCCAGGCGGTTGCGTGGTATCGATATAGGCGCTGCCCAGGTATTGGGCTTGTAGCTGTAGCCGGACGCGTTGGAGGCCGCGTAGCCCCTGTCGAAGGAGACGCCGGTGGCGCGCTCGATCATGGCGGCGAGCATGAAGACAGCCGAAATGTATTGCTCGTCCCACATGTTGAAGCCGCCGTATATCCACTTGTATTCGGCCAGGTCGGGGTTTAGTAGGCCGCTCCACCATGCATGAGACACATCGAACACCCGCAGCTTGCGCAGCTTGGCCAGCGGGTCAACTGCCTCGGCCTTCCAGAGGCGGCTGTCACGGTCATACTCGACCGTCTCGACATCGAACAGCATGATCGGCGTCCCGTCGAGATCGACGCGGAGACGGTCGTCCACCTCCGGCTCGATGACCGCGAAAGAAAGCTTTGCGCAAGCGGCCACCGGGCTGCAGTCGATGTTGTGCCGCCGTTCGAGACCGGATATGCGAACAATGTAGTCAGACACGTCGCTCCAGCCGCCGCCGGTCTGCTGCCTATATATCCGCATCATAGGCATCTCCTCTGGCTGTCATGCTTCCGGCGCGTACATGGTCGCTGCGCACGCGCAGGTCGGGGTCGCTCGTCTCGATGTGAATCGGCTGACCTGTAAACTGCTTGTTCACCAGGTTGGCGTTCATGGCGCGGACACTGTCTCTCACCTCGATAAGCGTCTCCTGCACACCGCTCCAACCGCCCGTGTTCACTGCCCCGCCGGCGGCGTAGGCAAGGCGGGGCGCCGGCATGTTATGCAGACCCTGCACCAGCCCGCCCTCGCTCATAAATTGAGAGGCGTAAATATTTGCTTGCACAGCGCGCGTATGGGCGCGCGGACGTAACGTACCGAAGTTAATCCCCTGTAGCAAGGGCCTGTATGTTTCGGCAGCCTCGGCGTTAATCACGAACTCGCCATCCGAAAGCATGGCTGGCACAAGGTCATCCTTCGGCCCGCCGGGGCCTCGAACTGTGCCGCCGGCGGCGAACTTCTGCGACTGAATAGCCGCAACTTGCACCATGCCTGCGGCTATGGCCGCCGCCGCGGCGACAGGAGCCAGCACGGGTCCCACTATTGGAATCGCGGCAGTCGATTTGAATGCGGCTATTGCAGCGCCGTGCGTGTCAATTATAGCCTGTGTCGTGGCGAACGCCTTATATGCTGTGCCCATCACAAGAAGCGCTTCGCTGCCCTCGCCGCCAAACACCTTCGCCGCCTTTGCGAAGCTGGCAAAGCTGCGTGTCAATACTTTGAGCGACAGTTCACCGGCGGCTTGCGCGGTATATTCAGCATTTGCAAGATCAACCTGTGCCGTTATCACCTCTCCCAGTGCGCCGACCTGCTCGCCCAGGGCGTCGTTGTTGCGCAGCTTGAGGTCGAGCAGCGCCTCCTGGTGATCAAGCTCCGCTGCAGGGTCGCCCATCTCGTCCGCCATCATCACCTGTATCTCGGCCATAGCGGTGGCCTGCTCTCGCGTGGCGGCGGCGTCTGCTTCGCGGTTCCCGATGAGCCGCAATAAGCCCTGGTTATAGCCGTCGTGGTAAAAAATCAACCGCTGTAACTGTTCGATCTCTTCGTCGCGCCCCTCGGCTCCTGCAACACCCATTTCGTTCAATTGCTGTAGGTTCTGCAACCGAGTCGACGCCACGATCTTGTCTGTGGTGTGCTGCTCCATCGAGAGCCGAATCTGCTCTTCGGTGGCGTCGGCCATGTTCTCCATGGCGGCGGCGGCAGCGCCGGCCATGTCGTCCTGAGCGCCGGATATGCCTCGCATCTCGTTGATCAGATCAGTCGCATAATTGGTGACCGACGCCATCCACCCTGTCGCCTCCTTCAGCATCGGCAGAAGGCTGTCGCCGATGGTCGCCTTCAGTTGCGTCACCGAATCCTGCATGTTGCTCATCGCGCCCATCGTCGTTTGCGACAGAGCTTCGGTGGCGCCTATGATGCCTGCCGTCGGATCGGTGAGCGCCGCCACTATCTGCTCGCTCGACGCCTGTGTCGCGTCATCCAGCCCGTGCAGCGAGGCGATAATGGCGTTCACGCCCTTTTCGCGGAACAGGTCGGCGCTGCCGAGTCCGGCAGTCATCGCCCGACCGAACTGGCCGGCGGCCGTGACCATGTCCACCTGCATGAATGCGGCCAGGTCAGCCACCAGAGGCAGGGTCTCTTCGGCGTTGAGTCCATAGGCTTTCAGCGCCGCGCCCGCCTGCACAACGTCATCCAGTTGGAACGGCGTCTTGGCGGCTGTTTCCTTGAACGACTTGAACGCCGCCTCTGCTCTTTCAACGTCTCCGTATAAGGTAACGAGGCGTGTGCGATACGCCTCGAACTGAATTGCGGGGGTCATGAAGCTCGCCGCAGCCGAGCCGATGCCTTTGACGGCCATAATCACGCCCTGCGCCGCCACCGTCACGTCGCGCAGACTGGCCATCGCCCCCTGCCCCTGAACGTTGATGTCGATGGGCTGCTCGATCTTGTCGGCCATGCCCTCGCCACGCCGCTTGATGCCGTCAAGCGTGGCTTCGGCCTTGCCTGCGCCGACTACCTTTACATGCGCCTCAACCTTGATTTTGCCCATTGTCCGCCTGCTTGCCTATCTTGCCGATGTACCAAAGCGCCTCGTCGAGTTCATAGTCGCGGGGGTCGAATCCCATGAGGCGCAGTCTCAGTTCTATTCCCCAGTAGGGGTTGGCGTATTCGGGGTCGGGCTGCTCGCCTGACCCGGAAGGGTGACGAGGAGGCCGGACTCTGCGAGCACGGCGCGAGCTTGCCCGAAAAAAGACTTGGCGACCCCAAGCGCCTCAGACAGTTCGATGTCGAACGGATTCTCCGGCTGACCGGTAATCACCTGAAGGAACTCGACCAGGCGGCCTTGCCCCAGCAGCACATTACACATGTTCAGCAGGTCGAGTTTGAACACGCCGCCGCCGAGCAGGGCTTCGAGGCCCGCTTCTTCGAGGATGTCCCAAGCGCGTTTCAGTGTGGGTATGCGAGTGTTGATCTGCACGTCTAACCTCCCTTGATAATGAGTTTGAATACGACTCCGCCGATGGCGGCCAGTTGTGTCAGGTTGATGGACAGCAGCACGGCCACCATCGTTTCCAGCCGAGCGATGCGACCGATGAGCGACCGTCTGCTGTCGCCGTTGCCAACGATCTCTTTGCGGACGCGCTCGATCTCGTCCTGCAGGTTGTCGATGCGGTCGATCTGCGTGCACGGCTGGCTCATGCTTCCACCGGGATCCAGCCGCGCAGACGGATAATCCAGCCGTTGACGAAGTCGCGCTGATCGACATCGGCGGCGGCGCGGCGACGCGCGGCGGTGAGGCGGTCGGAGACCACGAGCAGGCGGATGTCGTCATAGCGGCCACAGCGTTTCAGCGACGCCAGCGTGCGCGGGCCGACTGCGCCATCCACTTTCAGGTCGTCGTAGCGACCGTGTGTGTTGAGCGCGTTAATCGTACGCTGCAGTTCCATGACGATGGTGCCCCGACCGAAGAGGATGCCGAGGTCAAAGAGGCAGCCGGCGAGATCGAGGTCGAGAGCAGCCAAGTCTTTGCCTCGAAGTGGTTCCCAGTAGGCTTCCCGATAGAAGTCGCGCACCAGGCCAACCAGCTCTTCGTCGGCGAAGGCGACTTCCTGCCAGTCATCCGTGTTCTGGGTGACAATCTCGGCAAGCCGTTCCCAGCCAACCCACCCCCTGCCGGCGCGCTTCTCGGCGATGCCGCGCCAGGTGCGCCCGCCCTTGTCGGAGGGATGATGACTGTAGCCGCCTTCGTGCCGCAGTGTGCGGTCGAGGCAGCTGGTGAAGCGGGCATCGTCGAGTCGGCGCAGTTGCTCCTCGGTTCCGGCTGTGTTTATGTCGTCGCTTTTGCCGAACATGTGTCCTCCTGTTGACAGAAAACGCCCGCCCGCGCCGGCAAGCTGCGGGCAGGCGCACGGAAGGTTTTAGGCTTTGCCGAAGGCTGTTTCGAGAATCACGCGGATGATCTCGACAGCCTTGTCATCGAGGTCGTTGTCGGTCTTGGCGGCCATGTCGGCCAGCCAGTCGCACACGGCTTCGATAATCATGTCAACGGGCAGCAGGCCCAGAATCACTTTCAGCCAGTTCTTCATGCGTTCTCCTTAGGTGAACATTTCGCACAGCGATGTTCGACCTTGTTTTCAGTCGGGTTTGTCTTGGTTGTCGGTTTGACGAGCTTGGTGAGCGTCAGGATAATAGACATGAGTGCGCCGCCCAGCAGGCCGGCGATGGTATCGGCGATGGAATCGAGCGCGATGGCGCTGGTGAGACGGTCCGCCGCCCTGGCGTCCATGAGCGTCTTGCTCTCACGGCCCAAATGCAGCAGTGCAATGGCCTCAGCCATGCGCCACCAACTACCATTAAGCAACATCACAATCGCGGCGACAACAGCGCCTGTGGCGGCGTGCTTCAGCTTATCGGTCGGTAATATCATGTGTTTCCTCCGGCAGTGTCAGCCCTTTGCGGGCAATGAAGGCGTCCAGCTCGGTCTCGGTGTCGAATTCGGCGCAGGCATGGTTGGTCATGGTGACGCCGGAATTGCCTCGCAACACGGTTATGACTTTCTTTGTCGTTGCATCATAGGCTACTCGATATAGCTTCGTGTATGTCATTGGCCTCTCCTAACTTATAGTCAGCGTCCAGCCGGCGGTTTCGAGGGCTTCGCAAATGCCGGGGACAACCCCGTTGACCGCTGTTCGCGTCAGTGGCTGCACGTTGATTGTCGGAGCTGTCCACCCACCCTGGTTCACGAGGGCTTGAAAAAAGCCGGCGCAGATGGCTGCTGTCCAGTCGGGGCAATCTTGCATGAGCACACCGACACTCGCCGTCCAACCTATTTCACCCCCCGAAGTGAACGCATTGATGCCGGTACCATCCAAATTCAGCGTTGTCAGGGGATGGCCAATTATGTTTGCAGTGTCGCCCGTCACGTTCGGGTGGTCGCTCAGGCGCAGATCGTATAGCCCTGACGCCCCTGCCAGCGAAGCCAGGTTCAGCGTCAAGTCGGACTGCGCCGTCTTGTGGTTCAGCCACACCAGCGTCAAGCCGGTCAGTCTCGCCAGGTTGTTGCCATTGCCGGCGCTTTCTGAGGCCATCATTATAGACATGTCAACGCCAAAACCGGCAATGGCTTGCGGGAACACCAATATGTCTGAGGTCGTTGATAAATCTGTCCGCCAGATCGTCATGCTTGATGTGTCGCCATGCACCCGCGCCGTCCACGTTCCTTCGGCGTAAGTATGCGATATGTCACGATATGCCCCACCAACGGTCAAAGCCTCCTCGTCGCTGCCGTCGCCCCAGTCGATATTGACATTGCCGGAAGTAAATTGATAGCGCAACCAAATGGAGGCCCCAACCGCTGGGATAATGTAACGGATTTCCGGCGACTCTACGGGGGGCGGCCCGCCGCTCACGATGTCTGTGCCTATGCGTACCTGCATGGCAGTATCCTCTCAACCCTTGTAAGCCGTGGCCACGCCACCGGTGAGGGTGATTTTGGTGAACCTCGCCTTGAATATATGTCCGTTCGGAACCTTGCCGTTGTAGGCCGACATGTTCTTGCCGGCGCCGTTCACCGCAACGCCGGTGGCGTCGTCGGGGAATGTGGCGTCATGCACCTCCAGCCCGTACCATTCGCCGGAATGAGCGTTTGTGTCGGCGATGGTGTCGAAATCGGCGGGGACGCTCCGATCCTGCTCCCTCTTCAGCTTGGCTTCCTGAGACTCAGGCATGCGTTGCTCCTTTATGCCGATGCCGGCACGGCGCCGAGATAGCGGATGTCGGAAATGCGCTTGGCCGACTTCTCGAACTTGACCGGCACGGTCGGGTGCTCGCCGTCGTTGACCTTCTCGCCGGTGAAGTTGAATATCTGGCCGAGGAAGACCCAGAACTTGCTGCCTTCGACCGCGGCAGCTGTAGCGACGACGGGAACCTCTTCGAGCAGCACGTCAACGGCCTTGCCGTCGAGCGTTTCGAGCGCGGCGATGTTGGCCACGCTGAGGTTGTCGATGATGAAGTCGAGGGCGGCCTTCTTCTTGGTGACGCGACGGCCGTAATAGCCGCTGTTATAAACCTTGTCCTCGCTCGGGTCGAACGTGAATCCACTGGCCGCGCCAATCTCGACGAAGCCGCCTGCGTCCTTGAGCGCATCGTACTCGGCCAGTGTCGTCGGCGCGGTAAAGCTTGCGGTCTCGCGCATGTGCACGATGACGTCCGTGGTCTCCACGTGCCCTGTCCCTGTGGTAAAATCGATTGCCATTGTATCCTCCTGTTATGCGGTCACTCTGGCGCCTGCCAGGGTGACGGGCACTTCGTTGATGAGCGCCTCGGCGTGGCGCATGTCGCCCTCTGCCTTGAGTCGGATGGCAAAGGCGGCTTCGAGTTTCTCGGCCACGTACTTGCGTGCGGCCTTGAGCGTGTCGTGATTATCTGCCGCATCGACGACGACCAGATTGTATCGATGCGTGTTGACCGAGGTTGCGCCGGCGTTGGTGTTGTGCAGCTCTGTCTCTACCGGCTCAAGCACCAGGGCGGGAAACACGGTCACATCGTTGATTGACGTATCGTACAGCGTCAGCCCCAGGCTGTTGAGTTGGCCGAGGACTGCCTGCTGCTTGGTAATGATGTCGGTTTTGCTCATAGGCCCAGCGCCTCCTGCGCGTCACGATCCTTCCAGATGCGGTTGCGCTCGGTGTTGCGGGTCACTGTAATCTTGACGACGTAGCACTTGATGTTGTTGGGAGTGTCGGCGCCTGTCTGCCGTTCGATGGTATGGCGGGCGTCATTGCTCGCCACGTCGAGGCCGCGTCCGAGGATGTCGATGATCTGCTGGCTGATGCTGAGCGCGTCGGTACGCGCCAGGCACCAGTCGGCCTTCACTGCCTCGACAAACACGAACAGCGTGGTCGTCTCTCGCAGCGGATTCGCCTTTGCCGACGAGATCGCATGCTCGGTCGCTCCAAGCTGGCGATTGATGGTGACCATGTCTCCGCCTGGCTCCGCCGCCAGAAGCGGGTGCTCTTTGGCCAGCCAGCCGTCACTGTCGTAGATGGTTGGCTTGAAGCTCTTCAGCCCGAGGTTGTCGATCTGTGGCGTCACCAGGGCGACTATCTCGCTATGCAGGTTCATCGACCTCTCCAACGCGAACGGGAGGGGCAGAAACGACGGTAATCCACGGCGCTACCGCCGTCTCTGCCATGCGCAGGTATGTCTCCTGTAGATTATCAATGTCGGCAGGCGTCATCAGCGACACCTGGCCCTCGGCGCAGGTGGTCGTCTTCACGATACCCACGCCCTGTGCGTGCATGTTCTTGGTAGGGAGATAGTGCATCACCGCCAGGGCGCATTCGGCGTCGGTGAACGCCTCGCGCGCCTCGTGTTCCACATCGGCCAGCACGTCCGCGTACAGATCGTCGCCGGCCATTCGCTCGAGCTGAGACGCGGCGTTGCGCCGCGCCATGCCCAGATCGGCCTCGGTAGCGTCGAAGCCCCCGATGGCGTTGATGCGTTCGACGGTGGACAGCACGCTTTCTCCTTACGACCAGACGGTGTTGAGCGTCTTGACCGACCTGTCGAAGATGCGGGCGAAGCCGGTGACGATGCTGATGGCTACCTTGTCCCACTGACCGTCGATGACGTGCTCCTCTTCCTGGATCATCGAGCCTTCCTCGGTGACCTGCTCGAGCGCGAAGCGCGGATCGACCGCCAGAATCTTGTTGGACAAGCCGCTCACGGTCGAAAGCCTGACGTTTGCGCCAAGGACAGTTGGCCAGACGCCGCTGGTGTTCATGTCGGTGAGACGCGTGTCGCGGAAGTTGCTCTCGCCCAGCAGGGCCTTGCAGCCGGCTGCGTCAGCGACGAGGATGCCGCCTTCGTAGGGATTGAGAGCGATGGAGAGGCCGAGCACGTCGGCGAAGGCGAGCGTGCCGCTCGCTGCGGTGTTCAGCGAACTGGCGCCGGAGAGCAGAGTGTTCACTGCGTCGGCCACCATGTCCTGCCCCCACTGCAGCGCCATCTCCTCGAGGCCGGTCAGAAGCAGATCGACGCTCATGCGGCGACGCGCTTCCGAGCTTATCTTGAGCAGACGCCCGAACTTGCGAGCCTGAATGGTCTTGTCGCCCGTGCTGACGGTGACGAGCGGGAACTTGCCGCCCTCGGCGACGCGACGACGGCCTGTCCTGCTGGCGCTCACCTGCTCGGTGTCGAACTTCACCTGCTTCACCACCTCGCCGCTGATGGGCGTGTGGACGGCGACTATATCGTCGAGGTTCACCGAGTTTCTGCCCAGCACCAGGCCCTTGCGGACGGTGCGGCTGATCAGCTCGGGGAACAGGACGCGGTTGTCCTTGTCATACATCACCTCGAGGCTCACGCTGCGCTGGCCATGCGCTGTCAGACTGCGCTTCCCGCGCACCACCAGGCCGCGCACGGCCATCTGTCGCTCGAAGGCGTCGAGCGTGGAGTCTGGGTAGTCGCCGGACGGGTCGATCTCTTCGAGCGCCTCAGTGAAAGTCTTGTTCTGCTCGTTGGCCTTGCGGTAGAGATCGGCGGAAAGGTCTATCTTCTCGAACTGCTTCATGGGGCCCCCTTAGAAAATGACCGCGACGAGATTGTCGTCGGTATCGACGCCGAGGACGTGGCCCATGCGGCCTACCTCTTCGCCGGTGGCGAGTCTGATGGCGCCGCTGGCCGCGCCGATGAGTTCGCGGTGGCCCACTGTCGGAGCATCGCCGCTGTATGTGTAGGTGATGACGCCGTTGAACTGAACGCCGACGTAGTTGTCGGTGTCCACGGACTTGGCCAGGCCAAAGATGGTGTCGGCGTCGCCGACGGGCTGGCAGGCGTCTTCGCCGGTGATCTTGACGGCGTTGCCAACGACGGGCGAGCCGCTGCCGGCCAGGGTCAAAAGACCGCTGTCGTGTTCGGGATAGTTGTTCATGTCTTTCCTCCGGTTTTGTATTGCTCTTCGTTGATGGCTGGTGTATGGGCTTGGACGCTGAGTACGCTGGAACGGCGCGCTACGTTGTGGCTGCCGCAGTCGGCGCACTGTAGCGGACAGGCGGCGTCGAGCTTGGCGCGGCCGGCCTCGACAATTCCGAGCAGGGTGGTCAGCGACTGGGTCTCCAGGA
Source organism: Candidatus Cloacimonadota bacterium (assembly GCA_021108395.1). Classification (GTDB taxonomy): domain Bacteria; phylum Cloacimonadota; class Cloacimonadia; order Cloacimonadales; family JAIOQZ01; genus JAIOQZ01. The sequence goes on from JAIOQZ010000028.1 coordinate 11,586, forward strand.
ACTTGAGGTAGCTCTCGTGCTGAGACTCGCCCAGCAGAACGGTGTCGCGCTTCAGCTCTTCGAGAAGGGTCTTGCGGTAAGCGGCCAGTTCGGCGGCCTGACTGTGCAAACCCTTCGCCTCTGTCTCCAGCTTCGCGCAGTCGGCGGTCTTGGCGGCCAGATTCTTCTCGCTCTCTTCGAGCCGAGCGGTCACCTTGGCCATCTCGGCCTGAGTCTCGTTGGCGGCGGCCAGGCGACGCGCGTAGGGATCGGCCCCTTCCCACACCAGCGACAGCTCGCCCACCTTGACGATTTTGGTGACGACAAAACGGACGATCTCGTCATCGACTTCGTGACCGAGCATGTCCCAGAATGCGTCGCCGGTGAGGTCGGGATGGCTGCGCTCCCACTCGAACAGGACGCTGGCGCTGCAAGCGCGGATGACGCCCTCGCGCAGGCCGACGATGAGCTTGTTCTGGCGGTCGAACATCTCGCCGGTGAGATCGGCGCCATCATAAACGCGGACATCGAGATCGATGCCTGCGGGAACGTCGCCGCTGGCTTCGCTCCAGTGCGGTGCGGCGGTCTTGCCCACCCAGCGATCGACGGAGTGATAGTGGTCGGGATACACGGGGATGTCGTTGAACATCTCGACGGCGGCTTCGAGCACCCCCGGCCGGCTGAAGTCGATGCAGTAGCCATCGATGTGTGCGGCGGAGAGCGCGCGGAAAGGTATCTCGATGTAACCGCGCGCCTGCTTGCCGTCAGTCTCGGGCGACCGCTCGTCGCCGGCAAGCGAGGCGCGCATGAGCGTCATCTCCGCCTGAACACGGCCGTCGCCATCGAGCATCAATCCCTTGCGTTTCTTTGGCATAATCTACTCCTTGGTTTTCTTCTGGCCACAGAGTACACCATGTCGCAAGAGGGCGTCAATCCGGTATGGTTTGTTTGGGAGACTAAATGATTTTTCTGCAAAAAAAAAGCCCCGCGAAGGGCGGGGCGTGTAGTGAATGGCTGTTCATGTGGACGGCGAAGGCCTTGCTTGCCAGTCGTTTATGCGCTTCGCAACCTCTTCCAGGCGGCTGCCGAGGATTATCGCAATCATGCCGCCGCATGTACCGCCACAGGCGGCGCCCAGCAACATGCCATACTCGCCCATCGCGCCGGAGATTTCTTCGATCTCCACCGAAACGCGAACGGTCTCCTCAGCGCTCAACATGACGGACTCTCCTCGCTGCCTACGAGTAACTTGTTCTTGCGAAACGACTTGAATTCCCTGACCGTCTTCGGCATCGGGTAGCCGAGAATGGCCAGGCGCTTCTCGATGAACTCCACGTCACTGTGTTTCACCCCCAGCAGCAGGGCGGTCTCCTGCTGCGTCAGCCGCTTGTAGCTGCGATAGTACATCAGCTTGCGCACCCCGGGCGTCAGCAGATCGAAGAAGGCGTTCTTCTCGATGATCGCCGTAGAGGCGCGAGGCGCCTCTACAACCGCCTGCTGCACGCGGAAGTAGCGGGTCACGAGCTCCCGCATCACAGCCCACGCAGTGTCGTCTGTCAGGCTTTTCGTCAGTAGCAGGTAGCCGGTTTCAGTGAAGAGGTTAACTCGGGTTGTTACAGAAACTGACTCTCGGGAGAATTTGTTGCAAGACTTTTGTCCGGTGATGACGAAGTAGTCAGTTCCCTCATTGAAGTGATCCCTGTTAGTTTTGAAGTTTCTTCGTACTCGATCATACTTGACATCATGCACGGCGGCGATGTCTCTGAAGGTGACTACGCGTTGGCCTCGATGTTCGCGGATGGGAAGTGGGTGGCGGGCAATGGTGATCTGTTCGCATCGCGCAGATCTACCTCTTTCAACGACGATGTTGTTTTTCATCGTTCCTCCTGTTTGTTGTTTGTACGGAACACAAATAAAGCCGAGACTTGTACACGCCACAAACAGGTTGAGCGTTCCCGGTCCTCACGGAGCCAGAGAGTCTCGGCTAATAAAAAAGCCCGATGAGGCCGGGTAGCCCCTATCTGTGTGCGTACACCGCGATGAGGGGCAACCGGCCTTGTGTTGTCAAGTTAAAACTTTACGCGCACACCTGCGAGCACTTCGCCGCGCTCGTTCACATACACCTCTACAGGCCAGGCGGCGGTGACGCCGGAAACTAAACCGAGACCTATGTAAACCCAGGCATACGTGAGTTGTCTCTTCTTCTCATCTTCGTATATCGTTGTGTCGTATAGGTCACCTTCAATGTCAAGAATCTCTGCAAAACTTTTGTTGAGAGACTTGAACATATCAATGTCGTCCTGTAAAGACGCAGCCAAATCAAACTTCTGCCAGGCATACATGCAGAACAACAAAGCAACTGGGAGAAGTTCCGGCGCGTTCATGCGCGTCTCGATGTGAACGCCGTCGAACAGGCCGGCGCACGCTTCCTCGCGGGTTATCGTCGGCGTGAGCGAGACTGCCGCCGGCTGCGGGCCATAGTCAACCGCCGCCGCCATGTCGAACTCGGCGAAGGTGTCGTCCGGTTTGCGGAACGTCAGCGATGTGATGGGCGCTGTGCCGTTGGTGATCTTGGCGATGGCGGTGCGATGGAAGCGATAGATGGTGTCGCCCACCTGCACGTAGATTGCGTTGTCGAGTTTGGCGAGATACTCGCCCCTGAATTCGCGTCCGTCCGTTGCGGTCACGTAGATGATGTCTGCTGTGAGACTGACCGCGAAGGCCAGCAACATGATACATAACAGGGTCTTCATACTCCCTCCTTATGGGTTTTCCTAACGTTGTGAAGCGATTGCCTGGTATTCAATCCATTTCTTCAGTGTCTCGCGGAGCGTGACGTCTAAGAGATTCAGCGCCGGCACATCGAACCGCTCCTCGATGGGGCGCTCTCTCAGCTCGTCGATTACGCCCTGCAGCGAGTTCGCGTGTGCGTCCTCGATCATGTAGGCAAACTCGTCGCCATCGAACAGCAGCGCCGCGACCGCGTGCTCCGTGGCTTCGAGCTTGTCCTGCTCGGCCTGTTCCAGATACTTCTCGTCCGTGTATAGCTCGACATAGTTAATGCGCTCGTCGAGCGCTATGTGTATTGTTCTCACTGTCCGCCTCCTATGGGGCTGAAGTTGTTTCTCAGGTAGCTCGACGGGTTACCCATCTTGAGCACCGTCCAGCCGACCGCCTCGCCGCTCTGGCGGGTGACGACCATCATGTCGCCGATCACGTAGGCGATCGTGCCCTTGCGCCGGTTGTCGACATACATCTCCCCTTGATACAGGATGCCGGGGATGTGCTCGGCCAGGCCACGAGAGTCATGCGCCAGCGTCTCGCGGGTAACGATTACCTTCTGCCCTCGTCTGTCAAGAACGGTGTACTCGACGTGTTGCGTCAGCTTCTCGCCGGTTTCAGCGTTCACGAACTCGAACTCGCGGCCATTCTCGGCGGCGTTTACGTCCTGTCCTTCCACCTTGCGCAGCGCCTCGCGGTGCTTGATGACGCGACCCTTGCAGTTGGGGTGATAGGGCGGCGTGCCATAGCCCTCGGCCACGGCGTCCTTGAAGCTGACCGAGCGAAGCGACTCCGTGTCGGACAGCCTGCCGCTGCGTGCGCGCAGGTGATCGACGTACTCGCCCGGCGACATGTCGCTGGCCTGTTCGATGTACGTCCTCGCCACCTCCGTCTCCACCACCTTGCCGTGCATCTCCTTACAGATTGCACATTCCTGCAGCGGCTCGTAGATTTCGAGCTTGCTCACGCCGGTCTCCGACAGCTTGGCGATGTTGCCAAAGTTGCGCATGGTCTGCACGGTTGTGTTGACGATGCGCCGCGCGGCGGCGTCGCTTGCCTTGCCGAGCGCCTCGCTGAACTGCTCGCGAAAGGCGGCTAACGTATCGTCGTCCATGCGCTTCCACAGGTTGGCGCCGTTGTCTTCGTAGGTCTGTTGCATCCAGCGCAGCATGCCCCGCTCGTAGTCGGGATTGGTGGCGTAGCTGCTGACGAAGAAGCGGTCGTTGGCGGCGGCGAAGGCGGTGATGCGCGTATCGATCGCGCCATACTCGCGGCTGTCGGAGGCGGTGAAGCGGGCTGCCTCATACGCTGCGGCGCAGGCTGTGGCTATCTCGTCGGCCATGCCGCCGTCATCGCCCAGTTCGCCCAGGCGCGCCTGCACCAGGGCAAGGCTCTGCCGCTGGAACTCATCGAGGCCGGGGTCGCTGTCCTGCGTGCGCATCCAGGCAACCACCTGGTCGATGGAGTCCTGCTCGGCGGTGCGCAGGTGCGGCCGCATACGCCGCAGATAGCTCTCTGCCAGCGCATACCAGTCTCTGTCGTTTGCTTCTGCGTCGCCATCGCCCGCCGCCGCCCCGACAAAGGGCCGGGTCGCACGGTCAAAAGGGCGCGGCGCCGTTGCCGCAAACGCCTGCTGCATGGGGTCGAACTGAGCGATAGCCAGATCGTGGTCATGCCAGCCGTCGTAGCCCAGCTCCTGCGCGGCGGCATCGGGGTCGATGAGACCGGCGCGCACCTTGGCCAGCACGTTGTTCAGCTCGATCTGCTCACGCTCGGCGGACGCCTTGGGGTCTTTCTCTGCCACCGGATTGAACGCCACCGACACATCGAACTGCTCGCGCCCTGTGAGCGCCAGGTGCAGGCGATAGGTGCGTTCGAGGCGACGCTTCACCAGCCGCTGCAGGCCGCGCGCTTCGGCGGCCAACAGGCCATACACCACGCCTGCATAGGTCTCGGTAGTGCTGTAGCTGCGGCCCTGCATGGCGGGGTCTATGCCGATACCACTGAACACCTGCTCCTCGTTGAGCTGGTAGATGTCTTTAGCGCCGCCGGCTGCAACAGCGGACATCGAATTGTGCTTGACCGTCTGATCGTCATAGTGAACCATCATGCCGTTGCGATATGCGCCGGACGCTGCTTTGGCCACATCCGCCAGGTAGTCCTTGAGCCTGGCCTGATGCTCCGTTTCCGACTCGGTTTTCTTGCGTGGCGGGGCTGACACCATCATCTCGACGAATCCGACAAGGCCATACTTCTGCATGATGTAGCCGATGTTTTCGTGCATATCCTTCTGCCTGATCACCGCTTCGAGCGCGGCGATGAACATCGGCTTGGCGTATGGCTTGTCTTCTTCGAGCCGCAGGTGAGCGTAGTAGCGATATGTGTGCAGGTTAAGCTTGAACTGCTTGCCGTGCACATGCTGGTATGGCTGCCACGCGCCGTCCTCGTACTTGAACCGCACCTGCGCCACACGCACCGGAACCACTTTGACCACACCCTTGAGGTTGTCGGCCAGCACATCCTCGCTGCTGACGGCGCCAGTGACGGCGATCTGTTGCAGGTAGTGGTTCACCAGGCCGTCAATGCCTGCGCCGCTGTCATAGAGCGTGGCCGCCAGGTGGTTCAGCTCATCGAGCGCCTGCTGGTTGGCACGGCTGCTGCCACCGCTCACGGTGACATTATGGCCAGTGTTGGCCATCTTGATCCAGTTGCGGATGGCGTGACTGATGTCGGCGTTGTGGATGGCCAGCAGCTCCAGCGTGCGCAGCGTTCGCCACAGGTCGGTGTTGGCGTAACGGCCATCGAGCACGGCCAGCACGCTGGACAGCGACTGCTCCAGTGGTTCGGCGCTGCTGCGCCCCTGCGGCGGCAGCTCGGCCTTGCTGATCTTTTTACGATTGAACAATCCCATGTGGTCTCCTTGTATCGTCAGATTGTATTGCCGATGTCGAACGCGCGCGCGATCTCGTCCTCGATCTCGCCGCTCCGAATAACCTGGTTCAGCGACTTATCGATCCACGGCCTGGCCTCCATGCCCTTGATGCTTTTGCGGGGGCCGTATGGCGTGAGGAGCGCCTTGGCTGTTCTGGGTACGATAGGCCGCTTGTGCTTGCCAAAGATGCCGGTGCCCTGGTCGATGAACACGCCGTAGTCGGCCATTGTGATGACGATGGTGGCGCTGTGGCCGTGACATCGAGCCTCGGCGGTGATGGTGTTGGCCAGGTTGCCGGTCACCACCGGCGCGCCGCGTACCATTTCGGCCTCGAACGAGGCGGCGATGCTGCCGAATGCGCGGTGCAGACGCGCTGTGATGTTGAGCATTCAGAACCCCATCGGCAGCACGCCGATGAACGGTGCGCTGGGCGCGTGATTCACGGCCAGGCGCACGCTGTTGAGCGCCATGCCGTAGTGGTTTTCGGTGTTCTTCTTGTACTGCACGCGGCCCGTGTTCTCGTCCTTCTCCTTCACCAGGTTCTTGAGGTGGCGGTGGAGATCATCGACCACGGCGCTGCCTGCGCGGGGCAGCAACAGCTCGCCCTCCTGAAGCGCGTGGGCTGTGTCGTCGAGGCTCTCGTTGCGGTCAACCATGAGTCGCGGCACATCCACCTCCTGGCCGCCGTCCACGAACGGCTCTGTAGAGCGTGCGAATGTCTGCTTGAAATATTGAATGGTGACGCGGCCTGCGAACGCTGCGGCGAACCGCTTGGCGTCGCTCTTGTTTGGCAGCGCGTCGATGAGACAATGACGCACGTCGAACCGCTCCATGAGATCGTAGAGCATGCGCCAGTCAGGGGTCTCCACCAGGTGGATCACCTTGAGCCGACCGAAGCCGCCCTCGCCGATGACAACGGTGAGCGTGTCACCCTGGTCGATACCCATGTAGCAGGCCTCGCCGGCGGCGCGCAGGCCGTGATCGCCGGTGGCCGCCCGCAGCACGGCGTCGTTGACCGGTTGCAGATTGGCGTCGACGTATGGGTTGCCGATGATGGAGATGACTGCACGGGCGATCTGGAAGCTGCTGCGCGCGCCGGCGAGGTCGGCCATGAGCATGTCTTCGATGTGGCCATCAGACAGCTTGACCTGGCTGTATAGCTGGCTCAGGTGGAAGGTGCGCATCTCGCGGTCGGGATAACGCGCCACCATGCGGCCTCTGGCCATGTCGAGCGGGGCGTGGCACTTGACGCAACCCCGATAATACTTCTGTCGTGCAGGGAACCGCCCGCCCTTCCATTTGCGCGGAACTTGCAGGAACGTCTTGGGATAGCGCCCGTCGTCCAGCTCCAGCTCCAGCGCCTGCTCCTTGCCGCACGCGGGGCAGGTCAGCATCCAGTGTTCCTGTGTGCCTTGACGAAACACCGAGTCGATGCCGAACTCAGGCACGCTCGGCTGGCTGAAGTAGCGTTCGAGGCGCAGCGAGCTATGCAGCAGGCGGTCTCGCGCATACTGAATGTTCTCGGCGTTGGCCTCGTCCAGTTCGTCCAGATAGAGCGCGTCGCCGTCGATACTCTTCACCTTGCGCTTGCTCCACAGGCCGCGAAAGTACAAACTGCCGCCGCCGATGTGCTTGAGGCCGACGTTGAGGACGCCTCTGGTCAGGCTCTGCAGGTGAGAGGTTGCGCGAATCATGGCATCGGCGCGATCGACCGAGAAGTCATTGACCTCGACATCGCTGGGGAAATAGTAAAGCGACTTGGCCGAATGCGCGTCGGCGTTGTAAAAGCTCTCGCCCAGGAACAGCGTGGACACGCCCACCTGCGCGGCCTTGCGCACGCCGATGACGCGAGCGCCGGCGTTCATGGCGTCGAGGATTCCGCCGAGATACTCATGGCCTTCGAGTCGCCAGGGCAGGCCAGGCTTGATGTGCAGTTTACGCTTGGCGATCCAGTCGGAGAAGCCTTCGATCTCGTCGAACAAACCCTTGTGACGGTTGCGAATCTCACGCGCTTTCAGTTCCAGCATGGCCACCTCACTTCAACTCGGCTGCGCCCAGGCGCAGGGCAACATGCTGTGCCAGCGACTCAACGTCGCCTACGAACTCGCGCAGCAGGGGTTTGTCGTTATCGATAGCGTACTGCTCGATGTAGCTGAACACTTCGGCGGCCACGCGCTCGGCATACTTGCGGTGCTCGCGCAGAATGCTGTTACACCGTTGCACGATTTCCACCCGGGCGCGAGCCATGTTCTCGTTGGTATCGTATTGCGACACCTCCAGGTAGTAGTCGCGCAGCTTCTCCAGCCGCTCGATGTGGGTGTCGTCCTTGTCGTAGCGCAGCGTGACTTGCCCCCCGTCCGGGTTCTCCGGCTCCTCTTCGGCGATGCGATCGAGCACACGGGTGAGGGCGTACATACGCTGGGGTGACAAGTCAGGATTGCTGAGCAGATCCATGATACGCTCGTAAACCTGCTCTTTGTCCACCGGCTTGCGGTTGCGCTCATCATCCCAGTGATCCTTGTCGCGCCAGCGGTAGAGCGTACCACGACTGACATCGACGCCTTCTGACTTCAGTGTCTTCTCGACGTCGGCCACGGTGCGGTCGGGCGACTCGCAGTATATCTCGATGGCGCGTTTGCCGTACTTGCGGCGCAGGTTCTGGGTTGCTTTGCTGTTCTTCTTCATGCGCCCTCCTCGAGTGCATACGGGTCGCTGCTGTTTGGCATGACTGTCCACCAGGCGTTGAGGTCGCTGCCGGTTACGCGCCAATGGCCGCGATCGCTGGTGCGGCGACCGAGCAGCCTGCCCTCGGCAATCTCGCGCAGGATAGTCATTCGTGACCACCCGGTGCGTTCGACTATCATGCTCACGGAGTAGATGACTTGGGGGTTGAACTGCTCGGTCATGTCGCTGCTCCTTATATCGCGCTGAAATTCAGCACGGTCTGGACGTACTTTCCGTCGTCCGCTTTCTCGTAAAACGAGATGTAGTCTTTGGTGGACACGACATCGATGGCCTTGTCGATAAGCGCCATCGCCGCTTCCCAGTCGGGATCGTCGAACTTGAACTTGCGCAGCCGCATGATACGGCCAATCGGAATCGCGCCCTTATTGTTGGCATTGAAGCTGTCCTTCACGAGCACGCAAATCGCTTCGTCCGACCCCTCGGCGCGACGCTCGATGAAGGCGTTGAACTTCTGCTCGGCCAGTTGCAGCTCCGGCCCGAAGGCGATCTGGTCTCGACGCCGGAACTCCACCTTGAGCCGTGCGTCGAAGCTTTGCAGGGTAGCGTTTCCTTTCCACGTTTCGCCGACCTCAGCCGCCATGTCCGCGAGATAGTCGGCCAGCTCCTCGCATATCTTCGCCTTCTCCTTCGCTATCATCGCGTTGAGACGCGCCGCCCGCTTGCTTAGTTTGCGCACGACACGGTCTCGCTGCACCACGTCGGGGCGCAGCAGTTTTTCGGGAATCTCACGCCCTTCGGCGTCCATCAGTGTCTTCGTTCTCTTGCTCATAGTTCCTCCTGTTTTTACAGATCCCCAGCCTCTTCTATCTGGCGTTGGCTGGTGCGAATCTTGTCCTTGACTTCGTCGAGATCGCGGTCATGGAAGTAGATGGCCAGCTTGTACTGCAACTCCTTGACGCTGCAGTTGAACACTGTCACCATTCTCTCAATCCACTGCTCGACGAAGATTTCCTTGTTGGTTTTCTTCTTTTCCTGGTCGCGCGCGGTTCGCACTTCCTCGCGCAGCTCGGTGGTCGTCAGCTGCTCGGCCTTGCCGATCCACTCCTCCGCCTCGTCCCTGGGGCAATCCTTGACAACCGGCTTGATGATTGACAGCCGGTCGAGGCCGATGCCTGTCAGCCGCGTCTCGTTGACGTCCATCTCCTCGACGAACAGGTCGTGGATGGTGATGAGCCGCGAGGCGAACCCGCGCGACATATTGTACTCGCCCTCAACGAACTCGCCGAAGGCCGTGTATCCGCGCAAGCGAAAGGCCTTTGTGCGCTTGATCTCGGACAGCAAGCTGCCCAGTGCGATGAAGTCGTCCTCCAGCCGCTTCTTCAGCGTGGTTACTGCGGCAAACTTCTCTTCGGTGGTCAGCTCAATGTTCTCATTTTCCTGCATCGTTCCTCCTTATTCGTGTATGATGGTTTGTTTTGTCTGGCGGAATGACTTCTCCGCGAATCGCATGATGACGAACGCTTCGGCAATCCGGTCAGCGACGCGCTCGTCATAGACGACCGGCACGTCCGCCGCGCCCAGGTTGGTGGTGACGATGATGTGCGTCTGGTGGCCGCGCACGATAGCCTCGTAGCATTCCTGTATCATGTGCGCTGCGAGCTCGCGGGCGGAGGCCGTGTCACGTTCCGCGCCGAGGTCGTCGAGCACGGTGAACGGTCGGCGCAGAGCACGCTCCATGCGGCGGATACCTTCAGCCTTGCCTATGCTGCCGTTGCTGGCGGCATAGGATGCGTACTCTCGCGCGTGGCGCGGCATCCATATCCACTGGTCGAGCGCCCCCACCGGCAGCAGTTTGCTCCAGGCGGCCAGGACGTACCGCGCCAGATAGCTCTTGCCTGCGCCAGGCGCTCCCGCAAACAGGTAGCGCATTGGCTTGCCCGCCGTTAGGTCGCCGCGGATGCGGGCGAGGATGGCCGGGTTGTTCTCGATATAACCGTCGGGTAGCGCCAGACGCGGAGCGGGCGGAGCGGGTTGCTCGTCCCGCGACTGGAACGAACGTGCCAGGTTGCGCAGGTCGCTTACTCGATGCAGTTTACCACTCACCTTTCAGGCTCCTTTCGCTCGACTGCGCGTCGAGCGTTTCCAAGTATCTCTCGAAGTTACTCTTACGGTAGAGCGTTCCCGGACACAGGTGCTTGCGCATCTCGCGGCTGCCTTTCCATTCCTTGCACTTCGCCTCGTGCACCCGCAGAATGTCTTCAACAGGGTGATCGGCCAGCAGCGCCTTGAGCAGCTTCTGCGTAGCGGCGCTGGTCAGCCTGTAGCTGAATCCCGTGCGCGCGTTCAGGTCGGCGATGATGCGAGCCACCGACCCCTCGCTCTTGCCCCCGTCTCTGTGCTTCAGCCGCAGCAGCAGGCGCTTGATGCGCCCGTCCACCAGTTCTCTGCCGAACAGCCGCGTCACCTCGTCGTAGAGCTTGCGCGGGAAGCTCATTGAGGCCGCCCCAGTAACGCTTCGAGCTTGTTCGCTTCGTGCTCTGCGATGACCTTGACCAGCCTGTCGAGGGCGTCGTTGGCCCCATCACTGTAGGCGGCGGTGAGGGCTTTACGGAAAGGGTGCGCGACCTCTTCGGCTTTGGTAAGCCGCTGGCGTGACAAGTCGATGTAGTCCCTGATCTTCTGTGCGAGTGTCTTTTCGTTCGATTCCATCCTCACACCCCCAGCGGTATGCGCAGCTTTGTGGTCATGTCGCCGCGCGTGATCTCGATATAGATCACCGGTTGTTCCGCGTTTTCGAGGTTGTTAATGAGCGTTGGCAGGCCGCGTTCGCGGAAGGCAGCCGCCCCTCCGACATCTCGCGTATCGGGCAGCCCGGCGGCAGGTTCTGCTCGCTCATGCCGCTGATGGTTCGTCCCGCCAGCAGGCACACCGCCGGACGGCTGGGGTCTTGCATCCAGCGAAGCGTCGCTCGGAACCTCTTGCACTCCATCTCCCTGCACTTTTTCTGCGTCATCCTGTTTCTCCTTTGGCTTCCGCGGCTTCCCCTTCAGGGGCGGAAGGCCTGCGTGGGCGGCCTGCTTGCGCTGGCGCGTTAGTTTATCGTCTTGGGGTGCGGTCGCCTCCGGCTCAACTGCGACAGGTGTCCGCGCTTTCGGCGCGTCCTCGCTCATATCGATGCTGAGGGCTTCGGCGGTGCGGTGCTGGATGAGCGGGTCAAAGCCTGTCCGCTCGTAGATGGCCATCACAATCTCGCTGAGATTGTCGCCGGTCTGCTCGGCGATGTCTTTGGCTGTTTTGCCGCGACCGCGCATGGCGTCTCTGATTGCTGCGCTCAGGCTCACGAGGCCTCCTGTCGCGCGATGCGCGGCGGCGGGTGCGGTAATTCGATCGGGCTGGCACCGAACTCGACTTCCACCCAAAGCCGGCCACTCCTTGCCGATTCTCGCTTGTATAGCCTGGTCGCTTCATGCCGGTCGCCGTCGGCTTCGGGACAGTGGAAGTATTCGGTGCGCGTGGCGTCGTCATCCTCTTCTTCTGTATCACTGATCGTGATCGTGTACACGTCCGCCAGGGCGTCGCCGAGCTTCACCGCGGCGATCTGTTCCTGGTTACATATCTCCAGTCGTCCGGTCACACCGGCGAGCATTTCTCTGAGCGTTCTCAGCGCTTTGTGTGTTTCTGTCGTGTCGAGTATCTTCATTGGAACCTCCTCACTTCGGCAGTTGCAGCGGCATGAGCAGCCACCAGGGGTTGGTCTCGCCGTGCGAATAGATCATGGCAGGGGTTGTCACGCCGCGGGGCGCCGTCTTCACGCCGGGACTCAGCTTGAGAGTCACCTCGTCGGACGCGACGGCGGTCAGGATGTTGCGAAGAAACAGGGCGTTGAACGAGACGAGGCTCTGCACACCGTCCGGCTTCTCGTGGACAGGTACAACCTGTGACGAACCGACACGCGAGGAGCTAACCTCCAGCCGCGATGTCTCCAGCGTCAGGTCGTCGCCGAGCGTGAGCGTCACCCTTTGCGTCTCGCTGTTGATGGTCACTCCCACCTGACGCAGGGCTGCAAGCAGCGCCTTTCGGTCAAGCCTGTAAGCGTGCATCTTCGACTCGTCCGGCAAAGGTTTCGTCACGTCCATGTATCGTCCGTTGAGCATGCTGCCGATGATGGTGACGCCGCCCATCCGGACGACATAGCGGGTGGGCGTGAGCGTGAGCTTGCACATCGACACCTTACCGTCGGTCTCGTCTGGGATGCGGGCGATCAGCTTGAGGCCGTCCTGTGCGAGGACGACGTCCTGCGCCTCGGTCTCGCCCGCAACGGGGCAGATATATCTGGCGATGACCTTGCCGTCGGTCGCTTCGGTTGTCAGCCTGCCCGCCTCCACCTTCATGTGCACTCCGTGAAAGATCACGCGAGCCGATTTCGGGTTATCCGTAAACGGCATAGTGCAGGCGATGGCGCGGCGTAACTCGTGCGGCGCTATCTCCAGCGCGTTCCCCTGATCGATGTCAGGGATCAGCGGGAACATATCCGGCTCGGCCAGCGGGAAGTGGACATTGTATGTCCCGCAGCTCGCGCGGCCTTCACGCTTTGTCTCGTCGATACCGATCTCCACGTCACCCATGCCAAGTACGTTGAGCAGCAGCGCGGCGGGTGCGCAGAAGGCGGCCTGCGAGGCGCTTTTACCGGCGACCCGTGCGATCACCGTCACGTCCAGGTTGGTGGCGCAAAGCTCTACCTGATCGTCCCACGCCCGCACACGCAGGTTCTGGGTAATCGGCGCCAGCTTCGCGCCGCCCACCGCGCCCAGCAACGCCAGCGTCGCCCTGTCGATGGCAGGTATGGTCACTCGCATGAGGCCTCCTCGGTCGGGGTGTCGCCGCCCAGCGCAGCCATGAGCGCCCTCGCTATTTTGCCAATCGCTGCCGCCGCGATATTAGCCTCACGAGAACCGAACGGCTGTTTACACTTGTCGCAAAGAGCGCCGTGAAACACAGTTACGGGGGGACTAAGCGAAAAGAAATAAAGCGTCGGCGACCCCCATTTCTCTTCTTGGGATTCCTTGAGAATGCAACGGCAGCACCAGGTTTCCTCTTCGTGCTCGAATGCTTCTGCGTAACGATCCATTATACCCTCCCCCTCAGCATCGCTTCGATGCGTCCATGGTCGATGGGCCGTCTGCATTGCGGGCAGTAGTTGTTGTAGGCGACCTCGCCTGGCAGCACCGACCCGTTCTTTGTGATTTCGTTTTCGGTCACGGGGAAAAAGGTGCGCAACATGCCGACAATGCACTTGCCATCCTCGCACTTCGGGTTGTCGGCATCGAGCCAGCGAGCGAAGCATTCGGTGCAGTGAGTCGTCTCGCATTTACCCTCCATCTCGGCAGGGCAGGGTAACCCTGCCCATTCTTCCCGCTTCTCTATGTAGTATGGCATCATGCCTCCCTGTGTTTTCTGTAAGTATGGCCGTGCTCCGGCCATTCGCGCTGGGTGATCTTCTCATAGGCTTCGACGCCGAATGTGGTGATGATCATCTTCTCGATTGCGCCGAGGACAGTGTGCATTTTACGCTCGGTAATCCAGCGCACATGGTCAACCTTCCAGTATTTGTGCAGCCAGTTGCGCATCCACGCGCCCCATTCATTGCGCGGTTTTCCCTTGAGCCTACAATAGGCGTGGTAGAGCACGATGGCATAACGCTGTTGTTGCGCGGTGCTCATGCCCTTGCCACCGACAATAACGCGATCGTAGTCGGCTGTAGAGTCGAGGCTGCGCAGTGTCGCCTGTATCGTTTTTAACTCCGGTATCCAGCACTTGGACAGCGTCTTGGTGTGACCCCAGCCGGCCATGATCTCATACAGTTGTTCTTTGCTCCAGCCGCAGTGCATCTTGGCGTATGCCACTATCTTGCTTCGCAACATCTTGGCGTACTTGATCTGCTTCTCGGTCATGCCTGGCCTCGCTTGTAGCTCAGAAGGTTATTGAGTTTGACGGGGCCGGGTTTGCCTGTGGCCCGGGCTATGACATCCAGAACGATGTATCCCTCAGCGGCGAGGGCGGTCATGTAGCGGCTCACGGTCTCGCGGCTAAGGCCCAGATGAAGCGAAATGAATCGATTCCGAGACTTGGGGCGCTCGCGAATGCTTCGCAGAATACTCTCGGCCACATCCAGGTTGGGTGCCCAGTTGCTGGACTTGGTGCGCTGATGCAGAGGCACCGGCGCATAACACACCGTGCCGCCGCCATCCACCCTGCGCATTGTGTTGTCGCGCACCATCTCACACAGGCGGTTGCGCACAGTCTTCACGTTGGCGCGAGCGCCACGAGCACAGGCGGCGGTGTCAAACGGTCTGGTTTGCCCCAGCGCCCAGGCCCTGATGCGCTCCTGCGCGGATCGTTTCTCGCGCTTCATGCGACGTCTCTCAGGAACATCTTCTTGGTGACGCGCGAGATTCCGTGCTTCCTGGCGATGGTTTCGATTACATGCACCTTCTTCACGAGACGGCGCAGCGTACCCCCTGTGTCCTTGTGAAGGTGCACCGCGAGGCTGTCGTCGATGGCAACCTCGCACATGTCAGAAAGCACAAGGCGCACATCGTTCACGTCCAGCGCCTTGAATTTGACGAAGTAGTTACACCTGTCGAAGTAGTGTGCGTTGGCGCGCAGCAGGCGCTTGTGCGCATCCTGCATACCCACCAGGATCACCTCGCTGAGGGTCTCATCGACCAGGTCGCGGATGACGCCGAGCAGCTTCTTGTTGCTGAAGGCGTAGTCTATTTCGTCAACGAAGATGGTCATGGCTTGATCTCGTAGCAGATCGACGACCAGTCGGTGCACCGAGTTGGTGGAGCCGCCAGGATATTCTGCCGCCATGCCGCGCTCGGCGGCGATGCGAAGATAGAGCCGCTGTAGGAAGGTCTTGGCTGTGTCGCTGCTCTCCAGGCGTATGAGCAGCCAGCCCTTGTTCTCCGTGGCTACCTTCTCGATGTAGCTGGTCTTGCCCAGTCCTGGGGCGCCATAAAACAGGCCGAGGCCGACCATGCGTGTCTTGGGTCGTGCAGCCAGGAACTGTAGCCCCCTGCGTGCTGCGATGACGTTTGAAGTTTCGCTGAGGGTGTCTCTCATTCGCCCTCCCTTTCGATGTTTGCTCTGCGCATTCATTCCTCCCTTGTTCAGCCGACTCCGTCGACGCTGCGAAGCAGTGCCTGAAAGTCGTTGATTTCGTTGTCAGTGTCTGTTTTGCCGTGGTTCGATAGTTCTTTCGCCACCGCCTCAGGCGTGAATGCGACAGCATCGGCCTTGCTGGCCTCGTTTTCACGCTCTTGCGCGGCGATGAGTTCGGCTGCGCCATCCTCAATTCCGAGTAGGTCTCCGTCGCGCCAGGGCAGCATCTCGGCGTCACCCACGTCTTCGGGCTTGTGCATCTTCAAGTAGGCGGCGTTTTGCGCCTTTTCCAGTCGGCGATACTGCTTGATCGCAGCGACGAACTGCTTCTTGTCGGTGCGGCTGCTGGGGATCATCATCTGCGCAGGGGTCTCCCAAAGCTGGCCATGAGCCGAGCCGAGGCGCAGATGCTCGATGTTGTTGTAGTCGGGGTACACATACAGTGTGCGCCCCTCGAACAAGCGGAACTCCCCGTGGCCATAGCGGATGTTACCGACATCGAGAACGCCGCTGTGCACGGTGGCGGTTTTGGGGAACCGCAGGAGGGTATTGGTTTCCACCTCGGCGCGGGTTACTTTGCGGTGATCGAAGCGGATGTAATACTCGCGTGGTGAGAGCATCTCGCCGTCAACTGTGCTCAGTTCGGGGCGAGGGGTGTCGTTGTAGAGGTCGATCCACGCAGTGAGATGAGCAACGTACTCGGCCCAGTCCTCGACGACATCACCGAACTTGCGATAGAGTTGCTGGATGGTGGCGCTGAACACCTCGGGGCGCTCTTCCTTCTTGCGCCCCGTGAAAATAGAATGGCTGGCCTCGAAATCGTGAAACAGCTTGTTGGCCGGTTCAATCGCCTTTGACTGCGGGTTGCCTGGAATCGACCGGTGAAGGGTGACACCGAATTGATCGAAGAATCCGGTGTAACCAGTTACTAAAAGATCGCGCGCGCGAGTGACTGCTTTGGTGACGCGCTTGCGTTCAGCGAAATCGCATGTGGCTGTCCATGCGTTATAGAAAGAACCGGCGCCGTCAGAGATTACCTTTTGTGGCAGGCCCCAGCGGATGACTGCCTGCGCCCAGGCGCACATCAGCGACTGAAAGTTTTCGGTTGGAGTGAGGCAGAAGCCGGGGATGAAACCGCTCGCGCGGTCGCGGAAATAGACGATGGTGGGGCGCATGAGCAGGCGGCGAGCCGGATTCGGGTGAACGACTGTCGGCGAGATGATCAGGTTGTTCATCGTCTTGCCGTCCACCTCCCAGCACTCGCCAGGCAGTAGGTCTGGTCGGGTGGCGATGCGTGGCTTACTGTTCTTGTATGCCGTGCTCTGCTTGCCTGCAAACAATGCGCGGCCGCCCAGATCGAGCTT
Source organism: Candidatus Cloacimonadota bacterium (assembly GCA_021108395.1). Taxonomy (GTDB): domain Bacteria; phylum Cloacimonadota; class Cloacimonadia; order Cloacimonadales; family JAIOQZ01; genus JAIOQZ01. The sequence goes on from JAIOQZ010000028.1 coordinate 28,491, forward strand.
TGCAGTGCGCACCATGTTTTGAAACCAGCGCAAGCTGCACTTGTGGTCGGGCTGCTTGTCGCGGTAAACCCGCCACAAGTACTTGGCCGTAAGGGTGACTGCGCCGCGCTCCTGAATGAACGAGCGGCACCAGCGTTCTGCGGCCATGGCTTTGGCGCTGCTGGGCGGACGACCAACCACGCCCTTGCGATGGTCGGCCAGCAAGGCGGGGTACACGGTGACGCCAGCATTACGCGCAGTCTTATCCCAGCGCCGTACGGTTTGAATGCTCACGCCCGTGACCTTCAGTGTGATGAGATCAGACGCGGGGAGGTTGTTCACGAAGAGCGTCTCGACGTCGCCGATCCGGCGATGCGCGGCCCGGGCGGCGGCGCACTCGGTGCGCCACGCGCGGACGATGTTCCACCGAGCCAGCGCCTTCTCACGGTCGTCCTGAGCAGTGTCGCTCCAGTCGTCGTGTTCTGCGGCCACCGCAGCCGGCAGGTTAGCGGCGTGGCTCTCGGCCACACGCACAGCCCACTCGTTCTGAACGGCGACGGGAAAGTGCCTCACCGCTATGAACTGCTTGCGGCCTCCGCCGGGTTGATCGACTATATAGGTATCCCAGTCGTTCCGCCTGGCTTCGAGATCAATTGCCCGCCTGGTGACGCCACGCAACTCGGCGGCTGTGGCAGTATCGATGTAATCTGGCGAGAGATCGGTTGCCAATTTGGTTGTTAAGTCGGCGGCTTGGTTGTTAAGTCGGCTGGTTGTTAAGTCGGTTGTTAAGTCGGATTTTTGTTCCTCTCGGTTGTTAAGTCGTTTTTCACCCTTACTCTCTGTGCTGTCGTTCTTTACGCGCTCTTTTCCGTTTGTTCCTCTGGTTGTTCCTATTGCTTTTTTCGAGAGGAACAAATCGCTATCTTCTATAGTATCAGCCGTTTGCTCCGTTGCGGGTTTGTTCCTATTGGTTGTTAAGTCGGTTGCTTTGACTGGGGCAACTTCTTCTGCTGTAACATCTTCGCTGGTTGTTAAGTCGGTTGTTAAGTCGGTTGTTAAGTCGGTTGTTAAGTCGGCGGCCTGGTTGCTTTGAGATTTGTGCTGCAAGACTGTCACATTTTTATGACACTTGGTCTCATCTGGCAAGAACACCTCACGAACTTTCCCGCCTCTGCCTCGTCCATCAACCAGGCGAGCTATATACTCCCTTTTGTTGATCCGCTTTGTCAGTGCTTGCTGGCTTATGCTCAGCCGCTCTGCCGCTTCCTTCGTGGTCAACCACATAGGTTCTCCCGTTGTAAGCTCTTCAGTCCGCCCTCGTTATGCAGGAGGGCGGCCCGAAGAACTCACTCCGGCGCGGAATCTACGGCCATTCTGTGTGTGTGCCTGTCCAATGTAGCTTCTGGCGGGATGAACGGCATGTCCTTGGCTGCCTGTATCAGCTCTGTCAGTGACCCGCCGTGTTGCTGCTCCAGCAATGCGTAGGCTTGCTTGAGTTCGTTGTAGCGGCCTTCAAGCTCGATGTACTCGCCGCTGTCATTTTCGAGCTGCTCGTAGGCATCGAGAGCGGCGCGAGCGTCACTGCGCGACTGTTTCAACTGTACCTCGGCTCTGTCGGCTCGGAGCTTTTCTGCGACATAGCCTTCACCGCTCATGTTACGCTGGGTGACGATCTCATCGAGCCGTGCTTGCGCGTCGCGCAGTCGCCAGTGAACGCACATATAGGTGACACCCATACTGACGGCCATGAGCGCGAAGGCGGCGATCACATCGTGAGACTTGGTCGTGTTGAGGCTCTCGCCGGTGGCGAGCGTCAAGAGAGAGACGCCGATCACAGCGCCGGCGATGAGTGAAATAGCGATGATGCTCCATGTACGCATGAGTTCCTCCCGTGGGTTATGCCGCGCTCTTACCGGTCTTTGCCTGCGCGGCGATTTGTTCGATCTTGCTGAGTTGCGGCTGTAGAAGTTTGTTGGCGGTATCGATAACCGCCTGATTATTGCGAACGCCCCGGAGCGTCTTGTAAACGCTGGAGCTGCTCACGCCGGCTTCTTCGGCCAGCTTCGCAGGTGTCACTCCGCGCAGTTCCATAGCGGCTCTGACGGCCTCTTTGTTAATGCTCATGGTCTCCTCCCGAATATTTGTTGCTTGACACTCTATGAATTCACGTCCATCATGGGGACAAGTGTATTCAGATATGAATAATGGTCAAGTTATTTTTGAATAATTGGGAGGATTTGTGCAGGCTGTCGCTGATCGACTATGCGAAATACGGGCTGCTTTAGAGTTGTCTCAAAACGAGATCGCAAACAGGTGTGGCGTTAGTCAGTCAAACTACAGCAAATACGAAAATGGCGTAGTCGAGCCATCATATTCATTTCTGACTAAACTTGTTGGTTCTCTGGGTGTGCATGCTGACTGGCTCCTGGTAGGGCAGGGCGAGATGTTCGAGGAGCAGGATGGCCACGCGCCATGCGCCAGCAGCAACAATAGCCCCACCCACCTGCTGGTGGACAAGGCCGGACAGCACCTACAGCCTACAGGGCATCTTGTGGAAATGCCAGTGGCTGGGATAGTGGCCGCAGGCGCGCCCCAGGAGCAAACCGGTGAGCACGGGGGGCTGCCGCCGGTGCGCATATCGCTACACAACCCTGACAACTACCTGGTACTGATGGTGAAGGGCAAGAGCATGGCGCCGCGCCTTCTGGATGAGGATGTGATACTGGTGCGGAGAGAAACCGACTGGATGCAGTGTCACCGGCGCATCTGCGCTGTGGCGGTGGACGATGATGGCTATTCCCTGAAGGAGTTGGTGCTGGACGCAAGCAGTAGGTTGGTTGTCTTGCGGTCGATCAACGACGACTACCGCCCGATCATTGTCAATCCAGAGGACACTCCAGTGCGGCTCATCGGTGTGTTGTCCTGGATATTTCATTCCTGCGAATAGTTGCCTTACCTGTCACATATCTCTTACACATTTCACGACACGACAATATTCAATGCGTCGTATCGGTTGTTTTAATTTCTCGCTAATTTCCTGCGTTTACCCTTATATACTCTACTTTTCTCACGAATTACCCAAGTGCGTAAAATCAACTCACACCCTTTTGTGCAGCCACTTTCACGCGGTCACTTTGTTTTCTCACTAATAACTGCGCTCTTTACCCAGTATAAGCCATATAGCGATGCTGAAGAAATATGTCAAACAAAAGGTCTTGACAGAATTTCCACT
>JAIOQZ010000042.1 GCA_021108395.1 Candidatus Cloacimonadota bacterium
GGCAGTCATTGGAGTCCATCACCGGCGCTGCCGAGCAAACCATGACACGGGTTGCGCTGGCGCTGCTGGCCTTAGGCCCATTGTGCCTGCTGGTGGCGGCTCTGTTGATTGCCATTCCCCTGTGGCGAGAACGACTGGCCGGGCAATATGGCTTTGTGGCGGGGCTGCTCTGGCTCACAGCGGCTTGGGGGGTGGTGTATCTTCTGGGATTGCGCCAGGGTGTTTGGTTAGACCTGTTCACCCTTGCCGGTTCGGGGTTTTGGTGTGCGCTGGGGTCACTGGCTTCCCTCGAATTACTCCGTCACTTCTCCTGAGGCTGCACAGCGCCGGCGTTGCATGACATCGAAGCGCGTCCGCCACCTCGACCCGCAACGACGGGACACGATGGCCCCGATGCATGAGGATTTACTGCGACACCAGTAACGGCTACTGCTTCACTTGAGCTTTTTGCTCGTCCAGATTCTTCAATTCCACAAGACGCTTGTTATACTCGGCACGGATGGCTGTGATTACAGCGTCACGCACCTTGGGCATATATACTTCCAGAGCGTCAACAATGGCCTGGCGAGTGACTTTGTGCTTTGGCGCCAGCGGTTTGAGCGCCATTTCTTTGCCGGAGTCGAAGTCCCCGAGACAGCCAAGCCCCAGCCAGAGGTCTTTGCCGTCGGTGACAGGCTGCTCGGTGGAGCGGATGAAGTCCTTCACGGTTTGCAAATCATCGATCAGGGCTTCCATGCGGATGAGTTTAGCTTTCTGTTCGTTCATAATCTCTCCTTTGCGGTTCACAATATGCAAAGCGCTGTTGTTTTGTCCACTCCAATTTCTTTAAGCTGTCATAATCGCCCAACAGTCCAGTTTAACTTGTATTACATATATCTATTTAATGCAGGATAGGAATATTTAAGCCGTAAGTTTCTGCTTGACAGTTACTTATGAATCGTGTACCCTGCCCTCAGATTCAGTGACCTCGGTGGCATTCACCGTAAAAAATGATGCTTACTACCACCCACCACCGCTGACACATCAGCGCCCAACGCTGACACTTCAGCGCCCCAATGGAGGAACTATGTCCCAAACCATCTCTGAACTGCTCGCCTCGCTCGATGTGCAGGACGAAGACCTGGCCAAAGCGATTACCGCCTGGCTCGAGTCTGCGCTTGCCGAACAGGGCAGCATCCCCAAGAGCCGCTTCGACGAGGTAATTTCTCAGCGTAACGAACTGCGCCAGAATGTGGAGGAGCTCGACAGCGAGCTTGAAGCCCTGCGGCGTCAGTCCGAGCAGCAACAGCCCGCCGAGACGCAGCGTCTTACCGACGAGAACGCCAAACTCAGAAAGCAGCTCACGCAGCTCATGTTGGACCAGTGGGCGCACTACGCCGCCTGGTTCCAGCCTGGCCACCCGCATCACGACAAGGCGATGCGTATCGCCGACGACTTCCATTTGCCGGCAAAGGGCAAGCAATTGTCGCTCGAAGACATCGAGCACAACCTGCAAGCCATTCGCCCCTATCTCAAAGCCGACTTCTTCGCCGCGCCGGGCATCATCGACAGCACCCCACCCGCCGCTCGCGCCCCCCAACACCATGCCGCCGACCTGCGGCGCATCTTCAAGACCTTTGGAGGATAACACATGGCCAATTTGCTGAAACTGGCGGCGGCTGTCAATCTGCCCGACCAGTCCGCCATCATCGACTCGCTTACCAACGCATCCGGTATCCTGCGCACCATGCCCTTCCAGAAAGCCTCACACGGCCTGTTCCACAAGTTCAAGGTGAAGCAGGCGCTGCCGTCGGGCGGCTTCCGCGCCGTCAACGGCAGCATCGTGCCGCACACCACCATGGACGTGGTTCGCCAGATCGACCTCAAAATCCTCACCGACATCCAGCAGGAAGACAAGGCTATCTGCGAAGCCTACCCCGGCGGAGTCGAGAAGTACTTCGCCGATGAACTGCCCGCCTTTGTCGAAGGACTGGGACAAACAGCCGCACGTCAGCTCGTCTATGGCACCGACGCCGACTTTGGCGACGAGGAAGGCTTCTCGGGCCTGCGCCAGTATGCCGTCGATCACGGCAACACCATCGACGCCGGCGGGGCTTCCGGCAGTCGCACCACCATCATCGCGGTACGCTGGAAGCCAGGCGTCTGCACCGGACTGTTCAACGAAAACGCCTTCATGGACGGCAGCCTCATCACCGTGAACCCGCTCAATGGCGGCCAGCCGGTGATGAGCGTGGTTGACACCGCCACCGGCGCTGTCAAGCCGATCTATCAGGCGCTCTACGAAGCCTACTTCGGCCTCATGGTGGCCTCCGATCGCAACGTGGCCGCCTACATCAGGATTCAGGACGCCAGCGGCAAGAAACCCACCGCCGGCAACCTCGACAAGCTCATCGACATGGTGCACGGCTCGCCCGAAGACACTTTCCTGTATTGCAACCGCATGGGACGTCGCCTGCTGTGGGAGCTGAAGGACAGCAAGATGATGACCCTGGGCGCCGAGACCGACTATAACCGCATGATCGAACGCTGGAATGGCGTGCCGGTGGTTCTCGACGAGAACATCGCCGCCGACGAGACCATCTAAGGAGGACGAGATGAGAACCTATGGATACCAGGTGGACAGTAACCTCGTCCTTTGCGACGACATGAGCCTGCCCAACACCGGCAGCAAAGATTCCGACGCCATCCGCTGGGTAGGCAATCAGTCAGGTTTGGCCGAGATTCGCGTCTATGCCGGCTCCGACATCACCATCGCCAGCGGCAACAAGCTCGTCATCGAGCTCGAATGCTTCAGTGACGGCACCGTCGCCAGCGCCGCGCCGCCGTTCGCCAACAGCTCCGGCTGGATTGACGATGCCCACTTCTACCTTCTCTACAAGGACTCGGCTGACGACGAACTCAGCTTCTCCGCCGGAGACCTCGTTACCGCGATGATTATCCCGCAGGGGCTGCTGCGCGACCGCGACTGGGTTCAGCTCCGCTTCACCACAGACGCCGACGAAAGCGCCCACAGCCTGGACGCCTTCGTACGAGCGATCGCCTGATACCGGACCGGACGGGAGGGAGCAGCGCGCTTCCTCCCGCATCCATCCCCGAAAGGAGGCTGCAATGGCCTGGATCGATTGTGTACTTTCGACGCCCGGTTCGCTGGCCCGTATCGAGCGGGAGGTGAACGGGCTGGCCGGTTCCAGCGAGCGACTATGCTACTCTGGCGATGGAACGGCCACCATCGCGTTTCACGCCGACATCGCTGCCATCACCTGGTATGACGAAGACGGGCGCGCCACCGACGTGAACCTCTCTGGCGACTGGACACTGCCTGAGGCCAACGTCTGCCGCATCATCGGCTTCAACGCCTCGGGCGACGCTCTGTCCGAACACCCCTGCGACGAAGGCGTACAGCTCGTCTGCCGTGACATTGCGGGAGGTGGGCGTCACGCCGCCCTGAGCGCTGCCGCAGTGCACGGTACCGTCAAAGTGGGTGCGCATTGGCACGACAAGATCGCTCTGGCGCGCACTATGCTCGAACGCAAGCTCGAAAACGCCCTGACCGGTCGCGGCATCCGCGTCAACGAAACCGCCGGGCAAGCGCTCCTGGACGTGGTGGCCAATCCCCGCGTGTTCGCGCTGGCCGGCGATTATCTCACCCTTCACCTCATCTACGCCGACCTCGCCGCCGACATGGGCAAGGAGGTGTGGTTTCGCAAGGCTGAGTGGTATCAACGGCAGTTCGACGCCAACTTTGCCGCCGCGCTGCGACAGGTGAACCTCGACACAACGCTTGATGGCGTGCCCGAACACTACCGCACCGGACTGTTCAGTGCCGGCAGGATTACACGATGAGCGCCCCGCGAGAATGGAAAGCCCTCTCCGCCCGCCTCTCCAGCGACATCGAGCGAACTGTCACCGTCCGTCTGCGCGCTCTGGCCCCGGTGCTCGTACGGGGCATCGTCCGCCGGACGCGGCGCGGCCTGGACGTCGAAGGACGTCCGTTCGTCCCCAAAGGGGACGGTAGCATGGCGCGACTGCACAGCAGTGGCGCCATGCTGGCCGCGCTACGCTCGGTGGCGATTCCCGGCGGGGTGGCCATCGGCTTCGGCGACAGCCGGCAGTCGGCCAAGGCGGCTGCGCATCACAGTGGCGGTAGAGGCAGGCCGCGAAGGCGTTTCGTCGGCCTCGGCACGTCCCAGCGACGTCAAGTATTGCTGGCATTGCACGGACTACTGACCGGAGGCCACCGATGACCACACCCCAGAACAACGTACTGTCCGCCGTCAAAACCGCGCTCGAGGCCACCGGGCTCTTCGCCCGCGTTGGCAGCTTCCCCGACGATGTCGAGCGGCTGGGCGCACGGTTTCCGGCTGCCCTGGTGGGCGACGGCGATCAGCTCGACTACCGTCATCTGCCCGGACGCCGCCTGCAATACGCCTACAATCTCGATGTATGGCTCTACCATGACGTTTCCACCGACCGCCGACAGACAATGAACCTGCTGTCCGACGCCGTCATCGGCGCGGCGCTGACGCCTGCCGGACTGGGCGCGAGCGTCACCAACATCGAAGCGCTGGCTGTGGAAAAGGGCGAGGCCGCCGCGTCTCCGCCCGATTTTCACAACCCGGGCGTTTATCATCATCTCACTGTGCAGCGGGTTCGTTTTGCCATGCTGCTCACAGACACAAGGAGTTAACATGCCAACATACCGTTACGGAAACGACTACGCCGTTTGCCTGTTCAAAGAGCAGGGCAGTGGACTGGGCGCGGGATACGGCGCCTATGTCGGGGACTTCTCGTCCATCGACAAGGTGCTCCCCGATACCTGCGAGATGAAGCCGACCATCGAGCCGCTCGATCCGAAGGTGAAGACCGGCACCAACGAACCGCGCGCCATCCAGCGACTGGCCGGGCGCACCGGCGGCACCGTCACTCTGCGGGGTTCGCTGTCGCAGACGCACGAAATACTGCTGCAAGCGCTGTTCAGTAAAACCGCCACGCCCTACGAGGTGCAGGAAACCCGCGCCCCCTGGTCGTACGAGATACACCAGTACTTTCTGGGTGACGACAAAGGCCATGTGGCCACCGGCTGCGTACTCGAGAGCTTCAAGCTCGAAGGCGAGAGCGCCGGGCAGATCACCTACGAGGCAACCTTCCGCGCCCGCACCATCACCAGTGAAGTGAACCTGGCCACTGGCGACTACGTTGACTACGGAACCGTCGAGCTGACGGCTGCCGCGCCGTTTCTCTTCGGCGACATCGCCGGCGTGAGCCTACTGGGCTCGTTCGACGCCTTCACCGGCTTCGAGATGAGCCTGGCCAACCGCTTCGTCGATGACGACGCGCTCTATCAGGACAGCTTCACTAAGCAGGTCGAGCTCATCAGCGCCTTCGAGGGCGAGATGAGCTTTTCGGCTGTTTACACCGCCGAAGCCGGCTGGAAGGAAGACAAGCTGCTATCCGCCGCCGTCACCGACGGCGCTGTGGCCTTTGCGCTCAATGACGGCAGCGTTAGCTGGACGTTGAGCGCCTACGGCAAGCTGGGCGAGGTGACGCCCTCCGATCCCGACCGCCAGATCTATATGTTCACCGGCAGCCTCAGTTTGTTTGGCGACGGTACCCGTAAGGCCGTCAGCATCGCTGTGGCGTAGGGGAGAGGCGCATGGACAAAATACATCACTGCCTCGACGATCATGGCTGCGCCCTCGCCCGCGAGGTGAAGCTGGACGGCGAGACCATCGCCACCATCCGCCCGCTGCGGCCGCTCGACCGTGATCTGCTGCAACGCTATCTGGGACCGGTGAGCTTCGAGGAAGGCCGCCCTGTTTACCGCGAGATGCAGCCCGAAGCTCTGCGCCTGGCGCGCATCGTCCTCAGCCTGGGCGGCGAGCTGGATGGCCGCAGCCACCGCAGCGACACCGAAGGCTGGCGCTACGACGGCCCCGTCACTCTCGACAGCGTCAACCAACTGCCCCTCGAGGCGCTCGAAACGCTCGACGCAGCCGTGCGCCGCTTCGAGGACGACTATGCCCAGCGACGCGAGGCTGTCCGAAAAAACTTGCCACCGCTCTCCGCCTTCTCGTTTTTCACGGCGACGCGGCAGGAGAGCTGATGAGAAACGCCGCCGGCAGGCATGCGCTGTGTCGGCATTGCGAGCAGTATCCTGGCTGTAATGCGCGACATTTGCCCCGCATGTTGTCGCCGGTGAGCCTCGTACTGGGCTACTTGTTCGAGGCGGGGCGCGGCGGCGTCTGCTGGCCCTGGCCGGGAGACCACCGCAGGCAGCCACTGTGGTTCATCGACCTCATGCAGCATGCGCGGCAGGTGCACACCGTCGCCCTGCGGCAGCTGACACAAACAACGGGATAACCTATGGAACACCTGCAAATTCGCATTACAGCCGAGACAAAGGAAGCCCGGCGCAATCTGGACTCGCTGGGCAAAACGCTGGAAACCACGGGCGCTTCGCTGGCCGAAGCCGCCAAACAGGCAAAGGCCACCCAAGAAGCCATGCAGTCGGTGGGAGCTGGCGCGTTCGGGGCCAACGCAGAGGGAAGCCAGACCGCCACGTTCGAGGCCGAACTGGCCCGTCGCGGCGAGCTGGAGCAACAGGCCGTCGAGCGTCGCCGGCAAACCGAAGCCGACTACATCGCCTGGCGGCAACAGCAGTGGAGCGCCCAACACCAGCGTGAAACCAACCTGGCTCACAGCGCCATGCAAAGCGTCGAGGGCTTTTACCGCCGCGCCATCGGCGCCATCATCGACCGCCAGATGAGCTGGCGGCGCGCCAACCAAATGGTGGCCGCCTCCCTGCGCGATCTGGCAAGCGATATGCTGGCGGCGCTGGTAAAGAGCCTGGTGCAGGCGGCGGTGCAAGCCGTGGCCAGCGCTTTCATCATCGAGAAGGCGATGCGCAAACCGGCGCTGCTCACCTCGCTGGCCACAGCCGGCGTGAACGCCGTGGGCGCCATTGCCGGAATCAAAGCCGCGCAGTCGGCGCTGGTGGCCGCCGAGACCGGCTTCGACAACGTTGTGAGCCGACCCACGCTGTTCCTGGCAGGTGAAGGCTTTCAACCGGAGCACGTCCAGGTGACGCCCCTGCGCGGCGCAAATCTGCATGGCCCTGCGGCAGAGGGCGGACTGGCCACGCGGCTCGATCGGCTCATCGGCCAGGTGCGTGCCCTGCAACTCGAACTGGTGCGCAGCCAGCCCATCGTGCAGGTCGTCAATCACGCGCCAGACATCCAGAGCCAGGTGCAGCGGCTCGACTGGGCCCGCAACCGTATGAACGACGGAGGCTACGATGGCAGTGGTGAAGATTTGGCGCTGTAGAGACCACCGCAACGGCGGGCGTCTCGACGGCTCTTGCTACATCGACTGCAACGGCGGCCTCTCCGCTGCCTGCGTCAATGTCCCCATACGCTGCCGCTTCCGCTTCGACGCCTTTGAAGCGGGCACTACTCGCATGGCGGTGTGGGGCGTGGGGGACTCGACAGGCAGCGACGGCTACATGCTCATCGTCGAGAAGAGCGGTGACGACTACCGCCCGGTGGTGCGCTACCTCGATACCGAGACAGCCTTCGCCGACATCGCGCTACGCCCTGATTGCCTCTATGACATCCGCTTGCGCGTGGCCTCCGGCACACTCTACCTCGATGTGTACGACCGCTGGGGCAATCCCCTCTGGGAGGCCGGCCAGGCCGTGTCCGCCAGCGGGACGCTCAGTTCGAACGATCTCTTCGTCGGCGCCACCAGCAACGACATCGACGACCCCGAGCTGAACCTGACCGGAACGCTGTTCGACCTCATGTACACCATCGATGGTACGGATTATGTGCGCCTGGTGTTCTACGAGGGCTACGACGCCTCCGGCAGCGGCACTGTGGCCGACGCATACAACAACCTCGACGCCACCGTCATCAGTCCGCCCGCCGACTTCTGGCCATCTCGAACTGACATCTCCGACGAGGTGACTGCCGTAGGTAAGCTGCGCCGCGAGACCGACACTTGGGGCGTACCGCGCTATTGCAGCCTCGAACTGACATGCCGCGACACGCTGAACGTAAAAGCGCATGATGTTATCGAGATCGAGGCGGTGAAGACGAGCGCGGTCAACTGGCTGTATCGTGTCGAGCGCGTCGAAGAACGCCCCTGCGGCCTACAGAAGCTGCACTGCATAGACGCCCTGGCAGACCTTGCGCATGTGTTCACCGACCGCTTCTTCACCATCACCGCCGCATTCACCACCGCACGGCAGGACTGGTGGAGCAACTATGCGCCGGTGTTCACCAACGGCAGCAACTACAGCGTGACGGAATATCATTACGACGCAAGCAATGAATCTCGCCGCTGGGTGAGCCTGGGCTACATCCTGCAAAGCGTGGTTGCCTACCTGCAACTCGACAACCTCATCGAGGTGAACCTGAGCGATCTGCTCGACGCCGACTCGCCACTCGAATACAGCGGCTCGCCGCTCGACTATCGCTGGTTCGCCTTCAACCTCTATGAGCTCATCTATGCCGGGCGCAGCCGCCGCGACGACAACGACAGCATCAGTGTGGCCAGGCTGCTGAGGCAGATCGCTTTCGCGCTTCGCTTCGGCTGGCTGCTGGACGACAGCGACCTCGAAGCGCGTCCCATGACAACCGGCGCTCCCGCCCTAGCCGACAACAGCATGTTGGCCTTCCGCAGCGCTGTGGCCAAAGAGCACTGGCCGCACCAGGTGCGTCAGCAGAGGCTGCAAAGCGGCGTGAACTCCTGGGACGCCTGGGACAATGGAGACACCGAAGAGGTGGCTTTTCACAATCTGGGGGGCAGCTACCGCGCCCTGAACAGGGTCAAGGACATAACCTGTGTGGCGATATTGGAGCCACGCCGACACGACAGCGTCTCGAACGCGCTGCTCGATCTCTCGCCCGATGTGCTGGCTCAACTCGCCGACATTCTCGACGCACGCTATGGCGCTTCCCGTACCACAGAGAGCGTTCGCCTGCCATTCACTCCCTCTCACGATATGAGATATGCAAGCAAGGTGGACGATGTGAACAATATGACAACCGAACTCAAGCAGGAACGGTAGGAGGGCTTATGGCCTACTGGGGAAACGATGCTCCGACAATCAAGTACGGTGCATCATACACAGACAGCATCGATCTGAGCGATATGGATTGCAACTATGAACTGGCGTGGGTAAAGGAGCGCGTGCTGCACCGCTCGGCGGTGACCGGACATGTGAACGCCTTCGATCGCGCCGACAGCGACAATGGGCGTATGAGCGCCGAGATCGTTGTCTTCAACATCCCGTCGGGTACGGTGATGGACCAGTTTCGCGCCCTGCGCGCCGAAAGCGTGGTCAAGCTGCTCATCCACTCCGACGCCACCGGCGGCAACGTCTGGGAGGTGTTGTTCGTGGTCGAGCGCTACAAGCCGTTCGCCTCTGGCGAATCGGGGCTGCCATACCCGCAATACGACTCGGTATATCTGCGGCTGGTGTCGCAGGACTACGTTGACCTCAAGCAAATCAGCTAACAAGGAGCAAATGATGGATATTCGTGATAAAGCCAACTCGAGCGTCCCAATCGAATTCGACATCATCGCAGACACAAACGCGCACGAAAACAGATACTATGGCATCAAACTGTATGGCGCCACCTTCCCGGATGACACAACAGGCTGCGAAGTGGCCGGAACGGGCAAGAATCTGTCCGGCCTCAACTCGGCGGGAGTCCCCTATGGCGATATCATCTACGGTGTGTTCACCAAAATCACCCTCACCGGCGGCGTGGCCATTGCCTTCAAAGGGTAGAAGGAGGACGCCATGCGACAACGCATAGGCACAGACATCGTGAGTGGCGGGACGCCTGCCGCTACGCCTCAAATTCGCTACATTATCCCAGGAGGAGGGGCCACCGTCACCTTGCGCTACCAGTTCACCTCCGGCAATGTCTATATCGACTGGGGCGATGGCAGCGCGGTGGAAGCCCTCGTTTCGGGTGGTGCATTCCGCGATACAACACATGTGTACGCAGAGGGAACGTGGACGGTGCGGGCACTTGGCGACATCATGAACATGACAGTCTGGCGGACAGACATTTCGCCTTCGCATGATGTCGGCGTGTTTCCGCAAGCCGCCACAGGCTTCGGCGCAAACCTGACGATGTTGATATGCTCGGAATCCACAGGCAATGGTAACAACCTGGCGTGCCTGACCGGCTTGACGCTGATTTGGCTGAGTCACAAGACGGCGTTGTCCGACTTGACGCTGAACCTGTCCTCGCTGGCCGAGCTTAACGCGCTATATGACCTGCGTTTGACAGACCATCCGAACGTAACGGGCGACCTCGCCAGTGTAGTCGGCCATCCATTGACAATGCTGTATCTGGCAAACACAGGCGTCAACGCATACACTAACCACCAGGTCGTCCTGTCACCGGACGTGGAGGTGATCCTGAACGGTTGCACCGACTTCACGGCCACCATGTGCTACATGTTCCTGATTGGAATCAACAGCTCCACTACGGTGTGGACGACCCCGTCAGTCGATTTTCGCGGATGCAACGGCGGCTCGTGCACAGACACCGACATCACCGCCAGTCTCGTGAATTATGTGCGCTCCCTGGGCTGGACAGTGCTTACGGATGGAGCCTGACAATGATACTCACGAAATGCCGGCAAACCATGTATAATGCAACCAACGACTCGTTCAACCCGGAAGACCGGCAACAATGAGCCACGACGAGGTGCGTATGCTGGCCGACCGTATCGACCACCTGACGCAGGCCGTTTCGCGGCTCGTTACCCGCATCACCGTCATCGAGCACCACGCCAAGCCGGACGCGGCTTGCGCCCGTTGGATCGAAGAGCGTTGCGTGCCGCGGCAGGAGTTCGACAGCCTGCACCGCGCCGAGCACGACCATGACCGGCAGCGTCTGCTGCGTAGCGCCCGCCTCGCCGACTTTGTCTGGAAGGCGCTGGCGATACTCGCGCTGGCCGCTGCCGGCCTGCAACCGTTTCTAAACTGAGGAGATACACATGAACTGGCTGAAAGTGATACTCGATATTCTACCGACGAGGATGATCGCCGAGGCGATCTGCGACTGGCTGGCCGATCAGGCCGAGAAAACCGAGAACAATCTCGACGACAGCGGTGTCGAGATTATCCGCGTCATTCTGCGCACCGTCTTCATTACGGGTTGAGCGGACATGGCGCGATTCTCGTCGGCGCTGCAACGCACCCTGCGCTGGGAAGGCGGCTATGCCCACGATCCCGCCGACCCCGGCGGCGAAACCTGGCAGGGGGTCAGTCGCCGTGCGCACCCCGACTGGGAAGGCTGGCCGCGAGTGGATGCCTGCAAGCGACAGCCAGGGTTCCCAGGCAACCTCGCCAATGCCGGGCTTACGCCGCTGGTAAGGCTGTTCTATCGTGAGAACTACTGGCTGCCGCTGCTGGCCGAGCGCTGGGCATCACAGCCGCTGGCGCAGGCAGTGTTCGACGCGGCGGTGCACGGCGGACTGCGCACAGCCATTCGCCGACTGCAACGCTGCCTCAACCTGCTGCTGCCAACGTCGGCGCTGCATATTGACGGCGTGGTCGGGCAGCACACGCTGAAGGCAATCGAGCAGGCTCTGGCGCGAGACAGGGGAGAGGATCTACTGCACGCCTACCTGTCTCTGCGTCTGGCATCGCTGCTACAGCTGGCCGAGCGACGGCCCGCCAGCAAACGGTTCGTTCGCGGCTGGCTGCGGCGGTGCGTGGGGTTTCTGCCGTCGGAGCACAATAAACTTGACACCTCCTGAACAAAGCTCATAAATCTGGTGAGGACGATTCAGGAGGTAACTATGAAAAGCATTGTAGTCTGGTTCGAGATTCCCGTTGTCGATATGGAGCGTGCCAAGACGTTCTATGAGAAGCTCACCGGCCTGACGCTCACGCTGACCGACATGGGCGAATCGCTGATGGCCATGTTCCCGATGGAGGGCTACGCCAACGGCGGCGCGCTGATGAAGCACGAGCAGTCGAAACCGTCATGCGATGGCGTGACCATCTACCTGGACGCGGGTGACGACCTGCAACCGATGCTCGACCGCGTCGAGCCGGCCGGTGGCAAGATCGTCGTGCCCAAGACGCACATCTGTGAGGAATACGGCTGGTTCGCCATCTTCACCGACACCGAGGGCAACAGCATCGGCCTCTGGTCACCCAAATAACTTTTCCACCGATGTAAGACCCCCGACCCCAAGCGGAGCGGGGGTTTTCTCTAATGTGCATCCGCGAAGATTAGTTTGACAAGCAAGCCTGCATCTGAACATCTTTGATTTTGCTGGAACAATGCAGATGGAGTCACATGAGAACAAATGAGCAAGGGAACGGTGGATCAGCGCCTGCCGACGGGCTGATAGTGTGCCTCAACTGCGGTGAGCAGTTCGAGGGAAACTACTGCCCCGAGTGCGGGCAGACAGCCGACACCGGCCGATACAACATGAGCGCTATCACCAGGCGCGTCCTCGATGCTGTCAACATCGAGCACGGCTTGTTGTTTCTCATGCTGGAGATGACGCGACGCCCGGGACGGTTGATTCGAGCCTACCTGTCCGGTCACCGCGCTCCGGTGTATGGTCCGCTGAAGTATCTCCTGTTGAGCACGGCAATTGTGGCTTTCCTGTGTATGCTGTTGGACATCGAATCGGCCAATACGATTTTGTATAAGGACGGTGACATCGTTCGCTCTCTCGATCCCTTGTACAACGAGCATGTGAGTATGCTCTACCTGCTCGTGTTGCCGCTCTATGCCCTTGTCACCAGGTGGCTGTTTCGCAAGTGGGGCTATAACTACGCCGAGCACCTGGTTATCAACACCTTCATCCAGGCGCAAATCAGCGTTTTCAAGATAGCCCTCATCGGGTTGCTGTTCTGGCAGCCGCTGGCCCTGAACGTGGCGGCGGCGCTGGTGACGATGCTCTACCCGGTTGTCGTGTTTCTGGGGCTGTCGCCGCGAAGAACATTCGGCTCGGTTATGCGATGCACGTTCACTGCGGGCGTCAGCTTAACCCTGCACATCTTCACCATCGCCATTGTGGTCGTAGTGGACATAGTCGTGCTTGGCGACGCCCTCGGCCTCACCATTGGTGGCTGAACGGCTCACTTAACCGCGAACAGGACGCTGCCTTCCTTCACGAAATCACCCTTTTCCACGCACAGCCGCGAAATGTTGCCATTGTAGTACGAGCTTATCTCGTTCTCCATGCCCATGAACTCGATTACCATGACGATGTCGTCGGGCTGCACCTGGGCGCCCTGCTGCAACAGAACGCGCTTCACGCGGCCCGGCGTGTTGGAGACCACATCCTTGCCATAGCCGTGCGACTCGCGGCGCGGGGGCGCGGGGGCCTTCTTCTCTTTCTCGACGGGCTTCGCTTCGTCAGCCTTGCTACGCTCTATGGCGATGCCCCTGCCGGAGATCGTCAGCACGATGGTCTCGCTCTCGCCAACCTCGGCCGGGGCGGCTCTCTTTTCTATTTCTTCGCGCAGGTAGATGGCCAGCGGCGCGTTGCCTTGCAGGAAGTCGAGCCCCTTGTTCTTGCAGGTGGCGACGATGAAGGTGTTCTCGTCGGTGACGGGCAGGTCGTTCTCTTCGAGCATTTTCTGCGCCGGCGGGATGCCCGGTTCGAGGATATCGAGGGGGTTGCCGGTGAACACCGGCTTGTTGAGTTGTTTGCCGGCCAGGGCCACCACCTCGGGGTCGGGCTTGCGTGGGGTGCGGCCAAAGTAGCCCAGCGCCATATTGCCATAGCCGGCGGCGATTTTCTTCCACTTGCCCTGTACCACGTTCATGAAGGCCTGCTGGAAGTAGAACTGCGACACAGGCGTGACGCTGGTGCCATAGCCGCCCTTGGCCACCACCTCGGCCATCTCCTCGATGACCCGCGGGAACAGATGCAGCGTGTTGGTGTCGCGCATCATCATGGTGTTGGCCGTGAGCGCGCCGCCGGGCATGGGGGAGAGCACGATGGTGGGCGTGGTGCGCTTGGCCTCGGGCGGAATCATATACTTGGACATGCACTCGTCGAACACGCGCTCGGCGCGGACGATCTTCTTGTAGTCGATGTCGAGGGTGAAGCCGGTGTGGCGTAGCGAGTGCCACACGGTGAGGATGTCGGGCTGGCCAGTACCGCTGCTCACGGGCGCCTGCGCCAGGTCGATGCCGTCCACTCCGGCGCGGATGGCCGCCATGATGCAGATGGTGCCCATGCCGGCGGTGTCGTGGGTGTGATACCACAGCGTGGTGTCCTTGCCCACGCGGTCGCGGGCGGCCTCGATGGTCTCGAAAACCGTCTGCGGCGGGCAGGTGCCGCTGGCGTCCTTGAATACTATCGAGTCGTAAGGGATACCCAGCTTCTCGATGTCGTCTAATTTCTCCATGTAGAAGGCGGCGCTGTGCACGTCCAGGGCTTCGATGCCGGGCGGCAGGCCCATCAGGGTGATGGTGATCTGGTGCTTGAGTCCGGCGTCGGCGATGCAGCGACCTGAGTAGTCGAGGTTGCGCATGTCGTTGAGCGCGTCGAAGTTGCGGATGGTGGTCGTGCCGTACTTGTGGAACAGCCGTGCGTGCATGTTGATGATGTCACGCGGCTGCTGCGACAGCCCCACGACGTTGATGCCACGCGCCAACGTTTGCAGGTTCACGTCCGGGCCGGTCGTCAGGCGAATCTGGTCCATCATGTCGAACGCGCTCTCCTGACAATAGAAGAACAGGCTCTGAAAGCGGGCGCCGCCGCCGAACTCGAAGTGGTCGATGCCCGCCTCGACAGACGCCTCGACCGCCGGAAGGAAGTCCTTTGTGCGCACGCGCGCCCCGAACACCGACTGGAAACCATCGCGGAATGATGTGTCCATGAACCGTATTTTTTTCATAATCTCCCCGTGTGTGTGGTGTGAAGTTTGGTCGAAGATATAGTTAATGCACAGGCGCAGCATGGCAAGCAAAAAAGCTGCGAGGGCGTGGGGGAGGGGGTGGCGGGCACTAATTTCTTGACATTACGGGGAGGTAAATCCACTCTAAGGTCAGCGGAGGAGGAAACTATGAGAAACCCGTGGTTTTTGCTGTTTGCGTTGCTGTTGGTGGGTGTTGGGTTGTTGGCGGACGACTGGGAAGAAATACAGAAGCTCCTTCCGTCCACTGTCGGCGAACATGATACGTTCGGCCGCTCAGTTTCCATCTCAGGCGATTATGCCTTGATTGGTGCTCCGTATGATGATGATGGTGGTGTGAATGCCGGCTCTGCCTACGTCTTTCACAGAAACGGAGATATATGGACTGAGCAGGCAAAGTTGATCGCAACCGATTGTGCAGATAGAGATCTCTTCGGTTTTTCAGTTTCCATCTCAAGTGATTATCTCGTGGTTGGCGCTATGGATGATGATGATAATGGTTACAATTCCGGCTCTGCTTATATCTTTCACCGAAGCGGAACCATTTGGACACAGCAGGCAAAACTAACCGCATCCGATGGTGAAGAACGGGATTACTTCGGTGTTTCAGTATCAATATCAGGCAACCACACCATTATTAGCTCACACTGGGATGATGATAATGGTTACAATTCCGGCTCTGCCTATATCTTTCACCGAAACGGAACCACTTGGACAGAGCAAACTAAGTTAACCCCATCCGATGGTGATGAATTGGACAACTTCGGCCATTCAGTATCAATATCAGGCAACTACACCGTTATTAGCTCACACAGAGATGATGATAATGGAGACTATTCCGGTTCTGCCTATGTCTTTGTTAGAAATGCGACTACATGGATTGAACAAACGAAACTGACTGCCTCTGATGGCGGAACTCATGATCAGTTCGCCAATTCAGTTTCCATCTACGATGATTACGTCTTGATTGGTTCTCCATGTGACAATGATCTCGGTGAAGATTCAGGTTCTGCTTATATATTCCACAGAAACGGGGACACATGGACAGAGCAGGCTAAGTTGACCGCCTCTGATGGATCTGCTTGGGATTTCTTCGGCGTTACAGTTTCCATCTTCGACGATTACGCCGTAATTTGCGCCATTGAAGATGATGATAACGGACATGATTCCGGTTCTGCCTATGTCTTTCAGAGAGACGGAGACATCTGGACGGAACAGGTTAAGCTGACTGCCTCGGATGGTTCGCCTGATGATTTATTCGGCACTTCAGTTTCCATTTCAGGCGATTACGCAATTATTGGGGCTAGATATGATGATGATAATGGGGACGATTCCGGCTCGGCGTACATCTTTGAACATATAGCCACAAATATAGACGACAGCACACCGGTGCTACCGCAGGCAACAGCCCTGCTGGGCGTCTTCCCCAACCCCTTCAACCCCACGACAACCATCAGCTTCAGCGTGGCGGAGCGGCAGAGCGCCACACTGGAGATATTCAACCTGCGGGGACAGCTTGTGAAGAACTACCCGGCGTTCGCAGCCGGCAGCCACGAGGTGGTGTGGAACGGCGCCGACAATGAAGGCCACAGTGTTGCCTCCGGCGTGTATTTTTATCGCTTGCAGTCCGGCAGCGTGCAGCGAACCCTCAAGATGCTGCTGCTCAAGTAGCCGCTATAAAATCTCACCCCCCTTGGCGAGAGTTACTATCGCTCCCATTCTTGAGCAAGGGTTGAACACGTTAAGAGTTAAGTCGATAGTAGCGGCCTGGCCGCAAATCACAACGCCGCAGCCGTGCTGTGTTTTTTCGCTGGTGTTGTCACTGATTGATGCCTGGCCGCAAATCACAACAGTGCGTTATTGTATATCAACACCGGCGCAGTTGTCACTGATTGATGCCTGGCCGCAAATCACAACTGGGGGTGGCCGAGAGCCCGATTACGGGTGGTTGTCACTGATTGATGCCTGGCCGCAAATCACAACTCCAAGTCGCCGTACTATCTGCGCGGCTTCGTTGTCACTGATTGATGCCTGGCCGCAAATCACAACCGACGGCACAGCAATTGTTCAGCCCGATGAGTTGTCACTGATTGATGCCTGGCCGCAAATCACAACCGCAAAGCATGGCGGCATCGCCGCGGCCTTGTTGTCACTGATTGATGCCTGGCCGCAAATCACAACTGGTAGCACTGCGGCCATATCGAGCAGCGGTTGTCACTGATCGATGCCTGGCCGCAAATCACAACACACAAGCAGCGGTGCGGTTAGCCTGACGCGTTGTCACTGATCGATGCCTGGCCGCAAATCACAACCGTCGCCCGTAGAGCTATGATCTTCTTTTCGTTGTCACTGATCGATGCCTGGCCGCAAATCACAACGAGTACATCGAGCGTCAAGCTCAGTGGGCAGTTGTCACTGATCGATGCCTGGCCGCAAATCACAACGCGCCGCGCCGCGGCGACACATAGCGCAGAGTTGTCACTGATCGATGCCTGGCCGCAAATCACAACGACGAGCGTTAAACCGCACGATAAGCATCCGTTGTCACTGATCGATGCCTGGCCGCAAATCACAACGATGTTGCCTCGCGGTGTTCGAGTTATATAGTTGTCACTGATCGATGCCTGGCCGCAAATCACAACGCACAGCTATCAGCACCCACGATGGAAAAGGTTGTCACTGATCGATGCCTGGCCGCAAATCACAACGACCTGGCGCAGGAGGGCTGCCATTCCAAGGTTGTCACTGATCGATGCCTGGCCGCAAATCACAACGGCAAAACTGTTGTTGCGATGCTGGCAGTGTTGTCACTGATCGATGCCTGGCCGCAAATCACAACACCAACCACAGCCGCCCGTCACGTTCGACAGTTGTCACTGATCGATGCCTGGCCGCAAATCACAACGAAGGCAGCTGCTCTCTCGGTCGGCTCCAGGTTGTCACTGATCGATGCCTGGCCGCAAATCACAACTGACTTCTGAAGGTAAGATATACAAGTATCGTTGTCACTGATCGATGCCTGGCCGCAAATCACAACGTCTTCACGCAGGTTGCCGTCAATCACGATGTTGTCACTGATCGATGCCTGGCCGCAAATCACAACCAATAAGTGCGGCTTGCCCCTCACCGAACAGTTGTCACTGATCGATGCCTGGCCGCAAATCACAACACGGATATTCTCATTGGTGCGGTCGGCTACAGTTGTCACTGATCGATGCCTGGCCGCAAATCACAACTGTACTGCCTACTTTGAACCCGACAATGGAGTTGTCACTGATCGATGCCTGGCCGCAAATCACAACTGACACTATCTCCTACATTCAGATACATTGGGTTGTCACTGATCGATGCCTGGCCGCAAATCACAACCGATTCGCCAGCTTGACGTGTTCCGTCGAGAGTTGTCACTGATCGATGCCTGGCCGCAAATCACAACCGGCAACAGCGAGGGGTGAAGATTGAGACAGTTGTCACTGATCGATGCCTGGCCGCAAATCACAACGAGCTGGCCAAGCTCCTCTTTGAACACTTGGTTGTCACTGATCGATGCCTGGCCGCAAATCACAACGGCCGCCATCACGCGCGAGTACAACCTCGGCGTTGTCACTGATCGATGCCTGGCCGCAAATCACAACAACGTGCAGGAGGTGCAGGTGAGTGACGCTGTTGTCACTGATCGATGCCTGGCCGCAAATCACAACACACAAGTTGAGATGGCGCGGCACATTGGGTTGTCACTGATCGATGCCTGGCCGCAAATCACAACCGAGGCGTCTTGATGCTCACCTTCGCTGTGGTTGTCACTGATCGATGCCTGGCCGCAAATCACAACGGTCACGTTGAGGTGGCGCAGTTCTTCGAAGTTGTCACTGATCGATGCCTGGCCGCAAATCACAACCGGTTCGTCGTCAGTCCCTTCATCGGTCGCGTTGTCACTGATCGATGCCTGGCCGCAAATCACAACCCGCCTCGATAGCTGTCAACGACACCATCGGTTGTCACTGATCGATGCCTGGCCGCAAATCACAACTATCGGCTTGATGAACGACGCACTGTATACGTTGTCACTGATCGATGCCTGGCCGCAAATCACAACAGGGTCGAAGAATGTCACCTCGTTGGCATCGTTGTCACTGATCGATGCCTGGCCGCAAATCACAACCCTCTCATTCAGATTGAGGCGAATAGTGCAGTTGTCACTGATCGATGCCTGGCCGCAAATCACAACGACTGGCAATGACACTATACGCGCTGATATGTTGTCACTGATCGATGCCTGGCCGCAAATCACAACTACTCTTAGTGCTTACATGTTTGTCTTAACGTTGTCACTGATCGATGCCTGGCCGCAAATCACAACACGCCGTCCCATCTGACGTGAAGCGTGCTGGTTGTCACTGATCGATGCCTGGCCGCAAATCACAACTGAGAGCAAAAAGCGTACCGACAGAATGCGGTTGTCACTGATCGATGCCTGGCCGCAAATCACAACGGTGAGAGGGTGGGATGAGGTCAGGCGCTCCGTTGTCACTGATCGATGCCTGGCCGCAAATCACAACCCCATTCATCACCCTCTCCCACTGTGCCTCCGTTGTCACTGATCGATGCCTGGCCGCAAATCACAACAAATTCGTGCTTGCCTGTTGCGAGCAGATTGTTGTCACTGATCGATGCCTGGCCGCAAATCACAACCGCTACCGGTGGTCCCGTACCATCGATTTTGTTGTCACTGATCGATGCCTGGCCGCAAATCACAACTCCACCAACAAGCGGCTCTTCCTCAGTGTCGTTGTCACTGATCGATGCCTGGCCGCAAATCACAACTAAGCGAATTGCGCCGAAAGCTAACAAAAAGTTGTCACTGATCGATGCCTGGCCGCAAATCACAACCCGCAGGAACACCACAAGGCGTGCACCAAGTTGTCACTGATCGATGCCTGGCCGCAAATCACAACAAGCGCCATTACACGCTCGATTGTCCAGTAGTTGTCACTGATCGATGCCTGGCCGCAAATCACAACCGCGGCGCGTGAAGAAGTAGTAGTCCTCCGGTTGTCACTGATCGATGCCTGGCCGCAAATCACAACGCCGTGCGGGTAGAGCATGGCTGGGGTTATGTTGTCACTGATCGATGCCTGGCCGCAAATCACAACATCGAAGCCCAGGTGGTGAGTGGTCTCTGTGTTGTCACTGATCGATGCCTGGCCGCAAATCACAACACGCCCCGCAAGATAGAGGAGATGGTCGAAGTTGTCACTGATCGATGCCTGGCCGCAAATCACAACTGTATCAGCAGGAATATCCTGATCAGCCGGGTTGTCACTGATCGATGCCTGGCCGCAAATCACAACCAGGACGACAAGTTACGAGCCAAGATGGGGTTGTCACTGATCGATGCCTGGCCGCAAATCACAACCGCGCAAGCACACGGGCAGTGTTGAGTTGTGTTGTCACTGATCGATGCCTGGCCGCAAATCACAACATACACACACCTCACTCACTGTCAACCCAAAAGTTACAGGTCTGTGGAACAACCTTTTCCTCCCTTTCCGGTTGAGCCCTCGGGGGCTGTTTCTTCGGTTTTTCCCTCGGTTTTCTCGATGTTTTCGATGTTTTCGATGTTTGGCCAAAGGTCTTGATCGTATCCTTATCAAAAATGGTGAGTTGCTGTGGCGTGGACTCGGTTGCAGCGCGAACGCGCCCATTGAATACCTGCATACGTCCGAACTGTTTATCTGTGAAGGTGAGAATACGCACTTCGCCGTCGGGCGGCAGAAAACCACGCACCCGTTTGCGATGCACCTCGGCGTTTTCTTCGGTGGGACAGTGTCGCGTCATCACAGAGAACTGCATCATGGTAAAGCCGTCCTTGAGCAGGTTCTTGCGAAACACCGTATAATCTTTGCGCGCTCTTTTGGTATCGACCGGCAAATCGAACATCAGCACGAGCCACATACTGCGAAATCCTCCAAAGACCATTACAGACGTCCGGGAATCACCAGTTCCTTTCGCTTGCCGCCGATGACATGCCGCAACGAAGCCGCATACCGCTGTAATGCCGTCACCATCGGCATCTCGACATCGTCTATGTTACAGGTTTCTGTCAACGTCTTGAGCAGGTGGTGCTTGTTTTCGCGGGTCATCGGCACGTCGAGCCCCTGGTCAGCGGTGAGCTCGAATACACGCGTGTCAACGCGGGGACGGAGCGGCTCCATCAGGTCGTCGGCCAGGCAAAGGCTGTCGTACTGACTGTGGTGATGGATGCCCAGCGAGGGATGCAGACCGGTGGCGACAATCGCTCGGGCGACAGCGGCGCGGATGAGCGCGTAGCCATAGTTGAGCAGGGCGTTCACATCTGGTTCGAGAGGGTCGCGGCGAAACGACGACCCGAGCAGCAACGGCCAATAGTTGGCGGCGGCCCTGGCTTCGCAATGGGTAGAGTCACCCACGCGAACACGCGACACCAGGCACTTGACGCTCCTGGGTTTCCCGCCGGCCAGCTTGAGTGTGTATGCCTGCTCGCTGATCTTTGCCTGCACCACCTGCTTCCACAGCCTGTCCTTCACACGCTGTGTCATGTTGACCTGTTGCGCCAGGTACTTCGTGTGCAGCGAGGCTCCGCTCAGCGGCAGCAGCACGGACTCCGGCAGACGTCTGCTGTTGCAGATAATCACCACCACTCCCGCTTCGCTGCATGCCCCCAGCAGGCAGTGAGTGACGCTGATCTGCGGGTGCGTGAGGACGAGGACGCTGACATCCTCCAGCGGCGCCTGCGCGGTTTCGTCACTCGACTTGAGGACGATCTGGCTGTTGCGCAGCGAGAGCCTGGCGGGGCAGTCGATTTCAAGGATTCTTCGCATCGATATACTCCCTCACACGCCCTATCGGATCGACGTGTAGTTTCTTGCAACGGAGGTTTTTCTCCGATATTCGCACTGCCTGGTCCTTGAATTCAAGGGTTGTAGCAGTGTGCAGGCGTAGAGTCACTTCGCCGGGTGTCATCTTCTGCACTCTGTACAATGTCTTCCCATTTTCATTCCCAATCTCCACCATGTCATTGATGGACAGCCACATGACAAACTCCCACTCCGTCCCGTGATCACGTTGTACGATGTCTTTGTGGTCTCGTCTCGCCCGTTTGGCTGCCTCCATCATGGTGACAAAGCGTCCTTCGTGCTTTCCAGTTGCTTTATTGCGGATAATCTCTACGTGATGGTTATTTCGCATACAGTAGTACTTGTATGGCTTTCCTGAAACATCAACGACTCCATACATAGATTCAACCTTTTTCCATTCGTGGACACGAACAGTCTTTATCGGAGTTTTGCCATCCTTGTGTTTCAGATTTTCGGCCAGGAGTTTCAATTCTTCCTGCAAAGCGTCTCTTCGCGCATTGTCGAAGCCCCTTCGCGCTTGTTTGAGCACCTGCTTCAGTTCTTTGCTTCTCGCTCTGTATGTGCGCACGAGTTGTTTCACATGCTCATCTATGATATTGCTTGCCTGGTTGTCAGTGAGATCATCCACCTTGACCCGATGAACGAAATCCCGTTTCCCATTCTTCTCGGGAGTTGCTCTTAACCCGTATGCTTCTTCTTTGTGCAGCGCTCCCCTGATGCCCCTCTGCGGCTGGTGCGAGACGATTATCTTTGAGATGGCCTGCTCGACATCCATGTCGAAGCCTGTCCAGGGCGCCGGCGGGGAGAACTTGCGGTCGCGGATTCTTGTGCCGGTGGGCAATTTTGCCGAAAGCCGTGAGATGCGCTGCAGCATGCCCTGCGTTGTGCAGGCCGTCACGATGGCGTCGATGGCGTGGTGGCGGTGGTCGTCGCGGCTCTTTTTGCCGTCTTCCCTGCGACCGAGGATGCCCTCGACATTCCACTTCTTCCTGAGAAGAGCTGTTGCCTGTCCTTTACTGACGCGCACTTCATATCCCTGCGCCTTGAAGAAGTCTTTTACCGCCGTGCAGATGTAGCGCGTGTCGTTCAACTGGCGCGAGACGAAGTCGTCATCCAGCTTACGCTTGGTGAAGTTCATGCGCTTGGCGCGAGGGAATGATTTGATGCGTTGCAACATGGCTTCCCACAGAACTGTGTCATGCCCATAAGCCTCCCAGGGGGTTCGATTCCGCTTGTGCAGGCGGTTTTCCACAGCCATGCAGAGGGTCTTGTTCATGTAGGAGTCGATGAGGCTGCGACTGTAGGGGATGATGTGCTCGACATCGACATCGGGTGAGAAGAGCATTTCGCGCTCGATGACCTGCCCGGTGTATGGACAGACGTGCTTGCACTCTTCCCACAGCTTGTACTTGATGATGTCGGCGCGGCGGGGCGTCATGCCGAACTCGTTCTCGAGTATCGTTCTGGCCTTTTCGTTCTCTCTTTCGTTGCGATATCGTTTCTTGTCCGCATCCTCCTTTCTCTTACCTGACAGCTTCAGGTCGCGCGCCATCTCGATGACGATTTGACCTGGGCGGCCATGCATGCGTGCGATGGCATGGACTACTTTTGTCGTCTGGCGCAGCGCTTTGGTCACGATGGGATTGCGGATTTCGCCCAAGAGTCGGCTAATGTCGGCGTCGTTGAGTTGCCGGTCTGAATGGTTGTAGCCGGCTTCTTCGCAGGCCTGGTCGTAGCGCAGACCCTTTTCCAAGTGCGGCAGAATCTTCCGCAAAGCTTTAGCTGAGAGGCGGGCGTAGCCTTCTTCAAGATGAGCATAGGCGAGCTTCCTGGCAGTTTCCTCGTCGAAGCTCCAGTGGCCAGTCAAGCGACGAAGCAGACCTTCGACCTGGTTGCTCTCAGCGGTGATGAGGTCTTCGGCGAGCGATTCGCGTTGTTCGGAAGCGAGGTCATTCCAGGCTTTGGCGCCCATCGCCGATTTAATTGCAGCGAATGTGGTGTTGCCTTTGAGCTTTTTCTTGTTTTCACTTTCCAGATTGAAGCTCTCGTTTTCATGCAGCTTCAATTTTTTCGTTCTCATCTGATCAAAAGAGACCTCTTTCTTGCTCTCGAACATCTCGAACAGCGTTTGTTTTTGCTCAGGCGTCAGTTCAATCTCATCATATGTCTGCGGGTCGAGGCGCCTGAGGTTGTTGATGTCCTGCCATATGCGGGCGCGTTGCGCCAGCAGCGTCTTACGCTGGCAGCGCTTGCGGCTTGGTTCCAGTGTACACCACCCGATATGCTTGTGCGGTGTCTTGAATGAACGCTGATGGAAAATGGCTTTGTAGCAGCACACCTTCAGTCCACTCGTGAGTATATCGGGATGATATTTCGCCTGCGCATCCCACAGCAGCTCGAACTCGTTCTCGTACATCTTGCGGGTGGTGTGCTTGCGCCGCTTGCTCTCGTCTTTGGGCAGGTTTGCCAGATACTCGCCGAGTGTGCGGCAGCCGGAAGTTTCGATTGCTTGTGCAAGTTCGGCCATCATCTTCTTGTATTCGGTATCTTCTTTTTTCTTCGCGCCTTCCTTGCGGTTGCTTTGAAATCCGCGCCGCTGGTTGAGGTGACACAGCGTTCTACCGAACTCGTAAGGTTCCAGCCGTTCGTCGAGGCCCTTCTTGCGGAATGCGTAGGGATTGCAGCCCAATTCGCCAATGGTGAGCAAATCGGCGAGTTGTCGGTCATCATCGGGCAACAAACTAGCCTGGCGCAGAATGCCCTGCAACAGCCTGTGCCGTCTCACTCTTCTGGCGATGGTGCGTCGCGCACCGCGCTTGGTGCGTCTGGCGAGGTTTTTCGAGACTTTTTTCTTGCCTTTCTTCTCCTCAGTTTCTTGAAAGATACGAACGCCGGTATCGATAATTTCGCTTGTGTTGCTGCTCTCTTCTTCTTCATTCAAATTGATGAGACTCCAACCAATAGAGTTAGGGCCGAGATCGAGACCAAGAACGGTGTTCTTCATAATGCACCTCGCACTTTTTTTGTTTGGAGAATAAAATTATCTTGACAGGTTATGTCAATATATTTAGCCTCGCGATTGATTGTCACTGATTGATGTCTGCGCTTGTCATAACAAGAGAGAGTCCTTGCCTCGCAAGGGCGTCCACTTTTTTGTGGCTTTCGTAAGCACTTCCCAATGGGAAACGATTTAGCCCTCCGCGTGGGGGCTTTTTCCTTGTGGAGACTACTATTTGACAGGAATCACGATTATCTTTCCGGTAATTCTTCCGAATAGATACTGTCTATCAAGTCACATATCAGTTAATACTCTGTTTATTACAGCAACACAATAAGAAACTCTCATGACAACATTGAACATGCAAAGATTTCATTGTATTGTCACTGGAATAATTAATGCATTTCATACGCACATAGTGATGACACTCGACCAAATTGGGGAGGTTCTGTGAGGATTCTCATTACATGGCGCATCTGTTTTCTGATTCTATTCACCATGATTCTGGTTCAATCTGCACTCGCATATGGCCCATCGGCTTACGATGACGACCTCGATGACGCAGAGGCCGAAGCTGAAGCGAAGCGCGACATGGCAGCGTTCATGCAGTACACGGCCCCATTCCGCTTCGGAGATGACTTGCAGCCTGGAGACTTTGTATCCTATGGCGTTGTGGGTGAAGAGGGAGAGCGATCAAGCATTGTTGAGATCGAGGTGCTGGCTGCGGATGCCCCGAATCAGGTGTGGGTGCACGAGCGCTTCGACGGTAACGATGTTCGTGTGCTATATGATACAACGACGCACAAACTGATTTCGCTATACGGGTTCGATGAGAATGGGCTTCGGCAAGACCCACCATTGAACAGTGACAGCGAGGTTGAAGAGCGGGTTAATGAAATGAAGAACATGATGCAGATGATTGGCATCGGACTTATCGTCCCATCGCAATGGGAACAGCAGCAAGAACCGGTAACCATTCGGGGTTCGTTTGGCTCCATTAGTTGTTCAACTCAGGTGCCTGTTTTCTCGGCAATGATTACATCAAAACTCTCCGCAGATGAGCTGGAAGAGCTCACAGAGGGATTACAGCTTCATTTCAGCGATGACATACCCAAGTTAATTCCAACCCAGGCCATGTTCATGCTGTTGTCTCAGGAACAACTACTTGGCGCGTCCTCGATTGGACTTGCCCAGGGTTTGGGGTTCGAGATGATCAATTACACCAAAACAGCGAGGAATTAGTATGCGCACATTTTACCTTCTTACACTGGCCATTCTGGTTAGCCTTGTTCTACTTTCCTGCACAAGCAGTACAGGCAATGACGATGACGGCATTATCGACAGCTCGGAGATGGTGCTCGTGGAAGGTGGCACCTACATGATGGGTTGCCAAGAGACAAATGGGGAAGCGGATGAATATCCCGTGCACGAGGTAACCGTTTCCAGCTTCTACATTGGCAAATATGAGGTGACAGAGGCCTTGTGGATAGAAATCAGAGAAGAGCTTCCCTTGGGATGCAACTCATTAGGCGACAATTTTCCAGTTACAAATGTTGAATATTTCACTGTGAGGCACTTCTTCAATGCGCTCAGTGTTCGTGACGGCTTTGAACCATGCTACTACGATGATGGCTGGAACTGGCATTGCGATTTCAGCAAGAACGGCTATCGGTTACCAACAGAAGCAGAATGGGAGTTTGCGGCACGTGGTGGAAACATGTCGATGGGGTATCTGTACGCTGGCAGCGATGAACCCAGTGAGGTGGCCATTTGTGACAAAGATTCAGGTCTTCCACAACAAGTTGGCACAAAACAAGCAAACGAACTAAGTATCTTCGACATGTCTGGTAATGTTGCAGAATATTGCCATGATTGGTACACAGAAGACTACTATCAAGATTGCCTGGAATCAGGGACTGTTGTAAATCCCAAAGGTCCAAGTGAGCCAGACTCTCACGATCATGTACTCAGAAATGGTTCCAGTGGCTATTCAGCATTTAGAAGCAGAATACCATATAGATCTGGCCGCCCGTTCTATGGGTGCTCTTTCGGGGACTTCCGCCTGGCGCGTAACGCCGAGTGAGGTTAACCATGAAACGCACACGCCTGCTATTGCTCGCCGTTCTTTTATTGCTTACGTTGTTGCAGACAAGCTGTATAGATTACGGCACGGATCCGCCTTACCAAAATACTGCTTTCTTCCTGATGGACACCAATGGCAAGAACAGGCAATTCCTCTTCGATAGGTGGGGTCATGAACGCGTTCGCGTTACTGCAGACGGTCAGTTCGTGCTGTACGAGGATCGAGACGGGAACTTCACTCGCTACACTGTGGAAACCGGCGAGATATTCATATACGATCTGCCTTTTGACTCCTTTATCTGCAACGATGTCTCCTTCGACACAATGTACATACAGGCGGAAACAGACGGCATCTTCGATGTGTATGCAGTAGATGTGGAAACAGGCGCGATTGAAAATCTGACACAATTGCAATCTGAAGTTGCGTTTCCATACTCAATGACTCAAGAGAGAGATAGGCTATATTACTCAGGCCGGGAAGACACCTTGTACATCCTGTGCCGTATGGATATGACAACACACACCGTCGAGCAACTGGCGAGTAATTCACTTACGGATTACACCAATATTGCATTATCGCGGGATTGTAACGCTTTGTACTACTTTTATCACCCAGATCCAGAGGGCTTATACAGACTTTATCGGATGGACTTATCCACGCAGGAAGCTGCTTATGTGATGTCAAGCTCTCTTAGTCGTCGAATTCAGGTTGGACTCAACGAGGAGTTTTTTCTGTATGGCAGTAGTATTGTCACTTTTGACGAAAATAATGAGATACAATTCCACCCCTTTTATTCCTATGACTTGCACTTAATGAACAATGGTGTTGATATTATTGTAGATAATGGAACTTCCATAAAAAAAGTGAACGCACTAACATATGCCAGCACTTTGCTTTCTGGTGGATGTAATTCCTGGTTGTCAAAAGAAGGCAATTTGATTGTGTTTCTATCGAGTTACGTAAAGAACGGGAGGAACCCATGAAGTACGCGTTTTGCATAGCCTTTGTACTCTTTTGTTTATGCTTATATGGCCAATACACTCATCTCGTAAACGATGGATCTTATGGGGATAGATTGTACGATATGATTGATGAATGGGTGGAGGCGGGACACTCCAATGGGCCAAGGAATCTGCCGGAGCCCGATACGACGATTGTTGCAACTGAATTTCCTGTGGAAATCAGTAGTGTACTGACGTATGCTGTTGGAGATACTACAACAGATAACTCGGCATATTTCAACTTACTTTTCGATGACTTGCACAGTTTGGTTGGCATATCAGCAGACAGTATAGTAGAAGTACTACTACCAGCGGGCACATATTACACTACAGACCAGGTAGAGCTTGAGAGCAATACGATACTCCGAGGTGTAAGCGCTGACAGTGTGTATATCTATACGGAAGCCAGAGAGCACCCCTTGTACTGTGACCTTTATGCGTTAAGCAGGACCAATATTTTTGTGGAAAATGCTACCAATGTTGGTATAGAAGACCTTACTGTAAGACGATTGGACTGGCAATATCAATGGGTGTATTTAGACATTGACTGGGAAGCCTGGCTATCTCAAGCTGATTCATTGAATTGGACTTATCCAGATGACCCACCTACTGGTTGGAATCTCTTTGAAATATTGGGGAGCAATTACTATGGATCCAATATCTCGTTCAGAGAAAGCGAAGATTGCTGGGTTACAGGCGTGGTGAGTGAAGCTGCCTTGCATCATAACATCACAATAGGTGAAAGCACTCACATTGAAGTGAGGGGTTGTTTTATCGACCATTCACAGAATGTCGGTTCGGGCGGAACAGGATATGGTGTGCTGTTGTATTCTAATGTTGATTATCCCAATACTACTGATTATTGCCTGGTCGAGAACAATATCTTCAGGAAATGTCGGCATGCGATGTGCGTATCGGGGGATGTGAGACACAATGTTTTCGGGTACAATTACTCAAGAGAACCCCGAGCAAGATTAAGTTCGTTGGACATATTTGACCATAGTTTCATTATGGACATGTGCTGTCATGGTCGTGGAGCGGAAAAGAATCTATTTGAAGGCAACATGGGCAATCTGATGGGGGTGGATAACTCGCAAGAGTCGTATGGTTATAATAATCCCCACAACGGACCCTACAACACCTTCTTCAGAAGTAAGGGGCATTCGTATGGCATTAAAATTGATTCTTCACAAGATTCTACAATTAGTATCGATATATACAATCGATGCACCAATTGGATTTACTGTAATTTGAATACACTCATTGATAGAATGCAATGGTTGATTCCTTCAAGCGTTTATGCGATACTTCGAAGTTGGGGATTAACTGGGGATTATTCCTCTCCGGAAATGATAAATGCAGATATTTATTATCAGCATCAAATCTGGGTAAAAAAAGCCAAATTCTGGGGTGGCTTCAAGTCGTATGATCATCATGACAGCCCTGACGCACTGTTAGACGATACATATTATCTACCCGGATCAGAACTACCAGATTTCTACAATCCCGTTTACTTCAGTGCGCAATGGCCGTTTCATCCTGAAAATCACAAAATCCCAGCTTACTATCGGTACAAATATAGCCCCTTCAAGACCATGAGTCGTTATGACTCGACTGGGTTCGTGATTACAGCAGTTTGGGATAGCGTCGATACGATAACTGAAGATTTGGTAATTGAAAGAAGTGGTGCACTTCTTATCCAACCAGGTGCCCAGATATCTATCAATAGTGATGTACGCATTGAAATTCGTGGCTCTGTCATCGCAGAAGGTACCCCCGAGAATCCCATCACCATCACCGCCGCCGACACAACCGCCGGCTGGAGGGGATTTGAACTAGGCCAGGAATGGATACGAAGCGGTATTTTCATTTTCCCCAATGCAAACCATGAATATGGAGTTGCCAACTTCGAGAATTGCATCTTCGAGTATGCGAAGGCTCAACCGTATTCTTATCAAGATTTCCATTTCAAACTCACGGCCTCCGGCGGCGCCATATCCGCCTACCACTACGACGACCTTGAAATCCGCGATTGCACCTTCCGGCACTGCAGGCCAAGCAGGGCGGCGCTATACGTGCGGAGGAATCATCGCCAGAGATGATTAGCAACCGGTTCCGGGGCAATGTCGCCCTGGGCGATACGACCAACGTCGCTTGGGACTGGATACCCGGCGGAGGCGCAATACTAATGCGAGGCGCTGGTGACAGACAAATAACCATGTTGAGCAACGCAATCTTTGAGAATGTCGCAACGCAGAATGGCGGCGGACTTTATCTGTTTTCATGTGAAGATTCGCTTCTGTGCATTAATAACACGATTGCGGATAACAGTGCAAGCCTTGGTGGCGGACTGTATGCTTATGAGTCAAATAGCGCTTTCTTCAACAACCTGATATGGGACAACTCTGCCAGTTCTCAGACCGGCAATCAGATGTACTTTGACGGTGATGCATCTGCCACGTTCACAAATTGCATTCTGGAGGATGGTTGGGACGACGTAGCCATTACTGGAACAGACGATTGCGATACCCTTTCCATCATAGACGCAGACCCAAAACTCACATACGATTCGACAGATCCATACACGTTCTGGCGAACCTCGCCCTGTATAAACCAGGC
>JAIOQZ010000046.1 GCA_021108395.1 Candidatus Cloacimonadota bacterium
GAGTATCAATCCACATTCATGGTCATGTACCACTTTGAACTTGGCTACTTCGCTTCAGAGCCGATGGCCGGCTATTCCGCGGATAACATCGCGCCGTATACCACCGGCAATGTGCGGGCAAGCATCAGCGCCACCCGCAATGATGTCCTCACTCTCACCTGGGACGAAGTAACTGAAGGCTCCTATCAGGGCAACTCGTACCCCGAGCAAAACGGCATCTGGTATCGGGTCCATTCCGGGGACAACCCTGACTTCACCTGCGATGAAACCACGCTGCTTACCACCACGCAGGACCTCACCCTCGACGTGGACATCACCAGCGACAACAGGCTGTTCTTCAAGGTGGTTGTGAGTGACCAGCCGTAAGGTTCGCTATCGCTGAACGCCGCTGTCGATGGCCGCGAACAATCCGGAAAGATGTTCGACGGCAACTATCTCCAGCTTGTCGGCGCTCGCCTTTGCGCGTGGTGAAAGCAGCACACGCTTGAAGCCAAGTTTGGCCGCCTCGTTCACACGCCGCGCCGCCTGCGACACAGGCCGCACCTCGCCGCCAAGCCCCAGCTCACCCAGCAGCACCGTGCCCCTGGGCAATGGCTTGTCGCGGAAGCCAGACACCACCGCCGCCGCAACGGCGAGGTCGAGGGCGGGATCGCGGGTGCGCAGGCCACCTGCGAGGTTGAGAAAAACATCGTGCTGCCGCAGATTGATGGCGAGAAACTTTTCGAGCACGGCCAGCGCTACCGACAGCCGCTTGGGGTCGTAGCCAATGGACACGCGCTGCGGCGTGCCGTAACTGGCCGGAGTCACCAGGCTCTGCACTTCGACCAGGAAGGCGCGGCTGCCCTCCATCATGCCGCCCACAGCCACGCCAGGCGCATGATCCAGCCCATGCAGGAATATGCCGGAGGGGTCGGCGATTTCATGGAGGCCGTCGGCGCGCATTTCGAACACGCCTATCTCGTTTGTGCTTCCAAAGCGATTCTTCTGCGCCCGCAGTATCTTCAGGTGTCCTTCGCCCTCGAAGTAGAGCACCGTGTCCACCATGTGCTCGACGATGCGCGGCCCCGCCACCATGCCCTCTTTGGTCACATGGCCAACGAGAAAGGTGGGCAGGTCGTTGTCCTTGGCCAGACGCACCAGGCGAGCGGTGCACTCGCGCATCTGGCTCATGCTGCCGGGCGCTGATTCGACATCAGGATTCTGCATCGCCTGAATCGAGTCGATAACCAGCAGTCCCGGACGCAGGCGAGCTATCTCTTGCTCGACATGCTGAAGATTGCCGCTGCACAGCAAAAACAACTCCTCGGTCTCGATTCCAAGTCGGAGACCGCGCAGGCGTATTTGTTGCGCGCTTTCTTCGCCCGAAACATACAGCGCCGGCTGCTTGGCGCTCGCCAGACGCGAGGCCATCTGAAGCATCAGGGTTGACTTGCCAATGCCAGGCTCGCCACCCACCAGAACAGCCATGCCGGGTACAACGCCGCCGCCCAGCACCGTATCCAGCTCTCCGATGCCGCTACGGGCGCGAGGCTTCATCTCTCCATCGGCGGCAGCAAACGGCTCGGCTTCGGTGACACTTGCCGAGGCAGCGGATTTGCGCTTCTTGCCCTTGCCAATGATGCGGCCTGCATCCCGCATGGTGTTCCAGGCGCCGCACGAGGGGCAGCGCCCCGACCACTTGGTCGTTTCGTTGCCGCAGTCGCTGCAAACAAAGATGTCCATATCAGCTCTCCTGTCGGCGGCGCACCAGGGCGATGTCGCCGGTTATGGCGCGCACGAGTTCATCGCGGGTCTCGAAGCGCTGTTCGTCGCGCAGACGGGCGAGAAAACGCAGCTCGACATGGCGACCATAGAGATTGCCGTTCCAGTCCAGCACATGCGACTCGATAGTGATGCGGCCGTCATCGCTCACGGTGGGGTTGCTGCCGATGTTGGTCACGCCGGGCCAGGTGTGGCCATCGATGACCACTTCGGTGTGATATACGCCCGTGGCGGGGATGAGCTTATGCTCGTCCGTAGGGAACAGGTTGATGGTGGGATAGCCCAGTTCATACCCAATGCGCCTGCCCGACACCACGATTCCCAGCAGCGGGTAGGGCCGCCCCAGCAAGCAAGCCGCCCGGCTCATGTCGCCCTCGCGCACGAGCCGCCGGATGTGGCTGCTGCTCACCACCTCGCCGTCGTGCTTCACCGGCTCGACGTAGGTGAGGCGGTAGCCAAGCGACTGGGCATGGGTGCGCAGGAATGAGTAGTTGCCGCTACGGCCACGTCCGAAGTGGGTGTCGTAGCCAACCACCAGTTCGCGGGCGCAAACGCGATCAATCATCACCTGCCGCAGGAACTCGAGCGGGGACATGGCGGCCAGGGTGCGGTCGAAGCGCAGATAGAGCACGCAGTCGATGCCCAGTGCGCGCAACAGCTTCTCTTTGTGATCCTTCTCGGTGAGCAGATAGGGCAGGGTGCGTTCGTGTAGCACTTCAAGCGGGTGGTGATAGTAAGTGACGACCACCGACTCGCCGCCACAGGCGCGGGCGCGCTGCACACATGTCTGCAACAGCCGCTGATGCCCGATGTGTACGCCGTCGAACGTCCCCATCGTCACAACGGGGCAGGTAAGCCGTGGTTTCTGGTCGCGGAAATCAATCATAACAGTACCACGCGAGGTTGCAGCCGCTCGGCAGTGGCTTCGGCGATGCCCCAGAGCAGGCCGTCTTCACCAAGAACAACCACCGTACCCACAACGCCGTCCAGCGCAGGCAGCGCACGCCCCTGGCTAAAAGGCGTGAGCTGGTCGTCGGCCAGGTGTGCGGCAGGTAGATGACCCAATGCCCTGGCGGGTGAGAGAAGAGACTGCTGCCAGTTTTCGGGTGTAAGCGCGTCCAGCGGCACGGCGTCGGCAACTGCCAAAGCCCCCACCCCGCTGCGCCGCAAAGCGGTGGTGACACCCACCGTGCCCAGCATGGCGGCGATACTTTCGCTGAGCGCCCGCACATAGGTGCCCTTGCTCACGCCAACGCGATAGCGCAGGCGCGGTAATTCAAAGCTGAGGATGTCGAAAGACTCGATGCGGACGGGACGCGGGGTGAGCGAAACGGGCTTGCCGTCACGGGCGAGCTTGTAGGCGCGGCGACCATCCACCTTCACCGCCGAGTAAGCCGGCGGGGTCTGCTCGGTGATGGCCAGCACCTGCGGAACAAGCGCGGCAAGCGCGGCGTCATCGAGCACTGGTACGGGCGTTGTTTCGATAAGCTCGCCGGTAGGGTCGCCGGTGTCGGTGCGGCGGCCCAGCTCCATCTCCACTTCGTAGGTCTTGGACTGACCGCTCACCCAGGTGTTGAGGCGCGTGGCTTTGCCCAGCAATATGGGCAGCAGGCCGGTGGCAAAGGGGTCGAGGGTGCCGGTGTGGCCCATCTTGCGCACACTGCACACCCGTCGCAACTGCCGGATTACATCGAACGAGGTGATGCCTTCCGGCTTGTCGATGAGCAGCATGCCGCAGGAGGCCAAAGACTGCTGACAAACCTGTTTCAGCATGATATTCTCCTGGCAAACGCTCTTTGCCACCTTGTGAACCGTAAGATACAGGTCAGAGTATGTTTCGCCAAACTTCGGGGGTTCAGCGTATTACAATACGCATTCACCCTCAGTTTAACAAAACACATCTCTGATTTGCTTTTCATAAAGCAAACCCAAAACGCAGATTGCTGACTCCGTCAACAATCTGCCAAAGCGTCGTTCAGAGTTGCTCCTCCAGGTGGCGGTAAATTGTGGCCTGTATGTCGTCAAGCGAACCGCTCATCTCGCAACCTGCGGCGCGTGTGTGGCCGCCACCGCCATACAGCCTGGCGATGCGATTCACATCGACCACGTCCGAGCGCAGGCTGAGGCGATACAGTCGCTCGCCAATCTCGCGGAAATAGACGACAGCCTCCACCCCGCGAACGCCCTTCACCCAGCGGGTTATCTTGCTGGTTGACTCAGCGTCGAGGTTCAGCCGGTCGAGCATTTCGAGAGTGGAAAAGAGAAACAGCACGCGGCCGTCATGTCGCAATTGCATCCCGGCAAGTACTTCGCCCACGAACTTCATCTCCATGGCGGTCTTGCCCCACACAAAGCGCCGCGCCACCGGGCCTGCTTCGAGGCCCTGCGCAGCCATCTGTCGGCATATCTCGAAGGTGCGGGCGTCGGTGTTGGCATTCACGAAGTTGTCGGTGTCGTTGAGCACGGTGGTGTAGAGCGCCTCGACGAGGTAGCGCCGCGACTCGGCGGGCAATTGCTCGATGTCGGACGCGAACAGCTCCCACAGAATGCCGCCTGCGCTGACAATCTCGGTGTCGATGTAGGTGTGAGCGCCGGGGATTAGCTCCCGCTCGTGATGGTGATCGATGGCGATGACGCACGTAGCGGCATCGACCAGCGGGGCGCACGTGCCGATGCGATCACGTTCATGGCAGTCTAACAGCACGATGCAGTCATAGCTCAGGTCGGCGGCCATGACGCGAGAGTGCCGGGGGCCGTCGAGAAACGCGTAAAGCTCGTGGCAGGGGCGTTCGAGCACGATGTCGGCATCCTTGTCGCGACAGCGCAACAGTTCCTGCAAGGCCAGACAGGCCGGCAGGCCGTCGCCGTCGGGATTGCGATGCGTCACCAGTGCAATCGAGCCGGCCGTAACCAACTCGATCAGCGCAGTTTTCAGTTCTTCCTGGTGCTGTGTCACTCGCCTTCCTCGAACATTCGCTGGGCGGTTAGTTTATCGAAAATAGCGTCAATGCGCCTGGCGTTCTGCTCCGATTCATCATAGACAAAGCGAATGTCGGGAATCGAGCGCATGAGGTGCGCCGCGGCAATCCTGCCCTTGAAGAACCCTGTGGCGCGGGTGAGCAACTCGGCAACCTGCACCGCGTCTGTCGATTCATCGGCGTAAAAAGTGAAAAAAACGCGGGCAAATTTCATGTCTGGGGAAAGCCTGATCTGCGTGATGCTGACCCAGCTCAGGCGGGAATCACGCACATCATGCTGAAGGGCGAGATTGAACAATCGCTCGAGCTCGCTCTCCATGCGCTGAATACGGATGCGGGGCATAGCTCCTCCGGTGGGATCAGAGCTTGCGCTCTATTTCCTCCATCTCGTAGGACTCGATAATGTCGCCTTCTTTGATGTCGTTGAAGTTCTCGATGCCGATGCCGCATTCGGTACCGGCCTTCACTTCCTCGACATCCTGAGCGTAATGCTTCAGTGAGGACAACTTGCCTTCAAAAACGACGCTTTCGTTGCGGAAGAGTTTGACAGTGGCAACTTTGCGAATAGTGCCCTTCTCGACTGCACAACCGGCAATGCTGCCCACTTTGCGGATGCGGAAAACTTCCTTCACGCGGGCGGTGCCGATGTGCTTCTCCTCGAAGATGGGCTTCAACATGCCAAGAATGGCCTTTTGCAGGTCTTCGATGGCATTGTAGATAATCTTGTAGTTCTTGATTTCGATGTGGTTGTCTTCGGCCAGAACCTTGGCCTGGTTGTTGGTGCGAACCTGGAATCCGATGATGATGGCTTCGGATGTAATGGCGAGGTTCACGTCGGCCTCGATGACACCGCCGACTGCACGGTGAATGATGTTGACCACCACTTCGTCGTTCGAGAGCTTCTCGAAGCTGTCGCAAAGGGCTTCCATCGAGCCGTCGGTGTCGGCCTTCACGATGAGCTTCACCTCGTTCATATGATGTTCCTTGATCTTCTGGAACAGGTTGCTCATGGTTGTGGTGGCCTGATATTTCTGGCGCTCCTGGCGTATCTGCAAACGCTCGCTGCTCACCTGGCGGGCGGTGGTGTCATCCTCGACAACGTTCAGAACGTCGCCGGCTTTGGGCACGTCCTTGAGGCCGTGCAGCATCACCACGTCGGACGGGCCGGCCTGTTTGACATTGCCGCCGCGCTCGTCTTCAAGTCTGCGTACGCGGCCATGAGTGGCGCCGCACACGATGATGTCGCCCTTCTTGAGACTGCCCTCGCGCAGCAGGATGGTAACCTGGGCGCCGATGCGGGCGTCTTTCTTGCTCTCGACAACGATGCCTCGGCCGGGGATGTCGTGCCTGGCCTTCAGTTCTTTCATCTCGGCGGCAAGCTGGATGGTATCGAGCAGTTCGTCGATACCCTCGCCGGTGGTGGCGGAAGTCTTGACCCACAGGGTCTCGCCGCCATAGCCCTCCAGAAAGACCTTCTGCTCTGCCAGACCGTTGATGGCGCGATCTATGTTGATGTTTGCCAGGTCAATCTTGTTCATGGCCACGATGAGGGTAACGCCGGCGGCGCGTGCGTGGTCGATGGCTTCGATTGTTTGCGGCATGACGCCGTCGTTGGCCGCCACCACGATTACGGCGATGTCGGTCACGTTGGCGCCACGGGCGCGCATGGCCGTGAAGGCTTCGTGGCCGGGTGTGTCGATGAAGGTTATCTTGCTGTCATTATGGGTGATCTGGTAGGCACCGATGTGCTGGGTTATTCCACCGGCTTCCCCGGCGATGACGTTGGCCTTGCGGATGTAGTCCAGAATCGATGTCTTGCCGTGATCGACGTGTCCCATGATGGTGACAACCGCCGGACGAGGAGCTTCTTCGGCGCCCTCGTGCTTGTCAACCTTTGCCTCGAGCAGTTCGGCGCCGTATTCATCCTGGAATTTCACGTCGAAATCGAACTCGGCGCAGATCATCTCGAGCGAATCTTTGTCCAGACGCTGGTTCATGGTGACCATCTGCCCGATATTCATGAAGGCCGCGATGATTTCCGTTGCCGCCAGATCCATCAGCTTGGCCAGTTCGCTAACGCTGGTGAATTCGCTGATGACGATTTCCTGAACCACATCGGCGTCACCCTGCTTGTCGTCCTTCTTGTAACGCTTGCGCTTGGTGCGACTGGTGGCCAGAGTCTGTTTGATGTTACGCGTAATCTCGGCCTGCTCGACCTCTGTGGGCTGGCCACGACGCTTCTTGCCCTTGCCTTTGCCCTTGCCCTTGCCCTTTTGCTTGGACGGGGTGTACTTGCTTTTATCCTTGTCATCTTTGCCGCCCTTATGATCCCGCTTCTTCGCGTCGTCGGTGGGAGCCTGCTGCGGTTGCTCTGGCGGCTTCTTTTGCACAAACGGCGCTGCCGGTTTCTGTTGACGGCCACCACCAAAGGCTCTGGGCACAGCGGCTTTCTTTATCGGCTTCTCCACGAAGGTGCGAATCTCCTTCTTGGCAACCTCGACCTTGTCAACCTCAGAGGCGGCGGTTGGTTCGCTTGGGACTTTCTTCCGCCTATGCGGCTCTGCCCTCTGGGAAGGCTTGTGCGCTCCCGGCCGACCTGAATACTTTTTGCGGGCGGTTTCCATCTTCTTGATAGCTGCGATCTGGTCGAGAAACTTGCGTCGTATCTTCTCGGCCATTTCGTCTTCAACAAAGCTCATATGACTCTTCACCGGCACGCCAAGATCCTTCAGGTGCATCTTGAGCGCCGCGGTTGAGATTTTCAGCTCTTTGGCCAGTTCATGTACTCTCAAAGACAATGTGATTCTCCCTGTTGCTTGTCATCGCGTGGACTATGCGCCCATCGCTGCGGTTGTCGCCTCCAGCCCAGGGTCAGGGCCGGCGCCTTGTTTTTCTATCGTTTCCGGTCAATCGACCGATCTATTCAGTCTTCGTCGTATATCGTTCAGTTTACAGCTTCTTGATGATGCCTTTTGCAAAGTTTGCATCGCAAACCGCCACCACGCCAACGTCACGCAAACCCAGCGCTCGGCCAAGTTCAGCCATACTGGTATCAAGCTGAATCACATCGAGTTTGCACTCGCTGCCCATCTGCTCTGTTTTGCTGCGGGCGCTCTTGCCCAGGTCTTCCGTAACTACCAGCAGCCTGGCAACGCCGCGACGGCAGGCGCGCAAGGCGGCATCCAGCCCTGGCTCCACAACCCCGGCCCGACGAGCCAGCGACAGTAGTGACACTATCCCTGCGACCCGAACCTGCGATGGCGTTTGGCCCTTTTGCGTAACCATGCGTTCAATCCCTCGATACACTTGTTGGCGTCACACACATATTGTCCGCGCCCCGGCAGCCGACGGCGCAGATCGAACACCGGGCGCCCCTGCCGCACCACAAAGCGCAACAAAGCGCTTTGCGGCCGTTTGCTCCGGCACACCACACAGATGCGCTCCGGAATATGCCCAGCACGCGAAGCTCGGTTCGGCATCAGAAATGGGTGGCCGAGTCCTTGAGGCGGATGGCCGTCTTCTCGCCAATGCCTTCGAGCTGGCAGAGTTCTTCCACCGAAGCGTCGAAGATGTCCTGCACGGCTGTGTAGCCATGCTCTTTGAGTATCTCGGCAATCTTCGATGTCATGCCGTCAAGCTCGGTGACATGGCTCGTGATGCGCCGTTCTTCACTGATCTTGTCTTCAAATTCTTCTTCTGTATAGATGTCCAGCTTGAACTCGGTGAGCTTGGCCGCCAGCTTGACGTTCTTGCCCTTCTTGCCGATGGCCAGATTCTTGTTCTTCTCATTGACGATTACACGGGCAAACTTGCCGCGGTCGGCCAGATAGACACGCTCGACGAGGTCGGCGCCGATGGCGTTGGCGATGAACTGCTCGGGGCTTTCGTCCCACACGACGATGTCGATCTGCTCGCCGTGCAGCTCCTTGCGAATCTGCTCGATGCGGATGCCGCGTGGTCCCAGGCAACTGCCTGCCGGATCGATATTGGGATCGGTGGAGGCGACGCAGGTCTTGGTGCGCATGCCTGGCTCCCGCACGATTTTCTTGATCTCGACCTCGCCGGAAGAAACCTCCGGCACTTCGCTCTCGAACAGCTTCTTGACGAACTCAGGATGTGTGCGCGACAGGATAACCTTCACATCGCTCTTGAGCTTGCGAATGCTGACAACGTAGCAGCGGATGAGGTCGCCGACCTTGTAATACTCTTCGTCAATCTGTTCCTCGATGGGCAGCAGCGCTTCGGCATAGCCGATATCGACCGCGTAGCCATTGAAGTCTATCTTGCGGATGCGGCCAGTGACAATCTGCTTCTTCTGCATCTCATAGTCGAACATGATGCGCTCTTCTTCGAGCAGCTTGATGCGTTCCTGGATGGCCTTGCGCGCATTCTTGATGACCTTGGGCTCGAAGTCGGCGATGTTGATCTCGACCTTTATTTCGTCGCCCAGCTCGGCGGCTTCATTGTGGTATGTATGCGCCTCGTCAATACTCATCTCGCCCAGCAGATTGCTTTCGTATTCCACAATCGTGCGATGGAAACGGGCAATAATCTGGTTTGTCTCGAAGTCGGCGATGATTTCCAACTCGTT
Source organism: Candidatus Cloacimonadota bacterium (assembly GCA_021108395.1). Lineage (GTDB taxonomy): Bacteria > Cloacimonadota > Cloacimonadia > Cloacimonadales > JAIOQZ01 > JAIOQZ01. The sequence continues at coordinate 9,331 of JAIOQZ010000046.1, forward strand.
TTCGGGCATGAGCTTCTTGCTGATGGCCTGGTGCAGACTCTCGGTGATGATCTCGGTAATCTTTGCCTTGTCGAGCTGCTTGATGGCGGCCAGCTCACTAACGATTGTGATGAGGTTGCCAGACATTTATCCCTCTCCTTTACGGCTTTCGCCGGACGCTTTAATATCGAATATCGTGCGCGCTTTCTTGATGTCGGAAAAGGCGATGCGCGCCGCGCCGCGGGCTGTTCTCAGCAAAACATACTCGGGATGCACCTCGGCCAGTTCGCCCTTCAGTGAAGCGTTCTTGCCCTCGCTGCTGTAGGTAATCTTGACGTTCTCGCCAATGGCGGAGGTGTAATGCTTCTTGTAGCGCAGCTTGCGTTCGAGCCCGGCAGAACTAACCTCGAGAAACCAGGGATCGACGAAAGGATCGAGGATATCGAGCTGTGCGCCCAGGTCGCGGCTGACCGTACGGCAGTCGTCTAACGTCACGCCGTCGGCTTTGACGAGATACAGCACGACCACGCGCCCTTTCTGCGTTTCCTTCACATCGAGATCGTACACGCCGACGCTGTGGCGCGCACAGACTTCCTGCGCCAACGTCTCCAGCTCGTCATGTCGCTCCGATTTCTTTGTCATAACTTCCTCTGTCCCACGAAATTAATAAACAGGTTGCCACATCTCAATGCACCCGCTTTGGTTGACAAAAAAACTGACTCGGAAGTCAGTTCCCATCTACCGGACCGAGAAACCGGACCGGCGCTGACCAGCTTGTGCAGTCGTTTGCTCGTCGCTACAACACCATACAGTATCGAGAAAAGAATGACGCATATTTTTGTCAAGCATGATTTTGTCGTCACTGTGGAAAGATGGGGCTTCGCCCCAAGAAATCAGGGGCGCCGCCCCTGAACCCCGCTCGCTTTTTACAAAACACCATTACTGTCCACACTCGCACACCATCAGTCTCGGTACCTGAACGGCCTGTGGCCGGTTTTTTCTTTACAAAAATCCCCGTGCTCTTAATCGTCGTAAAAAACCAAGCGAGGCGGTCATGCTCACAAATCGCAATGTTCTGCTGGGAGTCAGTGGCGGTATTGCCGCCTACAAAGCCATCGACCTGGCCAGTCGGCTGGCACAGGCCGGCGCATCGGTGCGCGTCATTCTCACCGAGGGAGCGCAGCGGTTCGTCACGCCGCTGTCCTTCCGTGCCATCACCGGCCAGCCCGTGCACACCAGCCTGTTCGAGTCCGACGACCCTATCCCCCACATCAGCCTGACCGAGTGGGCCGACATCTTCGTTGTCACCCCGGCCACAGCCGATGTGCTGTCGCGTCTGGCCAACGGCGCCGGCAGCGATTTGCTCTCGGCGGCAATGTTGAGCGCCCAGTGCCCCCGCCTGCTGGCGCCGGCCATGAACACCCGGATGTACGCCAACCAGGCAGTGCAGGCCAACCTCGAAACGCTGCGGCAGCGCGGGTTTTTCATCATGGAATCAGAGAGCGGGCGTCTTGCCTGCGGCGCCATCGGCAAGGGGCGGCTGCCCGCTCCCGCCGAGATAGCCGACTGGATGGCCAGCCTGCTCGCTCACACTCGCGACCTCGAGGGCGTGAGCGTACTCGTGACTGCCGGCGCCTGCCGCGAATCGCTCGATCCGATGCGCTTTCTCAGCAACCACTCGTCCGGCCGCATGGGTCTGGCGCTGGCCAGGGCGGCGCACATCCGGGGCGCGCAGGTGACTCTGGTACATGCTCACACCGCCGAGCCGCCACCGTATTATATCGAATCCGTGCCTGCGCTCGATGCCGCCAGGATGCACCGCGAAGTAACCGCCCACGCGCCACAAGCCGACATCGTGCTGATGGTAGCCGCGGTGTCCGACTACACGTTTTCCACCACGCACAAGCAAAAGATGAAAAAGGGCGAAGACCTGCATCTCCCCCTCACCCGCACAAAGGACATCCTCTCCGAGCTGGGCGCAAACAAGCCGACTGGTCAATTGTTAGTGGGGTTTGCCGCCGAAAGCGAGAACGTGGTCGAGAATGGCCGCGCAAAGCTAGAGCGCAAGCGTTGCGACTTCGTGGCCGCCAACGACCTGAGAACCGCCGGGCAAGACGACACGCGCATCGAGTGGGTGACGGCAAAGGCGCATGAAACGCTGGAAGGAAGCAAACTCGCCGTAGCCCACGCCATATTGAGCCACCTCGTGGCGGCAAGGGAGTGACCGTGTCACCGAGTGCGACTTCGGGAATGAGCCAGCGCCGGGTACTCATCACCGGCGCCAACGGCAATATCGGCTCGTGGTTGGCTGGCCGGTTCGCCGACTGCGGCTGGAGCACGGCGCTGCTCTATCATCGCCACAGCGACAACATAGAAAAGCTGTTGCACAGCGGTGGCGACGCAACCCAGGCGCACAGCGTTGACCTCATGGACACCGAGGCGCTGGCCGACCTGCTGCCGCGTCTCTCATTCGACTCTCTGGTGCATACCGCCGGCGTTCGCGCAGCCGATGCGACATCGCTGGCCGACAGCAGTCCCGCCGACTGGGCCCGTGTGCTCACGCACAACCTGGTGTCCACCGCCAACCTGCTGCGCGTGGCTGTTCCGGTGTTGCGTCTGGCCAAGCCTGGCCGCGTGGTGCTGCTGGGCAGCGATGTCAGCCGCTTTGGCCTATGCAGAGGCTCGGCATACGCCGCCGCCAAAGCAGGCATTATCAATCTGGCGCGCAGCCTTTGCCTCGAAGAACCCGGCCTGCTGTTCAACGTGGTCTCGCCGGGGCCGGTGCATATCGACGACTCACACTTCAGCGAAGAATACAAGCTGTTTCGCGAACGATATTACCGTCAGCAGCTCGAACGAACGCCCACCGGCCGCCTGGCCGACCTGGACGACCTCTGGGGCATCTGCCGGTTCCTCGTCTCGTCCGACAACCGACACATCAGCGGAGAAGATATTGTCGTCAACGGCGGCAGACGTTGACAAATTGTCGTCAACGGCGCAGACGTTGACTAAGGAGACTCGATTGCGAAAAACAGTTTTCACGCTTCTGTTCGTCCTCTCTCTGACGCTGATACACGGCGTTTTTGAATCGGGCGAAACACTCACCTTCAAGGTGAAATATGGCGCCATCACCGCCGGAAAGGCCACCCTCACCATTGTCGAGGACACCTTCCAGGATTCCGTGCCCATCTATCGCATAACTTCGAGTGCGCGCACCAACAGCTTTTTCGATGCGTTCTTCAAGGTGCGGGACGAGATAGAGTCGATCTGGCATCGTGACAGCCTGGTCGCCATTCGGTTCACCAAGCAGCTCCGCGAGGGTAACTACAGGCAGTTGCGCGTCCACAACTATTTCCCCGACCTGGGATTCAGCATCTACTCCGTATTCGATTTTCGCAAATCGACGTTCAGCGACAGGCAGATGGACATCCCCGCCAACACACAGGACATCCTGTCGGCCATGTACACCATACGCAGAGAGAAACTGACGCCTGGCACGAGCGTGTGGGTGGACGTTGTGGCCGACGGCCGCAGTTATCGCGCCGAGGTGCGTGTGCTGAAGCGGGAACGCATCAAGACCATCTTTGGCCGCACCAACTGCATCGTGCTCGAACCTATTCTCGAAGGCGAAGCGATCTTCAAGCAGACAGGCAAAATCCTCATCTGGATGACCGATGACAAGTGGCACATCCCGGTACGCATTCAGAGCAAGATCGTCTTCGGCAGTTTCTACGCTATCCTCACTGACGCCGAGAACGTGCCCCTCAAGCTCGACTAAAGTGACACGCCCTCGATGACCACGCCAGACCTGCTGCAACGCAGCAGCTACGAGTATAACCTGCCCGCTGAACTCATCGCCCAGAGGCCGTTGCCTCGGCGCGACGCTTCTCGCCTGCTCCATCTCGACCGCGCCAACGGCGAAGTGCGGCACCTGCGCTTTCCGGCCATCCTCGACCTGCTGCGCCCCGGCGACTTGTTGGTACGCAACCGCACGAAGGTGCTTCCGGCGCGCCTGCTGGGCAGCAAGCCTACCGGCGGCAGCGTGGAGGTGCTGTTGCACCGCCGCATCGAAGACAAGCTGTGGGAATGCCTTGTCCGCCCGGGACGCCGCCTGCCGCCGGGCGCGAAGGTGATCTTTGACAACGGGTTGAGCGCCGACATTGAAGCTCGCACCGAGACCGGTGGCCGCCTGGTTCGCTTTGTCTGCGAGGGCGACTTCGAGCAGAAGCTGGCGCAGGTGGGCAGAATGCCGCTGCCGCCCTACATCCGTCGCCAGGCGGACGAACGCGACAAGCGCGACTACCAGACCGTTTTCGCTCGTGATCCAGGCTCGGTGGCGGCGCCCACCGCCGGACTGCACTTCACGCCGGAGCTGCTGGCCGAACTCGAACGGCGCGGCATCCGGTCGGCGGAAGTGGCGCTGCATGTGGGACTGGGCACGTTCCGTCCCGTGCAGACGGAGGACATCCGCAAGCATGTGATGCACGAAGAGGAGTGCGAGCTGCCGCCCGAAACGGCGGAAGCGGTGAACAGCGCACGCGCCGAAGGCCGCCGCGTTGTTGCCATAGGCACCACCACCACCCGCACCCTCGAAAGCTTCGCCGATGCTGACGGGACTGTCAACGCCGGGCGCAAACGCACCGATCTGTTCATCTATCCTGGTCGTCGGTTGCGCGTCATCGACGGCCTGCTGACCAACTTTCACCTGCCCGGCTCTACCCTGCTGATGCTGGTTTGCGCCCTGGGAGGCCATACCCCTGTGATGTGTGCCTACAACGATGCGGTGAAACAAGGCTACCGCTTTTTCAGTTATGGCGATGCGATGTTAATCTTGTGAGGAAACTCATGAAACACGAACCAGGAGACAAAATGCACGCTCTGTTCGACGAAACCATTGTGCTGGGTAAAACAGCCAGTACGCAGAAAGATGCCGAAAAGCGAATCCGCGAAGGTGATGTGCAGGGCAATTTTCTGGTCGTGGCCACCGAGCAGAGCGGTGGGCGCGGGCGCGGAGACAACCGCTGGCACTCGCCGCAGGGCGGGTTGTGGATGACAATGGCGCTGTACGGTCTATCCGTGCCGCCCAGCCTGACGCTGTTTTGTGGCGTGTGTCTGCAACAGGCAATGGCCCCACTGCTGCCCGCAGAGGCAAGCCTGCGTCTTAAGTGGCCCAACGACATCATGCTGGATGGCCGCAAGCTGGCCGGTATCCTCAGCGCCCACCTGGCGCACAAGCGCTATCACCTTCTGGGCATCGGGGTAAACACGAACGTGGCCAGCTTTCCCCAGGCGTTGGCCGACGGGGCAACCAGCCTGAGCATCGCCACCGGTGATGTGGTGGACAACGACGCTCTCATGCTGCGCTTCTTCGACATCTTTGCCGCCGAGCTGCCCCGCTTCATCGACGAGGGGTTTGCGCCGTGGGTCGAGGAATATAGAGAGCGCTGCTTCCTGAGCGGTAAGCGGGTGAGCCTGCAAAGCGAATTCGCTGGGCATGAGGGAATCTCCCGCGGCATCAACCGGCACGGCGCACTGTTGATCGAGCTCGAGGGCGGCATGATTCAGCCGTTCTATGCGGGCACGGTGACGCAAGTGCGAGAGGTGAGCGACAACGAACCAGAGCAAGTATGACAAGAAAATGATTGACGCTCGTGAAATCTATGTCTTACTTTGTTGAAACAGCATATTCATCCATAAGGAGCCGATTATGAAGCTATTACAACTTGCATGCATCATGTGCCTGCTCATATCTTCCGTTGCACTGACAGCGCAGGAAGACAACGACCTCGACGCCACCCTGCGAGACCTCTCCGAATCCGCCGGCCGCAGCTATGTTGCCCCAATAGTGAATGCCTTCGGCGCAGATTTCAACAGTGGCTGGTTCACCCGTGCGCCACGCGCCAAGATACTGGGCATCGAAGTGGCCTTCAAGTTCGTGATGATGGGCGCCGTGTTCAATGAAAGCGACAACCACTTCAACACCACCGGTTCGTTCCGATTCACCGACACCCAGGCCGATACAATTCTTGCTCATGTTGACTTGTCTTCATACACAGGCGCCAATGTTGCCGCAACAGAAGCGTTGCGTGCCGCCTTGAAGGAGCAATTGCTTGCGCAGTCGTTTGATGTGGGCATCTCCGGCCCGACGATTGTCGGTCCGGACGACGAATTTATTCTGCTGCATCTCTATGAAGAAGTCTTTGAAATCGTGACTGACTACGGAGAGTACACAGTCGATATTGACCCAATGACCATCGACACCGGTGTGTCGGGTATGCTGGATGAAATGCCGTCCTTGCCGTTGTTCGCACCGCAGTTCACACTGGGCACCATTCAGGGTACCAACCTCACGGTGCGCTTCTGGCCCAAGATGGATTTCGAAGATTTGGGTGAGTTCACCTACTGGGGCATCGGGGTGCAGCACAACCCGACAGTCTGGCTCAATCCACTGCTCAAGATTATCATCCCGCTCGACCTGTGTGTGCAGTTCTCTACACAGCGGATGGAACTGGGTAGCATCGTTGCAGCCAGCTCGTGGAACTTCGGCGCAAACGCCTCGAAAAGCTTCGGCCTCAAGTTCCTCAGCATCTCCCCCTACGCCGGCCTCATGGTCGAGGGCGCCAAGCTCGAGTTTGACTATGAATACGAATACAGCGAGACCGATGCGGACACCGGTGTCTCGCACAGCACTACCGACAAAATCAGCTTCGATCTGGAAAGCGAAAACCAGACCCGCCTGGTGCTTGGCGTCGCCGCGAGGCTGGGCGTGTTGGACATCAGCTACGACTTCAATATCTCGCAGACAAATTCCTATAGCCTGGGAATCGGCCTCGGCTTCACCTTCTGAGCCACATAGCAGCCTTGTTACACCCCATCCCCAGCCCTTCCCCTGCATAGGGGAAGGGAATAAGAAGTGTCAACGCATCGTCTTACCCTCTCCTATGCAGGAGAGGGTCGGCGGTACTCCGACGGGGTGAGGTGTCCTCGGGATGGCGTGAAACAGCCGGGTGGGGGTCGTGGGCTTTTTCACCATAACGTCTTGACGAAAGCAACGCCGTTTGCAATACTAACTCAATACATAGAGCGACAAGGAGTCATCATGAAAATAAATCGCAAATTTGTGGAAAAACTACCAAAGGCGGAACTGCATGTGCATCTGGACGGCTCACTGCGACTGAGCACCATCTTCGATCTGGCCGAGCAACAGGGCGTCAAGCTGCCCGCCGACACTCCCGAAAAACTGGCCAAGCTCATCGTCTGCACCGAGAAAACCGCCAGCCTCGACGAATACCTGCGCGGTTTCGGCGTCACCCTCTCGGTGATGCAAACCCAGGACGCGCTCTTTCGCACCGCCTACGAACTGGCCGAGGACGCCGCCGCCGAGAACATCCGCTACATGGAAGTGCGCTACTCGCCCGTCCTGCACACAACGGGCGGACTCAAGCTCACCCAGATTTCCGACGCCGTGCTCGATGGCCTAGCTGCCGCCGAGCGCGACTTCGACATCCGCACCGGCGTCATCATCTGCGGCATCCGCAACATGGACCCCGCTTCCTCGCTCAAGCTCGCCGAACTCGCTGTTGCCTACAAGCACCGCAAGGTTCTCGGCTTCGACCTCGCCGGCTCCGAGCTGGGGCACCCGGCGGTTGACCACAAAGAGGCCTTCGACCTGGCGCTGCGGAACAACCTGAACATCACCATTCACGCGGGTGAGGCCTATGGTCCCAAGAGCATCCATCAGGCGCTGCACTATTGCGGCACACACCGCATCGGCCATGGCACGCGGCTCATCGAGGACGGTGACCTGCTCAACTATGTGAACGACCATCGCATCCCGCTCGAAATCTGCCTCAAAAGCAACATGCACACCAAGGCCGTCCGCAGCATACAGGAGCACCCCTTTCGTTTCTACTTCGACTACGGCCTGCGCGTTACCCTCAACACCGACAACCGGCTCATCTCCGGCACCACGCTCACCGATGAATATTCCCTGGCCGTCAACGTGCTCGGGCTCTCCTATCCCGACCTCAAGGGAATCATCATCAACGGCTTCAAAAGCTCGTTTGCGCCCTACGCCGAGAAGGTGAAGTTGCTCAACCGCGCCCTGGCCGAGATGGAGCAGCTTGAACGCGACGAACTGAAAGAAAACATCAAGATCGAGGAGAAGATGTAGCATGAAGCGTTTCGCTGTACTTCTGGCGCTTGCCGTTCTGCTGACGCTACTGGCCTGCGGCAACAATGACGACAACAACACCATCCCGCCGCCACCGCTGCAACCAGGCAATAACAGCGCCACCCTCATCGGCGAGCAAATTGGCAGCGGACAGAGCGGCGTCGAGCCGCTTCGTCAGCCGATCGAAGTAACCGTTCTGTCGCCGCATCCTGCGCTCAGCCTGGGGCAGGGCTATAAGGCTCGCGCCAATGTTGACACCAGTGTCGTGCAATGGCTGGTCGAGGTGACCAACACCGGCGAGGAGGCCTTGGCCGGCATCAGCGCAGGCAGCATCGTTTATCTCGACACCGCTGGAGAGGTGATGGAATACACCGGCCCCACATCGACAAACCTATTCGGCAATGTGGGCATCACCACGCTTGGCTCCGACACGTCCTGCCTAGCGCCGGGGGAATCCGGCTGGCTGCTGGGCCAATTGACGCTGGACTACGACACTCTCGCCACGCTGCAACTCGGCTATCTGGCAGACCTCGGCGAGACGCCCACCGCACCGCAGGCGCGCATGATTCCGCAGTCGTACAACGTCCTCGATACTGGCTGGTGGAACTTGGAGATAATGGTGAAGAATACCGGTTCGTGGGTGGCACGGCTTGGGAGTTTCAGTTCCGTGTGTATGCTCATCGATGTGGATGGTACGCCGCTATTCTGGGGTGAGCTCGATTACATGACCGACGATGCCGGTACTACAGAAGCCGGGCAATCGAGAGTTATGTATGGACATATGCCCTACACCAGCGCCGCCGGCACGATGCAAGTCATCGTAGGCTTCTACGATCTATCGGAGGATTACCGGTTTCTGCCCACGCAGTAGCCGGCATTACACCTCGATTACCAGCTCATTTTCGGAGTCGATGCGAACAGTGACGCCCTCTGGCAACAAGGTATCGGCGTTGCGAACGCCCACAATCACCGGAATGCTATAGGCCATGCCCAGCACTTCGAGATCGCCGGCAAACTCGTCGTTGGGCGAGATGATGCCAGAGGCATAGCGCAAGCTCGTCGTGAAGCTCTTCTCGAAATGGCCAAGCACCACGATACACCCGGCGATGCCCTTGTGTTCAAGGTCTGCGTCAGTCTCCACATGCACAATCGACGAGGTCACTTCGCCGCCGTGCAGAACGCGGCCCGGCAGCCGGTTCTTGCCCACCGACTCGACGCGAATCATGTTTGTGGTGCCTCTCTTGCCCAGCGGCAGTCCCGCCACAATGACCACCAGATCGCCCCGCTTCACCAGTCCTTCGTCCTCAGCCACATCGAGCGCGTAAGTCACCATCTGCTCAAAGTCAATCATGTCCGGCACTGTGCGCGGAAAGACGCCCCAGTTGAGCGAAAGCTGGTGATAGACCTTCTCGTCGGGCGTGAAGGCGAGGATGGGCAGGTGCGGGCGCAGCTTCGAGATCATGCGGGCGCTGTAGCCGGACTTGCTGAACACCACCAGAGCGCTGGCCTTGCATTGGTAGGCCGTGCTCACCGCGTTATATCCGATGATGGTGGTGAGGTCGCGGGTCTGCACCTTCTCTTTGTGGCGCATGAGCATACTTTCATAGTCAAACGAGCTCTCGACTCGGCGGATGATGCGATCCATCGTGCTCACCACGAGGTTCGGGTGATCGCCAATAGCGGTCTCGCCAGAGAGCATCACGGCGGAGGTGAGGTCATAGCAGGCGTTGGCCACATCGCTCACCTCGGCGCGGTTGGGCACGCGGTTGTGTATCATCGATTCAAGCATCTGCGTGGCGGTAATGACCGGTTTGCCGGAGAGATAGCATTGCTCGATGATGCGTTTCTGCATGATGGGCACGTCCTCGAGGTCGAGTTCGACGCCGAGATCGCCACGCGCCACCATGACGCCATCGGAGTATTGAATGATAGCGTCGAGGTGCTCGATGGCCTGTTTGCTCTCGATCTTGGCGATAATGCGGATGCTGCTATTGGCGTCTGTTTCGCGTATCAGGTGCTTAACCTGAAAAATGTCCTCCGCCGTGCGCACGAAGGAAAGGGCGAGGTAGTCGAACCCGGCTCGAACCGCGTAGCGGATGTCCTCGGCATCCTTCTGCGAGAGGAACGGCAACGGATAGTCCACCCCCGGCAGTGACAGATGCGCCCGCGGACGCAGGCAGCCATCGTTGTTTATCTCCACCTCGATGGCATCCGGCTCGCGGCCAATCACATTCCCCTCGATGTAGCCGTCCATCAGCAGCACGCGGGCGCCTTTCTCCACCAGTTTGCCCACATTGTGCAGGTTGGTGTGGAAGCGCTTCTCGGCAGGCGCGATTGACTCCTCAATATCGTCATCGATGTAGCTGTGGATGATGATGCGGTCGCCGCGCTTCAGTTCCACCGGCTCGGCAAACCCGAAGATGCGCACCTCTGGGCCTTTTGTATCGAGCAGGACTGCCAGCGGTATGTTCATCTCGGCGCGCACCCTGGCAATGGCTTCCAGCATCGGGTCGGCATCACCCACGCTCATGTGAGAGAAATTCACGCGAACCACGTCCATTCCGGCTTCGACAAGCTGCCGCAGAGTGGCTTCGTCGGCGCGCTGGGGTGTCAGTGTGCACACGATCTTGGTGCGGGTGGTGGATGAGTCGGACTTGTGACAGTCAACGATAGGCTGCATAGCGCCTCCGGTGTTTTTTGCCAGATTTGCATATCAAAAGGCCGATGTCAAGCAATCTTGCATTGACAGATGGCTGCGGCGTGCTATAGTTGCCAATGTAACCATAAGGTTCCATCTCTATACCAAAAAGTTTGACAACGCTACAGAAATGGCATAAAATTGTTTTCAACTACTCAGGAGGACCCTATGAATTTTGAATACAGCGAACAAAAATGCTATCAAAAGGGTGATACTATCATTACCCAGGGCGAAGTATCGGATGACATCTATGTCATTATCAAGGGCAAGGCCAAGATCATCAAGGCCGGCGAGGACGGCGGCGAGATAGTCGTTGACATCATCGATGAGGGCAAGGTGTTCGGGGAATTGGGGTTCATTCTCGAGCAGCCCCGCAACCGCACGGTGAAAGCCCTTACAGACATGGAGGTCGAGGTAATCGACCCTCGTGTGTTTGGCGAGCTCTACAATCTCGAATACGCTCGGCTCATCCGCCCGCTGTTGCAAACAATGGCCGAACGCCTGCGATTCACCGATGCCCGCCTGGCCGAGCTGCAGCATGAAAAGGTTTTCTACGCCGAGAAGGGAACGAGCACAGAAAAGCGTTTCTCCATCTCCATTCAGGCCAAAACACGCCAGGCCGTGGAATCGATGAATGGCAAGAACAGCATCGAGGTGGTCAGCTTTCCGCTGTACGTGGGGCGCTACTCACGTCGGCGCAGCGATGACATGTTTCACTCGAACAATCTCTTTCTGCTCGACGAGCCGCCATATCTCGTCTCACGCTCACACTTCTCGGTCATCCGCTTTAACAACGACCTGTACTTCCACGATCGTGGCAGTATGCTGGGAAGCTGGGTAAACGGCGAGCAGATTGGCGGCGACCCCTACGCTCCCAAGAAAAAGATGCTGAAGTTTGGCGAAAATATCGTCCTGCTGGGTGGCGAAAACTCCAAGCTCAAGTTCACCTTCACCACCCACATCGAGTAGCGCCGACGCCGTTTCAGGCTTTGCTCAGTTGTCTCAGGTCGGCTACTGCGGAGCAGCCGTCTCCCTTCGGGTCAACGCGCCGGTAGGTTTGTTCCTTTAGCTGGCAACGCAGCTCCACCAGGCGCTCATGGTAGCTTTTCTCGTCGCGGTAATCCTCGTACCATGTATCCTGGCCGTCCGTCAGCCGGATGCGAAAAACACCCTCAGGCTTCATCGGCAATCTTCTGGCGTTCTTTCTTTGTCAGGCTTGCCAGCACCAGTTCGTAGGAATGGTCTATCAGCTCGCACAGCAGCTCGTCCGGCACGGAGCCGTCGCAGACGATGGTGTTCCAGTGGCGTTTGCTGAGGTAATAGCCTGGTGTGATGGCCGGATGCTCTTCCCGCAGGGCGTCAACGCGGCCGGGGTCGCATTTGAGGCTGATGCGCAGCGGCCTGTCCGTGCCCAGGATGGCGAACAACTTCTTGCTCACCTTCATCACCAGCGTAACTTCGTCGAATGGAAAGTCTTCCCACGCGCCGGGCATGCGGCGGCAGTAATCGTGAACAGCATCTGGCGTCATTGCGTCTCCTGTGGGGCCGTTTCGTCGCCCCGCTTTTCGTCAACGTCATCAGGGAGGTCTGCGCCGCCGGTTTTATCGGGCGTGTCTTCTGTTTGCGGGGACAAGGCGCTGGACGCCTGCCGCTGTTGCAGAAGCAGGTGGCCGATGTATGCCACCAGTGCGGGGAGATTGCCAAACAGCCCCAGCCAGAACCACTTGCTGCTGTGCCATTCGGCTTGCTCGCCGCCATGATGATGGGCGATAAGATATGTGGAGATACCACAGGCGACGGCGAACAGCCCGCCAATCTCGATACTCAGCATGACTTCCTCCGATGTTGCATGATATTATAACTCTTCGGGTCAATTCCTGGATTGAAAGAAACACATTTCTCCGCCCTCGGTTAGACACACAGACGGGGATTGCGTTGAATGTTACCGCACCGACGGAATGCGGTCAAGTGAATTAGTTGTTGACAGAATTTCTGGTGTTCTATAATGGAATGGTGAGAGTGAATGTAACAAGGAGATGCACGATGCGCCGAACCACGATGTTTGTCCTGATGCTCACGGTCGTCTGCGCCCTGGCGGCGCAAAGCTTCGATCCCTACATCAACCCGCACTGGCGGATGCCGTCGCTGCTCAATCCGAACAAGCTGCAGATCAATCATTCCGCGTCGTTCTCGGCCGGCGCTTCGTCCACCGGAGAGGGCTTCTATCAGTCGATGTACACCAACCACCTGCATTACCGCTTCAACCCCAGGCTCGACCTGCGGGTGAACCTGAATTTCGTCAACTTCGGCTCGGCCACCATGCACGGCGGCTTCGATATCGAAGGCAACAACGACAACGCCACGCACATGATACCCGAAGTGATGCTGCTCTGGCGTCCCACCGACAGCACCAGCCTGCGCATCGAGTTCAGCCGCATGCCGGCGCGCAATCCATCAGCTTTTCGATATTGGCCAGAGCCGTGATTATCGTCTCATACATCCTTATAGTCATACTGGGAGCTGCCCTGGGCAGCTTTTTTAATGTGGTCATCTCGCGCCTGCCGCAAGGGCAAAGCATCGTGCATCCGCCATCCCGCTGCCCGGGCTGCCACAAGCGCATCAAGCCCTGGCGCAACATCCCGGTGGTAAGCTGGCTGGCGTTGCGGGGCCGCTGCCCCGATTGCGGCTGCCGCATCCACTGGCACTATCCGCTGGTAGAAGCGCTGACGCCGCTGATTTTCCTCTCGTTGTTTCTTGCCTCCGGCAGCACGTTCGACCCCACCTTTGGCAAGTGGGCCATCTTCTTCGGCGTCTCGCTCATAATCTTCTTCATCGACAGCTTTCACATGCTCATCCCGGATGTTCTGTCAATTCCGCTCATCATTGTCGGGCTGCTCATCTCGCTGCTGCCGGACATGGACATAGGCTTCTACAGCGCATTCTCCGGCGCGGCGTTCGCCTTTCTGTTCTTCTGGGGACTGGGCGTACTCTATCAGAAGGTGCGCAAGATTGATGGCCTGGGCGGCGGCGACGTGAAATACATCGCCGCGGTGGGCGCGTTCGTTGGCTTTCCGTGGGTGCTGTTCGTCATGGTGGCGGCGGCCATCGTGGCAGTGGTCTTTTTTCTGGCGATGCGTCTGCGACGTGACCAGGCGTTCGCGTTCGGTCCGTTCCTCGTGGTAGGAACATATATCTTCGTCCTGGCAGGTGAATCCGTCATGAACTGGTATGTTGGCCTGCTGTCTCTCTGAGAAATCATGGCACGCCGCTACACAGACGAACTCACCCAGCGCGATCGCTTCTTCTTCTGGGAACCGCCCGCAGAAGGCCCTCTCGACCTGAGCGCCCCCTTCGGCAACGACCATCCCATCCACATCGAGATTGGTTGCGGACGCGGTGAGTTCATCGCAGCAAAGGCGCTGCAACTGCCGCATGTCAACTTCGTCGGTTTCGAGGGCAAAGGCAAGCGCCTGTCGGCCATCATGGCAAAACTGGACACCGAGCGCCACGCCAACGTGCGCATCACACGCATATTCCTCGATGAAAAAACCGTGAAACGCATGCCGCCCGCCTCGGTCGAGTGCATCTATATCCTGCACCCAGACCCCTGGCCCAAACGGCGGCACCACGGTCGCCGGCTCATTCAGCGTCCAATCCTGGACGTGCTGGCATGGCTGCTTGCGCCAGGTGGCGAGGTGATAGTGAGCACCGACCACCGCGAATACGCCGAGTGGATTCAACGGGAGTTCGCCGCGCACGAGGCATACGAGCCGCTGCCTGTCGCCCCCGAACCGAAGAATCGCATCGTCACCTACTTCGAGAACAAGAAACGGCAGGAAGGCTTCGAACCAACACACATGCACTATAAGAAGGGGCGCTGCCCCGACCCCCGCCAAACTTTTTGTAAAAAGTTTGGATCAAAAACATTTGGCGGATGCTGACGCATCCTTGTATCATAAGAAATAATTGTTGTGTTAAATAAAGTACACAGGATACGAAGTATCCGTTAAAAGTTTTTGGTCTCGCTTTTTACAAAAAGCGAGCTTGTCGCGGAGTGAGCCTTCAAAAGGTTCAGGGGCAAAGGTGTCTTACTCCACTCTTAAGGAGATATTATGATAGACATGCAGCGATTACAGGAAATATTCGCCACGCTGTCTGACCGCAGCGGCAAGAGCCTGAGCGAGTACGCCTGCCGCGACGAGCAGGCCACCCGCGCCAATCCACGCGACCGCGCCCACTTTCGTAGCGACTTCGCGCTCGACCGCGACCGCATCCTCTACAGCGGCGCATACCGCCGCTACCAGGGCAAGACGCAGGTGTTCAGCTTCACCAACCTCATCGACGAGGAGATGAGCAACCGCAGTCTGCACACCACCTATGTCTCGCAGATTTCGCGCACCATCGGCAAGGTGCTGGGCCTCAACCTCGAACTCATCGAGGCTATCGCGCTGGGGCACGACCTGGGGCACACCCCCTTTGGCCACGACGGCGAAGTGGCCTTGCGGGGCAACTGCGTTCGCCACGGCATCGGTCAGTTCCACCACAACATCGAGAGCCTGCACATTGTCGATAACATCAGCCGCAAGGGTGACGGCCTCAACCTCACCTTCCAGGTGCGCGACGGCATCATCAGTCACGACGGCGAGGTGCACAACACAGTGTTGCGCCCCCAGCGGGACAAAACAGAAGCTGACATTCTGGACTACATCGACCGCAAGAAAAAGGGCGAGAAAGTGGCCTGGATGCCCGCCACGCTCGAGGGCTGCGTTGTCCGCATCAGCGACACCATCGCCTACATCGGACAGGACATCGAAGACGCCATTCGCTATAACATCCTCCGCCGCGAAGACTTGCCGCCCGACTGCGTGGCCTATCTGGGCAGCCGCAACTCTGAGATCGTTGACAAGCTGGTGAAAAGCGTAATCGCCAAGAGCTTCGACACCGACTGCGTCGCCTTCGACGAGGAAACCTCGCACTATCTCAAGAAACTCAAGGACTTCAACTACGCCAACATCTACACGGCCCCAAACGTGAAAAAAGCCAACTACCGCATATACCGCAGCATGGACCTTCTGTTCGAGTTCTACATGGAAGACATCGAGCAGGGCAACGCCGACTCGATGATCTGGCGGCACTTTCTCGACCACAAGAAGCCCGTTTACATGGAGCGGTTCGCCGACGCCGAGAAGGTGCGCGACTTCATCGCCACCATGACCGACAGATATTTCAATGAAGAGGTGAAGGGGCATCTGTTGCCCGGCCTCAAGCTATAGGAGACTTCATGGAGCACAACGATTTCGTGCGCGAGGCCGAGAGCCTGGCGGCGCACATCGACGAGATCAGGGGGTATCTTTGACATCGAGCGCCTCGAGAACGACCTGAGCGAGCTGGAGGAACAGACCCACGATTCCTCCTTCTGGAACGACCAGCAGGCCGCCCAGAAGGTCTCGCGTCGCATCGGCGCCATTCGCGGCCAGCTCGAAAAAGACGCCCAACTGGCCGAGATGAGCGACGATCTGCAAACCTTCAATATGTTGCTGGCCGAGGAATTCAGCCAGGAACTGCTGAGCGAAGGAGTGAGCAAGCTGAACGAGTATGCCGAATTGATTGAGCGCATCGAGGTGCAGTATCTGCTCAAGGGCAAGTATGACGACGCCGACGCCATCCTCGCTATTCATCCGGGGGCTGGTGGCACCGAGAGCCAGGACTGGGCCGAGATGCTGCTGCGCATGTATCATCGGTGGGCAGACAAAAGCAGCTATAGTTGGACAGAACTCGACCTTCAGCCTGGTGACGAAGCAGGCATCAAGTCTGCAAGCATCGAGGTGTGCGGCGACTTCGCCTATGGCTATCTCAAGGCCGAGATCGGCATTCACCGGCTGGTGCGCATCTCGCCGTTCAACGCCCAGGGCAAACGCCAGACCAGCTTCGCCTCGGTCTATGTGTACCCTGTGGTTGACGACGACATCGAGGTCGAGATCAACCCCAAGGATCTCAAGATCGACACCTATCGCTCGACCGGCGCCGGCGGACAGCACGTGAACACCACCGACAGCGCCGTGCGCATCACCCATCAGCCCACCGGCATCGTGGTGCAGTGCCAGAACGAACGCTCGCAGATAAAGAACCGCGCCACCGCCATGAAGATTCTGCGTTCGCGCCTATATCAGCACTTCGAGGAACTGCGCGAAAAAGAGCGCCAGAAGCTGGAGAACGCCAAGAGCGACATCGGCTGGGGACACCAGATTCGCAGCTATGTGTTCCACCCATACCAGATGGTGAAAGACCTGCGCACCGGCCACGAAACCGGCAATACCGCCGCTGTCATGGACGGCAGGCTCGATGGTTTCATTCAGGCATATCTGAAGCAGCAGGCGCTGAAGAAAACCGCCGCTCGCGGGGAGGCCTGATGGATTGCAAACAGATGCTGGCTCAGCTTAATCCCGAACGGATGCCCAAGCATGTCGCCATCATCATGGACGGCAATGGCCGCTGGGCCAGAAAGCACGGCGTGAAGCGGCTCATGGGACACAACAAGGGTGTGAGCGCCGTACGCGAGCTGATCGAAGTCTGCGTCGAGGCGGGTATCCAGTACGTCACCATCTACGCGTTTTCCACAGAGAACTGGCGACGCAGCAAGATCGAGGTGCACGGGCTGCTCCAGCTCATCATGGACTCCCTGATAAAGAATATCGCCGAGCTGCATAAGCAGAACATTGTCGTGCGTTTCCTGGGCAGCCGCGACCGACTGAGCAAGAACTATAAAGATAAAATCGACAAGATATGCAGCGCCTCCTGGAACAACACCGGCCTGCGGTTCAACATCGCCATGAACTATGGCGGCCGCCGCGAACTGCTGGATGCATTCGACGCCATCCGCGCCGACATCGCCGACGGCAAGCTGCCCGACGAACCGCTCACAGACGAAGTGGTCGGGCAATATCTCTATACCAATGATATCCCCGACCCCGACCTGATAATCCGCACTTCGGGTGAGCAGCGCCTCAGCAACTTCCTGCTGTGGCAGAGCGCTTACGCCGAGCTGTGGTTCACCGACGTGCTCTGGCCGGACTTCCGCCGCGAGCACTTACTCGAAGCTGTTCTCGACTACCAGAGTAGGCAGCGCAAATTCGGAGTGGAAACGAAATAATGGACTTAATCAAGCGCGTCGTCGTAGCGGTCGTGTTCACACCTGGCATCATCGCAGTGTTCTGGCTGGGTGGCATATGGCTACAGGCTTTTCTCTTTATAATAATATTGATAAGCGCCTGGGAGCTTCGCACTCTCTTTCGTCAAAAGGATATTGGCATCCCCTGGTTCATCGTACCGCTAACCGGGATGTTTTTCCTGGTCGTCACCATGAGCGCCTGGCGAGAGGTTTTTCTCATCGCCTTTGCCGTCTTCGCTCTCGTGCTGGGGCACGACATCATCCTGGACAGACGCAATAACGCCCTCATGCGGGTGGCGGCCAGCATGTTCAGCCTCATCTACCCCGGAGTGTTTCTCGCCAGTCTCTATCACATTCGCCTGCTCGAAAATGGCCGCTGGCTCATCCCTCTGCTGATGCTCAGTATCTGGTCAACCGACACTGCGGCTTACTTCATCGGCAAGAATTTCGGAAAGCATAACGGCATTATAAAGGTAAGCCCCAAGAAAACAATCGAGGGATTCGTGGCGGGGTTTGTCTTCGCCTTCGCGCTGCCGTTTCTGATGGCATGGCTCAAGCCGGAATGGATTAGCTGGTCGCAGGGCGTGTTCATCGGCGTGGCGGTGGGCGTATTCGGCCAGATTGGCGATCTGCTCGAATCGATGCTGAAGCGCGACGCCGGCGTCAAAGACAGCTCGCAGATACTGCCCGGTCACGGCGGCATCCTCGACCGCTTCGACAGCCTCATGGGCTCGGCGCCAGTACTGCTGCTGCTGCTGCTGTACTTCGGGTAAGACAGGGGTTTCACCCCTGAACCCCATCCACTTTTTGCAAAAAGTGGAATCAAAAACTTCTGGCGGATGCTAACACATCCTTGTGTCAAAAGAATTTGTATTGTACATAGGAAACGCAGGTTCCAGTCATGTAGCGAAGCGGAGTGATCCTTTTAGAGAAGTTTTTGGCCTCACCTTTTTGCAAAAAGGTGAGCGGGGCTCAGAGCCAGCGCTCGAAATCGCGGTGCAAATCAGGTAGCGGCACATCAACCGACGTACCGCTACCGTAAATCCTTCGCCTATTTCAGCAGGAGCATCTTTCGTGTTTGCTCGGCGCTGGAGGTTTTCAACCTACAGTAATAGACACCGGAACTGCACGGAATGCGAGATTCATCCCGACCATCCCATGTCAGTCTGTGGACTCCACCGCCCAACCCCTCAAAACGCCGTACTATCCGACCGCGACTGTTATAGATAGTCAATTGGGCTGTCTCCCCCATTTCAACACTGAACAGGATTGTCGTGTCAGGATTGAACGGATTCGGCGCATTGCCGATAAGCTGTGTTACTATCGGTGGGATGGGCTGATCGCCGTTGGAAACGATGTTGACATCGACTTCATTGGACGCAACGGATTCACCGCCGGCATACAGCGCTGTTACGGTGTATGTGAAGTCCCCCGGCGCCAGATCGTTGTCATCATAGGTTGTCACTTCTGGGTCGCCGATCTGCGCTATCTCGACATCATTTC
>JAIOQZ010000017.1 GCA_021108395.1 Candidatus Cloacimonadota bacterium
GAATGAATCCACCTTATTCAGCCAACAGAATGGTCTTGACAAGGGGTGCACTACAGGGGGGTATAGATTTCTTTCTTATGAACTTACTTATTTTCATACCCCCCTGACCCGAATACGGGTCTTCCCCCCTTGACAGGGGGGTGAAAGGCAGGATGCGAAGTTCCCGCTACTAGTTTGGGCTATTTCCGCTCACAATCTTCCCTATCAAATCATACTCCCAGGAATCGGTCACTTCCACCTCGACAATGTCGCCGACGGCGGCTTCGCCATCGGTGATGAGCACAATGCCATCGACGTCGGGCGCGTCGAAGGTGGCGCGGCCCTCCCAGACGATGCCAGTGTCGCGGCCAGGCCTCTCGACCAGCACCTCCACCCTCTGCCCCAGCATCTCGGCCAGCCACTGTTGCGAAATGTCCTGCTGCATCGCCATGAGCGCATCCTGGCGGCGCAGGGCGTTGCGGCGCGGCACCTGCTGCATCTCGGCGGCGGGAGTACCGTCTTCGGGTGAGTAGGCGAACACGCCCAGCCGCTCGAAGCGCTGCTGGCGCACAAAGGCCTTGAGCGCACGGGCTGCCGCCGGCGTCTCGCCCGGATGCCCAACCAGCATGGTGGTACGAATGGCCACTCCCGGCAACGCCTCACGCACCCGCGCCAGCAGTCGCTCGATGCCTTTGCGATCGATGCGGCGTCCCATGGCGGCCAGCACCTCGTCCTCACTGTGTTGCAGGGGGATGTCGAGATAGCGCAGCACTTTGGGCAACGCGGCGATGGTGGCCAGCAAGCGGTCGTCGATGTGCGCCGGGTGCAGATACATCAGCCGCAGCCAGCGCAGCGGAGCGATATCGTGCAGTCGGCGCAGCAGGTCGGGCAACAGGCTGCGGCCGTGGGTGTCCAGTCCATACTGCGCGGTGTCCTGCGCCGTGATGATGAGTTCCTTCACCCCGCGAGCGGCCAGCGTGCGCGCTTCTGCAACAAGCGCTTCGAGCGGCTCGGAGCACAGTGGCCCGCGAATGAGCGGGATGGCGCAATAGGCACAACGGTTGTCGCAGCCGTCGCTGATGCGCAGGTAAGCGGTGTGTGGCGGAGTGAGCAACCGGCGTCCGGCATCTGGCCCATCCGCGCCGAACAGCGCCGCGATACCGGCGAAATCCTTCAGTCGCAGCAGGTGCGCTTCGGGCAGATCGAGTTCGTTGAAGTAGCGCTGCACCAGGCAGCCGGTGGCCACGAGCTTCGCGCCGGGCTTCTTCACCTCGGCCAGTTCAAGAATGGCGTCGATGGACTCGTCTTTGGCGTCGCGGATGAACCCGCAGGTGTTGACCAGCAGCAGGTCGGCGGATTCGGGACTGTCGGTGGACGACCAGCCGCCGCGTGCGGCCAGAGCAGCCATGCGTTCACTGTCCACCAGGTTCTTGGGACAGCCCAGACTCAGCAGGTAATAGCGCTTCATACAAAAAAGGGGGCGATCTGGCCCCCGATATTGGTGTCTATCCGGCTCAGGCCGAGATAACCTCTTTCACTTCGGGAATCTCTTCTTTGAGCACGCGCTCGATGCCGGCCTTGAGCGTAATGGTGGCCATGGGGCATGTGCCGCAGGCGCCTTTCATTCTCACCTCGATGACATTGTCCTCGCGGATGCGCACAAGCTCGACATCTCCGCCGTCTGCCTGAATGGCGGGACGCACCATATCGAGCACTTCTTCAACCTTAGCCTTGTCAATCATAATATCCTCCCGTTTGTAGTATACAAGTATTGAGAACAACATAACGCGAGAGGGGTGAAAACTGTAAAGGAAAAACCGTTACTGAAAGACAGTAGCGGAAAATCAATATTGACTATGTCAGGAATCAGTGTATACTTATTAGTAAACCGTAATCAATACACATCGGGGGGGTGCAATGAATACCATCGATGAAACAAAAACTGACGCATATCGACAGCTGGAAAAGGCTCTGGAGCAGAGCGAGGAGAGGTATCGCATATTGATCGACTCGATGAGTGATGTCGTTATGCGACTATCGCCACTGGGCAATGTGATATATGTCAGTCCGAATATAAAAGAGTTTGGTGGCTATATCGGTGAAGACGAGATTGGCAATCACATGTCGAAGTACATCGAGGAAAAGACCGATCTTGTTCGTGCATTGGATCTATTGAAGAATACCCTGCTTGACAAGAAAAGTGGCCACTTCGAGTTTCTTTTCAAACCAAAAGAAGGAAAACCATTCCATGTCGAGCATTCCTATGCACCCATTATAGTAGAAAATAAAGTGGTCGCGTTTCAGCTCGTTCTGCGAAACATCACCGAGCGCAGGCAGGCCGAGGAGGCCTTGCGGGAGAACGAAGAGAAGTACAGAATTCTGTTTGATTCTGCTAAGGACGCACTCTTTCTACTGGATCCTGACAAAGGATTCATAGATGCAAATCATTCAGCCTTGAGCATGTTCCAGATAGCTTCAAAGAGTGAGTTTGTCAAGTTGGGGCCAGTAGCTGTATCTCCGGAGTTTCAACCAGATGGATCTGCATCGCTTCAGTCAGCGAGAGCACATATTGATAAAGCTCTGAAAGAAGGTTTAGAGTTCTTCGAGTGGGATCATAAAAAACAGGATGGCACTGTGTTTCCGGCTACTGTCCTGTTAGCATGTTTTGAGTTTGCAGGCAGAAAATTGCTCTTAGCTACAGTTCGGAATATTACCGAGCGCAAACAGGCAGAAGAAAAACTTCGTCAAATGGATAACCTCAAAAGTATTGGAACTCTCGCAGGTGGAATTGCTCACGATTTCAATAATATCTTAACAGGATTATACGGAAATATTGAGCTTGCTAAATTGAATATAACTCAAGAGCACCCAAGCTTCGATTTCCTTGAAGAAGCCGAGAATTCAATGAACAGAGCAGCTCGTTTGACAAAACAACTTCTGACTTTCGCAAAAGGCGGAACTCCAATCAAGAAAGTTGTCAGTATTCGTATGCTGCTGGAAGAAGTAGTCAGTTTTGATTTATCGGGAAGCAATGTGAAACCGGTATTCAGGCAATCAGAAAAGATATGGAGAACAGAAATTGATAGAGGACAAATTCAGCAAGTGTTCTCGAATCTTACAATCAATGCGAATCAGGCTACGCCAGATGGTGGGCGCTTATATATCTCACTGGAAAACATTGATATTGCAGATTATGAAATCGCCGATCTTCAACCGGGGAAGTATGTCAAAGTCACTGTGCAGGATGAAGGGATAGGAATCGATACGAGACATCTCGATAGAATTTTCGATCCATATTTCACAACCAAACAATCGGGGAATGGCCTTGGGCTTGCAACGACTTATTCAATTATTCAGAAGCATCATGGCCATATCGAGGTTGAATCGGAGCTGGGTAAAGGATCAACTTTCACAGTATATTTACCGGCAGCCAAGACACAAAACATCGAGGAAGTAGAGCAATCGGAGACAAAAGCGGCAACAACAAAGCAATCTGCGAGAATACTGGTGATGGATGATGATAAATCTATCTGTCAGTTAGTTTCAAAGATGCTTACCAGTCTGGGTTATTGGGTAGAAGCTGCTTTCGATGGTGAAGCTGCAATAGATAAATATAGGGAAGCGATAGATAACGACACACCCTTCGACGTGATTATCATGGATTTGACTATCCCCGGTGGAATGGGCGGAAAGGAAGCAATCAAACATATTTTGGAAATGAATCCAGAAGCGAAAGTTATTGTTTCCAGTGGCTACTCGAGTGATCCGATTATGGCAAATCATTTGGACTACGGATTCCAGGGTATCATCGCAAAGCCCTATTTGATGAGTAAACTCGAAGAAACGCTGTTAGATGTTCTGGAGAAATAAGCGCAAGATTCGAGTCGTGAAAGAAAACCTGACTACACTCCAGCCGTGATTTCCACAATCTCTTCGGGAACCCCATCCCCAGCCCTTCCCCTGCATAGGGGAAGGGCGTCCGGCTGTGTGCCAGATTTGCAGTTCGTCTTTCCCTCCACTATGCAGGGGAGGGAAGCCGCGTAGCGGCTGGGTGGGGTGTTGGAGGGCGACGGGGTAAAATCTGTGAAGGAAAACGGCGAAACAGGGGCGCTGCCCCTCATACCCCGCTCGCCTTTTACAAAAGGCGAGACCGAAAACTTTTGGGCTGGATGCTCCGCATCCTCTCAATAAACGACATAATAATAACAGGATGGATAATTCAAGTGCTGTGCTATGTAAGTAATTTCACTTCATGGAACAAATCAACTAAATGAAGATGATCCATATCTAATATTGGCTCGTACATGAAAGAATTCAAATGGATGTTTTCCGGAGTCATTAGCATTACTTTCTGCAAAACTGCTGAATCTCTGTGACCGGGGAATCTCAATTTGAACTCTTCCATAAGCCTAAAGGTTTGGTTTCTTTTGTCGCTTATTTGTTCAATAAAGGCACTACCATTGAGAGTAGTAATAATATACTTCTCAGCAAGCAATCGAATTGCTATAGACAGCACTATTTTCCCCTCAAGCTCCATACTGGTGGTGTAGTTGCAAGAAATCTCTTCTGCCTTAGTGATAATCAAATCATAGATTTTATCACTTGAGGCGTGTGATGTTATTTCTCTATCGATCACCTTTTTAAATACATCACTGATTATTTCGATTGTTATTTGTTCAGTATCTAATTTCATGTGTAGAAGAGACGTTAGAAGTAGGTAGTTTGGGTTGTCACCCGTATACTCGCATAAGTTTCGTACAAATGGGATCGTAGCAATAAGTATGGCATCATCGTTATTAAGATTGTCCCTCCAATACATAAAGGGATTGCGTTGGTATTTTTCCTTTTCAATACGAATTTGATTCTTTTCCCTAACAGCATTCAGTTTACATTCTCTATTCATATCAAGCCTACTACAGACAGTTCGATGAAAGTCATAATTATGAGTTAGGATCAGAAGTTTAAAATTTTCAGTCTGTGCAATATCATTCAGATACTCGATAATGGCATATTTGTTTTTGTAATCAAACGAATCAGCGATATCATCAAATATGAGAATAGACTCAGGTTGACTTTTCTTTCTAACTTCGATTTCAAAGATAACATTGAGAATGTAATAAGCTCTTCTCTCACCCTGACTGAGAACACTTAAAAGTTTACTTTCTTCAACTGCTCTTCTTCTATCCTTGCTTAATTCATATTGGTATTTCAGACTCGGTGCTTTAGTATTTAGTATTGCTTCTCTTCTATTCTCCAATTGTAGAATAAAGGGTACATGAAATCTCTGATTAAATATATTTATCACACTCTCCCATTGTGTCTTTTCTTTATTTGCTCGTTCGATGATACTATTTATTCTACCTTCTTCTCTTGTGTATTCCTCTGTGATTTCAAGAATAGCACTCCTTTCACCTTGCATATATGACAGCCATAATTTCTTTTTCAAATTCCCAATATCATTCAATTCACTCCTGATAAATTTGTACTGTTGTAAACAATCACGCAGTTCACGCAATTCAGCATTTTTCATATTTTGATCAAAAGCATTGAATTGAGTCTGTAGTAACTTATCAGAAAACACTTTGTTTATCTCGACAGTGACTCTATCCTTCAGGACTTTGGGGTCATCGATTGTTTTCATACCATCGCTTGTCATTAAATTTACTGAATGTTTTGCTTTAAAAAATTTATTCTGACTGAGATTTTTTACAATTGCATTTGCATTCGTGTGATTGAATTCAGGTGAAAGAATAGCTGATTGGCTGATTAACTTATCATAGGTTGAAACATATTCATCAATTTGTCGTACAACATCCTCATCTTCAAGGAAGTTCTCTGTCTTAGCATTAAAGAGAATATTATACTGTATCTCACGATATTCTTGAAAATCTGTATCATCAATCATTTCAGCTAAGTATTTAATGAGTTCGGAAAAGTCCCTTTTCGCAAACACAGTCAACATTTCATCTTCAATATTCTTTTGTGGTATACCGGAATATTTTTTTAACGCCTTCAGAAACATGATTTTCAGATTAGATATAGTACTGAGAATCTCGTCGTATTGCTGCTTCAACTCCTGATTAACCAATAAAGCAGACATTTTCTTGAATTTGTAACTCTCATCGTATGACATAATAACAAACACCTTTTCTCTATCAAGATCAGTGCCGTCTTCTGTTGTTATTTTCTTGCTGGATTTATTCTCTGGACAGATTATATCCTCAGAGTCCTTGTCTGTTGAGTAGTCGGAAAAAGCTTTTGCGAAAGACGTTTTCATCACTCCGTTTGGTACATAAACTGATATTACTTTGCAATCAAAGTTAAACGAATGATCTAATTCCTCTATTCCGTAACAATATTTCAAGTATACATTAAGCTTCTTCATTTCTTTCTCCATCAATGTGATGTCTGAATTAACTTCTTGCCCATAAATAGTGTCAATTCATTTCTTGCACTCCCTCTCCACCACATCTCTTTTCCACTTACCGCGCATTCTTCACCTCCCCCTCCCCAGATTTCCCTTGACGCAATCACCCTTCAACCGTGCTGTGGCTACTCGACACTACAATAAAACCCGTGCTTTGGCAGTTGCACAGCACACTGCTGTGGCCCGATGCACAACCAGGAGTACGGAATGAAGAAGAAAGTTCTCATCATGGGCGCCGCCGGGCGCGACTTCCACAACTTCAACGTCTATTTCCGCGACAATGAAGCCTATGAAGTTCTCGCCTTCACCGCCACGCAGATTCCCGACATCGACGACCGTAAGTACCCCGCCGAGCTTGCCGGCAAGCTCTACCCCGCGGGCATCCCCATCTTCCCCGAAGAGCAGCTCGTCAGCCTCATCAAGAAGCTCGACATCGACACGGTAGTGTTCGCCTACAGCGACGTGCCCCACGAATACGTGATGCACAAGGCCTCGCTGGTGAACGCCCTCGGCGCCGACTTCCAGCTTATGGGCGCTCACACCAAGATCAAGACCAGCAAGCCGCTGGTGACTGTCTGCGCCACCCGCACCGGCTGTGGCAAGAGCCAGACCACCCGCGCAGTCATCAAGGCGCTCAAGGCAAAGGGACGCAGGGTCGTCTCGATCCGCCACCCCATGCCCTACGGCGACCTCGTCGCCCAGAAGGTGCAGCGCTTCGCCACCCTCGCCGACCTCGAAAAGCACAACTGCACCATCGAAGAGATGGAAGAGTATGAGCCGCACATCGCCATGGGCAGCGTCATCTACGCAGGCGTGGACTACGGCGCAATCCTGGCCGAAGCCGAGAAGGAAGCCGACGTCATTATCTGGGACGGCGGCAACAACGACATCCCCTTCTATACCTCCGACAACAAGGTTGACATCGTCGTCCTCGACCCGCATCGCGCCGGCCACGAAATCAGCTACTACCCTGGCGAGACCAACCTGCGCGCCGCCGACGTCATCGTCATCAACAAGATAGACTCGGCCGATTTCGATGACATCCAGGAAGTGCGCGACAACATCCTCGAGTTCAACCCCAAAGCCATCGTCATCGACGGCGCATCGCCGCTCACAGTCACCGATCCCTCGGTTATCCGTGGCAAGCGCGTACTCTGCGTCGAAGACGGCCCCACCCTCACCCACGGCGAGATGGCCTATGGCGCCGGCATCATAGCCGCTCACAAGTACGGCTGCGCCGACCTCGTTGACCCGCGTGACCAGGCTGTGGGCACCATCGAAGACACCTTCGAGAAGTACCCCGACATCGGTGTCCTGCTTCCGGCCATGGGCTATGGCAAGCAGCAGATGACCGACCTCGAAAAGACGATCGACGATGTGGACTGCGACAGCGTTATCATCGCCACCCCCATCGATCTGAACCGCATCATCAAGATCAACAAGCCGAACACCCGCGTGATGTACGACCTTCAGGAAATTGGCGCTCCCACCATCGCCGACGTCCTGGCAAAATTCTAAGCGGCGGCTCACATCATAACAGGAGGCCCGCACGAGTGGGCCTCCTTACTTTTTTCCTGCGAGGTAGTCAATGGACAAGAAAGCTGTCATCGCGCTGGGGGGCAACGCCATCATCAAGCCTGGCGAAGAGGGCGCCATCTTCGAGCAGTTCGTTCACACGCGCGAAAGCCTCGGCGGCATCGAAGAGCTCATCCGCCAGGGCTACAAGCTCGCCATCACGCACGGCAACGGCCCCCAGGTGGGCAACCTGCTCATTCAGCAGATGGCCGGCATCGAGCGCGGAATCAGCCCGCTGCCTCTGGGCATCCTAAACGCCGCCACCGAGGGCACCATGGGCTATATGATCGAGCAGAGCCTGCAAAACCGCCTGCACAACGCCCACATCGACCGCAAGGTGATGACCATCATCACGCAGATCGAGGTGAGCGCCGACGATCCCAGCATCGCCAATCCCAGCAAGCCCATTGGCCCTTTCTACACCGAGGCGCAGGCCACAAAGATGCGCGCCGATTATGGCTGGACAATCGTCGAGGACGCCGGTCGCGGCTGGCGGCAGGTCGTCGCCTCGCCCATGCCCATCAGCATCCCGCTGGCCGACGACATCGCCACACTGGTGAACGATGGCCGCATCGTCATCGCCTGTGGCGGCGGCGGCATCCCCTTTTTCGTCACCGACGACGGCGAGCTCGAGGGCTTTGACGCTGTCATCGACAAGGACTTCGCTTCGGCTCTGCTGGCCGAGCTTATCGGCGCCGACCTGCTGGTCATTCTCACCGCTGTGCACAAGGTGGCCGTAAACTTCGGCAAGCCCGACCAGCGCAACCTCGACACCCTCACGCTCGACAAGGCAAAAGCCTTCCTCGAAGCAGGCGAGTTCCCCGCCGGAAGCATGGGACCCAAGATGCGCGCCGCCATCCACTTCCTCGAACGAGGCGGCAACGAGGTGCTCATCACCTCCATCGAGCATGTGGTGGACGCCATGGCCGGCAAGACCGGCACCAGGTTGACGAGATGATGCGCGCACTCCTCATCCTCGCTCTCCTCTCCGCCATTGGTGGACTGTGTGCACAGGTGCAGTTGCAAGCATGTCTGGGCATTGACTCACCCGGCATTCAGGAGTTCGGAGCCGATGGCGACCGGCATCGCACCAATCCAGGGCTGTCATTCTCGGCAGAGGCTCTCTATTCCGCTCGAGCCGACCTCCATCTCGGTTGCGGCGTGGAATATCAGCTATTACGCGCAACGGACGCAGATTGGGGCGGCGACCCTGCTTTCGGGTTCATCCCGATTTTCTTCAGCGGCAAAATCGGCTTGCCCATCAATTGCGACGTCATGCCGGAGATGCTGCTTCACATCGGCTACGGCTTCCTGACAGGCAACGATGACTACATAGACGAGGGCGACCTCACCGGTGGACTCTACTGGGGCATCGGCGCCGGTGTCGTCCACAAGTCGGGCTTCACTGCCGACCTGATGTTTCGCAGAAGCAAGGGCGCCTGGGAGATGGATTTCTCCGGCTATCCTTTCGAAAATGACATCATTCAGCACAACCTGACCCTGCGCCTGGGGTATCGCTTCAGTATTCTCTGATTAGAACGACTACTGGGCGATTCTCTTGCGCACAAGTGAATGGCGCACACTCGCAAACGTTGCACACATCTATCTGTAGAATTTTTGCTTTGACAATATGAATGCGCACGCTCACTCTCGGGAAAACCTCAGACTGGAGAATTCGTGAAACAACTCATTCTCGTTCTGGTTCTCGCTTTCGGTATAAACGCCTTATTCGCGCAATTACAGGCCCAAATCAATGCTGGCTTGGATTTCCCTGGCAATCAAGAATGGTCAGCTATCGACGGAAGCGATGACTTCGACAGCTATATTGGTTTCTCGCCTTCAATTGAGATATTGAGACCTGTTGGTACTGATGTTTTAATTGGTGGCGGTTTTGAATTTCAATTGTCTCGCAGCATTGATGCTGGCGACCGCAATTCGACCTATGCTTTCATCCCTATCTATCTCAGCGCCAAGTTCGGATTCCCCAGGAATGGCGCTATTCGACCCGAACTACTTGGAAATGTAGGTTTCAATATCTTCATGGCCGATAATTACACGTATCAATTCGATACTAAGGGTGGCATGTATTTCGCTTTTGGCGCTGGCATCCACCATACAAAAGGTCTTACAGTCGATTTCATGTACCGCACATCTAAGGGTGTACTTGATTGTGGCTCATATTATGGGTCTTCTACAGTAATTGACGTCACCCAGACCAATCTGACCCTGCGCCTGGGGTATCGCTTCTAAGGAAACACCGTTTTCTCAGTCCGCTACGGCGGGCTTCCGCAAGTAGTGTAGCTCAGGCGCGCGCCTTCTCCAGTTCGTGCTTACCCATCATCCAACGGGCGGCCAGCGGCGCAGCCCGCCGCGCCAGCGCGTCGATGCAACCTGAAACGCGACGCACCTCCCACTGTGCATGACGGTCGGAGCGCAGACGCGAGAAATGGTGCAGTTCGCGGAGGTTGGCCTGCAACACTACCCCCAGCAGATGGGCGTTGGTGCGGGCATAGTCGCCCAGGCCGAGCGTCAGCTTATCGAGCCGTTGAGCCAGCGAGGCGCAGTCGCGTTCGAGCGCGACAAATGCGCTGTCCATGTGCAGTCGGCGCAACAGCGGCGGCACAAAGATTCTGTCGGAGCGCCCCGAAACCAGCAACGTGGCCATGCGGTGGCGTTTTAGCTGCCCGAAACAGCAGGAAGATACGGCCAGCTCGAAACGGAAAGTGGCCGCCTCGAAGGCGCGTGGCATTGCGTGCCAGGGCTGTAAGCCAGCGTAAAGCTCGTCATAACACTCCCGCAGTTCAGTGTCGCTCATGCCCAGCACCCGCGACTCGATGTCCCCCCAGCAGCCCGCGCCTTGCTCGAACATCAACGCCGTGAGCACGGCTTTGTCGGCGTGTGGCTCGCCGTGAAGCAAGCGTACGCCAGGAGCTTGCGGGCCAGGGCCGCGAGAAGCGCCCGAAGCATAGCAACGACGCTCGAAGCTATCGGCGGAGGTGTAGCGCACCAGCGATGGCGCCACGGCTCTGGCGGCTGCTTCGAGCTGCCGGCGCAACGTGGCGGCCTCGGCAAGGGGACAGCGGTCGAGGCGACGCAGCAGGCGCTGCAACGAACGGGCGTTTAGCGTCATGCCCATCTGTGTCTGCGTGGCCAGGCTCAGCACATAGCGGGCATCCTCGCGGGCGCGGCCAGCTTTAACTGAGTTTGGCCATTCGATTCCACTATCATGCAGGAAGTTAATCGCAAGGGGTAATAGTTGGTGATATAGCTCGTTCTGCCGCTCTATGAGGGCGGCGAGTTCGTCCGCCAGCGGCAGACCGTCCAGTTCCGGCGGACAGACCCAGTCGCCGTGCAGGGTGACGTAGCGTTGGCTTTTCTCGGTAAACGAGGCCAGTCGGCTGCGCTGCACCCACTCGGCCAGCAACCGTGAAATCCCGATGATGTCGAAGTTGAACACGGCGTGCTCGGCAACCGAGGAGTGCCCCATATCGAAGACAATGGCCTGGTTGGAGCGCCGAGCTTTGGCAACCTCACCCAGCGCTTCGGCGCGAAGCTCGTCCACCGGCAAAGCGCTGCGGCTGATGCGCGCATATGCCGCCGAAAGCGTCTCGGGAGTCAGGCGCTGGTCGTCGCCCAGCAGGTTTGCATCGACGTTGTAGCCGGCAAGGAGAACCTTCACGGACGCCTCAGCGAATGATGCTTATGCTCTGGCTGGCGCCGATGCGGTTAGCGCCTGCCTTCAACATATTGCGTGTGGTGGCGGTATCTCGGATGCCACCGGCGGCCTTCACCCCGATTTTGGGGCCGACCACCTCGCGCATGAGAGCCACATCGTCGAGAGTGGCGCCGCCGCTGCCGAAACCTGTCGAGGTTTTGACAAAATCGGCGCCGGCTTTCTTGGCCACCAGGCAGGCGATAATCTTCTCGGTGTTGTTCAGATAGCAGGTTTCGATGATGACCTTGAGCAAGACATCCTTCTTGTGGCATACCGCAGCCACAGTGGCGATGTCGTTCAGCAGGTCTTTGTAATGTTTGCTGCGCAGGCAGCCCAGGTTGATGACCATGTCGATTTCACCGGCGCCCTGCTCGATGGCTTTGGCCGTTTCGTGCACCTTGATCTCGGTGAGGCTGGCGCCAAGCGGAAAGCCAACGACCGAGCACACGGCCGTGTGTGTAAGCTGAAAACTCGCCAGCTCGACGTTGCTCGGATTGACACACACCGATTTGAAACCGTGCGTGGCAGCTTCGCGGCAGAGCTTTTTAATGGCGTGTTGGCTGGCGTCCGGCTTCAGATTGGTGTGGTCGATGTATTGCGCCAGGTTGTCCAGGTCGCCGACCAGTTGGTCGGGGCCTTCGGCGCGACAGACCGCGCATTGCAGGCAAACCTCATGTGAGCCGCCACAACGGCTCGGCTCGGCTCGATTGATCTCGAAGATCTCTACAAACAGGTCACGGATGTTTTCCATTGTTTCCTCATGCTTCTCAGCCCTCGCTTGCAGCCAATTGGCCGCACGCCGCGTTAACGTCACTGCCACGGCTGCGACGCAAGGTTACAGCCACCGGCAGATCGGCGAGACGAGCCATGAACGCCTCCATAGCTTGCTCGCCTGGACGTTGCCACGGCAGGCCGGGCACCGGGTTGTAGGGGATGAGATTGAGCTTGCAGGCCAGGTCGCCGCAGAAACGGCGCAACGCCCGCACGTCATCCTCCCCCATGTTGAATCCGTCCATCATGATATATTCGAGCGTCACCCGAAAGGGGGTGCGCCTGGCGAAATCCATCAGCGTTCGCTTGAGCTGTCCCAGTGGCCAGGTTCGCGCCACAGGCATCAGAGCCTGGCGTTTCTCGTCCAGCGCAGCGTTCAGCGACACGGCCAGCTTCAGCTTGATGCCGCTGTCGGCCAGAGCGCGGATACCGGGCGCCACGCCGCAAGTCGAGAGCGTCATGCGCCGCGGACTGAACGCCGCTCCCCGCTCGTGCTGCAGAATGCGCACGGCTGTCAGCACCGAGTCGAGGTTGTCCATTGGCTCGCCCATGCCCATCAGCACAATGTTGGTGAGCCGGTCATCATCACCCAGCAGGCGGCGCGCCAACAGCATCTGCCCCACCATTTCGCCAGGGTCGAGGTTGCGTTGCAGCTTCATCCGCGCCGTGGCGCAGAAGGCGCAGCGGCGGGCGCAACCCACCTGCGAGCTTATGCAAAGCGTGCTCTTGCCCTCAGTGGGAATCAACACCATCTCGATGCGGGCGCCGTCTGTCAGGCTCAACAACAGCTTTCGCGTGCCGTCCTCCGAACGCGCCTCTCGCACCACTTCCGGCAGAAAGCCGCCGAATCGCGTGTCCAGGTCGTTTCGCAGCGCCAGCGGCAAATCGGTCATCTCGTGCCAGCTCGCCGCCCTGTGCTGATATATCCAGGCAAGCGCCTGACGGGCGCGGTAGGGCTTGTGGCCCATCCGGGCCAGCAGTGCGTCCACCTCTTGCGGGCTCAGGTCAAGTATCGCACTTTTCGTCGCGCTCATGCTCTTTCAGCTTCTTATACTGTTCGAGGTTGATAATCTCGACCACCTGGTCGTCCTTTGACAGGTATATGCGGCTGTTGAAATAATCGCATTTGAAAACGCTCAGGTCTTCATTGCGAAAGCGCACACGCTCACCCACCGCCGGAAATTCGCTTGCCACCTCGGCATAGTAATTCTCTTCGTAGTTGAGGCAGCACAGCAGGCGGCCGCATGGTCCCGATATTTTTGAGAGGTTGCCAGAAAGATTCTGGTCTTTGGCCATCTTTATAGTGATTTGTGAGAAGTGTTTGAGATATGTACTGCAACAGTAGCACTTACCGCACAGCCCAATGCCCCCGATTTCCTTGGCCACTTCGCGGCCAGTTGTCTGGTGCAGCTCGATGCGGGTGCGAAAATGCGAAGCGAGAGCGCGCACGAATTCACGGAAATCCACGCGGCCATCGGCGGTGAAAAAGAAGGTGAGCTTGTTGCCGTCGAACTGGTACACAGCCTTGATAAGCTTCATTTCAAAGGAATAATCCGGCACCATCTGGCGAAACTTCTCGGCGGCCTCGGCTTCGTTCTCGATCACGCGATCGAGCTTCTCGTGGTCAGACTCGTTGGTCTGCCTGGCGATGCAGGCGGGCCTGCTGCCGGCAAATCGTGTATCGAGGCTTTTGCTGATGACTGAAGCATGCACCACCCTGGCGACATCAAATCCGCGCTCCACCTCGACAATCACCCACTGGTCGGGCGTCAGCTCGAAGTTACGCGGGTTAGTGTAAAATCCGGTGCGGCCATTACGATATTCCACTTCGACATATGTATTGACGTTTTCCATTTGAATCCTCTCGCTATACTGATTACCCGTCAGATTCCAATTCGGCGATTTGCCTGTAAAGCTCTTTTTCAACAGCGCTCAGTGTCAGCTTGCGTCGGGCTTTCACCGTCGCGGCGGTTTCCAGGAATTTATCCAGCCGATACGATACGAGTTCGCCCGCCTCTCCCCAGCGAAACCCGGGGATGAAATCGCGGATGAGGCGCGGGCCGTAGAGGTTGGAGCCAACGCCCACCACCACGCCCGTGTTGAGCGAGCAGTTGATGCCCACCTTGACGTGGTCGCCCAGCGCCGCGCCCACGAAGAGGCTGCCGCTGTCCACTTTGCCGCCCGTGTCATAGCAGTGCACCTTCACCGGTTTGTAGTTGTTTTTCAGGTCGCTGTTGTTGGTGTCTGCGCCCAGGTTCACCCATTCGCCCACATAGGCGTGGCCCAGAAAGCCATCGTGCTGTTTGTTGCTGTAGGCTTGAAAGATGGTGTCCTCCACTTCGCCCCCCACCTTGCACA
Source organism: Candidatus Cloacimonadota bacterium (assembly GCA_021108395.1). Classification (GTDB taxonomy): domain Bacteria; phylum Cloacimonadota; class Cloacimonadia; order Cloacimonadales; family JAIOQZ01; genus JAIOQZ01. Next base: position 14,826 of record JAIOQZ010000017.1, read on the forward strand.
CCGGGCCGATGCTGGTGTTGCACAGAATCTTTGCGCCAGGCTTTATTGTGCTGCCCTTGCCTATGAACACCGGTCCCTCGATAACGGCGTTGGCGCCCACATGCGCTCCCTCGTCGATAATGACCGGCCCCTCGCCGGCGTCGATGACAACACCCGGCTTCAGCACGACACCCTCGCCCACCCAGATGTTTTCGGGATTGAGCACAGTTACGCCCAACTCGGTGTCAAACTGGCTTTCGGAGTCATAGAAGAAGTCAGCGAAGTCGGCGGCAATCTGCTCGCCATTGGCCAGAACAAGATCCCAGAGCCGCTCCCACAGGGGTTGCTCGCCGTCCCACTCGATGCAGCCAAGCCCATCGAGCAGCGGTATCAGCTCACCGGCGTCCAGCTCGGCAGACTCTGTGGTGAGCCGCGCCGCAAGGATGTTCTGCTCATGCAGCAGCGCGACGCCAGGTGACAGCGCCTCGATTGTCGCTATCAATGGCTCGCTCAGACGCAGGCGGCTGTTGACAAGCAACGCGTCGCCGGCGGGGAGCAGGTTGACGCTCCAGTCGGGGTGACGCTCCCGATAGAGCGCCTGCAACGGCTGATGCACCAGCACGGCTGTCTGTTCGATGCCCAGCGCAGCCTGAATTTTCTGGCGCAGTTTGAGCGCCCCGCAACGCAGATCGCCTGTGCTGCGGGTCATGGTGAGCGGAAAAAAGCGAAACCAGCCCGCGTCGTCGAATATTATCGTTTGCATAATGCCTCCTGTTCAGCGTCGGCCATGCCAGCTGAAAATATTGAACTGCCCCAACGCGCCCACGAGCCACAAGTAGGGCACTTGAAGCACGAACCAGACGGGAAAGAAACGCAGCCGCTCGCGCTCGAACGAAAACCGCTTGCTGCTACGAACCAGAAACGCCCACTCCGCCAGCAGCTTGGCGGCCACAAAGGCCAATCCCAAACGCCACTGCAAAATGAGTGTGGCCACCAGGCCCAGTTGCAGCAGGCCCACCGCGCACAGATAGAGAAAGAACTCGGTGTTCAATGTCGCCTGCCAGCGAAAGTTGCTGGCCCAGCGCGCCCGCTGGTTGAGAAGCTCGCGCCAGCCGGCCACAGACCGCGTCGAAGCAAAGGCGTGGTGGCTGTTGGCGAACCGCACCCGCTGTCCGGTGTGACGCATCAGTTGCATCAGGTTCACGTCGTCGCCGGAAAGGATGTGCGCGATGCGCTGGTACCCGCCCACCTTGTCGTAGGCGCTACGGCGATAGCCCAGGTTCTGGCCGGAGCAACTGAACGGCTTGCCGGCGGCCACCGCCCCCGCCGCCGCCGCGAACATGGCAAAGAAATCGAAGTGCTCGAACTTCTGCGCCAGCGTGGCGCGACGCCAGTCGGGCAGCATGGTGCGCGAATAGCCCACCACCATCGCCACGTCCGGCTCGAAGTATGCCACCATGCTGCGAATCCAGTGGCGACCAACCATGCAGTCGGCGTCGGTGGTGAGAATGATGGAGCCGCTGCCGACATCCACCGCCTGCGCCAGCGCGTTTTTCTTGGGCGAGACCGCCTTGTCGCGGCCAGTCACGCTCACCAAGCGAACATTAGGCCAACGCGCAGAAAACTGTCGCACCACGGCGGCGGTGTTGTCGGTAGAGTCGTCATCGGCCACGATGACCTCGAACATCCCCTGTGAGTACGACTGATTCACCAGCGTGGTGAGCAACATCGGCAAGGCGGCTTCTTCGTTGCGCGCCGCGATGACAACCGACACGAACGGCTTTTCGTTGTTGCCTGGCTCGTCTTTGCGTCTCAGCGCCACGCCAAAACGAATGATGTACGCCAGATACACCAACAGACTGAGGCCGGTGAGCCCCGCCGCGGCAAAGATGGCCTGCTGCATTGTTTACCGTGCCGGCTTTAGGATGAGCGCGTCTGGATATACTTCGTCTATGCGGAATTCTTTGGGATGTATGCCCAGATCGAAGACGATTTGACGGTGGTCTTCGCGGTAACGCGAGGGGAAAAAGTTATAGCTCAGGCTGTCCGACAGCGGGGTGGGCTCGGTACCGGCGATGAAATATTCGTAGATGGTGTCGTCGATGCCGCTTTCCGGCAAGAGGCCGGTGCGGGCGCTGATGTTCACGCCGACGATGCCGAACGGTTTGTGGAATTCGAGCGTCGCGCCGTCGATGATGGGACTGCCGTCCTCTCGCAGGGTCGCGCCAGACTCGATGGCGCGCTGTTCTACAGCATGAGTCATGATGTATGGCCACGGCGGCAGCGCGGCTGTGGCGCCTGTCTGGTCTTCGCCCATGCTCGAGTTATCGTCGAACCCAACCCATATGCCGCAGACAAGAGTGCGATTGTAGCCGAGAAACCAGGCGTCTCGGCAGTCGTCGGTAGTACCGGTCTTGGCGCCGGCCGCCCAGCGGTAGCCGCGCCAGCGAATGCCGCCGCCGGTGCCGCCCTGTCGCGTTACGCTCTCCATCATGTTCACCATCAGCCAGGCGATTTTCTCGTCGGTGACGCGCACCCGCCTGACGCTGGGCTGAAACAAAACGTTGCCGTCACTGTCCTCGACACGCCGAATAAAGATTGGCTCGACGCGCTCGCCGCCGTTGGGAAACGTGGTGTAGGCGCCCACCATCTCGATTGGCTTGATCACCTCGGTGCCGATGGCCAGCGAATACACCGGCATCAGTGGCGCAGTGATGCCGAAACGCCGTGCCTTTTCGACCACCACGCTCGGCCCGATGTCGGCGATTGTCTTGATAGCATAGATATTGCGAGACTTCCGCAGTCCGTCGCGCAGGCGGGTGTAGCCGAAATTGCCAAGACTATAGTTGTGCGGCTCCCAGAAAATCTCGCCCTGCTGCAAAAAGATGACAGGGTCGTCCATGATGACGGTGGAGGGAGTGTAGCCCTGTTCGAGCGCCGCGGTGTAAAGAATGGGCTTGAACGAACTGCCCGGCTGCCGCCTGGCCTGCGTTATGCGGTTGAACTTGCTGTGGTTGAAGTTGCGCCCGCCGATGAGCACCTTCACATGGCCGGTCTGCGCCTCCATCACCATCACGCCGCCCTGAACGTAATCGGTGCGGATGTCGGTGGTGTCTGGCGGAAAGTCCGAGTAGAGCGTGGTGTATTCGTTCTTGTTCTCGAAGGCGATGAGGTGGCTGTTGAGCACCGAGTCGGCATACTGCGTGAGTTCGAGGTCGAGCGTCGTGTAGATGCTCAGTCCGCCGGTAAACAGCGTTGTGGCGCCATAGGCGTTTTCGAGGAACACCCGGATATGCTCGATGAAATAGTCGTCTGCGCCGCCAATCTTTTCGTGGGTGAAAAGTTCGAGCGGCGTCTGCACGGCCTGATTGTATTGCTCGCAAGTTATCTTGCCGAGGCTGAACATGCGACCCAGCACAATGTTGCGCCGGTTGACGCTGCCTTCGGGGAAACGGCGTGGATCGTGGCCATAGGGCCTTTGAGGAACACCGGCGATGAGAGCGGCCTCCGGCAGGGTCAGGTCGGTTGCGCTCTTGCCAAAATATACGCGCGAAGCAGTTTCGACGCCGTACAGCCCCGGACCGAACATCACCTTGTTGAAATAGAGTTCGAGGATCTCGTCCTTCGAGTACATGCGCTCGATCTGCACCGCCAGCATGTGTTCCTTTATCTTGCGCGCCAGGTGTTTATCGAATGTGAGGAACATGTTGCGCGCCAACTGCTGGGTTATGGTGCTGGCGCCCTGGGAGAAGTCGAGATTGATTACATCGGCGGTGAGAGCGCGGAAGATGCCGATAATATCGATACCCCAGTGGTCATAGAAGCGGTTGTCTTCGATGGAAATAGTCGCGTCGATGAGAAAGGGGCTGATCTCGCGCAGTCCGAGCAATGTACGATATTCTACCGCGAATGTATGGATGAGCTGGTCGTGGCTGTCATAGACCTTCGAGCCGATCTTGAGATTGAAGTGTTCGAGTTCGCTCAGGGGCGGCAGGTTATCGCTGTAATAACGATACATCCCGCTCAGCACACCGACGCCAAGTGTGCACACAAGCAGAGCGATATAGGCAATGGCGAGCGCTCGCGGCATTAGCTTCTTCATGATCTTTTTCATGATTCTCCGTCAGTTCGGGTGGTTGTGCCGCCGTGGCCTCCGCGCCTCCCCGCTTCAAGCAGCAGGGCATGCGCCAGCCATCCGGTCAGCAGTCCTGTGCCTATTCCCAACAAAATCAGCAGGGGCGTCAAATAAAATATTCGTGCGTTGCGAATAAGCGTCAGCCGAACCACGCCGAGTTGAGCGAGATTGTGGGCCACAGCGCCGACAATGCTCACGCCGACGAGGCTGAGTCTCAGACGCTTTACGCAGGCCAGCCGCATAGCCGCCAGCGCGGCGGCAGTGCCGGCAAGCGACAGCAATGTCACCGGACTGAACAACATGCCCGACAGCGCTCCGCCCAGCGCCACTTTTCCGGCCGCCACCACCATCGCGCCGCGCCACTGACGCAACGCAACCAGCATCAGGAGTGGAATGTTGGCCAGTCCCAGCCGCATAAAGGGCAGCGGCCTCGGCAGCGCCGTTTCGATGAGATAAAGCACGCCCGCGAATGCAGTGAGAAACGCCAGCCAGAGCAGGCGTCGCCGGGCACCTTCGCCAGTCGAGGGATCGTTGTATGTGTGCATGGGCGTCATATATTTGTCGTGCGGGGCGATAACTGTTTGCACCCCCCTGTCAAGGGGGAAAGACCTGTCCGCGGCGATGGCTGGCTGGTATCGGAAAACTTCTTACACCCCCCTGTCAAGGGGGGAAGACCCGTACACGGCGATGGATGGCTGGCGTCGGGAAACTTCTTACACCCCCCTGTCAAGGGGGGAAGACCCGTCCGCGGGTCAGGGGGGTATAGAGAACGGAGGACTTCGAGAAAGACGAGGCAATACCCCCCTGCCGCTTCGCGGCTGCCCCCCTTGACAGGGGGGTGAGAGCTTCGCTTCTTGTTTTCTTGTGCCCTCAAAAGTGTTTTCCTCAGTATTCCGTGATGAACTGAAAATGCCCAGGTAGGCCACCCAAACAAAAAGCCGCCATCTGGCGGCTGAAAATAATGGTGCAGAAGGGGGGACTCGAACCCCCACGAGCATATTGCTCACTAGACCCTGAACCTAGCGTGTCTGCCGATTTCACCACTTCTGCACTGGTATGAGATACATTGCCGCCGAAGCGACGTGAGCAGATAATTCCGGCTCACAACTGGCGTCAAGGAAAAAGTGAATTTCACCTTGATGAGTTCCGAGGGTTGACAGAACCGAGCGCCTGCGCCCAACTGGTCATCGATATGCGGGAGGTTGAATGGACGGTGCGTTTCTTTTGCAAAGCACATGGCCGTGTGCGCCAGACAGGTGTAGGTAGCCTGCATGACCCGCAAGCGTTTGTTGCTGCTGGGCAAGATCATCCTGTCGGCGCTTGTTCTCTGGCTCGTGTTCCGTCAAATCGACGGGCGCGACCTGGCCGGCAGCTTCGCTCGGCTCGATCTGCCGGTGCTGCTTTTGCTGCTGCTCACTGCCGCTGTCAAGTTCGCGCTCGATTACATCAACTGGTACTGGTATCTCCACCTCGACCCTGGATTCAGCCCAAGCCATCGAGACGCCCTGCGCTCTCACACGATAGGTATGGCGCTGCGGTTCGTGGTACCTGGCGGGCACGGCATATGGGGCAAAGTGTTCTTTGTGGGTAACAGCAAGCGAATGACAGCTCTGTCGGTGGGGATCGAGCGCTTCCTGCTCTGGTGGACAAGCATTCTGTTCGCCGCAGTGGCCGCTTTGTTCCACTTCCGTGAGGTGGCGTTGTGGATTCGACTGACCGCGCTGGTTGCGGCGCTGCTGATGCCAGTCGCCGCCTGGCTCGGCTGGCGGCTGTGGAAACGCCAGAGCAAGCTTCCCGGCCGCTACATGGTGTTGGTGCCACGGGCGCTCCTCACTCGCGGGCTGTATGTGCTGATAACAGTGGTGCAATACTGGTGGCTGCTCAACCGCCTGGGCGAAATCGGCTTCGTCCAGAGCCTGGTGGCCGTGCCGCTCATCCTCTTTGCCAACACAATCCCTATCACCTACGGCGGACTGGGGTTACGAGAAGGGTTCGCCGTGCATGTACTGGCAGGCTTTGGCCTGCCTGCCGCAGTCGCTGTGACTGCCTCGCTCACCGTATTTTTCATCAATACGCTGCTGCCGGCAGTGCCTGGCGCCTTGCTCATTTTGCTCGATCGGCGGCGGCGGCCAAAAAAAGATTGACAGGGTGCACAGCGCCTTTTACATATCTGTTTTAGAGAACTTGAAGAAACGTGCGCTTATACTCTTGGAGAGCTTATGAAAACACGCCTTGCTTTTTTGTTTTTCGTTGCAGCCGCCATCAGCCTGAACGCCTATCTGATCGAGACAGAATCACTGTCCAAGTTTATCTACGGCCAGGCCAGCGGAACCGCCTATGATAACTGGCTCAGTCATGTGGTCGAAGGCATCGCCTCGCCGGGCTATAACGTCTATGCGCCCTACGACCGCCAGCTCACCGGTTTCGGCAACTATCGCCATCCCACCGAAACCGAGCTTGATCGCTGGGGTGTGCTCGTCGATGCGCTGCTGGCCGACGACCTCACCGCCGCCGACAATCTCATCGCCGAGTTCGGTTTCCCTTACGAGGTGGTCGAATTCCACGACACCCGCAGTGGCCGCACCTTCATCATGTTGCGCGAGATACCAGACTGGGACTATGTGGACAACAACGGCACAACCGACACCTACGACGACGAGAACGGCGCATTCGGTTGGGGCTGGGGGCTGTATGTCATCAACACCGACCCCGACGCGCTGCCGCTCATCGTCACCACGCCCCACATCAACGACGACTATCCCACAACGCCGCTTTCCTGCCAGGCGTTTCTGGACTGGAACGCCCGCTTCTGGCTGGTCAGCGGCGTCGGGCGCGAGGTGTGGTGGAACGATGACGGGCAGGGCTACACCAACAGCAAGTCGCTCTCCGACCCTACCCGCCGTGAGGCGCATGCGTTCAACGTGACATACCAGGCCATGTGCGACAATATCCGTGACGAGACCGGCGAACGCGAACTAAGCGTGCAGATACACAGCTCCGACTGGGCCTCACACCTGGGCTACGCCACCTGCCAGATAGCCGCCGGACGCTGGGGCCGCGACTACCCCACTCTGCCCATCCGCGACTTCTCATCGCAGCATATGGACATGATCAACGCCACGCCCTGGGTGGTGCATCCACCAAATTCCGTCGGCATCCACGATGAAGTGACCGTCTCCGATTACTACGGCGTCTGGTACACCTCGGACGGCTTCTATTACTACATGGATGGCGACAGCGTGGAAGTGTCGAACAACATCGACCTGCCAGGCTACACCAACAACCGCCAGCTCATCTATTCCTGCGCCGGACTGAACGTTTATGACGCCCGCGAGCCTTTCTATCATATCGAGTTCGACGAACTGCCCTGGATATATGGGCACACCGAGCAGAACTGGCACTGGTTCTGCGGTTGGGACGCTATCACAGAGCGCTGGCACATGGGACACCTCTTCGATCGCTTCTTCGACTACTACACACCCTGGCTCGACGCTATGGGCGCGGTGCTGCCGGCCTATTTCGAGTTCGACGACAATGAAACCCCACCGACACCAGGCAACTTCGCCATCCATTCGGTCAACAGCAACTCGGTCACGCTGTCGTGGGATCGAAGCGACAGCTACGACTTCAGCACCTACATGATCCGCTACTCCGATGAACCGTTGAGCGGCGGCAACTACGCCATCTATGACCGCGACGACCGCCCGAACATGGCCAGCCTGGCCACAACAGAAACGAAAATCTCCGCGCTTGACCCCAACACCCAGTATTACTTCGCAATGCAGGCGGTGGACGATCACGGGCACATATCGCCCCTGTCCGAAGAATTTACCTGCTTCACAGGCCCCGCCCGCATTCAAACCGTATCGGCGCAGGGCATGAGCGACTGGGTGTATCTCAAGTGGACTGTGCAGAACCAATATGAATGCCTCGGCTTCGTGGTTGACCGCGCCGTTGACGACCCAAACAACCCCTACGAGACCATCGCCTCCTGGGCCGATCACGACTCGCTGCAAGGCAGCGCCGAAACCAACGTCACCTATATCTTCAACGACCACGCCGTTGGCCGCGACACGACATACTATTACAAGGTCTCAGCCGTCTGGAGTGACAGCACAGTTGCACACAACAACCACTGGGAAGCCGCCTGCCCACAGATTATCTGGGAACTGGTGGTGAGCAACACAGCAGGAACCATTGCCGACACGGTTCGTTTTGCGCGTAACCGGTTCGCCGCCAATGGCTATGACCTGCCATACGACATCCTGCACGGAAGCTTCCCTACCGGCAGTTACATTCACGCCATGTTCTATGAACAGTACTGGAACAACGGCCTGCGAGAGCTGTATCAGGAAACCTACGCCGAGTTCGACCCGGAAACCGAGCTGAAGAGATGGCGCCTGCGCACCCGCAGCAACCAGTACAACCAGACGCTCACCATAGAGCTGCGCGAGGTGAGCGCCGGCGGCGACCGCAACGGCGAGAAACTCTATCTGCAACACGGCAGTACGTGGCACGATCTCCAGCACAACGGCGCATATGAGTTCACCGTGAGCAACACCAGTTGGATTGACATGTACATTCACTGGGGCGACATGCAGCCGGATGTCAGCTTCACGCAAAGGTCAAACCGCTTCTACTCGACCGGCGACGACATCCCCATCAACTGGGCGACACAGCACCGGTTCGTCGTCGATTACTTCGACTTGTATGCGCACAACGAGACGGACAGCGTCTTCATCGCAGCAAACCTGCCGGAAACCACTTCCAGCTACACCTGGGACGCCCCAGACACGCTGCTCACCGACCTGCACATCGTCGTCAGGGCTGTGTTCCCAGACGGCACATGGACCGACTATCAGACGACCTATAGGCTCGGCATTTTCCCCAACACGATGGACATCACCTTTAACGACGGCTGGCAACTGCGCACCAATCCCATCGATTATCCCGAAGTAACCTGGTTCCCGCCGGAGATGGTCGAACTGTGGCGTTACCTGGGCGACGACGCATACGCAGTGACCGACACCTTCGCCTTCAGCGAAGCATACTGGCTGCACAGCGATGAGCTATACACCATCGCCGGCCTCGTCTTCCCGCAGATTCGTGAGGAGTCCACCATCTGGCCGCTACGCAGTGGCTGGAACCTCGTGCCCAACCTCTTCATGGAAGAACTTGCCACCAAAGATCAGACATTCGTCTTTGGCGGGGCGTCCTATACGTTCGCCGAGGCGGTGCAGCAGGGCTTTGTCTGCCGAGCGGTCTATGTTTATCGCGACGGCTATGAAAGCACATACAACGTACACCCAGAGGAGTCATATTTCATCTACAGCTTCGTTGAAAATCTCGATATGTGGTGCGTACCGTTCAACGACAATCCGGGCTATGAATTCTTCCGCGATGGCTGGCAGCTCGATGTGCATGCCAACTCCGGCAGTGACGACACCGCCCGTCTCGTCGTGGGCACAAACCAGTTCACCTCCCTGGCCTTCGATCCCCTGTACGACCTACCCAAGCCTCCGCGCAAACCCACTGCCGAGTCAATCGGCCTTTTCATCGTAAAAGACGGGCAGTTTGCGCCCTACCCCGACAGCCTGTTCCATCAGGAATTCAAGCTGCCGTTGGGTGACGACCCCGAAGTGCCTGAAAGCTGGGATTTCATACTGTGCACAAGCAACCTCGACCCTGTCACCTTCACGGCAGACCGCTCGCTCTTCCCCACCGACTACGGCGTCCTCGTAGAGATGAACGGCGTCAACTACAGTCTCAGCTACGACCTCAGCTTCGAGTTCACGCCCGCCGACACCGTCACCTGGGGCCAACTGCATATCTACGATCACCCGGTGGGCAACGGCGAGGATGTCGTTCCGCACCGCCTCGCCCTGTCCAACTGGCCGAACCCGTTCAATCCGGAAACGACCATCGGATTCAGCCTGCCTGCTCCAGGGCGCACTCGCATCGACATCTACAACATTCGCGGCCAGCGCGTGTGCACCCTGGTGGACGACACGCTGTCCGCCGGGCCGCATCGCATTGTCTGGAGCGGCCGCAACGACAACGGCAGGCAGGTGGCCACAGGGGTATATTTCTATCGCCTGCGGAGCGGTAATATCACCCGCACCCGCAAGATGCTGCTGATAAAATAGCGCCGCCGCGCTTCGACGAGCTCGGCCAGACAGCAGATTCGCCCTGGCTGGAACGCGCCTTGCATATGTTCTCTATGTCGCGGCCTCTGTGCCTGCATACAGTCACAGCGGCATGGAAACAGATGAGCAATGGCGGATGAAGTAATTCTTTTGCAGGAAACGATATGACACTCGAACGCTGGTTTTTGATTTTCGCAATCATTGTGGCGATAATACTGCATCTCACCCTCATCCCGGCCAGGTCCAATCCGATGTGGTCATTGCCAGGGCTGATTGGAGCCGGTGTAATCCTGTTTTTTGCCGACTTCATCGGTTTATTTTTCGCCCAAATCATTCCATCACAGAAGTGGCCCCTGGCAATTCGTATCTTCGGGTGGGTGATGCTGATGTACGACCCGATTTTGTTTGTCATCAACAGAATATTCGATCCAATCATCAAGTTCCTGTATAGCTGACAAGGAGGCCGTCGAGTGAGAAAAGAGTGGTGGGTGTTGTTGTTCTCGCTGGTAGCACTGAGTCTCGGTTACATCCTGATACAGGTTGGCGAGACGATACAGTTCCACTTCCTGCGTGGTTTCATCATGCCAGCCATTCTCATTCTGCTGGGCGACTTTCTGGGTGAGTACATCGGCCAGCTTTCCCCGTTTCTGTCACGCTTGATGATGGGCAGGGGCAGCAGCCACCCTGGGCTGTTTCTCAAGCTGCTGGGCTGGGTGATGTTGTATGGGTACTTCGTGCTGGCGCTGGTTAGGCGTCTGGTGAACTGACTATATGAACACAGCGATGAGGGCAATGAGCAATCCAAGCGCTACCAGCGCATTGACGCTGCAACCGCTGTTGTGCTTGTTGTTGGTGCGGCGATCGCGATCCCTCAGACCGTGGATTCGGCGTGACCGCTCGAATTCAGCCTCGCGCTCGTCTTGTTGCTCGTTGTTGCGTTCTTCCATAACTTCCTCAGAATGTAACTTAATATTGCTGAGACCTTTTGTCAAGTTTGACATCACGTCGTAATGCAATTAATGAACCAAATACTGCCGAGGTGAACGATATGAAAAGCGGAAGCGACAATATTCTTAAGAGGTTGCGGCACTTGCCGCGCATCCTGCAATTTTTCAGAAATTACCGCATAGTCAATCAGCGGGTGCTCGCCAGCGGGATTCCCCTGCGCGAACTGATTGTCCTGAAGTACCCGCGGCGACTGCCGGATGCCGCCAAACCACCGGCGCTCACCGTCGAGTTCACCGACGCCTGCGATCTCGCCTGCCGTTACTGCAACAACCCGCTATTCCCGTATCCCAGAACCTTTATGGAAGCGGATGTGTTCGAGAAGCTGTGCCGGCGCATCGAAGAGGCCGACATCAACCGCGTGCGCGTGGGCGGTGGCGAGCCGACGCTGCATACCGACACGGGCAAATACCTCAAAGCACTGTCGGCAAGGGTGAAGTTTCTGTCCATCGTCACCAACGCCCAGTGGAAGAGGAAGACAATCGTCAATGAACTGCTGACCTCCGGCGTTGACATGATAGAAATTTCCATCGACGCGGGTGGCGCCGAGTATTACGAAAGCTCCCGCGAGAATGCCAGCTATGCGCTGCTGCTCGAGAACCTCAAGCAACTGAGGCTCGAACGCAAACGCCTGCGCTCGAAGACCATCGTGAAAGTGCGGCTGATGGTGCGCCCCTCGACCCTGCACCTCGAAAAAGACGAAATCACCTTCCTGCGGCATTATGTCGATTGCGTGCTGCCGCAGTACATCATGAAGCACCCCGACAGCGACTACGATGAGGACGTGTTCTTCCCCGAGCACGTCGTCAAGCACGAATACCCCATGTGCACGATAATTTTCAAGGATATGCAGGTTCTCATGGATGGCTCAGTGCCGCTCTGCCAGCCAAAGGGCAGCGCTCTGGGCGAGGACGAGAAGATATTCGTGGGCAACATTATGGAGCAGTCCATCCTCGACATCTGGAACGGAGAGCTACCTAAGAAGGTGCGCAACGCCCAGCGTCACCGCATAGCGAAGGATATGAAGTGCTGCCAGGGCTGCAACTCGGCGTAGTAACGCCTCCCGGCGTTACACTGAAGAGGACAACGCCAGGAGGCGTTATCCTGGAACGAAAGCTTTGCCGCGAAGCGGTACTGCGAAAGTGGAGTACAACCCCGCTCGCTTTTTGTAAAAAGCGAGACCAAAAACTTGTGGCGGAAACTTCGTTTCCTTTGTACTGGTAATTGATAATCACCCCGCGATAAGCCCCCTCTTCAGATGAAGAGGGGGTATGTGGGAGTTCTGATTGATGCGTCGCCCGGGAGGGCGGTGCCCTGATTTTGGAGGTTGACATGCATAATTGTTTGATGCCTGGATGTATGAGACCCGCTATCAACTCTCATTCAATACAAAAAGAAAAACACCTAAGGCTACTTTCGGAGAATGGTCGTGTCTTATGCCCAATGAGTGATAAAATCGCTGAACATTATGTAAAATCAGGAAAGTATCGCCCAAAGAACCTTGGCATTAAAAAAGCCACCGTGTTTAGAGGATTTTGCTCTTATCATGACAATGATTTGTTTAAATTAATTGAAGTCGATTCACTTGATTACTACGATGTTGATTTGCATATCCTATTTGCATTAAGAGCAACAGCATATCATCTGGCATTCAAAAAATTACAGCTTCATCAAACAGTAAGAAATCACGGTTTACTTCGATCTGAAAACTTAGAATCCTTAAATCGAGTCTTTGCTGAATTGCTTGATGAGATATCAATATATTCCAACATCCTAAACACTTTGTACGTGGCTTCTACAAGTAAATCTGGGAAACCAATTCTTGTAACAAATGTTCTTGAATTGAATTCTCAATCCCCTTTCGCAACTACATCACCGCTAAATCTTCAGTTTGACCATAAAGATAGACGAATAAACTGCTGGGAGACTCTGCACACACCATTGCATCCCCTTTTTGTCTCTGTTTTCCCAGATAGTGGTAGAACTTACATTATGATTCAGTATTTTCAATCTGACTTTTCGAAGTTCTGTCTATTTGTCGAGTACCTTGCAACTCTTGATCATTACTATTTAGGTATTCAACTATCGAATTTAATTTTGTCTCATTCACAGAATACTTTCTAAGACCTTTGCACAAATCACGTTTTCCGCAAGTTACATGACATTTTCCGGTTTTCGGCAGATGACACACCAGAATGAGCGTCATATCATCTAAAACGACCTTGATCAGGTTCGATTAT
>JAIOQZ010000053.1 GCA_021108395.1 Candidatus Cloacimonadota bacterium
GTCGGCCTTGACTGGTCGGTAGAAGACCCGAACGTCCACCTCACATGGATGGATCCGTTCACCGTTACCGGCTGGAGCGAGGACTTCGAGGGCGGCGTACTTCCCGATGGCTGGACCATGACCACCAACTCAGCGGTCGGCTGGATAGTCACTGAGGATTATTCGAGCGGATTTGTCACCATCCCGCCGCATACCTGGTATGCCTGCGCGAACGATGACGCTGCCAACGATGACGGCAGCATGGACTACCTCATCACTCCGCCAGTCGATCTGAGCAACGCGAGCGAAATGCAGATTTCCTTCGCCAGCTTCCATAATGGCGACTATGGCCAGCTCTCTTTCTTAGAGGTGAGCACCGATGGCGGCACAACCTGGAACGTCGTCGAAGAAATGGATCCAAACCCAGACTGGGTAACCGTAAATGTCAACCTCGACGCCTGCACCGGCGCTGGATTCGAGAACACCATGTTCGCTTTCCACACCGACGACGCAGGCGGCTGGGCAGGCGCCTGGGCCGTTGACGATGTCGTCCTCGGCGACGGCGAGCAGACAATGATGCAGCTCACCCGCAAGCAGATGGTATCGCGTGCAGAAGCAATCTCCACGCGTATGCTGCTGGGCTACCGCGTCGAGCGCGAAGATGACGACTCGGGTGAAGTCACTGTGCTCACCGAGCAGATCACCGACCTCGAGTACTTCGATGTCGCTCCTGGTGGAACATGGATATACCATGTGTATGCATTGTACACTACGGGATTGTCCATTGCCATGTCCACCGATCCCATCACCATCACAGACAACAACGGCAACGAAGTGCCACCGTGCGTCACAGCTCTGAACGGCAACTATCCGAACCCGTTCAACCCCGTGACCACAGTGGCGTTCTCGCTCGCCGAGGCCGGTGACGTGACCATCGACATCTACAACGTTCGTGGCCAGAAGGTCACCACGCTTGTGGACGGTCCGATGGAAGCAGGCCAGCACAACATCACATGGCAGGGTACCGACAGTAACGGCCAGCCGGTCGGTTCAGGTATCTTCTTCTACAAGATGAAGTCAGGCCGCTTCACCGCGACCAAGAAGATGATCCTCCTCAAGTAGGAGCAACCATAACAACGCCCCCGGCTTCGGCTGGGGGCTTTTTTTGTGGGCGATATGTCGAACGGGCATTGCGAGAATGTAATATGGAACAGCGTGACGATCTTTTCTCTATCTCATCCTGAAAATATCTTGAATCCTGCTAATCCTGTTTCAGAATAGGGGCTTCGCTACTCTCTCACCGCCGTCACTCGGTAGAATCTCCGCTCCGCGCTAACGGTAGGCTCAAGCTTGTTTCCGCTGTCTCCCCGAAAAAGTAGGTTTTGACAGATTGTTCACTTCGTATCAAGTAGCGTCTGCACACACCAGGAGGCAACCTTTCCTGTCTGATCTGCACAAGCGTTCATGAACTCAACGCTTTTCAGTTCAGCCATTTCAGCTTCATCCCACATGTCAAAGGTGCGACCATGGCATTTCTTGTGAAAATCATGACAACTAAAACCACCATATTCCGCTCTGAACCTTCCGATAAGCTCTCTTCCTGCTATGTAACACTCGGCAAACTTACCCTTTTCGATTTTATCCCTGTCTCGTCCTGAATTTGCGCCCAGAGCAATTAAGCTACCACTGAGAGCGCCGCAAATGCCATATCCCATCTTGCTGCAACCACCACTCAAAGTGTGCGCGGCTTTAATCTGTTCATCAGTGACAATTCCGATTGCCCCCTGAACACCAAGTAATACACATTGCGAGCAGCTCCCTGATCCAAGATAGGTTGCGTGTGCAATGTCATAGGCTTTTTGTGCTAAATCCAATCCAGCCATCATCTATCTCCCTGAAGTCAGAGGCTTCGTTCCTGACTTAGCAATCAATGAAGAGGGGAACGCTCGGTTCCCCTCTTCTTCTGTTAGTGTGAAACGTTACTCGCGTACCGGGGTGGTGCTGGCGAGCACATAGAAGTATTGCTTGGTCTCGGTGAAGGTGGCTGTCCAGTCGATGCGGGTGGACGAGCCACCGAAGACACCCTGCATGGTCACGTTGTCCCACGCGCCTTCGGGGTCGTCTGCGGCGAACACCAGATAGGAAACCGCACCAGTCACTTCATCCCACTCGAGCGTCACCTGACTGCCCGCCATTGTGATGATGATGTTCTGCGGTGGGTCGAGCGAGCCGGCGCTTGTGGTGAAGCTCACTTGATTGCCATATGTGGTGCCGGCGCCGTTGGTGGCATAGGAACGCACATAGTAGAGCTGGCTCGGGTCGAGGCCGGTGATAGCACTGGTGAATACGCCGGTGCCGGTACCGTCGGTGGTGTGGTCGTCGGCGAGCGTGGGCAGGCTTGTCTCGCTCCAGCAAACGCCGCGTGCGCTCACATCGCTGTAGCCGTCAGCGGTGACGTTGCCGCCGCCGGTGGCCGACTCCGGTCCGATGCCGGTGACTGCGTCCGTGCTCACTGTGGCAAGCACGATGCCCGTGCCGCTGACTGGCATATAGCGCGTAGTAGCGCTGGTGCTGCTGTGCGATATCTGGTAGTCATAGTCGCCGGCGGAGGCGGGTGAGAAACGAGCGTATATCGTTCTGGTCGGCAGCGTAGTACCTGTGGGAGGCAGCGATAACTCGTTGACCCAGGCGCTAATCCCGGTCAGTGAGACATCGAAGCCCGCAGGTGCGAGGATAGTCACGTTATCCACCAGGTTGCTGCCGCTTACGCTATAGCTCTGCACACCCGACACCTGCCCCACGATTACCTCGCCAAAGTCGCTCAGGCTTCCGCTCAGAACGATGGACGGCGTGGCTGTGGTGAAGCTCACCTGGTTTCCGTATGTAGTACCTGCGCCATTGGTAGCATAGGAACGCGCATAGTACAGATGGTTTGGGTCGAGGCCGGTGATAGCGCTGGTGAACACGCCGGCGCCGGTACCGTCGGTGGTGTGGTCGTCGGCGAGCGTGGGCAGGCTTGTCTCGCTCCAGCAAACGCCGCGTGCGCTCACATCGCTGTAGCCGTCAGCGGTGACGTTGCCGCCGCCGGTGGCCGACTCCGGTCCGATGCCGGTGACTGCGTCCGTGCTCACCGTAGGCAATACGATGCCTGTGCCGCTGACAGCTACATATTTGGTGGTCGCGTCAGGACTGGTGTGACTGATGTCGCCGCTGGCTGGGCCGGAGACGCTGGGCGCAAAGCGCACATAAATCGTCGTGGCGGGCAGTGCGCCGCCGGTGGGCGTCAGCACGAGTTGGCTACTGAAGATACGCTCCAGGCGGCTGTCGTTGCGGCCGGTGGGCGTCAATGCCAGCTCGAATCCAGTCGGTGCGTCTATTGTGACATTCCCTGTAAGGTTGCTGCCGCTCACCGTGTAGCTTTCTACTCCAGACACCTGTCCCACGACGACCTCGCCGAAGTCAGGAAGCGTTTCTGGCGCTACGCTGATGGACGGCACGGACGTAGTGAACTGTACCTGGCTGCCGTAGGAGGCGCCTACGCTGTTGGTGGCGTAGGCTCGTGCGTAGTAGGTGGTTTGAGGCAGCAAC
The DNA here is from genome assembly GCA_021108395.1 of Candidatus Cloacimonadota bacterium. Lineage (GTDB taxonomy): Bacteria > Cloacimonadota > Cloacimonadia > Cloacimonadales > JAIOQZ01 > JAIOQZ01. Next base: position 3,568 of record JAIOQZ010000053.1, read on the forward strand.
GGAGTGAGTGTGCTGGTAAACACGCCGGCGCCGGTGCCGTCGGTGGTGTGGTCGTCGGCGAGCGTGGGCAGGCTTGTTTCGCTCCAGCAGACGCCGCGAGCGCTGACGGGCAGGCCCCCGCCGCTGGTCACCTCGCCGCCGCCATCGGCGGAGGTCGAGCCGATGCCGGTAATGGTGGCTGTGGTGACAACGGGGTCATCGACGGCGCTGGCCACAAGCGAGATGGTTTCGTTGCCGCCGGGCGCGTTGTTCGTGATGGTCAGGTCGTCGTCCCAGTCACCCCAGCTCGTAGGCTCGAATGTTATCTGGTAGGTGGCTGTCTGCCCGACTGGAACGCTGTATGGCAGGGTCTGTCGGCTGAGAGAGAAGTCATTGTCGGTGGGCTGCTGGCGTGTCTGCCGACTGGCCACCACGTTGTAACCGGTGGGCGCGATGATGTCACCCGCCAGCTCAGCGTTGCCGGTGTTCTCGATGTAGAAGTTCAGCGTGTTGTCGTTCCCCACTTCGACGATACCAAAGTCCAGCGTCGGTGGGCTGACATCGATGCCGGGGGTGGCCACGGTGAGCGTGACGGGCACGACCACCGAAGGTTCATCGAGATCGTTGCTGTAAACCGTGATGTCGGCGTTATAGACGCCATCGGCCAAGCCGGTGGCATCGAATCCAACGCTCACATTGTCGGCTGGGTCACCCGGATCGACCTCGCCGGAGGTGAAGCCGCTGCTGTCGATTGTGAGCCAACCCAAGTCGGCTGGAGTTCCGGTGATGTTGACCTCGTCCAGCAGAATGCCGTCGTTGTAGTAATTGTCCCAGGCGTGGAAGGCCAGACGGATATGGTCTCCATCGTAAGCCCCCAGGGGCAGCGTCAGTTCCTGGAAAGTGGTGGTCAGGTCGTCTATGTTGTAGCTGTCGATGCTGGTCCAGCCTCCACCCATTACCGACACCTCGATGCCAATCCAACCGCCATAGTTCGGGTTGTCCTGCGAGCGAATCCAGTAGGACAGCTGGCAGTCGGCGGAAGCCAGGAAATATGGCGTAATGAGCCGTGCTTCATAGACATCGTGCCAGTCAGCGCAAGCACTGTACGACCCAGCCGCCGCGTCTTCGGACGACTGATCCCAGTCTGCGGCGCCAACGAGAATCTCGCTGCTCCAGCCGGGTGGCGGAACGGCGTCCTCGAATCCGCTGTAAACCATCACATCTCGGCGAGCGGGATAGGTTACGACAGCGGTCCAGTCGAGCGTGGCGCCGCCGCTGTTGGCGATGCTGAGATTGTCGCCATCGGTCTCGTCAAGCTCGAGCGTAACCTCGAACAGCAGAGGCGTGACGTCTATCTCGGCCTCGATGCCTGTGCCGGTGACCGCCACGATCTCATCGGCGACAGGCGCGTTGTGGACAATGACGATATTGCCGGCATACACCCCGGCCGCCGGCGGCGCGAACTCAACGTCGAAGTAGCTGGTTGTGCCCGCCGGGGCAGTGAAGCCAAGCACGTTGCGGTGACTATCGGGTATCTTTTGCGCGGGCGTAGTTGCAGGGATGGTAGGCTGCTTGCGATCATCCAGAAGCCGGCCGCGTCCTGAGGCGGCACGGCTGACGCTGACAGTGTAGTGAGATGGCGTTGTAATGCTGCCGACCAGCTCGGCAGTGCCGGTATTTTCGATCGAGAAGCTCTCGATGGCCGTAGTTCCGGCTTCAACCTGGCCAAAGTCGATATTGCCAGGAACCACCGCGATGCCAGGAGTAGCCACTGTGAGCGTCACCGGCACGAGCTGTTCGGGGTTAGCCGGGTCGTTGCCCTGCACGCGAATGGCAGCGTTATACACGCCGTCGGCGATGCTCGTAGCATCGAAGCCAACGCTGATGGGCGTATTGGCGCCACCTGCGGTGGAACCGCTGGTGGACGTACCGCCGTCGATTGTGAGCCAGGAGGGTGATGTGTCCGTAAGCCCCTGCACCGTCACATCGTCTATGATGACGCCGTTGTGCCAGTAGTTGTCCCACACACGGAAAGCGAGCATCACGCTCGTGCCGACATAGTCGGACAGGCTAACCGTACGCAAGTCGAAACCGGTGGTGAGATCGTTCTGGTTATATGTTGACAGCGTATCCCAGTTTGTACCGTCGATGGACACTTCGATGTTGAACTCGCCGCCATAGTATGGGTTGTCCTGCGAGCGTATCCAGTATTGCATCTGCCCGGAGATAGGCACGGTGAAGTATGGAGTAATGAGCCGCGAGTCATACACGTTGTGCCAGTCGGCCAGGGCGCCGTAGGTTCCCGTGTGGGCATAGTTGGCGGTCTGTGTCCAGCCGTTGCTCTGCTGGAGTATCTCCACGCTCCAGCCGGTGGGTGGGAACGTGCCCTCGAAGCCCTCGCTGAACACATCGACATAAGTATTCGTCGTCGCCGACCAGTTGAGGGTGACGTCGCCATCGTTATGCACCGCGAGAGGCTGAGAGGTTGATTGCCCGCTTTGCAGCGTTTCCTCGAGGTTCTCGGGCGCCAGGCTCATCATCGGCGGATTGATCCCCTCGCCGCTCACCATCAGTCGGCGGCTCGGATTGCCGGTGCGAGAGCTTCGGATGATAACCTCGTCGTCATAGTTGACGGTGGCGTCTGGCGCGAAGGTGAGCTCGTAGCTGACCGAGCCGAAGCTGGGCACATTTATTTCGAGCTGATTTCGGGTAATGGTGGAGGCCTCGATGCGACCGGTGGCTCCCCATTGTGAGCTTTCGCGGCCCACCAGCTCGACACGGTAGCCGTCCGGCGTCACGATTTGGCCGGTGAGAGCGCCGAGTCGGTCGTTGTTAATAGTGAAACTGAGCGTGGTCGAGTCACCCACAGCCACCTGGCCGAAGGCGAGGCTGTTGTCTGACAGCGTGAACTCCGACTCGTCGATAGTCCACTCGCCAAAGCTGTCGATGTCATCGACTATGTAAAGGCGGGTGCTGCCGGCGCCACTGAGATCCTGTGGGTCGCCAATTGCGTACCAGTTGGTGCCGTCGAGCTGGAAAGCCTGCACATTGCTCAGGTCAACCCCGTTATCGGCCGACTCAGGCCATAGCAGCGCCAGGTTGCGACCCTGCGGGGGATAGTCGGAGGTAAGCTGCCACCGGCGCAGGATACCCTGGCCGCTGCCGATCTGAGCTTCTCGCCAGAACAATACCGGCGAGAAATCGCCGATGTTGTTGCCGCTGCTGACTGCAAGGCCCAATGCCATGTTGTTGTAAGTAGCCGTGCCCACGCTGGTCGGGGTGCCGTGCAGCGTACCGGTGATGTCTCCGGGGTATCCATCCACATAGGCGCTGAGGCCCATTGTGCAGGAATATGCGCCCAGAGTGAATATGCTTCCATTGGTTATGCTCAATACGTCGTTGACTGTCGCGTTCTGCCCCAGCGTCACATCACCTGCAATGTTGAGGTTTTGCAGCCCGCTCTGCGTTCCGTCCAGCTCGGGGCCGGTGGTGCATGGTGACAAGTAGGTGATGTTCATGCTGCCCTGATATTGCGGCGCGAAGGTTATCACGCCGTTGTCGCGGACAATGCTCGTGCCGTCAGGCATGGTAAGCGAGCCGATACGATAGGGTGGCGGCGGCGGTGGTGGCGGTGGTGGTGGAACATCATCCTCGGTAGGATCATGTGGCGTCACCGACCGTGAGGATTCCGTCTCTGCGAACAGCCGCGAGCTCTGACGGCCAGTGGCGCGGGCCATCAGCCGCGAACCGATTGGTTCGTAACGCTGCGTGAGCAACCCGGGCAATAGACCACCATCCCGCACGTCGATACTGGTGAACACACCCTGGTCGAGCGTAAGCGTACCCTCGACGATGAGATTGCTATTGAGGTAAAGCACACTGCCGCCGGATTTATCCACAATCATGTTATAGAGTGTGTCGGTGGCGGTGCTGTTGATGGTGTCCGGCTCTGCGCCAAAGAAGCGCACAGCGCCGGTATTGTGGCCAAACCCGCCGTGGTTTTGCCAGCCACCGGCGACGTTGATCACGCCTCCGACGTTGCCACCAGCGTGCCCGGCGCTCTCGATGACCGCCTTGGCCGGCAGCATCATAGCTGCCAGGCAGACCGCAATAAGCAGGATAATTCGTAGTGTTGGTTTCATTGGTCTGCCTCCTATTGCCTTTGACGCTGACGCTGCGTCGATTGATTATCTGCTGAAAGTGATATCTGCTGTATAAGGTTGCGAAGCTCGTCCATTTCGCTCTCGAGCCGAGCAATATTCTCATTGGATGTTTCGAGTTCACGACGGGCGTTGTCAAACTCGTCGGCCAGCTCGGTGAGGCGCTCGAGCTCAGCCGCCTGTTTCTCAATCTGCTGCTGCTGCTCCTGCACGGCGGATATGAGCACGGGGATTATCTGGGTGTAGCGCATGCCCATGTAGTCGTCGGGGCTGTCCTGAACAACCGCTTCGGGGATGACCTCGCGCACCTCCTGGGCGATGAGACCGAGGTGGGTCTCGCGCTCGTCGTCGTCTTTCCACTGGAAAGAGACAGGGCGCAGACGCATGAGGTCCGCCAGGCCGTAGCGCAGGTCGGTGATGCGCTCCTTGAGGCGCTCGTCGGAGCTGACGTTTGGGCTGTTGACGAGATAGGCATCCTGCCAGCGATAACTTGGATGACCCAGGTCGTAGCTGTCGTTGGCGTAGGGGGCGATGCGACCGTCAACGGTGAGCTTGTAGTTCACATCCATGTCGGGGTCGGTGCCGATGCCGATGCGTCCATTGTAATAGACGATAAGATCGGCGTCGTTGCTGGTAATGTTGGTCGGGGAAGTGGTGTTGCGGTTGCAGAACAGCATATTGCCACGACCGCTCGAATATATGTCCCTGTAGAAGATACCGCCCTTGTATGAATTATTATATGTACCGTTCTGGAACATGATGCCCGACATGGCGTAGGTGTTGGGGTTGGTGTTGTTTATCTTGAGCACTGCTCCGTCGGCGCCGGTCACGTCGGGGTTTTCGTATTGCAGCAGAGCATTGCCGGCTATCTGGATGCGCTCCTGCGGGTTATCGGTGCCCACACCCAGATTGCCTTCGTTGCCGGTAATGACGACGCTCTTGTCTGCGGCAAGGTCGGAAGTGGTGTGGAACTTGACGCCGCCCCGGAACCGAGCGCGGAACTGGTTGTTTGCGTCGCTGGTTACGGTGTTGGCGGCATCGTTATCGCCAAAGACGAAGCTGCCCGAATAAACGTCGTTACTGGCGTTACGGCCCATGGCCACGCCGTTGGTGTTGGCGGACACATCTGTGCCGACGGCGACACCGCCATTGTCAGAGTCGGCGTAATATCCCAGAGCCACCGAGTAGCTGCCGAGTGCGGTATTGCCATAGCCCATCGCCACGCTGCCCGAATCCGCATGGCACTCGTAGCCGATTGCTGCGGCATACTCGTTGGCCCAGTTATGATAACCCAGGGCGACTGAGCTTTGTCCCTGCGCCGTGTTATCGTTGCCTGCGGCAAATGAATATGTGCCGCCCACATAGTTTGAATAACCCAGGGCGCTGCCATAATAACCGACCTCATTGAATGCTCCCAGAGCCACGCCACCAATACTGGATACGGTGTTTTCTGCACCCATGGCAACCGCAAAACTTCCGGTGAGGTCATTGAGATACCCGGATGTGAAGCTGTTCGCGGCATTGATTGTATGGCCTTGACCAGCCGCGAATGAATAGTCGGTGTTCAATACGATGTCGCCGCCGATAGCCGCTGCGTACCGTCCCGATACGGTATTGCCATAACCAGAAGCAAGACTGTAATCTGCGAAAACGCTGTCCTGAGCGCCAAAGCAAACGGCATTGTTTCCGCTGACGTAGTTACTGATTCCCGCTGACAGTGAGTTGTTGCCATCGACGATGGATTGCTGGCCCATGACGGTGGAGTAGCCGCCGTTGACGTCATTGAGGTAGCCCATGGCAGTGGACGCGGCGCCACTGGCATTTGTGTTTGAACCCATCGCGGCGCTGTAGTTGCCGCTGGCGTGGGTTAATCGGCCAAGAGCCGTAGAAGCTGTCCCGCTGGCCGTTGTTTCCCAGCCAATGGCCACAGCGCTGTAGTGTGTGGCTTGCGAGATCATACCCATTGCGACGGAGCCAATGCTATTAGCATAGGTGCCCAGGCCGATGGAGAACGAATACATCCCCTCGGCAGTAGCGGCGCCGAAGCCTGGATAGGGGTTGCCCAGCGAGTCGCGGGGGGCGGAGCCGATGGCGAAGCAGCCATTGCCCACAGTGGTGGCGCCAAAACCCATAGCAAAGCTGTCGTAGCCGATTGCCTGCGCGCTGTCTCCAATAGCGAAGCTGTAGTCGCCAACGGCGTTGGCCTGGTAGCCTATGGCGGTCGAATAGTCGCCAATGGCGCACGACTGATAGCCCAGAGCCTGCGAATAATCTCCACTGGCTTGGGATTCATAGCCGGTGGCCATCGAGTTGGTGCCTACCGAGTCAGGGTTTTGCACCAGCACACGGCCCATGCGAACGGCCTCTTTGGACGGATACCACAGCAAGCGCGGCTGCGAAGGGTCGATGACCTCCGGCATGAGGCTGCGGTCGAGGTTGAAATAGTAGTCGCTGGTGCGTGTCGTCGAGCCGACGCCACCAATGGCGAAGCCGCCGCGACTGGTGCGTGCTGTTTCATCTTCGAGGTAGATGCGCACCGAGTCGCCGCAAACCTGAAAGTATGTGTTGACGTCCCGCGTGGTGGAGCCAACCCCGCCAATGGCGAAGCCGCCGCGACTGGTGCGAGTGGCGGGGTCTTCATACACATAGGCGCGGATGCTGTCGCTTTCGGCGGTGAACAGCCGCTCGCCGTCCTCGTTCTTGATGATAACGCCGTTGGGATAGACAGCGAACAGGGTGTCGCCCTCAGCGTCTGTGACGAAGAAGAGGGCTTCCTCTGCGGCCAACCCACAAAAGAATATCGAAAGCAGAACTGCCAGTATCGCAAGTCTCATAGGTTTCTCCTTTGTCACTGCCGCGTGGAGCGTGTACTTGTTTCCACTGCTCGCGCCAGTTGCGCCAGTTGCTCTTCGAGCCGACTAAGGCGGTCGTTGAGCTCTCGCACCTGCTCGTCCTTTTCCCCAAGAGCTTCCTGCTGTTCCTCGATGATTCCCTGCTGCTCCTGCACGGCGGAGACGAGCACCGGGATTATCTCGGTGTAACGCATGCCCATATAGTCGTCGGGGGTGTCTTGCACCACCGCTTCGGGGATAATCTCGCGCACTTCCTGGGCAATGAGGCCGAGGTGTGTCTCGCGCTCTTCGTCGTCTTTCCACCGGAAGGAGACAGGGCGCAGGCGCATGAGGTCTGCCAGGCCGTAGCGCAGGTTGGTGATGCGCTCCTTGAGCCGCCTGTCGGAGGTCTGGATGGTGCCGTTGGTGGCATACACGTTGTCCCAGCGACGGGTGGAGCTGCCGAGGTCGTAGGTGTTGTCGATGTGCGGAGCAATGCGGCCGTCAACTGTGAGTTTGTAGCTGGCGGTTGTAACCACGTCGGTACCAATGCCTACATTACCGTTGTAGTAGATAACCATTTCGGCGTCGGAAGCTTGCACATTGGTCTGGTCGACGGTGTTGCGGGTGCAAAACAGCATGTTTCCGCGTCCAAAGGTAGTTCTATCCCTGTAAAAGATACCGCCCTTGTAGGTGTCGGCTGTAGTGCCGTTTTGAAACATAATGCCCGACATGGCGTAGGTGTTGATGTTGGTGTTGTTTATCTTGAGCAGCACACCGTCGGTGCCGCCAACATCGCTGTTCAGGTCATGGAAGAAGCCGCTGCCAACCACATCGAGGCGGGCTTGTGGGTCGTCGGTGCCCACACCCATCCAGCCTTCGTTGCCGGTGATGACGACGCTCTTGTCTGCGATAAGGTCGGAAGAGGTGTGAAATTTAATGCCACCTCGGAACCGAGCGCGGAACTGGTTACTCGCGTCACTGGTAATCGGGTTGACTGAGTCGTTATCGCCAAAGACGAAGCCGCCTGAATAGGCTCCATTACTGGCGTTACGGCCCATGGCCACACCGCTGTGGTTGGCGTACACATCCACGCCGATGGCAACGCCGTGATTATCAGACTCAGCGTTGTCGCCAATAGCCACAGAGCCCTGGCCCAGCGCGTCCGCATGATAACCCAGAGCCACCGAATAGCTGCCGGGCGCGGTACAATCGTAGCCCATCGCCACGCCGTAACCTGCCGATTCGCAATCTTTGCCAATGGCCACGGCTCCCCCGGCGGCAATGCTGGTATAACCAAGCGCAACCGAGCCGATTCCCGTTGCGTCTGCATCGCGGCCTGCGGCAAAGGAATAGTCGCCTGTAGCCTCACAGGAGTAGCCCATGACGCTGGCGGCATAGCCGCCAGCGATGTTGCTGCGCCCCATAGCTACGCTGTAGTTGCCCTGCGCCTGGTTGTCATTGCCCAATGCCACCGCATTGGTGCTGTCAACGATGTTGCCCGACCCTGCCGCGAAACCGTAACTGCCACCGATGGTATTATTGTATCCCGCAGCGAAGCTATAGTCGGCGTCAGATGATATGATTATGTTTCTGCCTATGGCGCCGGCATAAACGCCATCGAGCGTGTTGCTGTCACCGGCGCCGAAGCTGTAGTCGGCGTTGGCGTTGATCGTCCTGCCAAAGGCTGTCGAGTAGGCGCCGCCGGCCACGTTGTCATAACCGCCGGCCACAGAGTAGTCACCGCTGGCGAGGGTCTGCCTGCCCATCGCGGTAGAATAGGAGCCACTGGCTGTGTTGAAATAGCCCAGGGCGGTGGAATAGGAGCCACTGGCTTCTGTGTAGGCGCCCAGCGCCGTACTGAGATAACCGCTGGCGTATGTATCGCGGCCGATGGCCGTGGCGGACGAACCGTCGGCCTCTGCCCCGCGACCGATGGCGATGGCGCTGTATTCGTTGGCCACGGATTGCAGACCGATGGCGATGGCGCCCACACCGTTGGCGTAAGCGCCCGGACCGATGGCGAAAGAGGCGATTCCCTCGGCGGTGACAGCGTCTATGCCCGGGATAATGATGCCCGTTGAATCACGGGGGACAGAGCCCAGAGCAAAGCAGCCACTACCCCGAGTGGTTGCGCCAAAGCCCAGGGCAAAGCTATCGAATCCCAATGCCTGAGTGTTACCTCCGAAGGCGTATGAGTAGTCGGAATCGGCGTTGGCCATATAGCCGATAGCGGTCGAGTAATCGCCGCCGGCGTGCGCCTGGTAGCCCAACGCCTGCGAGTAATCGCCAATGGCTCTGGACTCGTAACCGGTGGCCATCGAGTTGGTACCCACAGAGTCGGGGCTTTCCACAAGTACGCGGCCCATGCGAACGGCCTCTTTGGCCGGATACCACAGCATACGCGGCTGCGAGGGGTCGATGACCTCCGGCGTCAGGCTGCGGTCGAGGTTGAAATAGTAGTCACTGGTGCGCGTGGTCGAGCCGACGCCGCCAATGGCGAAGCCGCCGCGACTGGTGCGGACGGGGTCTTCTTCTTCGAGGTAGATGCGCACCGAGTCGCCGCAGACCTGGAAGTATGTGTTAACATCCCGCGTAGTCGAGCCAACGCCGCCAATGGCGAAGCCGCCGCGACTGGTGCGGGTGTCGGGGTCTTCATACACATAGGCGCGGATGCTGTCGCTCTCGGCGGTGAACAGCCGGTCGCCGGCCTCGTTCTTGATGACAACGCCGTTGGGATAGACAGCGAACAGGGTGTCGCCCTCAGCGTCTGTGACGAAGAAGAGGGCTTCCTCTGCGGCCAGCCCACAGAAGAATATCGAAAGTAAAACTGTCAGTATCGCGAGTTTCATGGTTCTCTCCTTCGTCGTATCATAGTTTTATGTCACTGCCGCGCTGCGGGAGCGCCGCCTGTGGAGCGCGTATTTGTTTCCACAGCACGCGCCAGTTGCGCCAGTTGTTCTTCGAGCCGGTTGACGCGGCTTTCAAGCTCGCGCACCTGCTCGTCCTTTTCCTTGATGATTTCCTGCTGCTCCTGCACGGCGGAGATGAGCACGGGGATTATCTCGGTGTAGCGTATGCCCATGTAGTCGTCGGGACTCGCTTGCACCACTGCTTCGGGGATTATCTGTCGCGTTTCCTGGGCGATGAGGCCGAGGTGCGTCTCGCCTTCGTCGTCGTTCTTCCACTGGTAGGACACGGGGCGCAGACGCATGAGGTCAGCCAGGCCGTAGCGCAGGTCGGTGATGCGCTCTTTGAGCCGCCTGTCGGAGCTGACGTTCGGGCTGTTGATGAGATAAATGTCCTGCCAGCGATAGCTTGCATGTCCCAGGTCGTGTGCATCGCTTGTATTGGGTCTCAATCTTCCGCCGACAGTCATGTAACTGGCGACTGTCACACTGCTGCCAAGAGCCGTCGTCCCTTCCACGGTGAACTTTGCGCTGGGCGCTATGGTGGCGCTGGTGCCAACGCCCACGTTGCCGCCGCTGTAAATCACCATATCGACATCGGTTGTGTTTACGTTACTCGCCGAGATGGCAGGATCGTTACAAAACAGCATGTTTCCAACTCCGTACATACCAGAATCTCTGAAGAAAATCCCACCTTTGTAAGTATCCGCCACTGTGCCATTCTGAAAGAGAATGCCCGACATTGCGCCAGAGTCGTATTTGAGATTATTAACCTTCAAAAACACGCCGTCAACACCGGAAACATCGGTGACTTCGTATCGCAGCAGGGCGTCGCCGGTTACTTCGAGCTTCTCTTCGGGGTCAGAGTTGCCCACGCCCATGCTGCCTTCATCGCCGGTGATGTAAACGGTCTTGTCCTCATCCAGGCCTGCGTTGGTGTAAAGGTTGTAGCCGCCGCTGGCTCTGGTGACGAAGCTGTTGTCTGCCAGGGCATCCACAAAGCTGGTGGTGCTGCCGTCACCCCACACAAATGTGCCCTTGTGGCCATTCGTACGTGCTCGCCTGCCCAGAGCCATGGACCAGGTGGTGTCGGCTGTGCAGTCTCTGCCCAGAGCGAAGGAATACTCGCCGGTCGCATCGCTGGAGGAGCCGGCGGCGAATGAGTAGTCACCCGAAGCGATGTTGGAGCGGTTAACGGCAAAACTGTAGTCGCCGGTAGCATCGGCCTGGTTGCCCATGGCAACCGAGGCATAACCGGTAGATTCACAACGCATTCCCGCGGCAAATGAGTAGCTGTTTGTGGCGTCGCAGTCGTAGCCGAGAGCGACAGAACCGCTTCCGCTGGCCACGCCGTCACGACCCAGCGACACAGCATTTGTGTTGTTGGCGACTGTGCCGTCACCCATAGAAATCGCCCGATGACCACTGGCGATGGCGCTGTAACCAAACGCAAATGACTGATAGTTGCTTGCTTCGCACTGATACCCGTGCGCAAACGAATAAACGCCATCTGCGACAGACAGCATACCGCCTGCGATAGAGCCCTCGCCGTTGGCCTGCGTGGTTGAACCCAGCGCTGTCGAGTATTGGCCAAGAGCAATGGTGGAAGCTCCGGCGGCGAAGGCGTATTGACCACTGGCGGTGGTTCCGCCGCACACAGCGAACGATTTTTCGCCCGAAGCGGTTGTATTGTTTCCCATTGCGGTAGCGTAGCTGTTCGAGGCGACTGAACTGCTACCGCTGGCGAATGAGTAGTCACCCCCCGCTACGCTGTTAGAGCCCATAGCCGTCGAGCCATAACCGTTTGCCTGCGTGCTTATGTTTGTGGCCAGGCTATAGCCACCGTTTGCCTGTGTACCATGACCCAATGCAGTTGAAGCGTATCCATCAGCAGTGACATTCCTGCCGATTGCTACGGCATATCTATCGTTAGCCTGCGCGTCGCTGCCGATTGCCACGGAACTGCGGCCATCAGCAACGGCCTCCCGTCCCATCGCCAGCGCATAGGTATCGTTTGCCTGGGTTTGGTTGCCGATAGAGAAACTGCCAATGCCGGCTGCAAGGGCGCCCAGGCCGATAGCGAAAGAACGATCCCCTGTTGCGGTTGTAGATGGTTCTCCCGGGACTGGGTTACCCAGCGAGTCGCGGGGGACAGAGCCGATGGCGTATGACCCGATGCCTGCGGCGGTGGCGTTGAAACCTATGGCCAGCGCGTCGGAGCCGAGGGCGCGGGCAGAATCGCCCAGTGCAAAGCTGTAGTCGCCAATTGCGTTGGCCTGATAGCCGATGGCGGTCGAATAATCCCCGCCGGCGCGCGTCTGATAGCCCAACGCCTGCGAGTAATCGCCCACGGCCTTGGACTCGTAACCGGTGGCCAGGGAGTTCGTGCCCACCGAGTCGGGACTTTCCACCAGCACCCGGCCCATGCGGTTGGCTTCTTTGGCCGGGTACCACAGCATACGCGGCTGCGAGGGGTCGATGATCTCCGGCGTCAGGCTGCGGTCGAGGTTGAAATAGTAGTCGCTGGTGCGTGTGGTAGAGCCAACCCCGCCGATAGCGAAGCCGCCGCGACTGGTGCGGACGGGGTCTTCTTCTTCGAGGTAGATGCGCACCGAGTCGCCGCAGACCTGGAAGTATGTGTTAACATCCCGCGTAGTCGAGCCAACGCCGCCAATGGCGAAGCCGCCGCGACTGGTGCGGGTGTCGGGGTCTTCATACACATAGGCGCGGATGCTGTCGCTCTCGGCGGTGAACAGCCGGTCGCCGGCCTCGTTCTTGATGACAACGCCGTTGGGATAGACAGCGAACAGGGTGTCGCCCTCGACGTCCGTGACGAAGAAGAGGGCTTCTTCGGCAAAGCCGGTTGTGGCCAGACCGAGCAGCACAACTAAAAAGATGACACGCACAGTCACAAGCGCAAACGATTTCATGATAAGCTCCTTATTATTGTATATTATTGTCAATTTTCTCTCGCAGGGCGCGGCCCTTCTCGATGAACTCGGCGCTGCCAATGTCTTCCGCCACCGCCAGGCCTTCGTCGTTCAACCGCTTCGCCTCGACATATCGTTCGAGCAGGAAGTAGAGGCCGGCCTTCTCGATGAGCAGTTCCGGCAGGGCGTAGCGCATGTTATACTTCTTTATCATGGCGGCCGCCTCGTCGTAGCAGGCCTCGGTTTTTGCATAGTCGCCCAGGGCCTTGTGCGCATGGCCGGTATTGATGGTGATGTTCACCATCGAGTCGGCATCGCCGGTTTCGGCGGCCATTTCGAGGGCTGCGTGGTGGTATTCGAGCGCTTTCCGATGCTGGTCAAGCTGCTGATTGACATAGCCGATGTTGTCCAGCAGCCGAACAATCTCGGCCTTGAGGCCCAACTCGCGGTTGCCCGCCAGCGAACGCTCGTAGAAATCAAGCGCCTGGGCAAGGTCTCCCTGTGCCTCGAACACCCAGCCGATATTGCTTTGTCCCCGCGCAATCTCGATTTTATCGTCGATGTCGGTGGCGATGGCGAGCTGACGGCGCAGGTAGCTCATTGCCTTTTCCGGTTCGCCGATGTAACGATAGATCACGCCCAGATTACCCAGTGCCTCGGCGGTGCGTTTTTTGTCGTCCAGCGACTGGAAAATTTCCAGTTCGCACTGAAAGTCGTCGAAGGCCTCCTGGCGTTTGCCGGTGAAAAAGCGGATGATGCCGCGATCGAGGTGGGCCATGCCAATCATCAACTGATTGCCCGAGCGACCGAAGTATTCGAGCGCCTGCTCGAGCGACTCGCCGGCCTCGTCATACTGGCCAAGCGTTTTCAGCAGGTTGGCCCGGTCGAGGTGCGCTTTGCCCAGAATTTCGTCGTCCCGCAGTTTTTCGGCAAGCACGAGCGCGGCTTGCACCATGTCTCTGGCCTCATCGGTATTGCCTAACAATTGCAGCATGTATTTTCGATCCAGCAAGGCATTGAACAGATCGACAGCTTTGTCGTGCTGGTCTGCGGCCACCTCGATGTGAGCCAGATCGCCACCCGGGCAGCCCAGCAGGTGATACAACAGCTCCATGTGGCGCGTATAGAAATGCAGCGCCTGCTGGTTTTGGAAGCCGTGTTTGGCCTGTTGTCCGGCCAGCTTGGTATAGATTGTCGCCTTCTCATGGTTCTCGGCAGTGTCGAAGTGGAAGGCGAGATCGGCATAGTGGCCGACCAAGTCGTCTTTGTAGAGCTTTTCCATGGTGAGCGCGGCCAGGCCATGCAGCATGCGCAGCCGTTGTTTGAGCTGGATCTCATAAACCGATTCGCGGACCAGGGCATGCTTGAAGATATAGCGTATCTCGTGTACGGGATTCCAGATATTCTCGTTTTCGCCTTTCTCGATGAGCTGGTCGAGGTGGCTGAGGTCGAAGCGAACATCGAGTGAGTGCAACATGCCGGAGAGAATCGAGAGCAGGAACTCTTTACCCAGCACCGAGGCGGTCTTGATGGTTTCTTTGATGTCATCGGTCAGGCGGTCGATGCGGGCGATGATGATTGCGTTGATCTGCGAGGGAATCTCGAGATCACGCTGGGTGAGTGCATAGTTGTCGTCGAGCTTATCGTTCTCCAGCAGATAGAGCAGAATCTGTTCGAGAAAGAACGGATTCCCCTCGCTCTTGGTCCAGATAAGGTCAAAAGTGTTCTGGGGCAGGTCGGTGACGACTTTCCCCGTCACCATGCGCAGCCTGTCGAGCAGCAGTTTCTTCGTGTTCTCGCTCTCGAGTTCGCCCAGGCGAATGCGTTGTGCCGGCGCGTGTTCGATGTCCAGATCGAAGTCCGAGCCGTCGTCGTTGAACCGGCTGGCCACCAGCAGCATGATGGGATAATTCTCGATCTGTCGGCAAAGACTGGAAAGAAATTCCCGCGATTCTGAATCCACCCAGTGACCGTCGTCGATTTCGAGAACAACCGGACGCAAGCGGCTTTCGGCCTTCACCAGGTTTTTCAGCGCGTCCATGGTGTTCTCATAGCGTCCCTGCGCGTCCAGTCGCTCATAGAGCGAGCCAGGCCAGTAAAGCCCCACCAACGCGCCCAGCAACGAACTGGTGCGTTCGAGCTCACGAGCGATATCGGGGTCTTCGGTTGTTTGCCGCAGCACATAGAGCACGTTCTCGAAGCGGGTGAGATTGGCCTGCTGAGTTCCCTGCTCGGAAAGCTGGAAATAGACGCGCAACCAGTGTTCGACGGGATTGAAGCTCTTGCGCAGCACTTCATCGCAGGGCAGATAGAACCACGACATCTCGTCGGGGTCGAGCTCCTGGCGCAACTGCCAGATGAGCCGGCTCTTGCCGATGCCGGCCACGCCGTCGATATAGACGATGCCGCCGAAATGGCCGTTGCGCAATGGGTCGAGGGTTTTGCGCAGTTGCGCCACTTCGGACTCGCGGCCAATTGTCTCGCCCTCGAAATTGATTTCCTGGACACCGGTGTGGCGGTCACGCAACAGGTAAACGGAGATAGGCTCACTGAATCCCTTGAACACCTCTTCGGAGAGGAAATCCATCTCGAAACGCTCGTGCTCATCCTTATTCAGGAAGCGATCGACATGCACCTCGCCCCAGGGTGCCTTCATCATGTAACGGGCTGCAAGGTTCACCACCATGCCAATGGCGGTGTATTCGCAACGTCTCTCGCTGCCCACAAAACCGGTGAAGCAGGAGCCGTAGGTTACGCCCATGCGGACGTCAAACTCTGGAATATCGCGCACGGCCAGTGCGAATGACAGAGAGCGCTCGGCCAGTTTCTCGCGCCCGATGGGCGCTCCGAACAGCACAAGCGCAACGCCGCCCTTGTCACCGAAGTCGATTTTGTTGAAGTAGCCGCCGAATTCATGCGTGAGCGCGATAACGCGAGAAATGGAGTCTATCCATCCGGGCGCTTCGCGAAAGGAAAGGAAACACGCGATGATGTCGCGGAATTCACCACGGGATACTTGATTGATGACTGTGGCCGGCATGAAAGCGGAGCAGTCTTCGACTGGCGGCAATTCCATGGCTGTAACCGCAGGAACATCGCCGCCAAGCGTCAGCAGCCAGTGACCATCGCCGCGTTGTTTGCAGTCTGTTGCAGGCACGGCTTCCTGAAAGTGTGAGTCGAAAACAATGTCGCCGGTATCGCAGGCGTGTTCGCTGTGAGCAGCGCCATCCACAGCCGCGCCACGAAAGAAATAGGCGTCCTGATGCGGGTTGCGCAGAATCCTCCAGGTTATATCGCCGCCCGAAAGCCCGATCTTCACCGTCAGATTGAAGACGCCGAACTTGGTTTGCTGGTTGCCCGAGGCGGCAAAGCTCGCTCGAATCTGCCGTGCGGCCAGCAATACCGCGTCTGGAGCCGCGTCGACGCCTGGAAAGACAGCGCTGAAGGCATCGCCGGCGAAGGTGGAGATGAACCCGCCGCCTGCGTAAATAGCGTCTATGGCTGGCGTAAAAACGTTGTTGATGACTTCGGTGAGTACTTCGGCGCCTTCTTTGCCGTTTTGCATCAGAGTATGGGTCATGGCGGTGAAACCGGAGATGTCGATAAACATAGTGTGGGCGAGCAGTTCACCGTGATCGAGCCCGCCGCCTGCCTGCTTCAGCAGGTAATGTGGAATAAGTCGTCGCATATATCCCTCCCTGTACCGGTTTCCACTGCGTCAAGAATAGCTTATTCAATCGTAATTGGCAAGCTAAATCTTTTTATACCAAATAATTATCGCCAAACGTTATGGGTTTATGTTCATAATATCACCGGAGCAACGTTACTTTTTTGTGCCTGAATTCACCGCCTGCCGTCAAGCGAACTATGTAAACGCCCGAGCCGACATCGCCTCCACGGGCGTCCCGTCCGTTCCATGTCAGGGCGTGAACGCCGGTTAATTGCTTTTCGTAACACCAACTTCGCACCCTTCGTCCACGAATATCGAACACCTCGATTTGCACATCGGTGCATTGCGGCAGGCTGTAGGCAAGCAGCATCGGCGCACGGCATGGATTGACCCCCTGAATCAGTGCCAGCGGCGGCGTGGCTGGGTCTTGCGAGGCAGAGAGGCCGGCATGAATCGTCCACCGGGTTTCGCTTTCATTTTCGCCATCGCTGACGATGATGCGCACAATGAAAAAGCCAGGTTCGTCGAAGACGAGGGTGAGGGTGCTGTCGGCGGCGCCCAGCGACACGCCGTCGAGCAGCCAGTCGAAAGTAAGCGGTTCCCAGTCGGTGGCGTGAACCGTGAACGTGACGCTCTGGCCGACATCGACTAACATGTCTTGTTCGGACGGCTCCCAGCCCGTGATGACGGGCGGCAGGTTCGTGTAGAGTTCGTAAGCGCCCATGTCGATGCGCTCTGGCCAGATGCGCGGGTTGCCGTCGGGATCCAGCAGCGGCAGCGTGAAATAGGCCATGTCGGGGTTGCCTGCATCGACGCAGGGCGAGCCGGACTGCAGGCGGAAGTCGCCGCCGGCCGGGTCAACCAGCAGCGGATCGACGCAGAAGAGGTTGCCACCGCCGTCGAGCTCTGGCGGCAGTCTGCCGGGAATGCACGACCAGGAGACGGTAGCCATGCTGGTGTTGTTCGAGATGATAGGTATAGTACTGATGCAATTCGTGATGTCTGCCTGTGATGAATAATCTATCCAGACGGCGTAGTTGTCGTCGTCAATGAATGTGTTGTTGGTGATGGTTACGAAGCAATGGTGATGTATACAGATTTCTTCGTAGCCGTTATTCCAGAGGATGTTGCCGGTGGCGGAGCTGTCGTCCCAGCGATAGAAATAGATACCGCATTCGCCGTTGTTGTATATCCGGTTATTCTGCACCGCTGTGGTTGAGCGATAAGTTCCGATACCGTTAGCCGCGTTGCCGTAGATGTCGTTGCCGTAGATGAGCGGCGTTCCGTCCTCGCCGGAGTAGATACCGCAATAGCCGTTGCCATATATCTCGTTGCCGATTATCAGCATATTGCTGGCGAATTCTGTATAAATGCCCTCACTACCATTATCGTGAATCTCGCAATTCTGAATGAGCGCTCCGTAATTGTCTGTATTGCGTATCCCATAACTTCCATTATCGAATATCTGGCAGTCAACTATTTCGATGGAAGCTTCGGCGCAATAGACGCCTCCATTGTCGTTTAAGTAAGCCTGGCATGAAGTCAGTGAAGATGTTCCGCTCTCATATATGACAACACCATAATCATTTGAATAGAAATAACAGTTTATGGCTTGAATGGATGTGCCTGAATTGCATCTAACTCCATGTTCGTTGTTGTGGATGTTGCAATCTTGCAGGCTTATCTGCGATTCTTCGCGGCCATAGACGCCATAATCAACGTTCGAGCTGATAGTGCTGTTGATGATGAGCGCCTCGGTGCCCTGGCGCACATAGACGCCGCTCCAGTCATTGGATGAGATGTCACAGTTCTCGATTGTCACCTGTGAGAATTCCCTGGCGGCTATGCCATAGTGGTCGTTTTGGTGGATGTAGCAGTAGCTGAGGTAAACGTGGGAGTTGAATGTCGCCACTGCGCCGTAGATGTTTTCCTGTCCGTCCCAGTAGCGGCCGGCATGGTTGAATTCGCAGTGGATAAGCTGATTGTTTTCGCTGCTGGTGTCCTCGAACACCAAAGCGCCCCAGCCATAGAGGTTGTAACGGCGAGTGAACGTGATGGGGTTCTGCGCGGTTCCAACGGCCGTAAGCGTACCCTGCACCAGCAGGCGGCCTTTGTCTTCCTCGTTGTTGTCGAGCTCTGTATTAAACAAGACATGAACGCCCGGCTCGATGACCAGCGACTCGCCCTCGGGCACGGTGGCCTCGCGCAGGATAATGTATGGTTCGTCCGCCAGCGTCCAGACGCCGCTCACACTGGCGCCGTCGGGGATGAGTATCTCTGCGACAAGCGGCAGACGGCAGAGCAGAAACACCAGTAGCAAGCAGTTACGCATCAGTCGAATCTCTCGATGCCGACTCGATGGCAGCTCCGTCAGAACTGGTGGTAACTCACCGCTCATGTCGCCTCCTGCGATTCCGAAAATCCACTAAACAATAGCATGCGCTTCGCTCATTGACTGTCAATGAAAAAGGTGGTCGCCAGGCGATGAATATCGGTGATGTGTGTTCAAGAAATATTTCAGGGCTGCATCGAGCCTCTGTGGTCAGCCTGGCCGCAAACAAAAACCCCGCCGTCGCGGGGTCGATGCAGAAACCTCGCCATCGCGAGGCAGATGCAAATGGCGCTCCGTATTCTGGAGCGTGATAATTCAAGCTTCGCGGCTGCCGTGATTGAACATGCCGGCCTCGGCAATTGGCAGGTTGGCGAACATCGCGGTCTCGCTGCGAGCGTTGCGGATGGCCAGCTTGATCTCGTACTGGCTCATGCCAACAGCGTCGATGTCGAACTCGGAGGCCAGTCGATACAGGGTGGCCAGTTGCCGCGTCTCCGAGCCTTCGAGCCGGTCGAGTTCATCGACGGCATCGAGACGGTTGCCGTAGGCGTCAACAATGTGCAGGGAATAGTATTTGCGAGTCAGTTCACGGGCGACGTCAAGATCGAGAAGCTGCACATAGTCACGCAGGAACATGACGCTCAACCTGACGCCATCGGATTCGGGGCGCAGGGCGCGCATCTCGCCGGCATTCAGTTCACAAACGAGCATATCGCGGGTCTGGGTGTCACAGGCAACGCGCACAGGTCTCATCACTCACCTCTCAAATGTAAATATTTTCCAACAACAATTTCACTTCTCACGCGGGGTCTTTCGCAAGGACCAATACGCTTGAAATATGCAATCGCGGTGCCAGTGAGGAGGGGTTATGTATGTATCTGTGCGAGAGCGAAGTGGAGTGAATGAGCCGCTGCAAGCGGACGGAAACGATTTCCTCGATGCGAAGAAATGATCACAAGATGGGGGCGCTGCTCCCACCCATAGAAGGCTCACTCCGCTTCATTACACGACAAGCTCGCCTTTTTGGGAGCAAACGGCTCCAAAGCCGATTTTCGCAGGCGAGACCGAAAGCTTTTATCGGATACTTCGTATCCTATGTACAGTAAAAGGTCTTCTTTTAACACAAGGATGCGTAGCATCCGCTAAAGCTTTTTGGTCTTACCTTTTTCTCGAAAAAGGTAAGTGGGGTTCAGGGGCTAAGCCCCTGTCTTCGCTTTGCCCTGGTTGGCTACGGCTTGTTCGGCGGCTTTCACTTGTTCTTCGGTGGCGAGGTAGTAGTGGCGGATGGGGCGCAGGTCGTCGTCCAGCTCGTAAACCAGCGGGATGCCGGTAGGGATGTTCAGACCGGTGATTTCTTTGTCGCTGATGCCGTCGAGGTATTTGACGAGGGCGCGCAGACTGTTGCCGTGGGCGGCCACGAGCACACGTTTTCCTTCGCGGATGGACGGAGCGATGACCTCGTGCCAGTAGGGCAGCATGCGCTCGACGGTAAGCTTGAGGCTTTCGGTATGTGGCAGTTCGCCGTCTGCAATGCAGGCATAGCGGCGGTCGTGGCCAGGGAAGCGGTCGTCATCGGGCTCGAGAGCTGGTGGTGGGATGTCGTAGCTGCGACGCCAGATGTGCACCTGTTCTTCGCCCACCTTCGCCGCCATCTCGGACTTGTTATAGCCTTGCAGGTCGCCGTAGTGACGCTCGTTGAGCCGCCAGTGACGCACTACGGGCAGCCACATCAGGTCCATTTCATCCAGGGCGATCCACAGGGTGCGGATGGCTCGTTTGAGCACGGAGGTGTAGGCGATGTCGAAGGCGAAGCCCTTCTCACGCATGATAACACCCGCTTGATGCGCTTCGCTCGCGCCTTTCTCGGAGAGATCGACGTCCGTCCAGCCGGTGAACCGGTTGGCCTTGTTCCAGACGCTTTCGCCATGACGCAACAGCACGAGTTTATGCATGTCTCCTCCCTGTTTGCAGTGCGATATTCCACGATTTGACGGATTGACGTTCTTCGCAAATTCTTCTCTGAACTTAGAACATAATACGTCTTTCAGAGCTGGTGTCAAGCCATCTTTTCGTTGGGCAGGCGGAATTTCTCTTGCCTTTGCGACAGGCTTGTGAATATGTATCGTATCAGAACATCAGGAGACAGAATGGGACGCACGACATCGCTGTTGTTGCTGGCCGTCATTATCGGCGCTTTTTCCGCAACAGACGCCGTAACAAATTGCAGCTTCGAGCAGTTGGTCAGTTACTATGACAGTGCTATGGAACACGCCGACTTGACAACGCGCTACCAGAGCACCAACAATCTCAACGGCGACATCGTGTGGGGGGCTGCCCGGTATTTGATCTCGCTGGCGACAATGTATGAAGCAACTGGAGACACCAAATACCTCGACCATGCCGTCCTTGTCTGCGACGCGCTGATGCAGCAGGAACGAGACCACGGCCCGGACACTGATGGCGTTCAGCGACGTGGCTGGCCGGCGGGATCGCGGTATTTGTTCAGCAGGCCGCTGGTGTTCCGCGATGAGCGTGGCGCTCCTTCGCTCGAGGTGATGGCTGTGAACTGGGGGCATAACGAGCAGGTGGATGTGTCGGTAGTTCATGACAGCGATGGCAGTTACAATTTGCTGGCACGGTTCGTCGCCATTGGCCATACAACCCGGTACAACGGTCTCAACCAACGGAACGTTGTGGAGAAGGTGAACGCCAGGGCGCGGCCTGATGCCTGCCTTTGGGTGCGCCGACTGGGCTCGCGCCCACCGGCACCAGTGAGCGAAGTGAGATTGCCGGGCCATCAGGTTTGTTTCGAGATTTTGCATAACCCGCGCATTCTCACGGGTTTCCTGAAGTTTGTCATTGCCGTTCGCGAACACTCAGCCGCCTCAATCTATCAGCGCAAAGCCGACGAGTATCTGGCCTTCGTGCTCGAGTTTGAACCGTCGTTGCTGCGCTGGTATGAAGAAGACGCCGGCGGCGGACTGTTGCGCATGGATTCCAAG
Organism: Candidatus Cloacimonadota bacterium; assembly: GCA_021108395.1. Lineage (GTDB taxonomy): Bacteria > Cloacimonadota > Cloacimonadia > Cloacimonadales > JAIOQZ01 > JAIOQZ01. The sequence goes on from JAIOQZ010000053.1 coordinate 25,381, forward strand.
CTGCCGTTCTTTCAAGCTGGATTGGCTGCGCCGAACGGAGCGACATCAAATTGTGGTCGCTTCTTTCTTCATCTGCATCGTCTTACAGGTGAGGTTGCCCATAGAGACATAGCCTTGCAGATGGCGCGTCGCATTCTTTCAAGCTTCTACACAGAAGATGGAAGGATTGTCATACACTATGCGTTGGGAGAACACCTCGCTGGGTGGTCTTCGCCCGGGCCCAGTCTCTGGTATCCTAAGTTCAAAGGCAGCAAAAAAGTTGTGGACACATCGCACTTCATGCCCACAATGTTATTCATTCTCGATCTGTATGATTATGACTATCTTACAGACACCCAGTATCTTAACTGGCTGAATAGAATCCTGAAACAGACATGGCATACAGAAGGATTCAGCTACTACATTGACGGAACCGGAGAGGCTGATTCTGAAACGGCCTCGTACACTGCAGGTTACTTCATATTACTGCCCGGACTGGAAAATGCGACTATTAATGGCCTACAACGGTGGTATATCGAGAAATACACCCGGACGAATCGCGGTTATATTTTCAATGGTTGGGCAAATTTCGTCAGGGTTGCACAACAACGGGAAAGAACATGCGATTGATATTAGCCCAGGGATTGCGTCGAGAAGAATGTAGCTTCGACATCGATAATACCAGACCAGACGTCAGCCTGCATGATGATGCCACATGCTTTGCTTTACTCTTTGGCCACGCGTGGCAAACAGAGCGAGTCGAGTGGTTGACGGCGTTTCAACTGGCATCTGAGTTTACCAGGACCGGCAGCATCGATACGTCTGTTATCGATGGAGTGTTTACGGCTGTGTTGATTGACTGGGTCAATGCCCGTTGCCGCATTGTCACCGATTCAACACGAATGTTTTATCTGTTCATGCGGCAGAGCAATGAGAAAATTGAGCTGGCGGAAAGACTGACCGACCTGGTTGATGGGGAAACTGAACTCAACCAGCAGGCAATGACGGAATTGCTGTATCTTGGTTACATGATGGGCGAGCACACATTGCTGCAAGATGTTATCCGCCTTCCCGCAGCTTGCGAGATGAGTATCGATGAAAGGCTGAACGTGCGGTGGAATTCTTACATGAATTTCAAACGAACTGGGAACACGGTCACAGAGGCTGAAATTCACGAACTGCTCGAGCACAACATTCTCGCGGGGCTTCGCCTTTCTGCCAATCCACTGCTGTCCCTCACGGCTGGGCTTGACTCGAGATCTATACTTAGCGTAGCCCACTCCAAACATCCGGGAATCACATACTACACTCATGGTAGCCAACGCAGTCGAGATGTGCATACAGCCAGGCGCATTGCGAAATTTCTCCATTTACGGCATGTTGTAATGACTCCAG
>JAIOQZ010000016.1 GCA_021108395.1 Candidatus Cloacimonadota bacterium
TGCGCAACAGCATCCTCAACTGGAAAGGGCGACCGAAATACGTCTATCTCGACAACGGCAGAGCGTTTCGCTCCAAGCTGTTCAATCAGCAGTGGGAGCGGCACGACCTGTCGCAGGAACTGGCTGGCATCTTCCCGCGACTCGGCATCGGTGTTGTCTTTGCCGAGAGCTACAACGCTCGCGCCAAGGTGATTGAGCGCTTCTTCCAGACGTTTCAGAACGACTTCGAGCGGTTCATGACGACTTTTCGCGGTGGCTCGATAGCCGATAAACCAGCGACTTTGATGCGCAACGAGAAGTGGATGAAAAGGCTGTTCGCAGGCAAGCCTATCACGGTCGAGCAGTCGAAGGCAATGATTTCGCTCTACATTGAGCAGATGTACGGGATGACGCCACACGGCGGATTGAACGGCGCGAGGCCACACGAAGTGTTCAGGGACGCGGTGGTGCCGCCGGAGCAGAGAATCGAACCCTCCGAGCTCAACTTCCTGATGCTCGCGGTAGCCAACCGCAAAGTGCAGGCTTCCGGCATTCGCTTCAACAACGTGCTGTACTGGGATGAAGCGCTCATCAACCACGTCGGCGACAAGGTCACATTGCGACACGACCTGATGGATACTCGCTCGGTGCTGGTCTATGATTCCCGCAATCGGTACATCTGTCAGGCCAGCGCCAGACGGCATCAGCACCCATTTGTGCATCTATCGTCCGACAAAGCAACATCCCAGAAGCAACTCGCAAAAGAACTGGCTAACATCCGCAGACTCGAGCGCAACGTGAAAGAAAGCTCGGAACAGATTCTGCTCAAGGTCAACGAGGCCGTCGCCTCCATCCAGCTACCAGAGCCAGATGTAACCGGTGAGTTATTCAGCGACCGTCCCATGATTGATCAACCTCAGCGACAGCTCACCGTGGACGACATAGTCAGGAATTCTGCTAAACACGAGACCATTCAGGAGCGACCGAAAACCGATAACAATGATGACGACATGAGCTTCGCGGAGTTGATGAAAATCATCGGCATAGGATAGGAGGAATCTTGAGAGAGCACGTACTCGCGGAAACGGCAAACGTTATCAGCGCAAAGAAATGCATCGCGTATCTGCAACAGCGACCAAAGACCGAAATGGTCGGCATGGGACTGCTTCATGGAGCGCCGGGACTGGGTAAGACCCGTTTCGCTCGCAGATTGGCCTATTACAACGACTACATCTACCTGCGTCTTGAAGCATCGATGACCGCCAAGAGCTTCGCCCAGCAGCTTCTGCGTCTGCTTCACTATCGCTACGCGCTCGATAACGCCAGTTTCCATGGCTCAACCAATAAGCTGTTCCGCAGATGTATCAGCATCCTTCAGTCCAATCCCGATGCGGTCATCATCATCGATGAAATCGACTACGCTTTCACTCAGCCGGTGCTCCTCGGCTCCATCCGCGACATCGTTGACGAAACGATTGCCGTTGTTGTGCTGGTGGGCATGAAAGACGCCCGTGAGAAGCTCCTGCGCGCCAATTCGCACTACTTTGACAGGTGCAACTATTTCTACGAGTTCAAGCGGCTCTCCCGCCTCGATGTCGAGCTGGTCTGCAAGGAAATCAGCGAAGTGAAGATGAAGCCCGACCTGCTGACGTATATCCACAAGACCACGCGAGGTAATATCCGTCAGATCATCAAGATCATCGAAGCTGTCGAGAAGGTCTCTGCACGCGAGCAACTCAGTATTGCTGCCCTGAACGACCTGCTTGGCGACAAGGGGACCACTGATGCAACGTAATATCCCTGCAAAGCGCGTCATTCGCAACTTCATCGAGTACAACCGTCGTCCGTTCAACGCTCGCGATATCGTCAGGGACACCGGCATCAAGCACAAAACCGTGCGCAACATCCTGCCTCAGCTTGTCCAGGAAGGCCATATCAAGGTGATTCTGCGCGAGAAGCGGGGGAACATCTACATCAAGCCTCCTCCGGATGAGGAGGCCCCCACGGTTAAACAGCACGACTGGAAGCCGAAGATAGAGAAGCTGAGACTAATCTACGACTTAATTCAGGATTACCCGTGTTCAGATGAGATTCAAGCGCAGTCTGGTTTCAGCAGAGAGACTATCTATCGCTACCTGCGGATTCTCGTGGCTGATGATTGCATTGGGAGTCAGGGATGCTGTTATAAGCAGATTTCATTTCAACCCAAGCTCAAACCATATAGCCACTATACTGGATATTCACTCAAACGCAAGTACGATAAGAAAAAGTGGTTGTTGAGGGAGATTGCGGATTTCAGTCGAAAGCTGAATCAGACGCCGCCTACTATCAGCAGTTTCATGAGTGAGCGCGAATTACGCCATGTTCTCGACAAGATAACGGCTTCATATCTTGAGATTATATTCGCATGACCAAAGATCAATACGCCAAGCTACTGCGCCGTGAGATAGCCGCATCCGCCATTGCCAGGCACGGCTGGAGCATGGACGGCCTGCACCAGAAGATGGTGGAATGGGGCTTTGGCCCCTCGCTTCGAAAGCTGGACATAGACCGGCTCAAGAAGCTGAAACACTATCTCGGTGGTACCGTTCATACTCGAGCTGTGTACGACCCGCAAGGACGGCAGATGCACGCTCTGATGAAGGAACTGGGCTGGACCGACGCCGATATGCGCAGGTTTCTGCTCAAGCGTTTTAAGAAAACACATTTCAACGTACTCACCTGTAGCGAACGACGTGGCGTTATCGCCATGCTGCGCAAGAAACAACAACAATCCAACTGATTAAGGGAGAAAACGATGGCGAGAAGAACTCCGCGCACACTCATCGATAGCTCCGGACGTGAATACCCGGCCAACATCCTCGACCCGGCAATCGTCAAGCGCGACACGCACAGCGTGTTCAGGTACAAGAAGATGAAGCATATTGAGACTGTGCCTGCGGGTGCTACCCGCCTCAACGAGCGCATCAGCACAGAAAAGGGCAGAATGGAGTCGGACATAGACTGCTATCTCAGCGCATTGGCCGCGCAGTATGACGAATCGTGGAAGGGCAACGCCGAGTTAATCAGCTTCGATGGTCGCTTCAAGATAGACGTCCGCAAGCGTGAGCGCATTACCTTCGGCGTCGAGCTGCAAATCGCCAAGCAGAAAATCGACGAGTGCCTGAAAGCATGGTCAAAGGACTCCAACATCAACCTGCGAGCCATCATTCTCGAGGCCTTTCAGGTGGATAAGAAAGGCGAGCTGGCCAAGCACCGTATCCTCAGCCTGCGCAAATACAACATCAAGGACGACAACTGGTCAGCCGCGATGGAGCTGATCGACAAGGCGATTCAGGTCACCTCGACCAAGCAGTACATCGCCTGCTACCAGCGCGACTCGGTTGACCAGCCTTTCAAGCTCGTTCCGCTCAACTTCAGCTCGATATGACAGCGGTTCTCTGTCAAACGAGGGCATCCCGTTTTGACCTGCCGCCTTCTCGTGGCTATGTTTGCCCATGAAAAGGAGATACTATGCAGGTTTTTGAGGACAATCGCTGCTACCGGCCAGACGAAGTTGCGGCACTGCTGGGCGCAAACATCTCGACTGTCTATCGCATGATTCGCAGTATCGAGGAGCCACTACCCGCTTTTCGCTTGAAAACCAACGGCCAATTGCGGGTACACGGCAAGGAAATCAACCACTATTTGACCACCCACAAAGTCGACCCCCTGTCAGAGTGACATGCACAGCATGAACAGGTTCTGGAATAGAAAATGACCGTCGATTACCGCGCTAAACGCGAAAGCTGTCGCGAGATGTACATGGCGGGTCGCACCAATACCCGCGAGCTCGCCGCCGTGTTCAGTGTCACCTCCAAGACGATTCGCAAGTGGATCAAGGACGGCGGCTGGGAGGGGCAACTCTCCGAGCTGGAAACACTCGATGAGCAGATCAGGCTAAGTATCCGCCGGGCTCTGTTGATTGCACTGCGCCAGTATGCCGAATCACCGCAGGACACTGCGCTGCAGTCGCTTGTCTCGCTACTCAAGCAGTACCAGAAGGTGCATGAGCCAGAGAAAGACCTGATAGAAAACATGAAGCGATTCCTCGACTGGCAGGTGGATTTCTATCACGCCAAGGGTGACGAGGAGACGGCCAAAGCGATTCAACGCGAGATACTTGGCGAGAGCGGGCAGGTAGCATACTTCATCAGACGCGCCAGTCATGTTTAAGCCCTCGCAGAAAGACCTCAAAATCTTCTCGACCATAGCGTGTCGGACGCCATCGGTTAAGCCCTTCCTCAACGATACACCTGCAAAGAAGCGTGAGCGCGTCCGCCAAGTCCGTCAGGATGATTGGGATGCGTTTTCGTTTTTCTGCACCTCATACTTCCCGCATATCTTCAAGCTGCCATTCTGTGACGCTCATAGCGAGATGTTCGATGTAGTCGAGAAGCACTCCGGCATCACCGCCATTACCGGCTTTCGCGGCCTTGGCAAGACCGTGCTGATGGGCGTGGTGTACCCGATCTGGCGGATCGTGCGAGGCGAGAAATACGTGATCCACACCGCCGCTGACGCTGATCTGGCCGAGGAACGCACCGCCTTCACCTACAATGAGCTGACCAATAACAAGCGGCTGCTTGGCGATTTTGACGAGCTGCGTCCACTCGACACCACCGAGTCGGATTTCTTCCTGCGCAACCGCACCCGCATCCGCGCTCGCGGAGTGAAGCAGTCGTTTCGCGGCTCCATCAACCCACGCACTTCGACACGTCCCGGATTGATAGTCTGTGATGACATCGACAAGGAGGAGAACGTCGGCAACCAGACCATCGGACGCAGACGCATGGACAAGATCGTTCAAGAGATCGGTGGCGCCCTTGATCCGTCCGGATCTGGCAAGGTGATCTGGCTGGGCAACCTCGTGCATCCCAACTACGCTATCTGTCAGTTTGCCGAAGCGATCATCGATGAGATCAAGACTGAGAAAGCAAGCTTCGATCCGGATTCAGTTCAGCACCTGTTCTCAAAGGGAAGGCGGCTCCTGCGCTTCCCTCTGGAAACCGGTGACGGTAAGTCAGCGTGGGAGAAGCAATATCCGACCAGTGCCCTACCGCTCCTGCGACAGAAATTCGGTCTGACCGGCTACCAGCGTGAGTTTCTCGGTAAGCCGGTGATCGAGGGCAACATGTTCAAGCATCACTGGTTCACCAAGTATTCAAGGCTTCCGAAGCTGATGAAGCGTGTCTGGATGTATGCCGACCCAGCGTGGGGCGAGAAGGGTTGCTACAAGGCGATTATCTCCATTGGCTACGATGGCAACCGTTTCTACGTGATGGATGTATGGGTTCGACAGACCGAGAACAGCCGTTTCTTTCGTTACTACTACGATACCTATACAGAGCTTTCACAGCGATATGGTGTCCGCTTTCGCGCCGCCATTGAGACAAGCTTCGGTCAGCAGCGCATCCTGGCTGATTTCGACCGTTGGTGTCGCGAGACCAATCATCATCCCATCTCGCATCGCATCAGGCGCATCAACAACGACAAGAACAAGAACCTGCGTATCGAGCGAACCGACACAGTTATCGAGACCGGCAAAGTGTTGTTCCCAGACGGGCAGGACACGCCGACTCTCATCAGCCAGTTCCTGACCTATCCGCAGGGCTACATCGACGGACCAGACGCGCTTGCTGGATGCCTCGAACGCTTCCCCGAATACGACTGCGGTCGCAACAGAGTTCGAGTCAGGAGCTTCCGCTTTTGACCTACTTCGATCGCGCTATGATCGAGTACTATCGTGTGCTCAACAATGCCTGGAAGAAGGAGGTCAAGCAGGCAGCCCGGCAGGCTATCCGAGCCCTGTCGGATATCCCACGTCACCACCGGCTCGATAGCGGCCATATTGATGACATTCTCGCCGTGATTGACTCGAACCTCGGCGAGGACTTCGCCGCGCTCGTGCGTGACGATACGAAAGCCTACGTCCAGCGGTGTCTGCTTCTCGGTCTGGGTGACGCGCAGAAGCAGGTGCCGCATAACACGTCAATCGGGCTGTACGGCATCCGCGAGCGCAAGTTAGAAACGCTCATTGCACGGCAGAACATGTTCTGGATTGGTGAGAGGTACAACGCTGATATAGCTGATAAATTCAAAACGACCCTCACCGAAGCTGTTTCAGCCGGTTACACGAAGAAGATGCTCCAGCAGAAGCTGGCCGAGCAGTTCAAGGACTTGGGAGAGAAATCGCATCATTACTGGCAGGGTCTGGCGGAGCATACTGCTCTGCGCATACGTGAGTTCGGCAGGCTGGAAGGCTATCGCAAGGCCGGTGCGAAGGGCTATCGGCTTGTGGTTGTCCTGGATGAACGCACCTCGGACATCTGTCGCGCGCTTGCCGCCGAGGGCAAGGTATATCCGCTCGCAGACGCTCTCGACACGATGAACCAGCTACTCGATATCGACACCAGGCAGCACAGCCTGGAATCAGTGCGCGAGATGACTAAAGAAATTGCTCCGTGGGTTTCGGATAAACAGGTAGTTAGAAACGCCAGCGGGGAGCCTATCGGCGTCTCAGGGAGCCATACGCCGTTTCCGCCGTTTCACTGGCGGTGCAGGACGGGGACGGAGGTGGTGGAGTAACTCTTCCACTTCCTCGAAGACATCATTGGATTTGAGGACAATATCACGGTCAAGCGCGATGCCAATAAACGCGTGTCCACTTCCCCTTTTACTTGTCGGAATAAGAGGTTTTCTTGACAGATCAAAACTCACACTTCTGTATTGTCATTATCATGGAGGGGGCATTATGACTACTTCTCGCTGTTATTTGCTGGTTCTGTTTCTGTTCACTTGCGTTTCGCTGTTCGCCTACCCGACATTCCAACTCGTCAAGTTGATGAATGACTTGAGGAATGAACAGTCGAGGAATGAGCATAGGGATGAGAATTGGGTTGAACCCACTGAACATGCCTATGAACTGGTGGAGACCATACCCATTGACCCGGATATCTCGGTTGTTGTGCCTGGCCCGCCCACCCGTACGGATGTGGGTTACCCGATGTATGGCATACACAGAGACAATTCGAGAGGAAGGACAATCAGCGTGTATTCAAATCGCGGGAATGCCTCAACAACAATCACACCAGACGGAGATTTTTGGTTTTATCATGGTGACATGTATCAGAGAACCCCCTGGGATGGCTACTCCGACCAGAATGTGAAGGTGACAATCTCGGAGAACGGGCAATACGTGCTCTGGGAGGATAGAGGCGGCAACGAGATCAACCGCATGCCCTGCAGCCCACATTACCGCACCGCGTATCCATTCGGCAACGGCAACTACTGGCTGATCGAAGAGCAAGGCTGGGTTGATGAGGGCTTTTACGATCGCGTGTATCCGGGTGGAACCTACCCAACAGACGGCTACCTTATCGACTCGTATTTCCCCCACTGTCACGGGATTATCGTCACCGACGCCTACGGCAACAAGCTCTTCGAGCGGGTACTTCAGAGTCCGCTCAAACACTTCAAGCCAGGGCCATCCGGTCGCGTAATCTGGCTGGTTGGTGGTGGTGAAAGCCAGTTTATCACTATCGACAATCAAGTCATTTACAAACTCCCCAGGGGGGGGGGGGTAGAGTGCCAATCGCCATCTCTCCTTCCGAGGATGTCGCCTTTATCGGCAGGCCGCGTAACCTTGTCATCGATCTCACTACCGGCGAAATATTAGCCGAAATCCAGGGAGGAGGAGGTGAAGTCGATGGAGACATAGCCATCGCCGATTTGGATACTGGTCTGGTAGCGCTTTACTTAGACAATCTTATTGTTTTTGATTATCTCAAGGGGCAAATCATACATCGCTTTGAAAGGGGTGGCGCTCGCATTCAGCTTTCAGGTGATGGCAACCGCATCGGTTTCAAATGTCGAAAAGTAACTTACAAGGTGTTTCAAGGAGTAGAAAAATGAGAGCTGCACACTTTTTACTCATCTTCTTTGTATGTATCTTGACGTGCAACAGCTTATCTGCCCAGGCTCTGAGTGACAACTTATCTGCCCAGGCTGTGATTGACAGCTTATTGGCCCAGGCTCTGAGCGACAGCGCCGAAACCCGCGACAGACAGGAATACGGGAGTCACTGGTCGGGTTGGATTGTTAAGCCCGACGTTATCTTCACCACTCCAGAAGATTACTGGTTTCTTGACAATGTCGATCTGAACAGCCATGTGATAATCGAGTTGGATAAATCAAATGATATAGCTGACGATAACTGGTTCTATTGCATAGCCTATGGAAGCTGGGATGACCCATATCGCTGGTCCGCACTATTGGGTACAACATGGTGTTCTTTCTTTGGCATAACTTACTCCTTCTTCTTATCTCAGTTAATTTCCATTATTCTAATTTCGCTGTCAAGCTTCTTACAATAGAATGGTAACAATTTATTACTCTCCTGCATTCACCAGATCGTCCACGCTTACCCGCTCGTAACCAGATTCAGATATACTAACATCAGCCAGAACCTTATCTTTCGCCTTTCCCTCCATTTCACTTCAAGTTGCTCGTTTACTTCAGCAACAGCAACTTGCGTACTCTGGAATTGCTTCCTGCCTGCATACGGCAGAGATAGACACCGGAGCCAACCGCACTACCGTGATTGTCCCTGCCATCCCAGACAATATCGTGATACCCAGCGGGCATGTCGCCATCTACGAGTGTACGCACCAACTGGCCTCTGGCATTATAGACGCGCACTGACACATTGCCATCCTGTGGCAAAGCGCAGCGGATTGTGGTGCTGGGATTGAACGGGTTGGGGTAGTTCACAAGCGCGAAAGTCGTTGGTGGCGCGCCCTCAATCTCTGGATCGGTATTCACGCCTATCGAGCCGAACTCATGGCAGCCAATGTCAATCCGCCCGTCCCACACACGCGCACGGTGGAAGATGTCATGTGCCGGTAAGCCCAGCCCAGTGGTATCCGGTGTGCCTGCGTTGATGAGCGGTGAGCCCAGCGCCACTTCATAGTAGGACTCCGGCCCCAGAAACAGCGGGTCGAGGTCGATGTTGCCGTCACCCCAGATAAGCTCGTGGTTGGGGGTGTATATGCCGTCTATTCCGCCCTGCACCAGGCTGTAGTCCATCTCTATGGTGCAAGGCTCATAGCTGACGTTGCTGATCTCGTATGTTGTCGAATCCCAAAGGGCCGTATTGATGAAATGAACACCGTAGGAGGGACTGCTGTCTACCAGATGCAGAACTTCAAGTGTAGAGTTGGCGGAGGAGTTATCTGCAAATGTACAGTTGATGAAAGAGAGGGTACCAGACTCGGGGTGTATACGGATATTTGTAGTGCTCAACGATGTATTATTTGCGAACAGGCAGTTAGTGAAACGCACATCGGTGACACCTTCATCGTTTTGAGATCCGCTGTTAATGATACCTGTACGATTCCAGTCATAGCCGTAGTCGTTCACATTGTTCATCACGATGAGCCCGTTGATACGAGACATCCCTGTGGCTCCCAGTCTGAAACCCGGGTTTACATGTCCATCTGGATCATGCGCGGTAACATGATTGTCGCGGATGACGCAATCCTCCAATACAAGATCAAGACTTTCTATATGCATGCCGGACATGGTATAACCGAGGTTGTTTTCCACAACGACATTTCGCATACTCACACGTTCAGCGATTATTACATTCAGGGGGGACAACCTGCCGGTTTCCACCCCTGTAATTCGCAGATTATCGAGGGCAATGTCGGTTGGATAGGTTCCTCTTATCACAGTAGGAGACCAGATTCGCCCTGATTGGCTAACGGGATAATCCGATGTGAGTGTCATCCCGCTCACGCGATTGTCATGGTAGGACAAACTGATTAGACGCGGCGCTTCTTCAAGCCTCAACGTTGTCTCATCCACTCCGGCGCCGATGAGAGATACATATGGCTTTAGCCCCACGCCAAAGCGCTGCCCGTTCAGCGATTCCGAGTACTCGCCGGGAGCGAGATGGATCATACGCGGTTGGTCTGCATTGGAAGCGATAATATAACTCGCTTCCCAGATTGTGCGCAACGGCTCTGCTGGGGATAGGCCACTGTTGACGTCATCTCCGTCCGGTGAAACATACAGGTCGTGATTTATCACCTCCAAAACGTGATTCTGTTGTACAATCGTCAGTTGAGGGGGGGGATTGATGGATGATTCGGGTCTGAAATAAACATAACACGGAGCAGGATAGATGCTGGTCAAGGTGTCGGCATAGATTGTAGCGTTGAACTCAGTGTCGATAATAGAAACATCGTGATTGGAACTGCCGTAATTTGAATAGATGTTACATGGGAAATCGCTGTAAGTAATCAATCTTCCATAAACAACATTAACTCCGCCAGTACTAAGTTGTGCATCATTATGATGTATGCTTACATTGCACAGATGAAGCGTTGCAGAAAAAGCATGCACACCAGCACATGCTGTAGCGCGATTGTATTTTATCTGGCAGCTGGTGATTTGCACGCCATGGCTATAATCCCATACATTGCTGTAAATGTACACCCCCCCCCCCCTGTAATAGGGCCAGTAATTGTTATCTATGTGTCCGCTACCACGGATAATGGAAAATCCGCGAATTATCATGTCGGCGGGTGAGGGAACAGTGTCCAATTCGATGCGAATGACAGAGCCATTGAAATCGCCGTCGAGGATGGTGGAGTGGATGTACTGTGGATCACCTGTCATCAGCTCAAGGCTGGCAAGTGTAATGAATTTGTCGTCGATGAAGATGTTCTCGAAGTAGTGACCGGGGTGAACAAGCACAATGTCGCCGTTCTGGGCTGCATTCACTGCCGACTGCACAGTGAGGTAGTCCTGCGTTCCGTCCCAGGACACGGTGAGCGTGTCGCTACAAAGACCGACTGTCAGCATTAACACTACCAATAGCGCGGTTTCTCGCATATCACCTCCAAAAAAACGGCGGGAGTAAGAAGAGCCTACTCCCGCCAAACGTTCATGTCAAGGAATATCTGTATTCCACTTTCGGGTATTCGCTACGTTGCATACCCTTTCGTTCGATGGTTTCGTTTTTCGCTACGCGAAATACAAAACTATTTCAGCATCAGCAATTTATGAGTAAGGGTGGCGCTCCCTGCTTGCATACGGCAGAGATAGACACCGGAGCCAACCGCACTGCCGTGATTGTCCCTGCCATCCCAGACAATGTCGTGATAACCGGCAGGCATGTCGCCATCCACCAGCGTGCGCACCAACTGCCCTCTGGCGTTATACACGCGCACTGACACATTGCCATCCTGTGGCAAAGCGCAGCGGATTGTGGTGCTGGGATTGAACGGGTTGGGGAAGTTGTGCAACGCCAGGCCGAGTGGCGGTATCGGCTCATCTTCTGGCGTTACGCCTACCGAGCCGAACTCGTGGCAGCCGATGTCAACTCGTCCGTCCCACACGCGTGCTCGATGGAAGATGTCGTGCACGGGCAGGCCGAGGCCGGTGGTGTCGGGGATTCCGGCGTTGATGAGTGGTGATCCATCCAATGGATAAAAATACTCACGAGGGCCCTGCAACATTGGGTCGAGATTGATGTTGCCGTCACCCCAGATAAGCTCGTGGTTGGGTGTAAATATGCCGTCTATTCCGCCCCGCACCAAGCTGTAGTCCATTTCTATTGTGCAGGGCTCATAGCTGACGTTGCTGATCTCGTATGCTGTTGAATCCCACAGTGCCGTGTTGATGAAGTGAACGCCATAAAATGGACTGGTGTCGGTCAGATATTGGACTTCGATAGTCGAGCCGGCGGACGAGTTGTCGGCGAAGGTGCAGTTGGTGAAGGAGACGCTGCCAGAACCGGGATGTAAGCGGAAATTTGTCCCACTCAGCGAGGTGTTGCCAGCGAAAAGGCAGTTGGTGAAATGCACATCGGTGACACCTTCGTCGCCCTGAGTTCCGATGTTGATCATGCCGGAGCGATTCCAGTCATAGCCGTAGTCATTCACATTGTTCATCACGATTAATCCATTGATGCGAGACATTCCTTTTGCGCCCAGGTGAACCCCCGGAATCACATGTCCATCGGGATCATGCCCGGTAACATGGTTATTGCGGACGACGCAGTCCTCCATTACAAGATCATAGCTTTCGATTTGCATACCGGACCGAAATAAACCTAGATTGTTTTCCACAACGACATTGCGCATACTCACACGTTCTGCGATTATTACATTTATTGGTGGTAGTCTACCAGTTTCAACTCCTGTAATCCGCAGATTATCAAGGGTAATATCGGTTGGATAAGTGCCCCTTATCACCGTGGGCGACCATATAAGCCCTGACTGACTGACGGGATAGTCTGAGGTGAGTGTCATCCCACTCACGCGATTATTTGAATACCATAACCAGATTAATCCTGGCGCATCTTCAAGCCTCAGAGTTGTCTCCTCTACACCAGCGCCGATGATCGACACATATGGCTTGAGACCCACGCCAAAGCGCTGCCCGTTCAATGATTCCGAGTACTCACCGGGGGCGATATAAATCGTGCGGGGATGGTCTGGATTGGACACGATGATATAACTCGCTTTCCAGATTGTGCGCAACGGCTCTGCCGGTGACAGACCGCTGTTAGCATCATTGCCATCGGGGGCAACATACAGGTCGTGATCTACCTCCTCAAAGACGTGATTCTGTTGGACAACTGTAAGTTGGGGGGGGGGGGATATGGAAGATTTGGGTCTGTAATAAATAAATCCCGGTCCAGGATTGGTAACCGACAGAGTATCAGCATAGATAGTGGTATTGTATTCTGTTTTTACAACAGAGATATCATGTTTGTAGCTTGCGAAATTTGAGTAAATATTGCATGGGGAATCGCTGTAAGTAATCAGGTTTCCATAAACAACATTTACTCCGCCCACGCCATTCTGAGCCTCGTTATGATGTATGCTGACATTGCGCATATGAAGAGTTGCAGAAACAGAAGTAACACCTGCACTTGTAGTAGTTCGATTATACTTTATCTGGCAGTTAGTTATTTGTACTTCATGGTAGTAATCCCATTCGCCATATATGTTTACCCCCCCCCCCCCATATTCAGGCCAATGATTGACTCTGATATACCCGCTGCCACGGATAATGGAAAACCCCTGAATTATCATGTCGGCGGGTGAGGGTACGGTGTCAAGCTCGATGCGTATGACAGAGCCGTTGAAGTCGCCGTCGAGGATGGTGGAGTGGATATACTGCGGATCACCTGTCGTCAACTCGAGGCTGGCCAAGGTGATGAACTTGTCATTAATGAAGATGTTCTCGAAGTAATGGCCGGGATGTACGAGCACCGTATCGCCATTCTGGGCGGCATCCACTGCCGACTGCACAGTGAGATAGTCCTGCGTTCCGTCCCAGGACACGGTGAGCGTGTCGCCACAAAGCCCGGCTGTCAGCATCAACACTACTAATAGCATGGTTTCTCGCATATCACCTCCAGAAAAACGGCGGGAATAAGTTTACCTTACTCCCGCCATACGTTCATGTCAAGCTATTTCAGAAGTAGCAGCTTGTGGGTGAGGGTGGCGCTTCCAGTCTGCAAACGGCAGAGATAGACACCGGAACCAATCGCACTACCGTGATTGTCCCTGCCATCCCAGACAATTTCGTGATAACCGGCAGGCATGTCGCCATCCACCAGCGTGCGCACCAACTGCCCTCTGGCGTTATACACGCGCACTGACACATTGCCATCCTGTGGCAAAGCGCAGCGGATTGTGGTGCTGGGATTGAACGGGTTGGGGAAGGATGAAACGCCGGCGACTGCGGGTACATCTGGCGTTCCCGAGCCGTCACCGAGATTGACCTGATAATAAGTCGATTCGGTTTCAAACAGACGATTCGTGCTCACGAACACCGATGTGGCAGAAGACTTTACGGTGTATTCATCGCAGACCTGCACGGGGCTTCTCTCGCCATAATACAATTCGAAGGTGACAACTTTGTCTTCCAAGTCCTCGATGTCGTCGATGTAGGCGTTGACCTGTGGTCCCATGTTTTCCACTACTGTAGCGCCGATGAGTTCATCGTCGGCATACATTCCGATTTCCTGCGGCAGGTTATCGCCATAACCGTTCATGTCGAGATAGATCGGGATATAATCGGGGTCTTCATCGACTGGAAAGAAGCAGAGTGCACCCTTGGTCTTGGGGTCTTCCGGCTCGAGATTGTCTGTCCAGGAAAAGGAGCAGGCCTCATCACATGTCAGCTCGACCATATCGCCGTAATTCAGTGTGTATTCACCGATATCTCCAATCCAGGAGCCGCCGGGAACCTTGTTTAGGCACCAGTCGCGATGCTTGATCTCGGACAGAAATTCCAGTACACCATCCAGAGCGTCGAGCGGTTTCTGGCTTTCCTCGATGAAGTAACCCACCCAGTGCGTAGTAGATTCCGTAAGTTCAATCTCGGTATCCGGATCGGCGAGAAAGCCACTCTTGACCATGTCGATCGTGGAGTTGACGGATATCTTGTAGCCGTTGACCGGAACGACGTCAACAGCATCGGGGTAAGTCCATTCATCTTCAATGATTTCCGCCGCGTTCCATTGATACAACAGGGCTTCAAGTGACGGGTACAACGGTGGGAAGAAGTCCTCGGCGGCGTTATCGGCGGTGTAAAGGTCGTCTATCACCGGGAAGCACACCCAGTTGTAATAGAGCTCACCGGGCGTAGTGTGACCAGAACGTGCGATGTAAGTCTCCTGCTTGTGCGTCATGGCGCGTATGGCCCCCATGTCGCTGGGGGTGTCGTCGGGGTCGCTCATATTGGGGTGGCCGGCGTCGATAACAGGGGAGCGGGTGGTGGAGTTCCAGATGGGGGAGTAGGGTTGTGGGTCGGTAGAAGTGGTCAATTGGGGATCATCGGTGATGTTCGTTGCATCTGGTACATAGCCACCACCAAATGTACTCGGTTCGGTGTAGTTGTACCAACAACAGTATTGCACCGTTTGACCAGAAGAACTAGATGAAATGGGAGACAGATTGTTCAAGAAAATATTGCTCATGATATGGCAGTCTGAAGTGTCAAACAATCTCAGACCATTTAACTGAGGGTTATCGACGATAGTGTTGTTCACTACTTGGGTATTACTGCTTCCTTGAATTCGTAGTGGTGTACCCCCACTTTGAGAGTAACGCTCATGATGATCTATCAGGTTATTCTGGATACTGAGCTCTTCGCATGCAAAAGCCCATATCCCCATACAATGTCCCGGTTCCTCAGAAGTATCTCGCGGAAGCTGTAGAGTATTCTGAGTAATTCGGTTACCATCCAACACGATAGCGCCGCTTCCCTCACAGTATATCGCGCCGGCATTTCGGGAAGAATTTTCCGAAATCGTGCAGTTCTGTACTGTTGTTACTTCATTGGAGTTATTCAGAATATACACTCCACCGCCAAGGCCCCAGCCGTATGTGTACCATCCTCCTGATTCATACATTCCGTGATTATTTGTAATCAAGCAATTGGTGATTGTGACGGGACTTCTGGAAAACACTCCACCACCAGAATCTATAGATTCGTCATTGTAGGGGTAAAGACCCCTTACACTGTTGTTTTGTATGGTTAGATCCGTTAGTGTGTACTGGCAACCGATCGATTCATTGAACCTATCTATTGCAACACCACTCTTGTGAGAGTTCTGGATAGTCAGGTTTCTCAGAGTGATCGAACTATTGGTATTATTCCCAAGGAGGATTCCAGGTTGCGTTACCGTTCCATTGATAATACAGGTATGATTGTCAAATCCTCTTACAGTAACATGAACGTCACTGAGAGCTTCAAAAGAGAAGTAGTCATATTCACCTTCGACGACGTATACGTTTGCTGTTATCGGTGACCAGAAGCAACAAATATCGAAATCTTCCAAGAAATCACAAGCATCTTGTACTTCCTTGAAAGACTCGACTTCGGGATCCGAGTTCACGATGATACTTGAAAGTGAGAACTGCTCCATCTCAATTACGCCAACATCATAGACAGGTTGGTCGGGAACATTTATATTTTCTATCTTCGGATAGTAGCATCTGGCTTCAGATGGGTTGCTGCCAGTATCAAAGTAGGATGACAGCTTGAGTTGATAGTCTCCATACGGTATTTCTGTGAACTGGAACTCACCTTCACTGTTTGTTGTTGTTGAGCCTATGTATTGTGTTCCTGCGCCGTCATACAAATACACAGACACGTTTTCGTCATCACCTCCTTCCAAATTGACCGTACCTGTAATGCAAACATCATGGGTAACTGGTATTGTCGTTCTGTATGTGTAGTAGTTTTGTGCCGTTACAACCAGCTCGATTTCCGTACCTAAGGGCTGAGGTTCGAAATGAAGAGTGACATTCGAGCCATATTGACATACACCAGAACTGATTATCTCATCATTCACCAATAAGGCAACATGTGCTCTATATACGGCTGTTACATCATAACAATCCTGACTCTCATTTATGACACCTGCATGCTCGACTGTAAGATATTGTGGTATCTCTTCATACAATCGAGTAAAGGCATCTCCATGTGCGTGGAACAAGTAGTATACCGTTCTCTTTTTGTCAGGATTACTGGGCCACGAACTGCTTTCCAGAAAGATTTTACCATATACATTTGCAAATGATGGCAACAAATTATGGCAACCTGGACTGTTGTAGAAAGGATCAAACTCAGGCCACATGAAATCAAACATGCCCCAAACAAATGTATCGTTCACATATGAACAAGATATTTGAGCTGCTGCGATAACGCCTAATGCGCGATCCTCGTAACGATGAAGAGCCTCAGCAAAACAATCTCCGGCTATAGAGAATTTCCCTGTGTTGCAATTTATTGACAGGAAATACGATAGATCGTTGTTTTGTAGGTTAGATAAGTCGTTTCTGTCATAATCAGGTTCACCCCAACCATATACAGAACCATGATCTCGATGAAGTACTAAGAAAGCCCCATTATTGATGTCGGTGTTGAGCCGTGATGCATTCCCTCCCCAGTCAGTTAAACCTTCGGGAGTTTGGGGGATATAGCCCAAGCCATAATAACCAAAATTATCGACTACTGCGTATGTGTTTGACGCTGTTGACCATTGACTTCCAGGACTACCTTCACAGATTGCATATTCTCGTACGGGCGTTTTGCCAAGTTCATTCTCGAAGAAACCTCTGCATATCTCTGTACATAGGATGAACCATCTATTAGTTTGCCAACCACCAGCGAAAACGGGGTTGTCGTAGAATCCTGGATTAGTTGGCGGACTAATCTCATAATTCATAGATTTGTTGATCATAATTGAGAGTTGTGAAGCATTGTTTGCAGTCATTCTCGCAATCGCCACATCAGGTAGATGATCACCATTGACATCGGCATAGAAGTTGTCGCTTACAGTTACGTGAGTATTATCATCAACCTCATACGTATAAGATGGACAAATTAGCTGTGTATTCCCAGACCCCCAATCTCCAATTAGTAGTACTGCAACAGGAGGAACATCCCAGTCTCCTACTGCATTATTAATATAGCTTTCTATGTCGTTGGCTGAATTGCCACCAATATCAGCCGTAGTAACAACACCTGTGCGAATACCTTGACGTGTTCTGAAGAGAGCCAATTCGTTTGCCAAGGTAAGGTAGTCATTGTTGTCAGGAATGATAATTAAGTATTCATAATCAAGTGTTCGATTGGTCGACACAGGATATTCGACATCAGGTAAACTTTCGCTGTTCATGAAGGTGGCATGGTGGATGGGATCCCACCAGAGGCTTCTCAGGCGGTCTTCACCGAAATGTCCGTTACCACCTATGAAGTCAACTCGAACATGCAAATCTCGATATACGATCAGTGTTTTCGTTACAGGATTGTACTGGTAAGGTGTAATGCCAAGAATGACAGCATCCACTCCTCGAAGCTGTGTAGATTCAGACAGGAGCACTGGCAGCTCAGGGTAGTTAGCGTCTATGCTATAAATCGATTCATCGAAGGTGTACTCCAAGGGCCCGTCTTCTGTTTCGAATGGTATCCGTGGCGCTGGGGCAAGCTCAATATTCTCGTATGTTTCATATCGATTGGCCTTGATGGTGAAGACAGGTTCAGATCCTTGAGGAAGAGCTATCCATCGACCATCACTCGGGAGGTCAGGTGCGCCTTCATTGTTGGGCAAAAACATGCCACGTAGATTGACTTTTTGCAACGTATCATTATCAACGACGACATCATCGATAGAAAAGTTCGTAATCGAAAATGTGATATCCACACCATCATCACTCCGGGAAGAAAGTGAGAAACCTTGGTCAAACCAAGCGTCTGAGTATGTGATTTCATATGCAGACAAGGCAAAAGAAAGCCAAACCAGACAGATAGTCAAAACGATGACTCGATACATAGTAGTCTCCTAATAAAGAATTGATAAGGTAGATTGAACATATATACAGTTTTGTGTCAATATTATTATCTGACTCCCATTGCTTTTCTTTTTGCAGTCGTATTCCGACATTGAATTGTAACATCGCTTATATTAGGTTCCTCTGGCAACTCCGCTCAACTCGATTTGCGCACTCAGACACCCTATCATATTCTCGGCCCATGAACATAAAAGACTACATCGACTGGAGCCGCATTAAATTCTTCCGCAGAGGTGAGTTTGCTTGCCGGTGTTGTGGGAAGATTGTCCTGAGTGATGAGCTTGTTCTCAAGCTCGATCTCGCACGAGAACTGGCTGAGACACCGTTCGTAATCACGAGCGGATACCGCTGTCCATCGCACAACGAAGCAGTCGGCGGAGTAAAGACCTCGGCGCACATGTCTGGCCTTGCTGCTGACATAGCCTGTCCCGATAGCGTCATGCGACTGAACATCCTGCGCGGACTCATCGTGGCGGGCTTCCGGCGCATCGGCATCGGTAAAGACTTCATCCACTGCGACATCGACACGAGCAAGGCAAACAAAGTCTGGCTCTACAAGGATCGCTGATGCCTGTGCTGCCAGTGCCTGTCGAGCGCGCCTTGACCATCCTCAACTTGCGCAGTGATGAGCGCATCATCGCGCTGTTTGGAGAGCATTCGCAGGTCGTCTTGCTGTTCCTGAAACGAGTATCAGATGAAGACACTTGGCAGCAGCTTCTGGATGAGTCAGCCTATGATGACGCCAGTAGCAGCTACACCTTTTCGTACTGCTACCTGCTGCTCGCTTCGACACTTGAGTTCCTCAACCTGAAGACCATCGGCGAGGGCATCATCAAGACCACCGGCATCGACACCCAGCAGACCGAACTGCTCACCGGCGGCGAGATACAATCCTTCAAGAAACACCTCAGCATCAAGGCTTTAGAGAACATCGAGGAGTACTTGAACGCCGACGGCTTCGAGCGACTGAGAGAGCTGAAACTTGGTACCTCGCGTCTCCGCACAAACCGCACCAAGGCGACTGTGATATGAGCGACCACACTCGAGTCGAGATATTCAGGGCGATTCGCACGGCCATCGAAAGCCGTCTGCACCTGATCGGAAGCGTGATCGAGGGTGAGTCGCGGCGCAAGATTTTAGAGCGAAACATCAAGGCCGAGGGCGACTTTCTCGCCAACACCGGCTACGCGGTCGAATTCAGCAGCACGTCGATCGACCTGATTATCGGCTCGAATGTGCCGCATGAGCCGTATGTCTTGGGTGGCAAGGTGCCTTCCTGGACACCGATTGAACCGCTGAAAGCATGGGTCGAGTGCAAAGGGCTGTCATGGGCTGACAAAGCTGGTAAACCGCTGTCCATCGAGCAGATGGCGTACATGATTCGTGGCAAGATAAAGCGCGAGGGCATCCCGGCTCGCAACGTGTTCGCCGAGGTTATCCGCAACCGACAGGACTGGATTTTCAAGCAGATGGACAGCATCGAGGTGGCTCTGTGAGTTTCCTGGATACTCGCGATAAGATTTGCGAAGCCCTCGAAGCGGCAGGCGTCGAACGCGCTAATATCAGCTTCCACAAGGACGACGTGCCTAAAGCTTTCCCATCCGCGATAGTGGTGCTTCAGGGCGAGACTGGCCTGAACAAAACCTCCCGCCAGTTCACAGAGATCGAGCATGACATCGGCGTATTTCTTATCGCTGACGTGAACAACCTCGATGACCCGGATACCGCCATCCTCGCATTGGCGCAGGATTTCCGCAAAAACTACAAAGACAAACTGGGCAAGGACATCCCGCAAATCGAATACTACTCGGCGCGAGCTGATGCCGGACGTCGGGTGCGCATCGCGAAAGTACACACGTTGGTGTCATGAGAGTGCGCCGAATCGGTGGCTTCAACATCGGTATTTCCAGCGTGGAAGACCTGCTGAGCAAGCACTATGAATCCGATACCACCTCGCTCGAATCACTGCGCTGGACAGGCTCTCGCAGGCTGTCCAAAGCGGCGGAGCAGAAGAAGGTGCTGGCACCACCGTACTCGATGTCCAACCTGCTGAAGCTAATGGATAAGGACGAGTATCATGCCGGTTGTCTCGACGCCAAGGTCAACGCGACAATTATGCAGGCCGAGTTCACCAACGCTCAACTCAAGGGTTGGCTTCAGGAAGCTCAGTTTCCGGGCAACGAGGATGTGTCATCCGTGCTCTCAGAATTCCTGCAATACTATCTCGCCTGCGGTAACGGCTTTCTGATCAAGATGCGCAACGCGACTGGTGCGTGGGTCGGACTCGAACGACTACTACCCACCGAGGTGCAAATCGTTGAAAACCATGACGGATTCGGCTTCTTCAAACCTGATTTCGTGCAGGTGAAGAACGGCAAGAAAACGCTGTTTGCTGGCACTGACGTCATCCACTTCAAGTATCCGACATACAAATCCAGCGCATGGGGTCTGGCCTGCCTGCCTGTCGCCATCAACATCGACATTCTCGCTGAGATTAAAACCTTCGACTACAACAACTTCAAGAACGGTCTGCTGGTCGATTACTTCATGATTGTCGAGGGCGGAAGCCTGCGCGATGACGTGGTCGAGGACGGCGAGGGCAACGAAGTTCTGAAGGACGCTTTCACCGTTATCGAGGAGACTCTGCAGGCCGCCAAGGGCAACAACAAATCGCACACCACTGTGCTTATCGAGACCGAGAACAAGGACGCTCGCTTCCGCTTGGAACCGCTCCGCCAGCAGGACAGAGAGGGTGGCTTCATCACGCTCAAGAAAGACCTGCGCGAGGGCATATTCGCATATCATCGGGTACCGGCTCGCATCGTCTCCCAGCTCATCCCCGGTCAGCTTGGCGGCGACAACAAATCCGATATGCTGATGTTTCATCACTTTGTCGTCAAACCGCTCCAGAACCGGCTGGGGCAGGTCTTGGCCAAGGAATTCAACACCGAGTTCGGATGGACGCTCACCGCGACCGATTTCGATTTCGGCA
>JAIOQZ010000062.1 GCA_021108395.1 Candidatus Cloacimonadota bacterium
GGCCATTCTCGGCGAGATGCTCGAACTGGGCGACAGCGCCGCCGAACATCACAGCCAAATTGCGAAGCTGCTGCCGACCAACGCCACAATATACTCGGTGGGAACGCACGCACGCCTCTACGGTGGCAGCGCTCACTATAACAACGTCGCCAGTCTCATCGCCTCGGGCCAACTGCAAAACCTGCCGCCGCAGGCCGTGATTCTGCTGAAAGCCTCGCACGGCGTTCACCTCGAAAACACAATCGGACTGCTCCACCCGAATGAGAAGGTAAGATGTTCTACCACCTGATTCCCTCGTTGAGCGAGTATCACATCGTGTTCAACGTGTTCCGCTATGTGACGTTCCGGGCTGTGGCGGCCTTCATCACGGCGCTGCTGTTCAGTTTCGTACTGGGACCGCGCATCATTCGCATGTTGCAGGGACTACAGGCCGTCGAGCACATCGACAGCGACACTCCGGCGCACCACAAGAGCAAGCAGGGCACTCCGACGATGGGCGGGCTCATCATTCTGGCGGGATTGTTGTTTTCCTCGCTGCTGTGGAACAACATGGCCAACAACTTTGTACTGTGCATGTACCTCACCGTGCTCTGGCTGGGCGGGCTGGGTTTTCTGGACGACTACCTGAAGAACATCCGCCGGTTCAAGAAAGGCCTGGTTGCGCGCTACAAGCTGTTCGGCCAGCTAACCGTGTCGCTCATCATTGTGCTGATTCTGTACATGGGCAGTCCAGACAAGGCCGCCATATCGAGCATCTGTGTACCGTTCTTCAAGAACTTCTACATCCATCTCGGACTGCTGTTCATCCCCTTCGTGCTCATCTACATCACGGGGTTCTCGAACGCGGTCAATCTGACGGACGGCCTGGACGGCCTAGCCGGCGGCACGGTCGCCATCTGCGGCATCGCCATGGGCATTATGGCCTACATCAAGGGGCACGCGGGCATTGCGGGCTATCTTCAGATCGAATACATCGCGGGGGCCGAGGAGCTTGTCATTTTCACCTCCGCCATGATCGGCACAGTGCTGGGGTTCCTGTGGTTCAATACCAAGCCTGCCGAGATATTCATGGGCGACACGGGTTCGCTCACTCTGGGCGGCATCCTCGCCGTCGAGGCCATCCTGCTGCGCGAGCAGATATTCCTGCTCATCGTCGGGGGCATCTTTGTGGTCGAGGCGCTCTCGTCTTTGATGCAACGCTACTATTTCAAATACACGCGCCGGAAATACGGCACAGGACGCCGCATCTTCCGTTGCGCTCCACTGCACCATCATTTTGAACTGAAAGGCATGGCGGAGTCCAAGATCGTCGTGCGCTTCTGGATTGTGGCCACTCTGCTGGCCGCGGTGGGCCTGGCCACCATCAAACTTCGCTGAACACATTATGCAGATTCTAACCATAACAACTAAACCTGCCGTCAACCCAGGGGAGGGAGACATGAGCAACGATGTAGTGATGTTTTGCTGCGGATGCAACCGCACCAAGAACGACGAGGACAACTGGAGCTACACTTATCCCGACAATTTCATCAATGCGCGTATCGTCTATGGCCTCTGCCCAGGCTGCATGGAGGAGATGTATCCTTCATATCGTCGCGAAGCCGAGCGGTTCTTTCTGAAGAAGGAGCACAGGCAACCCGCCTTTGCGTAGGAAGCAAAAACCATGAACCTGAACGGCAGACGCGTCACGATCCTGGGGATGGCCCGCAGCGGCATGGCCGCCGCCAATTTGTTGCGGCGGCTGGGCGTAGTCGTGTTTCTCAGCGAGGCGAGGGCCCGGGGCGACATCGCCGAGGCTGCGCAGATTGCCGCGCAGTGGGACTGCGAGTTTGGCGGGCACACCGCCCGTGCGCTCGACGCCGACTTGCTGGTGTCCAGCCCCGGTGTGCCGCGTAATGCCAGGATTCTACAGCAGGCGCAAGCAGCCGGGGTCGAAATCATCAGCGAGATCGAGCTGGGCTGGCGGGCGCTGCATCCATCCACGCAGCTCGTGGCCATAACCGGCTCGAACGGCAAAAGCACCACCACCGCCCTGACGGCGCATCTGCTGCGCACCTGCGGCTTGAAAGCCGAAGAAGCCGGCAACATAGGCCGCGCCATGTGCAGCCTGCCCCTCGAAACCGGCGCGCTGGATGTGATAGTGGTCGAGGTGAGCAGCTTTCAGCTCGAGTGGGTCGAGCGCTTCCAGCCGCATGTGGGCATCGTGCTCAACATCACGCCCGACCACCTCAACCGCTATGATTCGTTCGACGACTACGCCGCCACCAAGCTGCGCTTGTTCGCCGCGCAATGCGAGGGCGACTTCGCCATTCTGCCCCGCGACGACAGCGTAGTGAACCGTCTTGTCGGCAATCTCGACGCCACCGTGCGCACGTTCGCCGCAAACGACCCTGCCAATGCACATATCGAAGCCGATACGCTGTGCCTGCCCGCCACCGACTGGAGCTTTCCGCTCGATGGTTTGCCGTTGCGCGGGCCGCATAACCGTCTCAACATGCTGGCAGCGCTGCTGGCCGTACAGACTCTGGCGCCGCGCTTCCCCGGCATCACCGCCAAACAGGTGTTGACCGGACTGCGCAGCTTCGCGCCGCTCGAACACCGTCTCGAACCCGTCGCCGAGCTGAACGGCGTACTCTATGTGAACGACAGCAAGGCCACCAACTCCGACTCAGTACGCTTTGCCCTGCAATCTTTTGACCAGCCTTTGCGGCTCATCATGGGCGGCAGCGACAAGGGCGAAGACTTCGCGCCGCTGCTGCCGCTGCTGCGCCAGCGGGTGGCATCACTTTACCTTCTGGGCGAAACAGCCCCTGCACTGGTAAAAGCCTTTGGGCAAACGGTGCCTTACACGGTTGTCGGCAGCCTCGAAGAGGCCGTGCGCCTCGCAGCCAGCGACGCCGTACCCGGAGATGTGGCGCTGCTGTCGCCCGCCTGCGCCAGCTATGACATGTTTGACAATTTCGAGCAGCGCGGCAAAGCCTTCAAGCAGGCTGTGCTGGCGTTGCGTGGAGACCCTGATGCCTGAACAGACCACTTCGGCGACAATTGACAGGGGCCGCACGGGCCGCACCTACTCGGCGACCATTGAAAATGGTCGCTCGAGCCGAACATACATGGTCGGGTTCGACCAGTGGATGCTGGGTGCTTACGTCCTGCTATGCCTTGCCGGGCTGTATTTCATGCTCGATATCCAGTCAACCCGGCCCAGCCTCACCATCTTCTACAAGCATCTCGTGTTCTGTCTGGTGTCTGTGGTGGCCATGCTGGCCGCCTTCCGCCTCGCCGACCTCACCCGCCTGCGCAAACTGAACTTCGCTTTCATGCTGCTCACGCTGGGCCTGCTGACGCTGGTGCTGTTCATCGGCACAGGCGCCGGCACCGTGCGACGGTTTCTCCCGCTGGGGCCAATCAACGTGCAGCCCAGCGTCATTGCCCGCGTGATGCTGATATTTTATGTGGCGCACCTGCTGGACAAGAAGAAAAACCTGCTGCCCCAGAGCACGCCTGTTGGTCTCTGGCGGCATTTCAAGCCGTTGCTCATCGTACCGGCGATAACCTATGGCCTCATTTTGAGCGGGCGTCACTTCAGTACGCTGGTCATCAGCGGCGTCACAGTGTTGAGCATGATGTGGCTGGGACGGGTTCGCATGCGCACCATGCTGTTGACGCTGTGCATCATCGCGGTGGGCGGCGTTCTTGTTCTTACCCTGGGCGAGGGCTACCGTCGCGGGCGCATGAACATCTTTCGGCATTACTCGCTGTATGGCTCCATCCTCGGCGCCGAAAACCACGAGCTGCAAAGCGACGCCTATCAGGTTCAAGAGAGCCTTGTGGCGCTATCGAGTGGCCGCACGATGGGCACCGGCGCCAGCGGCGGACGCAGCAAATATCTCTTTCTTCCCGAAGCCGGAACCGACTACGTGTTCAGCATCATCGGCGAGGAGGTGGGCTTTATCGGCGCCACGCTGGTTGTTCTGTTGTTCGGCGTCTTGTTCTATCGGGGGTTGTTTGGCGCCTGGCGCACCGAAGATTTCTATCTGCAACTGCTGGGCGCGGGGTTGTCGCTGAACATCTTCCTCAACGCGATGGTCAACATCGGGGTGGCCATGAGCGCCCTGCCCTCGACCGGCGTCACCCTGCCGTTCATCAGCTACGGCGGCACGTCCATGCTCGTCAACTCGGTGAGCGTGGGACTGCTGCTGAATATCTCGGCCAGGCGGAGGACTGTATGGTAGCCCGCATTCTCATCGCCGCCGGCGGCACCGGCGGACACATCATCCCGGCTCTGGCCCTGGCCCGCGAGCTGCGCAGTCGCGGCCACGAAGTGCTGATGGTGGGCAATCGCGGCGGCATGGAGGTGGGCATGTTCAAGAAGGCCGGCCTGCCCTATCGCCTCATTTTTGTGCAAAAGCTATATCGCCGCTTCACCCCGGCGCATGTGCGTTTCCCGTTCCGCCTACTGGGCGCGTTGCTGGCCAGTCGCCGCATTATCAAAGAATACAAACCCCACGCCTACATTGGTACCGGCAGCTATGTTTCGGGTCCAGTGGGCCTTGTGGCCAGGTTGCTGGGCGTATCGGTGTTTCTGCAAGAACAGAACAGCTTTCCGGGGCTTGCCAACCGCTGGCTGTCCCGCTTTGCGACAAAGGTGTATGTGGGCTATGAAAGCGCCTGCAAAGTTCTCTCGGCGCGGGACTGCGTGTTAACCGGCAACCCCCTGCTGCCCGCTCCCGACGACGACGACCTCCCCCCTGCTCCGGGCTTGCGCCCAGGGGCGCCTGTGCTGTTCGTTATCGGGGGAAGCCAGGGCTCGCGGGCGCTGAACGAGTCGCTCGAACCCGTCGCGGCGCACATTGCCGGCGAAGGCATCGATATTCTGTGGCAGACGGGCGCGGCCAACCTGGAACACTATAGCAAACGCTTCGAAAATGTGGAGGGCGTGCATATCTTCGGGTTCATCGACGACATGCCGCGCTTCTATCACGCCGCCACATTCGCCATGGCGCGTGCAGGGGCGCTCACCCTGGCCGAGCTCGAAACGCACCGCGTGCCCTCTTTGCTGGTGCCGCTGCCCACCGCCGCCGAGAACCACCAGTATTTCAACGCGCTCGAACTGACCACTCACGGCCAGGCCATGATGCTCGAACAAAAAGACCTCGATCCGGGCCATCTGTATGAGATGCTGCTGCGATTGCGCAACGCCGCGCCCTCGATGAAAGCACACTTTTCCGACAGCAAACACAGCAGCGCCGCGGCCGTCATCATCGACGACCTGCTGGCGACGATTGAACAGGAGTAACCATGCTCGGACGCACCAAACGCATCCACTTCGTCGGCATCGGCGGCATCGGCATGAGCGGCATTGCCGAACTGCTCAAGATTCAGGGCTTCGACATCTCCGGCTCGGACATGAACGCCACCGACCTCACCCGCCACCTACAGTCACTGGGCATTACCGTGCATGCCGGCCATGACGCCGCTGTGGTGCACGACGCCGACGTGGTGGTAAAAAGCTCGGCTGTCACCGACGACAACCCCGAGGTGGCCGCCGCGCTGGCGCAAAAGATACCGGTCATTCGCCGCGCCGAGATGCTATCTGAAATCATGCGTATGAGCTATGGCATCGGCATCGCCGGCACACATGGCAAGACCACCACCACCTCGATGGTGGGAATGGTGTTGCAGGCCGCCGCTCTCGAACCGACAATCATCGTAGGCGGCAAGGTGATGAACCTGAGCAGCAACAACCTACTGGGTTCGGGTGAGCACATCGTGGTCGAGGCCGACGAGTTCGACCGCAGTTTCCTCACCCTCACGCCCATCATCGCAGGCATCACCAACATCGAGGCTGACCACCTCGACTGCTATCCCGACCTCGCAGGCATCCAGGACGCCTTCGTCGAGTTCGCCAACAAGGTTCCCTTCTTCGGCTGCATCATCGCCTGCCTGGACGACCACGGCGTGCAGGCAGTCATCCCGCGATTCACCAAACGCCTGCTCACCTACGGGTTCAGTCGCCAGGCCGATGTGCGCGCCGTGAATGTTCACTTAGACGGCTTTGCCGGTAGCTACGACCTCATCTTCAACGGCTACACCCTGGGCCGCATCGACCTGCGCGTCATGGGGCGATTCAATATTCTGAACTCACTGCTGGCGGCCTCTGTCGGACTCGAACTCGACATCCCCTTCGAGGCTATCCGCGACGGACTGGGCGAGTTCAAGGGCGTTTTTCGCCGCTTCGAGCACAAGGGCGAACGCGACGGTGTCACCGTCTATGACGACTATGCCCACCATCCCACCGAAATCGAGGCGACACTGTCCGGTGTGCGCGAGGCCTCGAACCGCCGCATCGTGGCTGTGTTCCAACCGCACCTGTTCAGTCGCACCCGCGACTTCGCCGATGAGTTTGGCCGCAGTTTCTATCACGCCGACGTGCTGCTTGTCACCCCCATCTATCCCGCACGCGAGCAGCCACTCCCCGGCATCACCGGCAGGCTCATCGCCGAGGCGGCCATTCAGAGCGGCCACCGCGACGTGCACTACATCGAGCGCAACGACGACATCGTGCCCACCATCGAACAGCTCGCTCTCGAAGGCGACATCGTGATTACCATGGGTGCCGGACCAATCTTTCACTATGGCGAACGCTACCTCGCAGGAGGCGACAATTGAGCCTGACTCCGCTGCCACCTGGCGCCAGCCTCAGCTCCTACTCACATCTGCGAGTGGGCGGCACGGCGGCAACAATATACGCTCCGGCGAACCTCGAAGAGATGCAGCGGCTCATGCCCCGCCTCGACCCCGAAAACACTGTATTCCTGGGCGGTGGCAGCAACCTCCTGCTTCCCCCTCACACAGCCTGCACCGTTGTGCTCGACCACAATATGCCTTCAACGCTCGTGATCGAGGGCAACCTGCTGTACGCCTCGAGCTCCTGCCCCATCAGCCGCATCATCGCCCACTCGATGGAAGCCGGCCTGGGCGGGATCGAGTTCGTGGCCGGTCTGCCGGCGCATCTTGGCGGACTGCTGAGTATGAACGCGGGCGCCTGGGGAAAGCGCATCGGCGCCTTCGTGCGAGAGGTGAGCGTGATTGGCTGGGACGGCAAGCAGCAAACACTCTCTGGCGATGAGGTCGAGTGGGGCTATCGCCGCACCTCGTTGCGCGGTTTCATCGTCACAGCAACACTGGCCCTCGAACCCACAGATCCGGTCGCCATCCGCGAGGCCGTCGAGCAATCTGTGGCACGCCGCCGCAGTCAGCACCCGATGGACTTGCCCAGCCTGGGCTGCTTCTTCAAGAACCCCGAGGGCGACAGCGCCGGCAAGCTCATCGACGAAAGCGGGCTGAAGGGACTGCGCGTGGGTGACGCCCAGGTAAGCGACAAACACGCCAACTTCATCGTCAACGTCGGTGAGGCCAGCTATGCAGACATGATCGAACTCGCCGACCGCATTCGCCGTGTCGTTCATGAACGCACCGGCATCTGGCTGGAGCCGGAAGTGCGCATCATACCACCGGCTGGCGGAGGTGCATCTTGGAACTGACACGCAAAAGACGCGGCAACAGCCGATTTTTCATCACCTTTTTCGTTCTGGCGCTGGGACTGGCCTTCTCCTTCTGGGGACTGCGCGCGCTCAGTCGCCGCATCGAGTGGTTCCGCATCGACCGCGTCACCATTCAGGGACGGCACATCCTGCCCGAAGCGTTTTGTGTGTCACTGTCGGAAGAGTATGTGGGACAGAACCTGTTCGACATCTCGACCAGCGAAGTGGCTCAGCGCTATGAGCGGCTTGCCCGCGTGAAAAGCTGCCGCGTGCACCGCATACCGCCCTCACGCCTGTCCATCACCATAGTCGAGCGGCGCACAGCCTTCTGGCTTCAGCGCAGAGACGGAGCGCTCCTGCCTGTTGACGCCGAGCGCGTCATTCTGGATTCTGATGTTTCCTACGCACACGAAGATGCGCCCCTGGTGAATCTCGGACTCGACCCCAGTCTCCTCGTCCCCGGCGACACACTGCGCAATGATACCCTCGAAAGCGTTTTTGCCCTGCACGGGCGCATCGCGGCAAGCTCCGACTGGCTGGCGAATCGCGTTTCGCAATACTATCTCGATGAAGAGCAACTGACGCTGGTGGAAACCGGCAGCGGCTGTCGCATCGTGTTGGGTGAGGGAAACATGGACGAGAAGCTGCGGCGACTGCTGTTCTTTGCAGAAAACAAAGGGTTCACGCCCGGCGCCACCCTCGATCTGCGCTTTCATGATCAGATCGTGGCCAAGATGGGGGTTAGATGAAGAAACCGACTGTAATCACCGCTGTCGATATCGGAACGACCAAGATTTGCGCTATCATCGCCATTGTGCGCGGCGCGGGTGAACTCGAAGTAAAGGGCATCGGCATCGCCGAGTCCAGCGGTCTCGACAAGGGTATCGTCAAGGATATTCACCGCACGTCCGAATCGATTAAGCAAGCCATCGACAAGGCTCAGAAGATGGCCGAGCACAAAGCCGAGAACATCTACATCGGCATTGCCGGCGAGCACATCAAGAGCCGCAACGCCACCGGGCGCATCAGCATCTCCGAAAGCTCCGGCAAGGAACCGGCCGAGGTGCAGCAGGAGCACATCGAGGCTGTCATCAATGACGCCAAGCGCACGGTGAAGATTCAACAGGGACACGAGAACCTGCAGATTATTCACGGCATACCGCAATACTACGACATCGACAATCAAAAGGGCATCATCAACCCGATAAATATGAGCGGTTTTCACCTCACAGCGCATGTGCACGTTGTTCTGGCCGATATGAACGCTATCCGCAATATCCTCAAATGCCTGCAAATGGCCGGATACCAAGAACGCAACGTCGTCCTCGAACCCATCGCATCGGCTATGGCTGTGCTCAACGAGGACGAAAAAGACCTCGGCTGCATCCTGCTCGACATCGGCGGAGGAACCACCGATATCGCGGTGTTCTATCACGGCTCGGTGCGCTTCAGCACTGTCAAGCCGATGGGTGGCGCAAACATCACCCACGATCTCGCTGTGGGGCTGCGCACTCCGCCGGCATCTGCCGAGGAGATAAAAATCGGGCATGGCAGCGCCCTGCCGCAGAGCATCGATGACGAAGCAACCATCGAGATACCGGGCATCGGCGGGCGTGACGGCAGCACCAAGAAACAGAAGTTCGTGGCCGAGATCATCGAGAGCAGAATGCGCGAAATCTTTGAGCTGGCCTATAGCTCGGTCTTCAACAATTACAACAAAACTCTGATGACGGCCGGAATCGTCATAACCGGCGGGGCGGCGCTGCTGCAAGACACAGAGCGACTGGCCGCCGATGTGTTCAACCTGCCGGTCAAGGTCGGCTACCCCGATCTCAGCCTGCTCACCGGCCCCACCTCACGGCTCAAGTCGCCTATGTACGCCACCTCGATTGGACTGCTGTATTACGCACTGGGAGAGCTTCCGCAGAATCTTCAGGTTCAAAGCAAGACCCCACGCGAAAGCACGATGACTAAAATGAAGAAATGGTTTTCCGGATTCAGCGATTTTGTTTGATCACAAATACATACACTTGGAGGACAGCATGTTGGAATTTGACCGCGATAAGTCTGCCGATACGATCATCAAGATCATCGGCGTGGGCGGAGCCGGAGGCAACGCCATCAACACCATGATCGAAGGCGGGCTCGAGGGCGTCGAGTTCATCGCCGCCAACACAGACGGCAAGGATCTGCGTTCGAGCTCGGCCAAAGTGAAGCTTCAGCTCGGGCTGGGCATTACCCGCGGACTGGGCACCGGCGCCAACCCGGAAGTTGGCCGCGATTCCGCTCTCGAATCGAAAGACGACATCCGCGCCGCGCTCGAGGGCGCCGAGATGGTGTTCATCGCCGCCGGCATGGGTGGCGGCACAGGCACCGGCGCAGCTCCCGTCATCGCTTCCATCGCCCGTGAGATGGACATCCTCACTATGGGCATCGTCACCCGGCCGTTCGGGTTCGAGGGCTTTCAGCGCCGCCGCAACGCCGAAGAAGGGCTGACCCGCCTGCGTGAGAACGTCGATACGCTCATCGTCATTCCCAACGAGAAGCTGAATGAAATCTTCTGCGACATGACCATCCTGGACGCATTCCGCAAAGCCGACAACGTCCTCTTCGACGCTGCCAAAGCCGTATCCGACATCATCAATCACTCCGGCTACATCAGCGTTGACTTCGCAGACGTGAAAACAGTGATGGCCAAGATGGGCTACGCCTTGATGGGCACCGGCATTGCCGAGGGCGAGAACCGCGCCATCGAAGCGGCCCGCGCCGCCATCAGCAACCCCCTGCTCGCCGACGTTTCGCTCGACGGCTGCAAGGCAATCCTCATCAACATCACCGGCGGAACGGACATGCTCACCAAAGAATTCGACGCCGTCAGCCAGGTGGTGGTGAGCGAAGCCGGCGAAGAAGCCAACGTCATTGTGGGATTGGTGGTGGACGAAACGATGTCCGGCAAACTGAGCGTCACCATCATCGCCACGGGATTGCAGAGCGAGGCCGACAAGCAGCCGGAGATACCCAAGCTAACGCCCAAGTCCGAGGAAAAGAAACACGAGCAGCTCGACATCATCTTCGACCGCATACGCCAGGCCGACAACATCGGGCATGACATCATCGAGGAGTCGCTCGAGAAGCAACAGCCGCGACTGATGGCCAACGAGAAAATCGACATCCCGGCTTTCATGCGCAAGTTCACCGATTGACCAGGAGCGCCGATGCGACGTTTTGTTGCGAATTTTCTAATGCTGACGGTGATTATCTACACCCTGGGAACGGAGACAGGGCTTTTCACGCTGGATGGATGGTGGAGCGCTATAGTGGGCGCTGTGTTGCTGTCGCTGTTCAACCAGATCATCCGGCCTTTCATCGTGGCCATCACAATGCCGTTGAGTTGCCTCGCTTTTGGGATAATCATGCTCATTATCAACGCTTGCCTGCTGATGCTCGCTGCCTGGTTCGTGCCCAACTTCGAGACATACGAACCCTGGCGAATCATCATGGCCGCTCTCATCATTTCGTTCGTCGCCACCATCGTCAACCGCCTTATCTGCCAGGAACGCAGGTGTCCCAAGAGGATTATAGCATGACAAATTTCGCCCTTTCAGAGCAGACTTACCTGATGCGGCCTGGATACATCATGCTGCACCGCGACAAACACATGGTTTACGGGGTTCTGGGATCAGGCGTGTTCGTGGGATTGTATGACAGCAGGAACCACTATTCCGGTTGCTGCAGTTTTCAATTGCCGCGCTCACAAAACACACGCGACACAGCGCGTTACGGCGAACAGGCACTACGGTGGCTCATCAACAGAATGCAGCACGAAGGCTCGGAGTCCGGCGATCTGCGCGCCCATGTGATTGGCGGTGGAGTGCAAGCGGACAACGCATTTGGAGAGAAAAACATTCATGTCGCCATGGAGGTACTGCACGAACTTGATGTCGCTGTCGAGTCAACCGACACCGGCGGGCATATGGGCCGCAAATACGTCTATAACACCGCCACTGGCGAAAGCATGATTATGAAGGTGCACGAGATACGTTCGCGTGACTGGTTTCCCTACAATTGAAGAATCACTTCGCTTCGCTACATGACAAGCTCGCTTTTTGAAAAAAACGAGACCAAAAACCTTTGCGAAACTTCGTTTCCTACGCACAAAGGAAATATTTTGGACGAGGATGCGCTGGCATCCACCAAGAGTTTTTGATTCCACTTTTTGCAAAAAGTGGACGGGGTTCAGGGGCAGCGCCCCTGTCTTACAGTCTCGACCAACAGCCGGCCGGCCGCCGCTGCCTGCTCCATGACCTCGGTATGTGTGCGAACAGCGCCCGGGCCGCCCACGCCACCGGCCACTATCGTGTCCACAGGTTGAAACCGCAGAAGGCGAGCATGTCCTGTGTCTGCTTCACATACTCCTGAAAAACACCGGCCTCTGCCCCGTGTGTAATCACCAGCACGGTGGGCTTGTCATTCCCGATGAGACGAGAATTATTGGGGTGACACAGACAGTACAGGCGATCGATGAAGAGCTTGGTCTGGGCAGTCATCTGAAAGAAGTAGATCGGTGTCCCAATTACAATCGCGTCTGCCTCTGTTAGTAGCGGATACAGCTCCTGCATATCGTCCGCTATCACGCACTGGCGGGTATCGAGACAGCCCATGCAGCCCTGGCAGCCGCGAATGGATTTCTCGTTCAGCGTCACGGCGGTTGTGTCGGCGCCGGCATCGCCGGCCGCAGCCAGCGCCTGCCGCACCAGAATCTCTGTGTTGCCGCCAATGCGCGGGCTACCGATAAACGCGGATAGTTTCATGTCTCCTTCTATCTAATCAATGCCACAGTGCCGCGGCGGGTGCGGCCATCACCGTCATAAATGACATAGAAGTATATGCCGGATGAACACTGCCGACCGACAGCGTTGTTGCCATCCCAACTGAACTGATAGTAGCGATCTTCGTCGAGCGTGAGCACCAGCTCGCCGGCGATGTCGTAGATGCGGCACTGCCAGTCGCCAATGGGCATGCTGCCCTCTTCGCCATTGGCGATGACAAACGTCTCGCCGCTGTCTGGACGGAATGGATTAGGCGCCGCCAGGATGTTATCCAGTCTGTTATGCCATTTCTCGGCGCGGCCCACCTCGACCGAGCTGAGTCCTTTGGGAGTGCCGATATACAGCCTGCCGCTACGAGGCTCGTATGCCAGCGCGGTCACATGATTGGACAACAGCGGGGCGTTGGCTGTATTATAGGTGGAATATCTGTCGGTGTAGGGATCGTACACGCATATGCCGTTGCTCTCGGTACCCATCCACACCCGCCCGAACGGATCGGTGAGCATGGCGGTGGGAGTGGTTGCCTCGCCACCGAAAAGCTTCTGCTCGCCCACGTAGTATTTGCCTCGGTCATGGGGTAAGTCAACCCAGGCCTGATCTTCTGCACTCCAGATGCGGCGTTTGATGTCGATGTCCAGCTTGAACCAGTCTGTGCCGTCCCAGGCATAGAGGCCGGTGGTGCCGGCAAACCACCACTCACGCGACCAGTCGTCCTCCTGCCGCACGATACCGTTGATGTAGCCATTGCTGTACAGGCTGGAGAAAGGGGGATGCTGCCAGTGGGGGGAATCGGTCACCGGTGTGACGCCGGCTTCGTCCCAAAGCATGACACCGTCGTAGTACGCGCCAAACAAGCATACTTCATCGTCCATGTATATCGAGACAGTGTTCTGATAATCGTCGTCACCCCAGGGGACGAGAAACTGGTCGTCTGCATTTGCGTCCATCCCCAGCACGACGACAGAGCCGGAACCGGCTCCCAGGCAACTGACCCACATAGCCGGGCTGTCCTGCGCCTGTTCACGCATATCCGTCGTGATGGTGGTGATAACACCGTTGCTGAGGCCGCTGTTGTAGCTGTAAAGCCTTCGCCAGCTATCTGCCTGTTGATCGTAAATGCTCACGCCTCCACCCCAGCCTTCGTCGGAATTGGCGCCGTATGAACCCATCCAGACGCGATTCTCGGCATCCACCGCCAGGCAGTTGATATTATCTGAATGCAGCGGTGTCGCTCCAAACCGATAGTTTTGCCATGTGCTGGTCTCGTAGTCGAAGGAAGACACGCCGCGAGTGCCTGTCGATGTGGCCGGCGTACCCAAATAGCCACTGGCGGCCCACAGGCGGCCATCGTGGTCAACGGCAAAGGCGGTGATGGTGTTGGCCGACAGCGATTGCGGCATGTATTGTATCCAGGTTGGCTCTTCCAGCCGAAAACACCCCTCACCCCAGGTATATACCCAGGTAGCGCCACCATGCTCAAAGAAACCCATTACGCCCGTAGTGGTCAAGCCTTCTTCCAGGCTCCAGGTCTGCACTTCGTCCTGCTGTAAATCGATGCGGACAACGGCGGCCAGACTGTCTGGGCTGTCGAGCTGCAACCCCTCATTATTCCATGCGCCATATGACAGCCACAGGTCACCCTGATGGTCGAGGTAAACAGGAAACACGGTATCGGCTTCGAGCATGTTTTGCGCGTCATAATGCCGGTATGACAGCGTCGCGGGGAAGCCTGACAGCACGACAGCGCCCATATTGGTTGCCAGAGCGACACAGTTCCGTCGAACGTGCATCTGGCTGAGAACAGCCTGGCTCAGTTCAGGGGCGATGTCTGCCATCTGCACATTGTGCCAGCTCGAGGCGGCCAGAATCGAATCAACGTGAACGTAGTCGATGCCTGCGGGGTGCTGACAAACAAGGTAGCGGAACCCCGTCACGCCAAGACTCGTCATCTCGTCCACACTGGGGCCGTCACCAGCGGCGAAGGTATCGATGAACAGCGGAAAGGGGAAGTCGGAAGATGAGGTGAAAACAGACACGCCCGTAGCCGTAGCGACAAACAGCAGTGAATCGTACACGGCGATGTCGCGGATGCGGTCGTCGGCCAGCCCGGTAATCGTTGTCAGCGGCACTTGGAACTCGCCATTCACCAGTCGGCTGATGCCCATGTCGGATGTTCCGGCGAACAGCTCGCCCGTGAGGGGAAGCGTCGCCACTGAGCGCACATCCTGGCTGATAAGGCCATCCACGTTCGTGTATGTTTGCAAAAATGCGCCTGTGGACGGGTCGAACTCTACAAGACCGCCCCAGGTCGCCAGCCACAGTCTGCCATCAAGCTCGGCGACATCGAAAATGTGTGTGGTGTTGGTGTAAGTCTCCCAGTTGCGCACCGCGCTCAGCGATGCCGCCAGAAACAGGCACAATAGCACTACAACCCGATATTTCATTTGTCGTTCCTTTCCAGTTTGCCCGGCATAGTGCGAAGCCAGCGCTGTAAAATATAGAATACAATCATCAGCAACACAGCCAGCAACAGCAACAGAACCGTCATAAGCGTCTGTGTAGCCAGGGTGAACCCCACGGCGATAAGGCCGAACAGCAGGGTGACAAACCAGGCGATGAGCACCACGCTGCGCTGTGTGAACCCAAACTGTAGCAGCCTGTGGTGCAGGTGTTGCTGGTCACCCCTGAAGATGTGGCGTCGCTGGCGCATGCGGCGCAGCACCGCCAGCAGCGTATCAAACAGTGGGATGAACAGGGTGGTGATGGGGATGAGCAGCGTCATGGCGGCAATGCCTTTCATCTGCCCGGCCCCGGTAATTGAGATGGCGGCAATGTTGAAGCCGATGAACAGTGACCCCGTATCGCCCATGAAAATGCGCGCCGGAGGGAAGTTGTAGCGAAGAAACGCCAGGCAAGCGGCCGCCAGTGCCAACGACAGGAATACGACGGGTTGATTGGAAAACACCAGCCCCGCCACAGCCAGCACCAGGCAGACGATGACGGCGATGCCTGCCGCCAGTCCGTCCAGGCCGTCAACGAGGTTGAAGCTGTTCATCACCAGCAGAAACCACACCAGGCTCACCGGCACAGACAGCCAGCCCAGCTCGATTCCGCCGCCAAACGGATTGCTCAACACCTCGATACGGAATCCCAACAGACAGACAGTGAGCACCACCGCGATCTGCATACTCAGCTTGGTGAACGCGCCCAGTCGCAGGCGGTCATCGAGATAACCCACCAGCAGCACAGCAGCGCCACCGCCCACCAGAACGGCAAGGTCGTGCGAGGCTTCGGCGCCCAGCCGCCAGTAGAGCGTCTGCAACGCCAGCACGGGAATGCCGATGGCCAGCCCGCCGGCAAGCGGAACAGGCTTATCGTGCACGCTGCCGGGGTGTGGCTTGTCGAGCAGGCCAGTACGGCGCGACAGCATGATGTTGAGCGGGGTAAGCAGCATTACTGCCGCAAACGCCGCCAGTGACGCCAGCGCGGTTGTCCAGTCAAGCATGTGGTCTTCCATTGCATGATTTGTAGATACTGTGATAACCTTCGATAAATTTGTCCAGCGGAAATTCTCGCGGGGCACAGAGTGCGCCGTTCTCACCCAGGCGTTTTCGCAAGTCTGCATCCTCCGCCAGACGAACTATCGCCGCAGCCATTGCCTCGGGGTCTTCGGGGGGCGTCAACAGGCCGGTCTGCTCGTGCATCACCACCTCCGGCACTCCCTCCACCGCTGTGGCCACAACCGGCGCTCCCGCGGCGGCGGCCTCGAGGTGCACCAGGCCAAACGCCTCCCAGCGCGAAGAGGTGCAGAATATATCGTGGGCGCACATGAGCGAGGCGATGTCGTCGCTCCAGCCCGGCAGGGCGATTCGATCCTGCAATCCATGCCTGGCGACGTAGCGTTCGGCCTGCCGCAGCAGTGGCCCGTCTCCAGCCATAGTAACGCGAAGGGCGGGCAGGCGTTTCACGGCCATGTGCGCGGCCAGCATGAAATTCAGCGGATCCTTCTGTGGCTCGAAGCGGTTTGCCCACAACACACGCACAAGCCCGTCGTCGCGGGGGCGGCGCGGCTGCACGGCGTCGTAATCGATGGCGTTGTAGATGGTTGTGCGCCGTGCGGCGGACACAAAAGTATAGTAACGCTGATAGTAGCGGTTCACCAGCACGAGGCGGTCGGTGCAAGGCCCCACGGCGGCCTCGGCCAGCCAGTAGAGCAAACGCAGGGGCGCGGGAACACAGCGGTGAAACGGGATGCCGTGCACGGTGTGAACCACGCAGGGAACGCCTGCCAGTCTGGCGGCGATTCGCCCCAGAAAGCCTGTCTTCGAGCTGTGCGTGTGGACGATGTCGAAGCGATGCTTACGCATGAAACGCACCATGTTCACCAGCACGGCGGCGTCGGCGATGCCCGGCCTGCGGGCCAGCCCTGACAGCATGTGCACCTGAACGCCCAGCTTGCGCGCCTCGCTCACCAGATTGGGGCAATCGGCGGTGGACGGGGCGCACAGCAGCCAGGGTTCGTACTCGGTGCGGTCAAGGTTCTCGAAGATGCGCAGGCTCACCTGTTGCACCCCCGAAAGTATTGGCAGCAACTGCACATGCAGCAGGCGTTTCATGGCAGCTCCCGCAGCATGGCGTCAAACTGCCGCGCCTGCGCCGCTCGTGAATATGTATCGTCCACGCGCAGCACGGGTTTAGCGGCGGCGTGTTTCAGGACGGCGGGCAGCAGCCGCTCGATGGACGCAACGTCCTCCATCGCGCAGATGTGCTCATGCCCGGCGTCTCGCAGGATGCGGGCGGCTTCGCCGTCTGGCGGAACCATGCAAAAGATGGGGCGGCCGGCGCGGAGATATTCGAACATCTTGCCGGTGAGCACCCCGCGTCCGTTGGGTGAGGCGATGAACAGCAGCAGCAGGTCGCAGGAAAGCTCGCGACGAACCGCCTCGGTGTGGCTCACCTGCGGCTCGACGCTGATAATGT
This sequence comes from Candidatus Cloacimonadota bacterium, assembly GCA_021108395.1. Taxonomy (GTDB): domain Bacteria; phylum Cloacimonadota; class Cloacimonadia; order Cloacimonadales; family JAIOQZ01; genus JAIOQZ01. The sequence goes on from JAIOQZ010000062.1 coordinate 17,357, forward strand.
CGGCGAGGTCGGGCGAGGACAGCGCCTCACGCGCCTCGACAAAGTAATTGCCGGTGAAAGTGACGCGAAGCCCTGGCGGCAGTTTCCCGCTCTGCTTGAGCCGCCGCAGCGCCTGCACGAAGCACATGGGCTGGCGATTGCCGTTGAAATTGCCCACATAGCGCACCTGCAAGCCCCCAGACGGCGGCAGCGGCTCGGCATCGGCGAAGTCGCGCTCGTCCCAGCCGTTGCGCACGATGTGAATCTTCGAGCGCAGATGCTCGCCAAATGTGGCGCACAGCTCGTTGCGGTACACCTCGCCGATGATGCTCACACGGCTGGCGTGTTCGAGAATGCGGCGTTCCCACCGCTCTGCCAGTCGCCGGTGCCAGCGCGTGAGATACTTGCCATAGGGGAACAGCGTCCATTGGTCGCGGTAGTCGATGACGAGAGGCAGCCCTGTCCGCTTCGAGACGAAGTATGCGGCGATGGCCGCCGTGTATGGCCCGATGACCGCCACCACCGTGCGGTAGCGATGGCGACGTGCCAGGCGCAACGCCGCTGCCAGCGCGAACGGCAGCCAGCCAATCTTGTCCTCGATGGGAAACATGCCGCGCACAATGCGCTTGCGCTTCTCGGAAGCGCCGAAGTAAACCTGCTCTCCCCCACGCTTGCGCTTCATGCGCCGCAGCAGCCACATCGGGTCGAGCGCGGCTGTGCGCCGCAGGCCGGCGTGGCCGCACTCGCGCAGCATATCCGGCTCGTAGCTCAGGGTAACGATGTCGCCCACCGAAACGACGTCGGCAGTCCAGCCAAGCTCGCGCAGATAGTGCACCATCTTGCAGGGGCGCTGCACACCCGGCCCGCCCAGCGGCGGGTAGAAGTAACTGAGCAGCAGCAGACGGTTGTCGGCGGTGGTTTGCAGCCGCTCGAACAGCGCCAGCAGGCGCGGCTCCTGGCTGTTCCAGCAGAATTCCTCACGTACCAGGCGGTGTGCCCGGCGTGTCAGCGCGCCGCGCTGCCCGGGCGTCATGTCGAGCAAGCGGCCAATGGCCGCAGCCAGCGCGAAACTGTTGTGCTCGATGCAATGACCCACGTTATGCGACGCCAGAACCTGTTTCACCAGCGGGGTGTCGTTGGCCACCACAGGCAGTCCGTGCTGAAGGTATTCGAGTATTTTGAGGCTGAGAGCGCGGCGGTATCGCGGCACGGTGGTGTCCAGCAGAGCCACCCCCACGCGACAGGCACACAGCTTTGCCTGCACTTCGGCAAACGAAACCACGCCACCCCAGATAATGCACCCGGCCAGGTCATGCGTCTGCAAAAAGTCATCGTAGATGACCTGATCTACAGGGGTGAGAAACCGCCCCAGAAACAGCACGCGCAATCCCGGACGCTGCTTGCGCAGCAGCAACGCCGCCTGCAGCAGCTTCAGCATGCCCTTCCTGCAACCGATACCA
>JAIOQZ010000049.1 GCA_021108395.1 Candidatus Cloacimonadota bacterium
TGAAATCATGCTGGCACTTTTGGTGTTCACAGGCGTCAGACAATTGTGCTGAAATTTCAATGCTTTACAAAAACTTCCAGTGACGGCAATTTTTCCATTCTGTAAAAACGCTGGCCTGAAATATAGAAGTCAAAGCTAACATGTGAGCGAAAAGATTTCTCCCATTGGTCTGTACTGCATACTTTTAACTGACATATCAAGCTTCCGTTCTCCGCTTCAATTGCCCAAATGGAAAACATGCTGGCACTTTTTGCTGTAACACTATGAGGTGTATCATGATGAGGATAGGCAAGAGCCTGTTCTCTGACAGAAAACAGGCTTCTGTCTGTGGTTGAATTCAAGCTTATTTCGCTCCCTTCCACACGTAGAGCACGCCCTCGAACGCGATGAGTTCTCCGATTATGCCATCCAGTGGAAGCTCCTCAACCTCCTCTATGATGTCGGTGGATTTGAGGACAATATCACGGTCCAGCGCGATGCCATTGACCTTCGTTGTTGTTTCCACCTTGCCAGCCAAAGCCGTTGTCAAGCCGCTGATTTTGCTCTGCGCCAGCGTGGGGATGCGATCTGCATTGAACGCGCCGGAGCTGATCTTGGATGCGTCCAGAGCGGGGATGCGAGCCGTGTCGAAGGCTCCCGTGGTGATTTTCGAGGCGTCCAGCTCAGGTATCTGGCTTGCGTTGAGGACACCCGTTATGTGTCCCGGCTCAATCTCCGGTATCTGTGCTGCCGCCAGCTTACCGTCTACATCGAGTTCGGCTATCCCGTTGGGAATGCCGAGCTTCTCTGCGTCGAGGATTTCACTCCATTGGCCAGCCATTTCATGCCTCCATATCGATTTGTTGTTCGAGGTGCTGAAGAATCAAATACGCGCCCTGAGTCTTCAGAAGCTTCGCGTTTGCCTCCGCAATCAGCTTCTTGAGCCGCTCATATTCGTTCGTCACTTCCAGTTTCTTCGCCTGAATCAGTTCTCTTGTGGTCATGGTTGCTCCTTGTATATGTATGATTTACCGTTCCTGATAAACACCTGCCCCGGCTTCGCTTCCGGCGGAAATACTTCCCCTGAGAGGACGAGATTCGCGTCCTCGATACCGAGGTCTTCCTTCTCGTCCACGGTCGAGTAGATTGTCTTTACGAAGGCGATATTCTTATCGGTTGAGACGGTTGGTTTCGTTCTCCTGTTGATTAGGTCCCAGACTGTGTTCTGGCGGATGGTGTTCATTGCTGCATCAGCTCAGACACCTTCTGCGCCAGTGTATTCGAGGAATGCAGCACGTTGGCCAGAGCCTGCAGCGCGTCCTCGTCCTGCGCGAACGAGTCAATGATGTTGCCAAGCGTGAGTTGCGTCTCGATGGCGTTGAGCCGCTCCTCAAGTGGCAGTGACGTGGTGTAGAAGGTGTGCTGGACGGTTCGTTCCTTCGAGCTGAGACTTGAGGATAAAGTATGCTTTTTGCAGTTTAACTGAATTGATATCCCTGAAGGATTATCAGGTGTTAGCAACGAAGTGGTTGACAATTCACATGGAAGTAACAGGTTGGTTTGAAATTAAAAGGAGAATAATGATATGAAAACGGAAAAACGAATGCTATACATTTCGAGTGTTTGTTTTATCCTTGTCTGGACAGTAGATAGATTTTTAATTTCCCTTTTTCACCTTGATAGTTATCCATTTCTTTCCATCATTATCAGTATTTTAGCTTCTTTGGGTGTGTACGTATTTGTTTTTCAATTGGCAATCGACGTTATCAGCAAATTCACGAGGCGATGGGAAATTGGAGGGAATTTATCTGGAGAATGGTACCAGATCTTTCAAATTCTGAACTATCCAAATGATAGTAATGTGGTTAAAACTGTAAGACATGGTCCTGTGACTATTAGCATTCATGATAGTGATATTGAAATATCAGCAACGAATAGCAAACTCATTGATGAAGAACCGGCTTCATCCTGGCATTCAAATAAAGTAACAATTCAAGGAAGACAAATATGGTTGCTTTATTCATCTACGGGACATGGTAGAGGTACAACACATGGTCATATGTTGTTTCACTATCAAGGGATAAAACCATATAAACTGATTGGTGATTTCTATGACTCCTGTCCCGCCAGACACTTTGGTTCAATCCAGCTTTTCAGAAACAAAACTGAGTATTTTGAAGTATTATCTGAATTGAAAGACAGAGCTGAATGAAATTGTGGCTCAATTGTTTAACATCGAAGGTATTCCTCTTGCGGGAAGGAGTTAAATCAAAAGGGTGTGTGTATCTAACAAATAGTGATAGGTTGCATTTCGGTAAGGACGTGTTGTTAGGGAATAATGTTAAGATCATGTCTAGATTCCATAATTCGAAAGTTCAAATAGGTAATCATGTTTGCATTCGTGATTTCGTGGAGATTAACGCAAAAGGAGGTACCTTAACCATAGAAGATTATTGCTTCATAGCACGTGGAGTCTGGATTGGTGGTATGGGTTCTCTACTAATAGGCCAAAATACAATGATCGGCATTGGCACAGTAGTTGTATCCTCCGATCATAACTACAATTTTATTTCGATTCCCTATTATGATTTAAGTGAAATTGCAAAGCCTATCAATATTGGAAAGAATGTGTGGATTGGAGCCAATTCAGTTATTTTGGGGGGGACAAACATTGGAGATGGTTCAGTTGTAGCTGCAGGTTCGGTAGCTGAGGGAGAGTATCCCGAAAACGTTTTGCTCGCAGGAGTTCCTGCAGTAATCAAAAAAACAATTAACCGGTTGTGAGATAATTAATTATTTGTATGGAGATCGTGAAATACTAAGAATGCCTTTGAGTAACTGGTTACAAAGTATCTGGCATCGTTCTTGTTCACCAGACACAGCGTCCCACTCGCCGTTGAGACGGTGGTCAGGTTATGCAGGATCAGCGCGGCTTTCAGCGCCTTAAGTTTCTCCAGCGGCTCGTTCTCACCTTCGTATAAGCCCTTAGGATAGATGTTTGCTGGGATAGCGTTGCCTATGTAGAGCACTTGTTTCTGTTCCGGCGCTGTGTCGAATTGCAGATCATCAGGGCTGATCTGGATAGAGTAGGTGTTGCCAGCATGGGCGAAGGTTTGTGTGGTTCCCCACGGCGCAAATGGCATGTAGCCGGAGCAGGTCTCGTCACGCCACGCGAGCATCTCATCAAGCTCGGAGGTTGGAAAGACCCCCGACTTATCATCGACCGTTGCATCCTCGTCCTCGATTGGGCAGATCGCGTTGTAGAAGCGATACTTGCGGCCATAGACCTTGCACTGGATGGTGTCGCCGCTGATATGCTCGCAGTAGAATAGCAGGCGAAACTCTGGCACGGACTCACTGCTGTACAATGGCGCGTAGAGGAAGCCAGCATAAACGGTCAGGGTGCCGTTCCACGAGCGGAACTTGCGCACCATAGCTTTCCATTCGAGGTTCAGTATGGCCAGCTTAGAGACCTGAATATTGAGCGGTGAATATTCTGACCAGCTGAGCGGCACTGTGATTTCGTTGGACAGCTCAAGCTCCACTCCCTGCGCCATATAGCGAAAGCAGTAGTCGGGGCTGTAGCCGCTGTGAAGCGAGTACAGCATCTTGATGTCCGCGAACTTCGAGAACAGGCGCAGGTAGTCGTAGCAGGTGAAGCTGACCACTTCCGATTTCGCGTTATAGCTGACGAATGACGTGTCGATGATCCCGTGAAAGATCAACGTGTTGCTCTCGTAGAGCCGCACAAGGAAATGAGAGATGTAGCGATCAAACTCGTGGTCTCCGGACAGGATATTCGACTCGATCCAATCATCCAGGAAGCACTCGAACTCGACACGGCGCGGCTCCTTGGCGAAATAGGACGTCCCAGCTATCTTGTCGGCGTTAAGTCGAATAGCGTCAAGTCCATCCACCAACGCGACCGAGTGAAGAACCGAGAAACTGAAGCGGTCAACGAAGTCCACTCGCCAGCTCACAGATCACTCCTGATGATCATGCCTTCTTCGGACTTCTCGCTGACGATTACCGGGTCGGCCATGCCGAGAATGCCGTTGGCGGATATGTGGTTATGGACGGTGAGTTCCTTATCCCGCAGCTCGCGACGCAACAGCTTGTTTTCGGCTATCAGGTCGTCAACCCGCTCTATCAGCGTTCCGAGCATTCCGCCGGACTGCACGAGCCCACCTGCGGCAAAGCTCACGCCAGAGGTAACCGGCACGGGGATATTGGGGAGCATCGCCCCTGCCAGAGTGCGTCGCACAGCGTCCAACGGAGCGTAGTTGATGAAGTCGAAAAACCTCGCCCCCAGCTCTCTAACCCTCTGCTTGCGTGTGATGTACTCGTCGCCCTCGGCTTCGAGAATAATGCCGCCCCTGTTGTGGCTTGCCCCCACGAGCAGACCACCCTGCGCCGCTTCCTGAAACTTCTGTTTCGAGATGCTGCTGACGTTCGCCATACCTGCCGCAATGGCCGCCGCTGCCGCCGCGATTGCCAACCCGGGGCCTATTACTGGCAGTCCGACCATCGACTTATAGGCCGCAACAGCGGACGAATAGGTGTCCACCATGGCCTGTGACATCGCCATCGCCTTCCACGCTTGAAAGCCTTTCTTGCCAAACGCTTGCGCCGCCTTGGCGAGATTGCCGAACATACCGGAGAAGCCCTGCGCTGTCATGAGCTGATATTTCTCATGGATGCGCTGTTTGGCGGCTTCGGTTTGCTCGGTTATCTGCGCCTCAGTGTACCCTGCCTGAAGCAGCTTGCCGCGCTTGCGTTCGTAGTAGGCGTTCACAGCGGCCAGTTCGGATTCAAACGTCTTCTGCGCAAGGTCTTGTGAGCGATTGTGAAACTCGTCTTGTATCGCTTCGAGCTCCTGCTCATGCTGACGTTCCTGTGCACGCTCCTGCTCGCGCTCTGTCTCCTCCTGTTGAGCGAATTCGGCACGGATTCGCACTTCCTCATTAGCGTAGAAAACCAATATGTTCTGACGGGTTTCCTCGCCAGCCCGTAGCGTCTCGGCACGTTGAAGCTCGGTTTCCTTCTCGGCATCAAGCTGAGCCAGACGGCGTTCCAGCGCGTCTTCAATGGACAGCAAGGCATACTGCCCCTGCATGTCGAGCCGCTTGTCAGTCTCCGACTCGATGGCGTCCGAGAGTTGCTTTTCGAGCGCAATCCACTTCTGATAGGCCGCGAGTTTGTCGTCCACATTGCTGGCATCGACGTCCTTGATTTCCTCGTAGGCAATCCGTGCTTGCTCGATACGATAGCGCATGAGTCGAACGCCCTCGTAGGTGCTTTCGCGCTCAATGCGAAGCTTGCCGTTGTGATAGTCTTCAATCGCCTGCATGTCGTCATCGAAGATTCGTCTGCGTAAGGCTGTTTCACGCGCCGCCAGCTCACGTCCCTCCACGAACGCTGACCACGTCTCGTCCTGATTCAAGCTGGCCAGAGCCTCATTATACCGTTCTCGCGCCTCGATGATCACCTCCCCGAGCGGGTAGCACCCGCAGGCAGGGGTACAAGCGCTCTTGTACGTGAACACGCTGTGCGTGCCTGCTCTGCGCCACCATTTCGTTGAAGTCGGTCAGCCCGGCAATGAGACCGTCCAGCTTGACCCTCGCCTCCTCGGCCTGTCGTTTATACCGCGCCAGTGCTTCTTCGGCGTTGTCGGTCTCGACAGTGTTTGCCGCAAAGGCGAATCCAGCCGCTGTCAGTCCCGCCGCGAGTAGACTGATGACACCCACGATAGGATTGATAGCGGCTTTAAGCGCGATGATGACGGTGGTGAGGATGGTAATCGAGGCTGTCACCGTGCCAATCACGGGAATGGCAATAGCGAGCCCTGTGACGAAACCCTTCACGGTCGGGGTAAGCCGATTGTACCACTCGAATAGCCCCTTGAGACCCTGCAGAAGCGGTGTTATCAGCACAGTCAGCATGTCGCCGAGCGGGCAGCGCCCGCAGGCGCGGTTTCGGTGTTCTTGTGCGTAAACACGCTGTGCGTGCCTGCTCGATTTTCGTCTTGTAGAGCTCGAGTCCGTAGCGGCCCAGCATCTCGGTATGACCGTTGAGAACGCGCCCCATCAGGTCGAAGGCGGAGGCGACGCTCATACCGGTGGAAGCGTTAGCGTCAGCGAAATCAACCAGCACCGGCGCAAGCTCTGCAACCTCTGATGTGGTGAGGCGGGTAGCACCCGCAGGCAGGCGTACCAGTGCTCTTGTACATGAACACGCTGTGCGTGTGCCCGTGAGGATGTGCAGGACGCTGATGTCGGCGTTGGACTCCTCGAGCAGGTCGAGGAACCCGACCTCGGTAATCTCCTGCTCACCACCTGCGAGTAGATCTTCCAATCCCTTGCGGAGATGCTCGTTGCGAAGAAACACGGCGAGCACCTTTCTCAGTTTAGCGTAGCTGATATCCATCTCAGGGTCCTAAGAAGGTTTTCAGCGCCACGCCGATGAGCAGAAAGAATTGGCTGACCGTGATGGTAGTGAGGATTTTCAGGTTGCTTTCGAGCCGCGCGATGCGGGTCACTATCAAGTTGAGCCATATCTTTCATGGTGACTACAATAAAGTCAATGCCTATATTGCTCGGAACATTTTGAGCCTGTCGAGATCAAAGGCATGCTACATGCTAAAAGAACATAATGCAAACTGTTTATTGCGATTTCAATAATCGTTCTGGCGGATGCGGAGCTGGATCGGTTGCAGATCATCGGTGAGATGGTGATGCAGTTTCGCGTCTTCCAGTACAGGAAGTGAAATCGTTTTTTCACCGAAATTTCGCCATTTTTTCACTTTTGCCCCTAAAAGACCGTATTTCGCAAGGTGAAAAAGCGAAAAAGCGTAATAACGCGACGCTTGCGCTGAAATTTAGAGGGCTCAAAACCGTAAGCTCTTAATAACTGCAACTCTTACAGGCATATACAGTCAAGGCAACAGCCCTGAAAGTCCGTCGTTAGTGGATGGTAATACCTGCGAAACACCGCGAGTGGAAAAAGTGCAATAACGATTTGAAATACCGCGCATCTAATTGAAGAACAAACGCATACGCAACAGCGAAACCGTTTTTTCAGAAAGACGTCAAGGGTGTCTCTTTGCACAAGGAATGGTTTACTCCGTTTCACGACGCGACAAGCTCGCTTTTTGTAAAAAGCGAGACCAAATTTTTTTTGCGGAAACTACGTTTCCTATGTACAGTAATAATTATGTTGTACACAGGATGCGTTAGCATCCGCCAGAAGTTTTTGATCCAAACTTTTTTCAAAAAGTTTGGCGGGGGTAGGGGCAGCGCTCCTGATCTTGTAGGCAGTTTCCGGTTTTTCTTTGACGACTTCGGACAGGCCGCTACTTTGTCCTTGCATTGAACGCAATTGAGACAAAAGAAGGTTGTATGCGATACATTTTAATCAGCTTGATAATGGCGGCGCTGGCGGCTTCACTGCACGCCGAGATACTCATCCCCATGGACGAGAGCCAGACCGACCACCTCAAGGCCTATGGCGTCACCTACGAAGCACTGAAGATGCAGCTCGTGGTCAAATGGCTGCTGAACTATCGCGGCGGGAGCTGGCTGGCGCCGGAGAATCCGCGGCTCGAAGAAATGTGCCGACTGCGCGGGGTTCACTACGAGCGCATCGGCGGCGGCGACGTGGCGGCCATTTTTGCCACGGTGGCAGAGCAGAACATGGACGTCGTCACCCTCGAAAAGGAGCCGAGCATCGCGGTGTATGCCCCGCCAAACGTGCAGCCGTGGGACGACGCGGTTCTTCTCGCGCTCGACTATGCCGAGATCGAGCATGACATCCTGTGGGACGAGGAAGTGCTGGCCGGTCGGCTGGACGAATATGACTGGCTGCACCTGCACCATGAGGACTTCACCGGTCAGTACGGCAAGTTCTTTCGCAGTTTCCGCAACGCTGCCTGGTACATCGAGACGGTGCAGACGAGCGAGGCGGTTGCGGCAAAACTGGGCTATGCAAAGGTGTGGCAGCTCAAGCACGCTGTGGCCGAGACCATCCGCGAATACGTCGGCAACGGCGGGTTCCTGTTTGCCATGTGCGCCGCCACCGACAGCTACGACATCGCCCTGGCAGCCCGCAACGTGGACATCTGCGACGCTGTGTTCGACGGTGACGGCATCGACCCGAATTATGCCGCCAAGCTCGACTTCTCGCGCTGCTTCGCCTTCGAGAACTTCTCGCTCATCACCGACCCGCTGGTCTATGAGTTCAGCTCCATCGACGCCAGCGACTACGCCCAGCTTCGCGGCGCCGAGAATGACTACTTCCTGCTGTTCGACTTCTCCGCCAAGTACGATCCCGTGCCCACCATGCTTACCCAGTGCCACACCGACTACGTCAACGGCTTCCTGGGGCAGACGACGTCATTTCACACGCGATACGTCAAGGATTCGGTCATCATACTGGGAGAGGCGCCGCAGGTGGACGAGGTGAAATATCTGCACGGCAACTACGGCCAGGGCACCTTCACGTTCATGGGCGGCCACGACCCCGAGGACTACCAGCACCGCATCGGCGACCCGCCCACCATGCTCGACCTGCACAAGAACTCGCCCGGCTACAGACTCATCCTCAACAACATCCTCTTCCCCGCAGCAGAGAAAAAGAAGCTGAAGACGTAAGAAGGGGCGCTGCCCCCATCCCCGCCAAACTTTTTGTAAAAAGTTTGGATCAAAAACTTCTGGCGGATGCTAACGCATCCTTGTGTCACAAGAATGATATATGTACACAGGAAACGAAGTTTCCACTAAAAGTTTTCGGTCTCGCCTTTTACAAAAGGCGAGTGGGGTTCAGGGGCAACGCCCCTGTCTTAGCCACTTCCCCAGCGCACTTGGACTGGACGCCACATGCGTCGCGCCGGCTTCGAGCAGCTCCTCGCACGGGCGGAAGCCCCACTCGACGCCCACCGAGGCGATACCGGCGTTGCGCGCAGTGTGCATGTCTATCGCCATGTCACCCACGAACGCGGCGCGCTCCGGCGTTATACCGAATTCGCGCAGGATGTGCAGAGCGCTGTCGGGTGCTGGCTTGAGCGGAAACGGCTCGCGGTGCCCCAGCGTCAGGTCGAATAGCTGGGCGGGGAGCAATTGCTTCACCATCGCCTGAGTGAAGGCGTCGGGCTTGTTCGAGAGCACGGCCAGCAACATACCCGCTTCGTGCAGCTCCGCAAGCAGCTTCACGATACCTTCGTAGGGTCGTGACGTGTCCGCCCAGTGCGCATTGTACTCGTGCCCGAAGCCATCGACCAGCGCCTGCACCAGCGACGGGTCGCGGCGGTTTTCTGGGACAGCTCCAGCAATCATTTCGCGCAGTCCGCTGCCTACGAGGTAGCGATATTCGTCCAGTGAGTAGGTGGGCAGTCCATTGGCCTGCAACACGCGGTTCATGCAGGCGGCAATGTCGGAGAGGGTGTCGAGCAGGGTACCGTCGAGGTCGAAGATTACGCCGTCGAATCGCATTAGTCCTCCAGACTCAAGATTTTTTCGTCAAATGGCAATATCTCGGAAATGGTGTAGAGCGAGCCGGTGATGACGATCAGGTCGTCGGGCGCGGCTTCTTCGAGCGCTCGGCGGGTGGCGCAGGTGACGTCATAGGCGGTCTCGTAAGGCGTTCCCGCGGCCTGTGCCGCCTCCACCTGCTCCGCTATCTCGGCGGCGCGGTTCGACTTGTTCTTGCTGATGTAGAGCTTGTCGGCCACGGTGCAGAGGTCGCCAATCATGCGGTCGAGCTTCTTGTCGCGCAGTATGGCCAGCACCATGTGGCATTTGCGGCCGTCGTTTAGAGTCTGTAGCGCCTGCACCAGCGACTGTACACCTTCTTCGTTGTGCGCCCCGTCGATGAGCACCAGTGGCCGCTTGTGCAGCACTTCGAGTCGCCCGGGCCAGTGCACGCGCAGCAGCGCGGCGCGAACCTTCGCCTCATCCACCGTCTCGCCGATACGCTGCATGTAAAGCTGAAACGCCCGCAACGCCAGGGCGGCGTTTTGCGCCTGGTGTGCGCCAATCATGTTGGTGCGCAGGCCGGTCAACTCGCCGTCGCTGGCGCGGTAGTCGAAACTGGCGCCCTCGAGGCTGGTGCGCACGTTGTCGATGTGGAAATCGCGGCCAATCACCTGCGTGGGCGCGTTCAGCTTGTCCGCCTGGTGCAGGATAACCTTGCGCGCCACCTCCGGCATTTGTCCCAGCACCAGCGGGGTTTGCGGCTTGAGGATGCCGGCCTTTTCGAAGGCGATCTTTTCGATGGTGTCGCCCAGGCTCTTGGGGTGGTCGATGGAGATACTGGTGATGACGTTGATGGTGGCGACGAAGGGGCGTGTGCCGTCCAGCCTGCCGCCCAGTCCCACCTCGAAGATGGCGGTGTCCACCTTGCGTTGCACGAATGCGGCGAAGGCCATTGAGGTGGTGATCTCGAAAAAGCTGGCCTCGTGCTCGATAAACGTGGGCGCCCAGCGGGTGTAAATATCATAAAGCTCGCCCCAGGCGATTGGCTGGCCGTCGAGCCGGATGCGCTCGCGGTAGTCTACCAGGTGTGGCGAGGTATTGAGACCGGTGGTTTGCCCGTGCGCCAGAGCGAGCGCCTCGATGATGGCGCAGGTACTGCCCTTGCCGTTTGTGCCGCCCACATGCACGCCGCGCAGCCGCCTCTCTGGGTGCTCCATGACGGCGAGGATAGCCTCCATGCGTTCCAGCCCCAGCTTGACGTTGCCTGAGTGACGCTGGTAGATGGTGTCGAGGAAGGTTTGTTTGTCCATGGTCTCCTGCCAAGAAAACGAACCCTCAAGCGGTAGCTTGAAGGTTCGAGCTTATGCGATAAAGCGAATTATTTGAAACTCTCGGGCAATACGTGATCGGGGAACTCATCGGGATACTTGATGAAGTTGGGGCAGCTCACCTCGATGATGATGAGCTGTTTCTTCACATCGTCCGACATATCCTTCCACTCGCGGTCGGTGACCAGCTTGCCCTTGCCTTCGTCATCCAGAAAGCGGATATAGGCGTCGCCATATACGTCGAGGCTGTCTGCGAAGCGGCCGATGATGACGTAGTTATCGCCAGGGCCTTTCTCCGGGCATTCGAGCACCGATGAGAGAAAGCCGGTGCGCTTGAGGTCGGAGGTGTCTTGCTTGCGGCTGACGTTGAACTCCTCGTTGCGCTCGAACATATACTGCTGTACCGCTCGGTAGATGTTCTCCATGTTGCTGACGCACTGCTCGGTTTTTTCCTTCTTCTCGAGGTTGAAGAATTGCGGCAGCGCCAGCACGAACACCAGCACGAGAAAAGAAAGGATGGTGATGACTTTGTATATGCTGAAACCACGTTCGTTGCGTATCATACCAGCTCCTGATTACTATTTTCATAAATTAATTTCCTGCTTGCCTTTCCCGTCAAGTTATTTATTCTGCCAGCGGTATGGCATAGCGGAATCTACCAGATATTATGGGAGGAGCAAACAATGCCGCAGAAATGCTGGCGCAGTCCGCTGGGGTGGATGCGAATCGAGGAGAGAGGCGGTCGCGTCTGGTCGGTGCGGTTCGTTTTGCACTGTGACGAGGGCGGTGACACGCCGCTGCTGTCCCAGGCGGCGCTGCAACTCGAAGAATGGTTCGCGCACACCCGGCAGCGCTTCGACCTGCCGCTGGCCCAGCGCGGTACGCCGTTCCAGCGGCGCGTGTGGGAAGCGCTACGTCTGTTGCCGCCTGGCCAAACCATCACCTACGGCCAGCTTGCCGCGCAACTGGGCGACAAGCGTAAAGCGCGGGCAGTCGGCGGCGCCGTGGCCGCCAACCCCTGGCTGCTGCTGGTACCCTGCCACCGCGTGTTGCCGGCGCGTGGCGGCGTGGGCGGTTATAGCGGCGGCACGGAGCGCAAGCGCGACTTGCTGCGGTTGGGAAATATGTAAATCGGGTACAAGACTACCTGATTTGCATAAAAAGCTTGTCTGAATACCTTGGGGCGCGACTCACAGGAATGCTCGATTATGTGCAAATGTGGAATGTAGTTCCATATTTGCGTACGGTGCTTGACATCGAAACAGATGACGGCGTTCTATCAATCGAGGTGAAAACGAGGGCGAAACTTATGTAAATCGGGTACAAGGCTACCGGATTTGCATAAAAAACTTGACTCACTTCTTGCTAACTATATTATCGGGACGAGGTGAACCATGTATATAAAACGAGACATCAGCGCCGTCTTGCGTGAGGCCATGAAGATGTTTCCCGCTGTGATTCTGACGGGCCCTCGTCAGTCAGGGAAAACGACACTGGCGAAGCATGTATTTCCCGACTATGATTATGTCAACCTCGAGGATCCCGATTTGCGGCTTTTCGCCACCCAGGATCCGCGCGGTTTTATCTCGCGCTACCCGCGACAGGCTATCTTCGATGAATTCCAACGAGTTCCAGAGCTTACTTCGTACCTTCAATCGCATATCGATCAGGTTAATGAAACCGGCATGTATGTTCTCACTGGTAGCAACCAGTTCGTAGCTATGGAGCAGGTCACTCAATCGCTGGCTGGCAGAGTCGCAATCATGAAGTTGTTGCCCTTTTCATGTCATGAGATTGGCTTGTCTCGTTCTTCGGGCATTGAAGAAATTCTGTTTCAGGGAGGTTATCCACGTATTTTCAGCCAGGACATCGATCCGACATTGTTCTACCGTTCATACTTGGAAACATATCTACAGAAGGATGTTCGGAATCTCAAGAGCATACAGGACTTGTCTCGGTTCCATACCTTTGTGCGTCTATGCGCGGGGCGCACGGCACAGATTTTGAACTATACAGGTTTATCCAATGATGCCGGGGTCGAGGTGAAAACGCTGAAAGGCTGGTTGTCGGTGTTGGAGGGAAGCTTCATCATCTCAATCGTTCCTCCATTTCACGGTAATATCAATAAGCGGTTAATAAAGTCGCCCAAACTGTTTTTCATTGATTCCGGGCTGGCAGCGCATTTACTTGGTATGATTTCTGCGAATCAGATTGAGACACACCCCTTGATGGGTGCACTGTTCGAGACATTTGTCTTTTCAGAGTTGATGAAATTCAGAATGAACCGAAAAGACGCCTCGTCTCTCTTCTATTATCGTGAAAGCAATGGTGTCGAGATTGACTTCATCATCGAAACAGGTGACGGCATTCTGCCAATCGAGGTGAAGGCGAGCGCCACGCCAGTAAAGGGGTTGTTCAAGAACCTCATCGCGTTTTCAAAAATATGCACTCGATGCAAAACACCGCTCCTGTTATACGGTGGAGATACAAGCTCTCACATGTATGGCTGCGACCTGCTTCCCTACAACAGATTGCACGAATATCTCGTTGCCAACATGGGCCCTTCGTGCGATTGACGAATTGAGAATAAGGATACACATGCACGAGAAAATACTGGCGACAATGGCGCGGCTGCTGGAGCAGGCGCCCAGTCTCGGACTGCGCCTTGCCGACGAAAAGCCTATCCCGCATGGCGTTCAGCTCACCTTCGAGCATGAAGGCGGTCGCGGCACCCTCAATATCTATCACTCGATGAAGAAGGGCGTGTCGCTGGTTCCCGGCGGCAAGAAAAATACCGCCATTCGAGCGAAACTACAAGCTCTGGCGAACAAGCCTGTCGGGGATGTTGTGGACGAACAGGCACGGCTGCATTCGTGGTCACGCTGGGCGGGCACCGACGAGTCGGGCAAGGGCGACTGGTTCGGCCCGCTGGTTGCTTGCGGGTTTGTGGTCGATGACCAGGTGTTGCCGCTGCTGCGGGAGCTGGGCGTTCAGGACAGCAAGCGCATGAGCGACAGAGCAGTCCGCGAGGCTGCGGCAACGCTCGAAAGCAAGTGCCGTCGTCGCATCGAAACAGTGGCGCTGTCGCCCACAAAGTACAACGCCCTCTACGCCGATTTCCGCGCCCAGGGGCGCAACCTGAACGACCTGCTGGCCTGGATGCACGGGCGAGCCATCGCCAACCTGGCCGAGCGGTTCAAGCTCGACGGCGCCGTCATCGACCGCTTTACCCACGTCAGTCGCATTCGGCGCAACCTGGGAACCGCCAGTTCGCTCGACATCGTGGACGTGGTGCGTGGCGAGCGCGACCCGGCAGTGGCGGCGGCATCGGTGCTGGCGCGGAACCGCTTTCTATGCGAACTCGATGCGCTGTCAGCGCGCTATGGATTCACGATTCCACGCGGCGCAGGCAAGCATGTGGACGAAGCGGGCGTGTTCTTTGCAGACAAGTTTTCCTTTGACAGAATCGGTGAGGTGGCTAAACTACATTTTGTCAATACAGTGAAACTGAGCGATAGAATAAGGAGCGGATCATGATCGTTGTCACAGGCGGAGCGGGATTCATCGGCAGCGCATTCGCGTCGCTGCTCAATAGCCAGGGCGTCGATGACTTGCTCATTGTCGATAATCTGGGCTCGAACGACAAATGGAAAAACCTGGTAAACCTGCATTATTACGATTACCTGCACAAAGTGGATTTCCTCGAACTGCTGATCGCCGGCAATTTCGATGACGAAATCGACGCGATAGTGCACATGGGCGCTTGCTCCTCGACTACTGAGCGCGACGCCGATTATCTCGTGGAAAACAACTACCGCTATAGCCGTCACCTCGCCGAGTGGTGCATCGAACATGGCGTCCGCTTCATCTATGCCAGCAGTGGCGCCACCTACGGCACCGGCGAGATGGGCTTCTCGGATGACTTCGCCATGCTGTCCTCGCTGCACCCCGTGAACATGTACGGCTACTCGAAGCAGATGTTCGACATGTGGGCTTTGCGCAGCGGCGTTTTCGACTCGATTGCCGGCGTCAAGTTCTTCAACGTGTTCGGCCCCAACGAATACCACAAGGGCGCTATGCGGTCGATGGTGGTGAAGGCGTTCGAGCAAATCCGTGATACCGGCAAGGTGAAACTGTTTCGCTCAGACCATGAGGACTACGCCGACGGCGAGCAAAAACGCGATTTCATCTACGTGAAAGACGTGGCGAGGGTGGTGAACTGGCTGCTCGAACATCCGGCGGTGAACGGTCTCTTCAATCTTGGCAGCGGCAGAGCGCACACCTGGCTCGATCTCGCCAATGCTACGTTCCTGGCCATGGAGCGCCGCCCGCAGATTGAGTTCGTGGATATGCCGGAAGAGCTGAAGGGTCGTTATCAATACTTCACTGAGGCGTGCATGGACCGCCTTCGCGCCAGCGGTTGCGACATGGCCTTCGTGAAGCTCGAAGAGGCCGTGGCCGACTACATTCGCGGCTATTTGCTGACAACCGACCCCTATCTTGACCCGGGTGACTGGCAATAAGGACGGAGCGGAGTCACACGCAAACTTAGGCTGTGATATTGACGTTCCAGCCCAACCCCGAGAGGATCGAGACATCAATCGGCTGATACTCTTCCTTCAAGGGAGGATGCAGCATATCAGCTGCGGCAGGTTCGTGTGCCAGATCGACACCCGCAGTCGCTCGTTCTGCTGAGTTGGCGTGTGGGTTGTGCTGCCGAGGCAGCGCATGGATCATTCCTTCGATCGTTGTGACTTCCATATCATCACTCCTTCTGTGGCTCCGCTCCACGGCTACGTTGCTGTTAGCAAAGCTACCTCCTTATCTCTGTTATCGACACAACGCCTGGCAAGCTTAGCGCTTTATTGTCTATGGAGATATAGCGTTGCGCCGAATCGCGTTCAGTATCGATGAAGAAAAATGCACGTGGTTCCCC
>JAIOQZ010000033.1 GCA_021108395.1 Candidatus Cloacimonadota bacterium
TTACTTCGCTCACGGCGCCTGACGGCTTCGAGGTGCGCCTCGACCCGATGCACCCCTGGAGCGACAACCTGGCCTTTGATGTGCCGTGGGACAGCATGCGGACGGTGTATGTGCACTTCGTGCCCACTGTGCGCAACCTCTACACCGGCTTCCTTACTATCGAAAGCAACGACGTGGATGACACGGTTGTGCAGATTGCCCTTACCGGCAACTCGGTCGAGCCGATGCCGAACGCCTTCACCCCGAACGCCGACGGCCTGAACGATAACTATGTAATCAAGTTCGTCAACGGAGGCGCCGAAGCGGTGAGAATGCGTATATTCGACCTGCGCGGGCGCGAAGTAATAACCATCGAAGGCGTGGCGAGCAATCCGCTCATCTGGGACGGCCGAGATGACAGCGGCAATGCCTGCGTCGCCAATCCGTACTTGTATATCCTCGAACGAAGCGGGGAGATAACCAAGCGCGGCAAAGTCTATCTGATTCGCTAAAGGAGTCCATCATGAAGAGAGCAACATTCGCAAGCGCATTCATCATTATACTGGCTCTTTTGTGGGCGTTCGAGGGATTCATCCCGGCGTCTGAGATGAGCGGCTCCTACTTCAAGATGAGCACATACTACCAGAAAATCTTCGACGACTTCGATGGTGGTATCGACAACATGGGCCTGATGGTGAGTTCACCGCTTCTGTATCGCAATTTCTCGCTCGAGGCGGACTTCACCTCCTGGGGCGATGACGACGTCTGGAAGGAGATGCAGTTCAACCTCAGCCCCGGCTACCAGGTGAACAGTTGGCTCACCGCCGCTGTCTCGGGCGGGTTCTTCCGCCGCGCAGTGGACGAGGGCGGAACCAACTTCAACGAACCCGAAATACTCGAAAACGACGAGATGAGCGTTCTCACACTCGGCGCAAGCCTGCACGGGTCGTTTTTTGAGGACAGGCTGCAGATTGGGCTGGGACTGTTCAACCTGAACGAGCCGGACATCGCCATGACAGGCGCGGGCGAGGAGACGCTTCCCATGAAGGTTCTCGCCGACGTTGGCTGGCAGGTGAGCCGTAACGTGAACCTGGGCGGCTTTTACATTCACGATGACAACGAGGACTACTACGGGGTCAAGTTCGGCCTCTCGATACCCAACGACATCTTCACCACCAACGTATGGACTTCCGCCGAAAGGCTCACCGTCGCCCCGCAGTTCAACACGCTGAACTACTGGGATGTCATGTTCGCCTACGACTATCACTACGAGGAAGACATCAGCGGCTTCAACAACTACGGCGTTTACGTTAGCTACGAGTTGCCGCCGGCGACAATTCCCGAGATTATCTTCGCCGACGAGCGCTTTGACGAAGGCTACTTCGAGACGCTCGAAGTGACCGAGCCGATAGATTTCATCATCACCGGCCAGGAGCGTTTCGAGCATGTCTATGTTGACATCAACAACCAGTCAGTCATTCGCCAGAAGGGCCTGCGAGACTATCGCGGCGAACCCTTCCGCGGCCAACTCGAACTGGAACCAGGCAACAACGATGTCTCGGTTCGTGTTCAGGGGGTGCGTGGCGAGGAGACTGAGAAGGTTGTGCGCATCGTGCGCCTCGAACCCGAAATCGTTCTCGACGTGCTGCCCGACACCGTCTGGCAGGACGAATGGTACGACGTGGTGTGGATGAGTCCGCTCAAAGACGCCAGCTACTACATCACCCTGCTCGACGAAGACGGCGGCGAGACTCTGCTTACCGCCGAAGCGATCGAAAGCTGGGAAGCCCGTGAGGGATTGGTCAAGGCATATCGCTATGCCTGGCTGGCCGGCCAGGTCGAAGCCGACATGGCATATCGCCTGCGCGTCCAAGACATGAACAGCCGCATCTTTACCGAGGGCTTGCCGTTCATCGGCGCAGTGGCCGAGCCGGTCATCGTCGATACGGTTGACTATGAAGCTCTGGAAGCCGCGCGCCTTGCCGCCGAGCAGGAACGCCTGCGCCTCGAAGCACAGGCCCGTGCCCGTGAGATCGAACGCAAGCGCCGCTTCATCAAGGTCGATCGCGTCCCCGGCGTCATCACCAACGAGGACGCTGTCAGCATCACCTGGATGAGCAAAGTGAAGAGCGGCAGCTTCCGCGTGTGGCTCTATCAGGACGACACCATGCTGCGCGAGCTCACCTCCGAAGCCGTTACCCGGTCGCAGCGCACCGATGACTGGGAGCAGTTCTATGCCTGGATGTGGACAGCCGAAGGACTCGAAAAGAACGTAACCTACCGGTTCCGCGTGGCCGAAGACCGCACCGGCGTCGAGGATTACACCAATCCGTTCAGGGGCGACGTGATTCCGCCGCCACCGCCACCACCAGAGCCGGAACCGGAGCCGGAGCCAAAGGGCTTCCCGCTGTGGGCTGGCATCCTCATCGGTGTCGGAGTGGTCGGAGGAGCGCTCTGGTTCTTCTTTGCTCGCAAGACACCCGTCGCGTAACAACTGATACATTACACAAGCCCCTTACCGTGAGGGGCTTGTGTGTTGAGAGAGTGCGCCTGGCGACAAAGTCGGCAAGCTACGGTTGCCTGCTCCTGAACTCCACCCTGCCGCTTCGCGGGTTTCCGAAGACACCTCACCCCGACGGGGTACCGCCGACCCTCTCCTGCATAGGAGAGGGTAAGACAAACTGCAAATCTGGCACACAGTCAGACTCCCTTCCCCTATGCAGGGGAAGGGCTGGGGATGGGGTTTAACCAGGATGCGCAGCATCCGTTAAAGCTTTTTGGTCTTACCTTTTTCTCGAAAAAGGTAAGCGGGGTGTCAGGGGCAGCGCCCTTGTCTTCCGTGCTGAACTTCCTGAAAAAAGCCCCTCGCAGAGAGGGGCTGAGAGTTTATTGACGCTTGAGTGTTAAAAATAGGGGAATAGTCGGTGGGCCAGAAACAGGCCGATGAAGTAGATCATGATGTCCAGAATCTCTTCGAGAAGAAAGTAATCATCTTTTTTCTTCATATAAAACTCAAGCGCTGGATTGGAGCGTCTGAACGGATTCCTTAAGATCACGCGTTTGTTAAACATGTCATTACGCTTGATGCTGTAAATCACCTTACCGGCGCCCATGAGAAACAGAACCAGCACTCTAAAGCGCACATCGAACAGGTTGAACAGCATTTTGGCTAACATCGCGGCGAGAAAACCGTCAATCAGGTTGGCAATCACCTTGATGAATGATATATCGATGGTGAGGCTTTTGTGCTGGGCTGTCAACTTGCGAATGAGAGCCGTAAACGGGAATCCGACTAAAATAGCTGCGTAGTATGCGCCAAACGGTACCACCATGATACCGGCGGACAGTGAGAGCAGAAACGACAGTCCCAGTCGAAACGAATATTCAAATGATGCGTCAAACATGCGTCATCTCCTTGACAGATTTCTGATAGTAATGCAAATTCCTTTCCATAGCTTGAGAAGTGCAGGAAAAGTCAAGAAAAATGAGCTTTTGAACAATAATCGCTGGAGGAAAAATGACACTGCAAGAGTATATCCTGGGTGAACTCAAGGATGTCCGGCAGACGCTGCTGTTCGCACTTGACGGCCTGAAAGAGGATGACCTGACATCGATGGAACCCTGCGGCCACTGGCCCATCGCCTGGATCGCCATGCATCTCGCCGCCGCGATGGACAAATTCGTCAACTTCGAGATCACCGGCGAGTACACGATTGAACACGCGAAGAACATGTTGGAATGGCCGTTCACGGAACCAGAACCCGACGACAAGTATCCTTCGCACGATGAACTTGTGGAAAACTGGAACAAGGTGATGGACATGGCCATCTATAACATCGGGTGGCTGGACGAGGAAGGCATGCAGAAGTGTGGCGGCCACATTGAAATAGAAAACTGGGATCACCCCATCGTCAAGGTCGTACAGTGGATGATTGTCCACCATCACCAGCACATGCGCATGTTGTGGACAATCCTCGGCGAGCGGCGCGTGGATGACAAGTGGGACGAAACGGAGGCGCCGGGCTAAGGCGGCAGACAAAAAAAGCGGCCGCTTGCGCGCGACCGCTTCAATATGGTTGGGCTGGGAGGAGTCGAACCCCCACATACGGAACCAGAACCCGCTGTACTACCATTATACTACAGCCCACTATAAAAAATGGTTAGGCCGAGAGGATTCGAACCCCCGAATGCCAGGACCAAAACCTGGTGCCTTACCGCTTGGCGACGGCCTATCTAAATGGCGGAGAGGGAGGGATTCGAACCCTCGGAGAGCTTTTGACCCTCATACGCTTAGCAGGCGTACGCCTTAAGCCAGCTCGGCCACCTCTCCGCGTAGAATATTGGCGGAGGATGAGGGACTCGAACCCCCAAGGGCAAAGCCCGGCGGTTTTCAAGACCGCTGTCTTACCAATTAGAACTAATCCTCCGATTGATCACAGCGCCATGTCTATTCAAATCCCATCAATAACCTACACGTTATGTCAGCAAACGCACCCCGATTATTGTGTCAATTCCTTTTTTTGTCAAGCAGGAAGGCGGGGAGGGGCTTCACCCGCCGGCGGTGGCCACAGGCCGACCGGAGCAGGGGAGGGGCTGCCCTCAGCGCTCGAAACCAAGCTTGCGCGCCTGTTGCCGTGCTTCTTCGGCAGCCTCTGGTTGCCCCATTTTAGCCAGCAGTAACGCTTTGTTGTACCAGAAACCGCCGTTAGATGGATCGATTTTGATCGCCTTCTCGTATGCGGCCAGTGCTTCCCTGTGCTTTCCAAGATCGTCCAGCGCATTCCCCTTGCCGTTCCAGGGTGCGACGTTTGTCGGATCGATTTTGATCGCCTGCTCGTATGCGGTCAGTGCTTCCCTGTGCTTTCCAAGATCATTTAGCGCATTTCCCTTGCCGTTCCAGGGTATGGCGACTGTCGAATCGATTTTGATCGCCTGCTTGTATGCGGCCAGTGCTTCACTGTGCTTCCCAAGACTATGCAACACATTTCCTTTTCCGCTCCAGGGGGCGGCGTATTCCGGATCGATTTTGATCGCCTGCTCGTATGCGGTCAGTGCCTCCCTGTGCTTTCCAAGATCCTTCAGCGCATTTCCCTTGCCGTTCCAGGGGGCGGCGTATTCCGGATCGATTTTGATCGCCTGCTCGAATGCGGCCAGTGCTTCCCTGTGCTTTCCCAAATCGTACAGCACATTTCCCTTGCCGTTCCAGGGTTCGGCGAATTCCGAATCCAGTTGGATAGCCTTCTCGAATGCTTCGAGCGCTTCTTCATGCTTCCCAAATTTCCATAAAACAATTCCTTTTCCGTTCCAGGCCCAACTGAATCCAGGAGCATGTTCAACAGATTTCTCGTATCTTTGTAAGGCCAGTTTCCACTTTTTCTGATTTGCACGAAGATTTCCATATGCATATTGTCCAAATGGGTTGTCATGGTCTTTTCCCAAGAATGCTATCAGTGCCAGTTCCCTGTCCTCTAAATTTTCAATTTGCTCAATTCGGATAAGTTCCTGCCAAAGGTCAGGCTGGGGCACGCCAATGTACTTGAAGATAGACTTGTACTGCTCAGCCGCCATTTCCTCGAAACTCTTCCACTTCATTTTCGTAAGAAGGCTGAGGAATTCACCTATTCCATTGCAGATATTGCGGTAGTGCTTGAGGTCTTTGCTTGAAGTTGACAGGGATTCGAGGGGAAGGCCATTCAACTGGGCTTCAAGTTCGTCCCGTTTGTCATTCCAATAGCGGATGTATTCAACCTTGCCCTCAGGGCTGTAGAATTCTGTGTCACCAATCACTAATGGCAGTATTTTATCTTCAAAATCGTTGTCTTTGGCCACTTCCAACATTTCGTACATGCAATTGGCGGATTTCAGGAAGTCGTCGCTGATGAGCATGAGCACATAGTCCGCCTCCCGAACGAGCTGCATGAATTTATCGATTTTGTCCTTGTAATCCATATCGCGGATGTCACGAATCAGCCTGTAACCGGCGAAAGAGAGCAGCGGCTTCAGGTCTTTATCAATCTGATTCGCCTGCTCTCTATTTGCATGGCAATACGACAAAAATACTTGTTTCATGTATTCTCCCTGAATATCTATGTGCATTCAAGATGAAGCTGTGTCAACAAAAAAAACGAGGGCTTCCTGCGGAAGCCCTCGTGCTGCAAAACAGTCGGCTACCGGCTGATGAGGTCGAGCACCCTGTTGACATTCCGGTGGGTGATGTCGTGGCGGTCGGCCTCGCTCAGGCCGCAGTAAGAATCCTGAATGTCGTTGGCTATGCTCATGACCAGGAAACGATTATTGATTGCCCAGTTGGACTCATAGATACCAAGCCTGGTTTCCGGATAAATATCCATAGGGATGTCCAGCCAGTATGCCGGGATAGTGGCGTTACGGTCGCTCGGGGAAAGCGAGAGGTGTTTCTCCTTTTCAACAAGATCATCGTTGTAATCCCACCACTCTGCATAGCCTGCAATTTCCTGCCACATATTGTCGCCGTCTATCGTCCACTCGATATCGAGGGGCTGGCTCATATTCCAGTAATCGCTGATGTTGCTCGTGGGCCAATAGGCGACGGTGATATCCTCGCTGTAGCTGGCGCCGTTGATGATGGCCGTAACGCTGTGCGTCTGGCCGTGGACGAGGCCCTCATACCCCCCGACCCACATGTCGTAACTTTCGTTAACGTCAATGTCCTGCCCGTCGATGGTGAGCTCCAGTGTGGTAATCGGATTGGTGTAATCGCCAGGCATAATCCCGATTACCAAGATGTTCTCGCGGTTGAACATGGAAAATTCCTGTATGGCCACGATGAAGTCAAACTGGCCGCTATATGGATCGGGCGGTTTTGCTGTACCACTGCCGCTACTGTCGCCGCAGGCGGACAGAATGAATATGGTGAGAAACAGCGCCAGTATTATACGAATTAGTTTCATGATCACCTCCTGTATATCTATTTGCATTCAAGATGAAGCTGTGTCAACAAAAAAAACGAGAGCCTCCACATGGAAGCCCTCGTGCGCGAAACAGTCGGTCAGCGGCTGATGAGGTCGAGCATCCTGTCGATGTGACGGCGGGTGATTTCGTTGCGGTCTAAATCTCGGGTGGCCCAGTAATAGTTGAAGTCATAGGCAGTGCTGATGACCGCGAAACGGTTGTTGAAGGCCCAGTTGGTCTCGGCCAGGCCAAGAATGACATCTGCTGAGACGTCGGCGGGAATGTCCAGCCAGTTGGCCGGAATGGTGGCGCTACGGTCACTCGGAGAAAGCTCCAGCTCCTGCTCAACGCTTTGATAATCATCGGTATCCGGATCCCACCAGGATGCGGAGGCGCTGACCATTTGCCACATGTTGTCGCCATCCAGTGTCCACTCGAGATCGAACGGCTCGCTCATGTTCCAAGCCATGGGAAGGTTGGTGAATGGCCAGTAAACTATGGTGATGTCTTCGGTGAAAGTTGTGCCGTTGACGACGGCCGTGATGGTGTAGGACTGGCCGCGTGTAAATCCGGTGTACTCTGCGCTCCAGATATCGTAGTAGAACTCGATTGGAACGGATTGGCCGTCGATGCTGAGTTCGAGGGTGACGATGGGATTGTCTGGACTGAGGGGTATTACCATGATTGACCACCAGTCGGTTCTATCCCTTGCTGTCAGTTCGGTAATGGCCATGAAAAAGTCGAAATCATCCACGTCTCCGGGGCCGGGTGGATTTGTGGTGCCGCCGCCGCCGCCGCCATTGTCGTCGCCACAGCCGACCACGAACAGGCTCGAGGCTGCGAACACAAGAATCAGAATTCCCATAAGTGTTTTCTTCATAGTATTCTCCTATAGTTTGAATTGAAACCCAGATTGATGACGCGAACGTGTCTGTCAAGCGAAACGGTTTCGTCTCGCCGCGCCCTGGGGAAAAGATTTCCCGCTATCTCCCCAGCTCACATATTGCGCGGGGTTTGAGATATGGCGCGTAACAGCAAGCTGTGCAACGAGATGAGCCTGCCCAGAAACACGCTGTGCGTGTGGCACTCGGTTTGCATTCCACATAGCCGAAGAGATACGTCCCGGAAGGATGAAAAAAAACACGCTTTCGGGAGAAATTAACTCAAGTTATCCGCGTTTTATTTCGATAACAAGAAGGAGGATTAGCAATGTCAGGAACGATCACCTTCAGCGGACTCGCATCGGGCATCGATTTTGATGCGATGGTTGTCAAGCTGGTTGAGGCCGAAAAGTTTCAGGCCAATCGCCTGGAGCTGTGGAAAACCGAATGGCAGGAGAAAACCGACAATCTCGAAGAGCTCAGAGATAAGCTCACAGCTATGCGGTCGGCGATGGACATCCTGTCGTCCAGCTCCACTTTCTTCGTGCGCTCCACCGCCAGCAGCAATGACGACGTTGCGTCCATCGCTGTCGATTCCACCGCTTCACCTGGCTCCTACAACCTCACCGTAGCCACCTCCACCAAGCACGTCATCGGAACGCAGGGCTATGCCGACGACACCAGCGCCGTGCTGGCCGACGCCACCGAGCAGATCACCATTGACGTGGGCGCCGAGTCCTACACCGTCGATGGCACCGGCGGCAAGAGCCTGGCCGACATCCGTGACGAGATTAACGCCAACATGACCGGCGTCACAGCCAGTATCGAGCAGGACGGCTCGAGCAACAACGACTACCGGCTGGTGATTACTTCGGCCACCTCGGGCAGCGCGGGCGAAGTCAGCGTTACGCAAACCAACACCGACCTGTTCGATAAGGCCATCGACGACGTCGAAGTGATTGACGACCTCAGCGGCGCCAGCGATACGCCGACATCCGGCGGAACATACACCGGACACGTCAGCAAGCGCTTTGTATTCGAGGTAATCGATGGCGGCACTGTGGGCAGCAGCGATGTCGAGGTCAAGTGGACCGACTCTGTCGAGGGCACAAGCGGCACCATCACCATCACCGGCGACGGCACATATGACGTCACTCAGGGTGTGCAGCTCACCTTCACCGGAGGTGACGAGTACAAAAAAGGCGCTACCTTCGCTGTCGATGTATTTGCAAGCACCATTCAGGCCGCCAGAGACAACGGACTCGCCCAGGCCGAGAAAGAAGTGCATTCGGGCTTTTCCGACGCCGACACCACGGCCGTCACCACCACAGACGCCACCTTCAGCTACTCATACGCCGGTAACGCTGTCTTTGCCATCAACGTGGCGGCGGGCACCACCTTGCAGGGCCTGGCCGACCTCATCAACAACGACCCCGACAACCCCGGCGTGAAAGCCACCATCATCAACGACGGCAGTGGCGCGGCCAACGCCTATCATCTCGTGCTTACCGGCGAGGATACCGGCGCGCCGTTCCAGATAGACAACATCGACTATTCGAGCTTTTCCGCCGGCTCTTTCAGCAGCGGTTCTTTCAGCGAAACACAGACAGCCGCCAACGCCATGGTCAAAATCGACGGCTATCCCGCCGGTGACAGATATGTGCAGAGCGCCTCGAACCTGCTCACCGACCTGGTGGACGGTGCCTCGATCACTCTCAAGTCGTCGGGCAGCACAGAGTTCACCATCTCAGACGATGTCAGTTCGATGGTGGACAAAGTTCAGGCGTTTGTCGATTCATATAACGAGGTGATGACCTACATCAACGATATCACCAAGGTCGTGCTGGACGATGACGGTGAAGCGGAAATCGAGAACGCTGGCGCCATGGCAGGCAACTACGGCATTTTCGCCATAGAGAGTAAGCTCAAGAACTTCATGGTTTCGCGTGCCGAGGCTTTCGAGGATGGTATTGACCCATACATCCTGCTGGCGCAGGTCGGAATCACCACCACCGACGACGGGCTTCTCGATTTGGACCAGGAAACGCTGGCCGATGCCATCGGCGAGGACGCCGATGCCCTGGTCGGCCTGTTTACGGCTGACAAGGAAGGCGTCACCACTCATGCCCACGTTTCCTACGACAGCGGCACGGGTGTTACCCAGCCCGGCGAGTACCACTTCAAGATCGTGGTTGACGCCGCCGGTTTGGCCACCAGTGGAGTCTATTGGAAAGACGGCGAGACCGAAGCCGACGGCCGTGCACTCACAGTTGACGGAACTGGCAAGTTTTTGACCGCGACCACAGGCGATGCCAAGGGTATGGCATTGCAGGTGAGCGGGCTCGTAACGAGTGACACCCTCGAGGGAACCGTGCGTATCAAAGAAGGCAAGGCGCACGAGTTCGATGACATGATGGACGCGATGTTGAACTTGCAGGACGGAACTATTAAAGTTCTGACGAGAAGCTACGAGAATATAATGGAGAACATCGACATCAAGATCGAGCGCGAGTTGAAGCGAGTGCAGATGGTGGAAAACCGGTATCGCGCCAGGTTCGCCAATCTGGAAGTGACCCTGTCGAACTATAACTCCCAGATGGAGAGCTTACAGAGCGAGCTGGCAAAGCTGCCGTCGATTTGATAAACGAACAGGAGGATTAATGGACAACAGATTGCAGACCTACCGCGAGGTCAATGTCAAGACCATGAACCGGGGCAAGATCGTTGTGATGTTGTTTTCTGGAGCTGTCACCTTTCTCACGAAGGCCAAGCTTTATGCCGAAAAAGAGGACTTCTATAACAAGGGGCTCTTCATCAACAAGGCACAGAACATCATCGACGAGCTGAACTATTCTCTGGACATGGAGCGTGGACAGGACATCGCCAAGAACCTGCGCAGTGTCTATGTATTCCTCGGCCGCTACCTTTCCGACGCCAACAAGAGCAACGACCCCGATATGCTCGATCGTGCAATCAGCATCATCGAGACCTTGAAGTCGGCATTTGAAGAGGTGGTGGATAACCCCCAATACGCCGATGCCCAGGCCGTCAATCGTAAGGAGATGGCGCAGCACGCCATTCGCCGATTCGTATAATTACCTTGACCGCTGCGAAGGGTTTGCCATAGCATCACTTCGCGTGGAGGTTTACATGACCGTAGATAAGATCATCAGCGAAATCGCCGCCAGTCCCGCCGGGCAGGAGAGCATCGATAAAACTCGCAAAGCCCGCGAAGAAAAGGCGACACGCACACAGAACCATGAAGCGGCTCGTTCTATCGACAACGCCGAGCTTTCCTCGAAGGCGCGCAAGCTGCAAGAGACCGAACGCATTCTGCGCTTTGCCCTCGAGCGGCTCGAACAGTTCGAC
Organism: Candidatus Cloacimonadota bacterium; assembly: GCA_021108395.1. Lineage (GTDB taxonomy): Bacteria > Cloacimonadota > Cloacimonadia > Cloacimonadales > JAIOQZ01 > JAIOQZ01. The sequence continues at coordinate 11,160 of JAIOQZ010000033.1, forward strand.
GACGTGCGCCACGAGAAGCTCGAAGAAGTGAGCGGGAAGCTTCAAAGCGATTTCTACTTCACCGATCAGTTCAACGGCGAGGTTTCCGAGCGGCTGTTTTCCGATGCGGAACTCCAGGAAAAGGTGCGGCACAGCCAGCAGATGCGCCAGTATCTCGGTGACGTGCGCCGCATCGATGAACAGATGCAATCGGAAGAAATCGATCAGGAGAAAATCGACGCCGTCCGCCAGCGGGTGAAAGCAGGATTCTATGACAGCGAAGAAGTGCTGGGCAAGGTTGCAGACCGCTTGCTGGAACTCACGGAATAGCCGACTCAGAGCAACGTGAAAGAGATTCACTTCAATCTACTGCGTGAATACCTCGACGAAATTATCGTCAATAACGGCATCATCTATATCCCCAATCCAGAGAAAATCATCGAAAAGGTCAAGGTGGACTATATCGTCAAGCTGGCCTTTCAGTTCTATCGCAAGCTCTACAGCGGCGACATCAAATCCCCATATATGAATCGCTGGGAGTGGTTCAGGTGCTCCAGTTGCCC
>JAIOQZ010000003.1 GCA_021108395.1 Candidatus Cloacimonadota bacterium
CGAGGTTGGACATCTGCGACTCGCCGGTGGTGTAGAGGGCGCTCACTTCATAGTCGTAGCCGCCGTTGGCGAGGTCGGCGTCGAGGTAGGCCAGCGTGGACGGGTCGCCGATGTCAGCGATCTCGATACCGTTGCGATAGACCTTGTAGCCAAGCAGGTCGCGGGTAAGGCCGCCCTGCGTTGACGGAAGCTGCCACGCGAGGGTAACTTCGTCCTGGTCAACGGTTGCTGCCAGACCGATGGGCGGATAAAGCACTTCCACCGTCACGCTGACGAGGTTGGACATCTGCGACTCGCCGGTGGTGTAGAGGGCGCTCACTTCATAGTCGTAGCCGCCGTTGGCGAGGTCGGCGTCGAGGTAGGCCAGCGTGGACGGGTCGCCGATGTCAGCGATCTCGATACCGTTGCGATAGACCTTGTAGCCCAGGCATGTATTGCTGTTTGGTGCAACCCAGTCCAGGAGCACGGAGTCCTGGCACACAGTCGCAGTCAAATCGCTGGGAGGATAGGGGTATTCGACCAAAACGCTTGTGGTGTTGGACGCTTCCGAAACCCCGGAAGAATAGACAGCTTTCACGGTATATTCGTATAAACCGTCCGGTACCGCCAGGTCGGTGTAAGTTGTATCGGCGACATCCACCAGATGCACGGTATCCCTGTACACCCTGTAGCCAATCAGGTCACGGGTGAGACCGCCCTGGTTGACCGGAGTGTTCCATGTAAGGATTACGTCGTGGTAATCTACCAGTGTGTGGCTGAGGTTGCGAGGAGGATACAGCTCCTCGACAGCAGCGGTGACCGGACCATCGGGAACTGATTGCCCCGAGGCGTAATCGGCGACGATCTCGTAGCTGTATATGCCGTTTGCCAAGTCAACATCGCTGTAGTTGACGGTCGCCGGATCGATGATTTGCTGCAACACGCTTCCGTCACGGAAGATTGTGTAGCCCAGAAGATTTCGTGTGGGACCGTCGGCAGGAACGCTCCAACTCAGGCTGACAGTGTCGCCGGCGACAACCGCCGCCAATCCTGTTGGTGGATACAGCACTTCAACGACAGCGAAGACTGCGTCGGATGGTTCGGAAAGCCCGAGAGCGTATTCCGCTTTGACTGTGTAGCTGTAGTAACCATTGTCCAAGTCCATATCCGAATACGCCAACTGCGCCGGATCGCCTATTACCGCTATTTCCACATTATCACGGTAAATCCTGTAGCCGATGAGGTCTCTTGTCAGGCCGCCAGAGTTGAGCGGCGCCAGCCAGTCCAGGGTTACATCGTCAATATCAACCGTTGCGGAAAGCTGTCGAACCGGATACAACACCTCTATGTGTATCGGCACATGATTGGTTTCTGCCGATAAGCCGGTCTCATAGACAGCTTTCACATAGTAGTTGTAGTCACCGTTGGGCAACGTGGAGTCAAGCCAGGTTGTATCGGCAGGCGTGACATCCGCAATGTCGATATCATTCCTGAATACCCGGTATCCCTGGAGCAAACGAAGGCCACCAGAATTGGCTGCGGGAGACCACGTCAACGAGACATCGTCTCCACCGATAACCGTACCCACCAGGTTTGAGGCTGGATAGAGAACCTCAAGCATCACCTCCAGGGTGTCTGATGGGGCTGAGTCCCCGGAACTGTAGGTTGCCGTGAGGTAATAGGCGTATGTGCCGTTGGCAAGCCCGGTATCCGTCCAGGTGAGGACAGCCGGATCGCCGATAATCTGGGCTTCGGCGCCGTTGCGGTAGATTTTGTAACCCAACAGGTCGCGGGTGAGTCCGCCACCGGTGAACGGCAAGTCCCAAGTGAGAACGATGTCGTCATCGGTGATTGAATATGCCGGGTTTCGGGGCGGATACAGCACCTCTATCGTCACGTTGACCGTATTGGTCGGCGTGGAGTTTCCGGCGTTGTATTCGGCATAGACGTAATAGTCGTAATCACCATTATCGACGTTGACGTCAGTCCAGGTCAATTGATCGAAATCTGTTATCAGTGCATAGCTGTCACCATTGCGGATAACACGGTATCCGATGAAGGCGCGAGTAATCCCGCCCTGAACGGCCGGCTGATCCCAGTCCAGAACGACGTCATTGAGGTTTTGCACCTGGGCTGTGAGGTTGGCAGGCGGATAGGGAATATCCATTTCAATGCTGACAGCATTGGACGGAGCCGAGAACACATTGCCATAGAGCGCCATCACCTCGTAAGTGTAGAATCCGTTGGCCAGCATCGGATCGAAATAGGAAGTCACGCTCGTGTTCCAGATCGTGGCAACCGGATTGCCATTGCGATATACGAAATAGGCGGTCAGGTTGCGGGTACCGGTAGCGGGGGCGTCCCAGTCCAATGTAACGTCGTCCTCGTTCACCTCTGCGGTGAGATTCTGAGGTGGATAGGGCACTTCGATGATTGCCTGCGCCGTGTTGGAAGGCTCGGATTCGACAGCTCCATAAATGGCGGTAACGTTATACGAATGTGTGCCGTTGGGAAGGTCTGTTTCTGTCCAGCTTGTGCTGGTGGTATCCGTCACTTCGTGGACAAGGCTGCTTTCGCGGTAGATTTTATATCCGGTCAGCGTTTCGGAAGTCTGCGGGGGCGCTGTCCAATCCAGAAAGACGTCATCCAGATTCTGCACCTGGGCTGTCAGGCCTGATGGCGGCCAGGGCACGCCGATTGCAGCGACCGCCACATTGGACAATTCTGAATACCCGGTTGAGTAGATTGCTGAAACATGGTAGGCATATGTGCCTGTCGGCATATCGTCATCGGCGTACTGCAAAGTGGTTGGATTGTACACCGAGTCTATCAGTGTTGCATCGCGATATATGCGGTATCCCAGCAAGCTGCGAGTCACATCGAGCCTGTTGCGCCGCAACTGCTGCGTTGCAGGCAGGTTCCAGACAAGCAGCACGTCATCGAAATCGGACACAGTCGCCAGCAGGTCGGTAGGCGGATAGAGCACCTCGATATTGAGATCGTAGATGACTGTCGGATCTGATACGCCCGAAGTGTAAACAGCCCTGGCGTAATATGAATAGCTGCCGTTCGGGAGGTCCGGGTCGATGAATTGCAGCGTGTTTGGATTGAGTATCGTCGTAATCTCGACATCGTTGCGGAAGATACGGTAACCCAGCAAGTTGCGGACAAGTGGCATCTCCCAGGTCATGAACACGGAATCGTCATTCACGATTGTCGCCGTGAAGTTTTGGGGAGGGTTCAGAGGCGTTGCGCCCCCGGGGAAGTCGATGGCGTCAACCCAGGCACAGTCCTGTCCGGCCACGAGGCTGCCATCTTTTCGGTAAATCCAGCGGAACTCATGAATACCGGCAGTAACGTCGAACGTCATCTGTTCCCATTCGCGTTCACCGCCCCAGCGACCAACCTCGACACCGTCGATCCAGAATTCCAGGCGGTCGAACCCATCGTTGCCATCGTCTTCGCAGGATACTTTTCGATAGAACGTCACCTGGCCGGCGTCAAACACGTTCCAGGAATGGAATATTTCGGAAGTCTGGTTATGGTTTATGTCACCGGATTTGGCCGACTTGATGCCATAGAAATGCTCGTCTGTGGCTATCTGCCAATCGGATTGCCCGGCAAACTCCCAGTTAAAGGTGTTCCAGTCATTCTCGAAGCTCTCGTCAATGGTGTCTGGTCCGAGACCGGGTTGCACATTGAACAGAGCCTGCTGGTTCGAGGTGAAGTTTGAATTGGCCGGCGTGATTGAACTGAGCTGGAAGTATCCGTTGAAATTACCTTCCACTCCCCAGTTGAAATGGAAAAAGTCCGTATTCTGATAACCGTCCAGCAAATGAGCATGCACAGATGTGCCATCGCCTCGATAGAAGAGAGGGCGGCCGTTCTCCAATTCCGTGCGCACCATTTCTTCCCAGACAGCATTGTCATAGTTCGATTTCGTCAGGAGATCGATTTCGGAGCTGTAGCGAAAATGCTCGATCATCGCTGTTGCGACCGAGTCGATTGTAGTGGATGAGAACGTTGGGCCATAGTCCATGGAAGTGGCTACCCCGCAATGGAAGATCATGTTCTCGGTCCAACTCGTGCTGAATGTGTTTGGCATGTGCGTCCAGCCGTAATGAGTCGTATCGAAAACTGCCGAGATTGTGCCATAGACGGGGTGTTCATAGCTGTTGTCGCCCTCGCCCTGCGCCGGATGATTCCAATATTTCATCAGCATCGCCATGGCGACGGAGTGGCTGCCCGCCCTCGCGTTGCCGCCCGGCCCGGCGGCGTCTTCGGGGCAGGAGGCGTTCCATTCGTCGGCTTCTCCCCACATAGACCATATCATCGGTGATACGTCGCGAGTGTTCTGGTAACGGTGCAGGTCGTTCGTCAGCAGCTCCGACCAGAGCAGGTTATTGCGTGGGTTGGTGATTCCATTGCTGCGAACATAATCGCATTCGCTCTGGTACATTCTCAACCAGTCGTTGACGCTGGGAGGCATCACTGCCGTAGTGGAACTGAAATCGTAGGCCAGAACCGGTTTCACGTTGTCGTCCGCGGATATCAGAAGGAACCCGGCTGGATTCAAGTGATAGAGGTATAACTGAGTCCCGATTACCTCGTAACTGCTGACAGACAATGCGCTGCTGTGCAATCCGCTCCAGTGCCGGCACCAGTTCGCGGCCACGATGTCTGCCTCGCTCTGAGGAACAGGGACCGCTACGAGAAAGGATAGCAGTGCGCAAAGAATCAAAGTGGCTGGAATTGTCTTTTTCATAGGATCTCCCTGTGTAAAGTTTTTTATAAAGCAAACATAGAACCAGATTGATGACTTTGTCAACAATATATATGCACATTATGTTCCCTATTGCAAGAAGATTCTGATGATGACGAGAAAGCAGGCCTGTTTCCTGGCAAAATGAGAATAACTTGCCCATAATGTGATTCTGCCGATAATGTTCTCAGTACATCAATCGGGGGTGTTTATGAAGCGCTATTTGATTTCACTCGGGCTTGTGGCCATGTTAACCGGGCTGCTCGCCGTCAATATCATCGAGACCAGCTTCGAGCCGGAAGACGGCTGGGAAACTCACGCGACCGGTGACTGGACCGACACCACCGAGGACGGCACCTGGTCGGGGCATGGGATGTATGTCAATTGGGATAACGCCTACACAGGCAACCACAAAGCCGGAATGAACACCACCGGTGACTGGCTACAGACCCCTGTGATGACCAACCCCGGTACGCTCAGCTTCTACTGCCGGAAGTCGGGGCTGACATCCGACTGGACGGTCGTGGTCGAAGCGTCTGTCGATGGTTCGAGCTGGTCTGCCTATGGCGCACCGGTGGTGGCTTCGCAGATTGGCATCGAGTATTCATTGCACTCCGTCTCGCTTGACCTCAGCGGCGACTACTATCTTCGCTGGCGAATGAGCCAGCGCAGTGGCGGCAGCCTCTACCTCGACGAAATCATCCTCACTGATGTTGCCGCCAATCTCGAGGTTGACTTCCTCTGTGATCCTGAATTCGGTTTCCCTCCGCTGGAAGTGCAGTTCTTCGAGCTTGCGACCGGCGGGTCACAGCCCTATGACTATCTGTGGGATTTCGGCGATGGCGGGACGAGTGTACTGGCCAACCCAACGCATATTTATTCTCAGACAGGGCTTTACGCTGTCTCGTTGACCATTACCGACGACGAAGAGTTGACGCTGGCGGAAGTGAAGGAAGACCTCGTGTTCGTCACCACCGGCGGCGATGATTATTATGACTCTGTGCAGGATCTGTCGGGACAGGAATTGTCAGATGCGCTCAGCGATCTCATCGACACCAACTCGAACACCGACTACTACGATTCGCGCCTGCATATGTTCGGTACATTCGACAACGAGAACGACCTTGTACGCGGCGTTTACACGGGCTATGATTTCTATGTCCCCCAGGGGCAGATGCCGCCAGACTCCGATCTGCTCAACTGCGAGCACACATACTGCCAGAGCTGGTACAACTATGAGAGCATCCCCAAAGCCGATGTTCATCACCTGTTTCCAACAGACACCGGCGTCAACTCATCAAGGGGCAATATTCCGTTTGGCGATGTTGTGACGCCGGTGGTGACGTACAGCGGTTATAACGGCTACCAGAGTTACAAAGGCTACGATGCGCAGAGTGCAATGATTTTCGAGCCTGCCGACCAGCACAAGGGAGACTGCGCCCGCGCCATGCTCTACTTCTCCGTTCGCTATGAGATGGGCCTGACACAGGGTGGGGTTGACATGTTGCCGGCGCTGCTGCAATGGCATCAGGACGACCCGGTGAGCCAGAAGGAGATAGATCGCAACTGGGACATTTTCGACTACCAGTGGAATCGCAATCCGTTCATCGACCACCCTGAATATGTCGGTTACATCTGGCTGGGGCAATTTCCCGGCGCTGTCGTCCAGTTCGCTGTCGCAAGCGCTCAGATTAATGAAACGGACGGCAGCGTGAGCCTATCGCTTGCCATCGAGAACCCCGCAACCTACACGGCAACAGAGGCAACAGTCGCGCTCACCGCGGGTGACTCCGCCGATGTCGGCGGGTTCACATCCCAGCAGGTGGTTTTCCCTGCAAGCAGTGGCCAAGCACAACTGCTCAATATCACGATTACCGACGACACGCTGATGGAGGGCCTCGAATCGCTCACGTTCAGCATCACAAGCGTATCGGGTGGCAGCAATGCACAAGCCGGGGAGCAGGACGAGTATCTGCTGACGATTCTGGATGACGACATCCCCGCTCCGCTGGCTACCGCCGCCTCACAGGTTGCTCCCTCGTCATTCATCGCTAACTGGACGGAATGCGCCGGGGTTGACTCGTATGAACTGGATGTGTCGGTCGAGCAAAACTTTGCCAGCTTCCTGCCAGGATACGAAGCGAATCCTGTCGTCACTGTTTTCTGCCCGGTGACCGGCTTGATTTCCGATACGACATACTACTACCGCGTTCGAGCTGTCTTCAACGCGCAGACGGGTGGTGACTCCAACGTAATCTCCGTGCAAACACAGAGCGGCGGGCAGTACGCCACGCAAGCCATAATATCTGAATACATCGAAGGATCGAGCTGGAACAAGGCTATCGAGATATTCAACGGCACCGGCGCGGCCATCGATCTCTCGCAGTACAGCCTGAAGAAACAGACGAACGGCGCGGGGGACTTCGGGAACGAGCTTGCTCTCAGTGGCGTGTTGCCTCACGATCAGGCGTACCTGATCGTCAACACTCAGGCAAACGCCACCCTGCTGAGCCTGGCCGACATGACCACGAACGGGCAGGCGATGCAGTTCAACGGCAACGACGCGGTGGCGCTGTTCTTCGGCGAGGCGATGCTCGATGTCGTTGGCTGGGTGGACGACACGAACAGCTGGGGACAGAACATGACCCTCGTCCGCAACTCCTCTGTGCTGTCCCCCGCAACGCTCTACGCCCCCGCCCAGTGGGCACAGTACGCCCAGGATACCTTCGCATATGCCGGCTGGCACCAGATGGACTATCCGCAGGCGGCCACTCCGCCACAGAACATCGTCATCACCATCTCCGGCGACGACGTGACGCTCAGCTGGGATGCAGCCACCGCACGAAACCGAACTGTGATCTATCGGGTTTACCGCTCGGATGATGTGCTTACGAACGACTGGGGGGAGCCGATTGGCTCAACGTTCGACACATACTACACCGATGAAAACGCCGCGCAGGCAACACGCTACTACTACTATCTCACAGCGGAGGGGGAACAGTAAACGAGCAGGCGACGCCCCTGTCTGCTCCTATAAGAAGTAACAATACTACATAACAAGCTCACTTTTTGTAAAAAGTGAGATCAAAAACTTCTCTAAAAGGTCACTTCGCTTCGCTGCATGACTGGATGCTACGCATCCTTGTGTCAAAAGAATATGTATTGTACGTAGGAAACGGAGTTTCCGCAAGAGTTTTTGGCCTCACCTTTTTGCAAAAAGGTGAGCGGGGTTCAGGGGTGGAGCCCTGTTCTTTCAGGTTGTGTACTCGAACAGTTCGCGCAGTTCTTCGGTGTCGAGCTTCGAGAGGATGTTGCTGCCGCCTTCGATGATATTCTCGAACATCTCGATCTTACTCTTCTGCAGGTCGAGTATCTTCTCCTCCACCGTCCCCTTGGTAATCATCTTATACACCTGCACCTTCTTGGTCTGCCCGATGCGGTGTGCGCGGTCGATAGCCTGGTTTTCGCCCATCGGGTTCCACCAGGGATCGAGCATGATGACGGTGTCGGCGGCGGTCAGGTTGAGCCCGAACCCGCCAGTCTTGAGGCTGATGAGGAAAACGCGGATGTTGACGTTGTTGTTGAAGTTGTCCACCCGTTTCTGACGATGCTTCGTGTCGCCGTCCATGTACTCGAAAGGCACGTTGCGGCCTTCGAGAATGCGGCGGACAATCTTGAGGGTCTGAACGAACTGGCTGAAAATGAGCACCTTGCGTCCCAGCGGCAGTGCGTCGTCCAGCAGAGTCACCAGTTGATCGAGCTTGCCCGACATATCGATGCGCTGATGCAGGTCTTTTTGCACGAGCGCAGGGTGATTGCAAATCTGCCGCAGCCGCATGAGCGCCGCCAGCACATGCATATACTTCGAGGGCTCGATGCGGTCGGAGTCGCCCAGCAAGCCTGTGCGTACCGACTCGATTACCTCAATGTATAGCTTCTCCTGCAACGGGGTCAGATGACAGTAGCTCACCTGAATCTGCTTGTCCGGCAGCTCGATGAGCACATCCTTCTTGCGGCGGCGCAGCAAAAACGGCGAGATGATGGCCGCCAGGCGATTGTGCTTTTCGCGTTGGCTTTCCGTGGTGTCGAACTCGTTGCGAAAGCGGCGTTGCGACGGCAGATAGCCGGGCATGAGGAAATCGAAGATGGACCACAGCTCGCCGGGGCTGTTCTCCATCGGCGTACCAGTGAGCGCTATACGGTGCGCGCCATGCATCCGCTTCACCGCCTTCGAGCGCTGAGCGCCGGCATTCTTGATCTGCTGCGCCTCATCCAGAATAACGTAGTCGAACGCTAATTCGCCCAGCTCTTTCAGATCGTTGACGATGATTGCATAGCTGGCGATCATCACATTCACGCGGGGCTGCCGCAGCAGCTCCATGCGCTCTTCCTTGCCGCCCTCATAGATGAGATGCGACAATGACGGGTAAAACTTGTCGATCTCTGCAGCCCAGTTATACAGCAGCGATTTGGGGCACACCACCAGCGAATGGCTGCCTGTTGGCAGGTCGGCAAGGATGGATATGGCCTCGAGCGTCTTGCCCAGGCCCATGTCGTCGGCAAGGATGCCGGCAAGGCGGTAGCGCTGCAACATCTTGAGCCAGGCGAACCCGCGTTTCTGATAGCTGCGCATGATGGCTCGCAAACTGGCGGGGATTGGATGCTCGACAGGCAGTTGTCTGGCGAGAATGGCGCTGTACATTTGTTGCAGATAGGCGTCGCCCTTCACTTTCAGGCCTTCGCGCAGATTAGCGAGCTGGTAGAGAAAGGGGATGTTGTACACCTCGAGGTGATAAGATTCATCGTCCACCTTGCGGCTTCGCTTCATGATGTCTTCCACCTCGTCATAAGCTTCACGATTGGTGAAGTAGAGCAGGCGGCCATCCTCGAGCTTGAGGAATTTCTCTTTGCTGCGAAAGAAGCGACGAAGCTGGGCATGGCTGAAACTGCGATCCTGATACTGGTAGTTCACCTCATACTCGAACCAATCGATCTGATCGGTGGAGCGGGTCGAAAGCTGTGGCTGAAGCGCCACCTTGTAAACGAACTCACGTTTGAGCTCCTCACTGAGGACGATGTTCCAGGCGGGGTCAGCGTCTTCAAAGATGATTCGCTTGAGCTTGTCGATGGTCTGCTCTCCCTCGAACACCAGCGTCGAATCGCTTTCGAGGCGGGTCATGTCGGCGTCGGGCAGCGAATCGACAAAGCGCAACGCCTCATAGCGCACCTGCGGCGGAATATAGAACCAGGTCTCCTCGCCATCCAGATCGACGCGCACCAGCTCTGTGGGGAAGCGGATGACCGACATGGGAATGAGCGTGCCGCTCTCGTAATCCAGCAGGCCTTCGAGCAGAATACTGTCGCCTTCACGCTTGAGATGAAACGTGACCACAGGATTGGTGTCGAAGATGCGTGGCAGCTCGATGCCCGGGTCGAAATCGATGTAGCAACCGATGAGGCTGAGCTGCCGCGCCACCACCGAGGCGCCATATACCATGTCAACCGGATCCAGCGGCTGGCCTTCGCGCAGAATGAGGTCGCTGGCCTCTGGACGGAACGGCAGACGCACTGTGTGCACCACATTGCGTCGCAGGATGTAGGTGCGCACACCCACGAACGCTGCCGAGACGAGCTCGCCTGGCGCCAGCTTCAACATGTAGCGTCCAGAGACTTCGTCGTGGCGCACCACAAAACTCAGGCGCAGAGGCTCGTCCTCGAACACCAACAGCTCACCGGTCTCCTCGATGTGCACCTTCCCCGCCAGATTGCGCAACAACGGCATCAGATGCATCATGTCTTGCTTGTACACGGTGAAGAAGCTGTTCACACGACTATAGGAGCACTTCAGGTTCTGGCAGGCCACCAGCAGTTGTCGCTCATCGTCTGTGAAGGCGGCAAGCTGTTTGTAAGCGCGTTCGAGCAGACGCTCGTCGTCGGTTTTCGGGTCACGCTCTGCGGCCAGCAGGCTCACAACCCGAATATCGATTGGATCATAGTCGCGGAAGTGGATGCGCACACGGTCGGTGGTGTCGTAGAGCTTGGAGACGAGGATGCGCGCATTGAGCAGAATGCGCTGCCAGAATTCGTTCACCTGTAGCAGGTTCGTTTGAAACGTCTGCACCGCGTTTCCATCGATGTCGTCTGTGGACAGGAATTGATAGGCGTATTGCACCACAGTGAGAAAGTGCGAGCAGACATCTTCGCTGCACGACTCGCAATGATGGCTCTCGATGATGTGCGTCTGCGGATTGTAGATGACGACGACATGCCCGGGCAGGCTGGATTGGTAGCCCTTAGTCGCCGCGAAGGTGATGATGTCACGTCCGTTCTGGTCGCGGAAGCGGGTGTAGGTGAGCGCCCCGCGGTCGAGCGGCTTGACGTTACTGCGATAATACCAGGTGTTGGAGTGTTCGTGATACTCGGCTCCGAACAGACGCGCCATTGCGCTCCTCCTTTTCAACGAGATTGAGCCGGTTAGTTAACACAATCGCCGCAACCTGTCAAAGGATTCTTTATATAATCGATGATTTTCTGTATCAGGCAGATTCAGGGATTGCCGGAATGCATCTTGCATGGTATTCGTTGATGGTTGAACGCCCAGAATTTACTTGACACCGAACACCGGCTGAGTGTAATGTGCGTGTGTACAATTTGACATTCACACAGTGCATAATCGAACCTATCAATGCGCG
>JAIOQZ010000044.1 GCA_021108395.1 Candidatus Cloacimonadota bacterium
ATAATCGAACCTGATCAAGGTCGTTTTAGATGATATGACGCTCATTCTGGTGTGTTTTCTGCCGAAAACCGGAAAATATCATGTAACTTGCGGAAAACGTGATTTGTGCAAAGGTCTTAGCCTGGTTTCTTACATCATCATGAGATATTTCTGAAAGCACTTTTGGAAGAGTAATTTTATCATCAGAAATCTTTGTCTTGAGCTCTCTAATAAATAATTTCATGAGAAATGTATTCGATTTAGCCATAATTTTCTGTCTGATTCTTCCACATTGCATGAACACAATCGGATGATGGCCATCTTTTCTCTGGGGAGTAGCAGTTAGTCCAAGTATGTATTTTGCTTTTGATTTCTTCAGAATATTTTCAAACGTAAACGCAGCGATGTGATGACATTCATCAACAATTATTTGTCCATAATTGTCGATAACTCGGGCTGATCTGTTTTTGAGGGTTTGAATCATTGAGACATCAATGCTGAAGGTTTGTCTGGATTTAGAAGCACCTATTTCTCCAATTTCAGCATTATCTAAAAAGATGCTGAGTTTTTCCTTCCATTGATTCAATATTTCAATTCGGTGAACAAGAATGAGCGTATTCACTTTTCGCTCAGAAATAAGCTTTATCGCTAAAATGGTCTTGCCGAAGCCGGTGCTGGCACACAAAGTACCCATTTCGTGCTTGAGGATTTCATGTAGCGCTTCTTGTTGTTTATCAAATAAGCAGCCTTTGAAAGAGCAAAAAATCTCTGTCCCACATTTTCGTCTGTCATCAATTTCATGCTCAGTTCCGCTCTCAGTTAGAATTTCAATTACTTCAGAAATCAAGCCTGTTGGAATTGAGAAAGCGTTTGGGAAGTTACTTCCACAATTGATGAATCTTGGGATTCTATAGGTTGATCTACGGCTTGCCTGAGCTATATAGAATTCTGGATTGGCAAAAGATGCGAGTTGAATAAATCTGTGATACAAGAATTTGGGTAACCCGATTTTTGAAACATATATCTGGTTCGAAATTATTATCCTTACTTTGTTGCCAGCATGAATGATTTCCGTTCTCCTGTGCTTTACAATCATAGTTCTATCTGTTGTCTCAATTATGCGAGTTATCTCATTGATGCCAATTTTACGAACAAGGGATAGATAAGCCCATTGATCGCTATATGCCAGAAAATTATCATCAACAAACACCGTGTATCCCATATCTCTAACTTGTTTTTGTAATGGTAAGGCAATGAGATTTCCAAATCCTCCTTCAGGTAGGTAATCTTGATTGGGAAACATTCTGTCATACGATTCCATATCAAGCATATTGCCCATTTGCATCGTTTTAGAGATTATTTGTGAGCCGAGTTTTCGAGCAAGAATCGCTGATATTGCATCATTGAAAAATATCCAGACGTGTCCTCCATTACCAGAGCGAGATATCTCAATTGAAGCTGGGATATTGAGTGTCTTACAGGTTTTGTAAAATGCTGAGATATCTTGCTTCCAATTCTTCTTGTCAAAATCTATTGCGAGAAAATGGCAACAATCATTAAGTAGGATTGGGTAAACTCCCGCTATAATATTTCCTGACAAGTGATTGAAAATAGTCTCGTCAGTGATTTTTTTGAATACTCTATTGTTACAGTCATTACAGTTGCCTTTTGGAAGAATACACTTTATTTTGTCCCATTGATTCTGACACACAGGAGAATAGCCTGAATTCCCTTTCCGGCTCTCCCATCGAACAGCGTAAACGTCTTCTCTGCCTTTGAATAAGCTTCTGAAAAGCCTTATTTTTTCATTAGTTGAGTTGTTTTTTGTGATGACTGTATCGCAGAAATCGACAGTAATCTCTTGATCTTCGGATAGACCTAACAGTTTTCTAAGCAAGAGGTTCTCATCCTTAAGCCTGATTATCTCATTCTCGCTGGGTTTATCCAAATGAACTCCTCTCGATAAAATCGATAGATAGCATTCTCAAGCACTAATACTACAGTATACTATTATCGTGATCTGACTACAATAAAGTCAATGCCTATATTGCTCGGAACATTTTGAGCCTGTCGAGATCAAAGGCATGCTACATGCTAAAAGAACATAATGCAAACTGTTTATTGCGATTTCAATAATCGTTCTGGCGGATGCGGAGCTGGATCGGTTGCAGATCATCGGTGAGATGGTGATGCAGTTTCGCGTCTTCCAGTACAGGAAGTGAAATCGTTTTTTCACCGAAATTTCGCCATTTTTTCACTTTTGCCCCTAAAAGACCGTATTTCGCAAGGTGAAAAAGCGAAAAAGCGTAATAACGCGACGCTTGCGCCGAAATTTCGAAGGCTCAAAACCGTAAGCGCTTAATAACTGCAACTCTTACAGGTATATACAGTCAAGGCAACAGCCCTGAAAGTCCGTCGTTAGTGGATGTATGTGGATGGTAATACCCGCAAAGTAACCGATTTGCCATTTATGAACTATCGCGGTCGCTCGACTTATCTCTATGAGAAGACGAAGCTTGCCGCCATCTCAGGAGCGAGAGTTCAGTTTGCCATCGGAGGTGAGATTTTATAATTGGTTTGAAAACTATTCTTGCTCTCTCTCCTGTGCAAAACGGAGTTTTTCGCCTGAAATAATAGACCCCGGTTACCCGGGGTCTGTCGTGTTGAAGTTGCTTAGTCCTGTTCCCGCAATGCCGCTGTGTCGGCGGTGACCATATAGAACCACGGCCCGGTATCAATCACTCCAGCGTCGAGCCAGAAGGTGGCCGCCGTACTGCCGATGGCCGCTCCCCAGTCCGCAGGAGTGGGGGAAGCCGCCCGGTAAACATGATAGCTGTTTGCGCTTGTCACAGCCTGCCATGTAAGTTGCACGTCGCTGCCGATGATGGTGATTGTCAGGGAGTCCGGCGAGTCAATGCTGGGCGGCGCCAGCGTAGTGAACGTCTCGGAAGCGCCGTAGCTCACGCCGGCAGTGTTCTGCGCCCAGGCGCGCACATAGTAGAGGGTATCGGCTTGCAGGCTGTCCATCACGCTGACGAAACTGCCCACCTGGGGGCCTTCATTTGTGTGGTCATCGACTATAGTCGGGTCTGGGGTAAGACTCCAGCAGATACCACAGTCGCTCACGAGCTCGAAGCCATCATCAGTGATGGCGCCGCCGCCCTCGGCCGACTCGTGCGTGATGTTCGTTACAGGATTGGTAAGCACGATTGCCGGCACAATTCCTGTGCCGGACACATACACCGAGCCATCGGTTGCGCCAGCGCTTGTGGCCAGGCAGAAGCCGCTGTAGGCTCCCCCTGCAAGAGGCGCGAACCGTATCAAGACCACCGTTTCCGTCACGATGCCGTTGATGGGTGTAAGGCTCATCGTTTCTCCATAAGCGCTACCGCCACCGGAAGACATGGGTGACACCTCGAAACCGGAAGGCGCAGTAATGAGCAGGTCGTCTGTCAGGTCGAACGCGCTGACAGTGAAGACCTTAGACTCAGAGTGCGCACCCACTGGCGTGTTACTGAACGCAGAGAGCGTGTCGGTGGAGACGGTGATGGCCGGATCGAGCGGTGTGGTGAAGAGTGTATCTGCGCTGTAGCCCACCCCGGCGCTGTTCTGCGCCCAGCCGCGCACATAGTAGTCCGTGCCGCTGTCGAGACCGTTCATCTGAGAGGTGAACGTGCCCGCTTGCGGCCCTTCGTCGGTGTGGTCGTCGGCAATAGTCGGGCTGGGGGATATGCTCCAGCACACGCCGCTGCCGGTCACTGGCGACCATCCATCGGTTTGCACGGTGAGCGTGCACAATGCCGTGTATGGCGTGATGTCTGCCACGACGTCCAGGGTGATGTCGGCGAACGTTATGCCGGTTCCAGTCAGAGCAATGTCGTGTCCTGCCGAACCGACAGAGACGATGGTGAGGGTATCATGCGCCGCGCCCCCTATCGTGGGTGAATAACGCACTCGGATGGTCGTTTCGGCAAGAGCGCCGCCCGTCGGTGAAAGTATCAGCGAGTCGGCGAAGCTGCGTCGTCGGCTGCCGGCCATCTCGATTTCGAATTCGGGTGGAGCGGTGAGGAATACGTCATCGACCAGGAACTGCCCGGCGATGGTGAAGGTCTGCGGAGTCGAATTACTGCTCAGGAGCGTTTCGCCAAAGGCCATACTGTCAGTCACTACTGTGAGCGTGGGTGTTGCCGTGACGAACTCGACATCGTCACCGTAGGTGGCGCCCAGCGCGTTGATTGCGTAAGCGCGCACATGGTAGGTTGTTGACCAGTCAAGCCCGGTGAGCACGCAGGAGAACTGTCCGGCGCCACCGGCTCCAACGCTCATCGACGTATCAGCCGGCGTCGGGTCAGGGTCAGTGCCCCAGCAGACGCCGCGATCAGTCACCGGCAGGTTGCCTGTGTCTGTCACCTCACCCCAGGCCGTGGCTTCCTGCGCACCAACAGCGGTGAGCGGAAGAGTGCTCACATCAACCTCATCGATGCCCTGGCCGGTGAGCAGTACGTTTTCGGCCGGACCGGCGTTGTTCTCGATGATCAGGTTGACATTGTAGTCCTGCGCCGCCGTGGGTGCGAAGGTGACACCATAGGTGTGTGTCTCGCCGCCGGAAAGCGTGTCCTGAAGCACGTTGCGTCCTGCCGACACGCTACTGTCCATATGTTGTGCGCGGCGGCCGGCACGGGGATAGCCGGCCCCCTCGACCACGCTGAAGCCATCGGGCGCGGTGATAGTGCATTCCAGCGAGATGGTGCCGGTGTTCTGTATATTGACAGTTTGCGTTACTGAGGAGTCCACCTGCACCTGCATATAGCCCAGCGAGTCTGGATAGACGGAGATACCCGGATAGCCAACTCCAAGATCGGCATCCAGATAGGCGTTTGGGTCGGTCATGTCGTTGGAGATGAGCATGATGCCGCCCAGATACAGGTTCTCGGGCAGTCCGGTGGCGTCGAAGGTCAACTCGATGTCCTGACTGTTGCCCGGTGTGATGGTGGTCACCACCTGAGCGCCGCCGTCAATCTTCAGCCAATCCAGCGGGTAGGTTGTGCCGGTCACCTGCACATCGTCAATCATTACGCCGTTTGCCCACAGGTTGTTGTATGCACGGAAGGCGAGCTGCACGTTCTGGTCGGCCCAGACGCCAAGTGACACCGTTCTTTGCTGGAAACTATAGCTCAGTGAGTCCTGGCTGAGGGTATCTATAAATGTCCAGTTGACGCCGTTGGTCGAGATTTCAACGCCGAAACTGCCGCCGTAGCCGAGGTCGTTTGCACGGATATAGTACGACAACTGGCCGTCGGAAGGCACCGCGAAGCTGGGCGTAATCAGCCGTCTGTCCTCAACGCTCCAACTATGGGCGATAGCGCTGTGAGTGCCGGCGCTCGCATCCCAGGTTGTTTGAGCCCAGGTGCTGTCCACCGGCCCCTCGGCAATCCATCCAGCCGGTGGGAAAGCGCCCTCGAACGATGATTCGAGGATGATGTCACGGGTCTGGCGAGAGGTGAAAACGTCGGCGGTCAGGTTGAGATCGGTGGTGCCGGTGTTGCCCACGGTGAGCGTGCATAGTTGTGTCGAGCCGGGGGTCAGTTCTTCCATCCAGGATTCGGGGGTGTATGTAATCTGCGGTCCCAGGCCCTGCCCGGTCACATGTATCTGGTCGGGGCTGCCCGGCGCGTTGTGGTCGATGACGATGTAGTCATCGTAAGCACCCGGATACTGCGGGTTGAAGGTGGCATCGAACACCACTAACTGTGACGGTAGAAGGTCGATATCGATGGTGTTACGCAAGGTTATCGGGTCGGTGATTGGCCTGGGTTCACCAGGGGCGTAGCGTGGACTGCTTTCGCCCACACTGAAGCCATCAGGCGCCGTGATTTGCCCGATGAGCCGTGCTGTGCCCGTGTTCTCGATGCTGAACTGCTGCACAGATGAGCTGAGGACATCAACGTCACCGTAGACGAGCGCCGCTGTTGAGATGTCGATGACAGGGGCGTCGCCTGTCCAGTTGATGCGGTTGAACATGTCGTCCTCATAGGTTGCTCCGATGAAGCCGCCGCTTTCCCCAGTGAAAGACAGATTGCCCAGACCGAGGTTTTTGCGAACGTTGAAGCCGCCACCCCAAGTGTTTGTGGGAAACACCGCATCCTCGATGACCACCACGTCTGCGGTGTTGACTGTGAGCAGCACGCCGCCCGGCGCCCCCTGCTGGAAGGTGCAGTGCCCGAAGCACTGCGCCGGTTCGATCGTCGCGCCCATATTCACCTGGATACCGCTGCCGCCCATGTACTCGAACAAGGCGTACTCTGCCGCGATGTGGCCGCCGGCATGCACCCACACGCCATAGTTGCCGCTTGTATGCGTCAGCGTTGCCGGAGCCCCCAGCACACCGACAACATCGAGCTGGCCACCGCTCTCGATACTGAGATCGACGCCGTTCCCGAGCGCGAGCGCAGCGCCTTCATCGACAATCAACCGGGCGCCGCCTTGCACATTGATGTCAGATTCACTTGATAGCGTGTAGCCGTCGAGATCAAGGACGCCATTGAGGATGTGAAAGGTGATTCCGGATGGTAGAGTGCTGTTCGCGGAGAGGAACACTGTTGGCCCGTCCACGCGGGGTAGTCGTAAAGGTTCTTTATCGATATGGAATGTGCCGAAGTTGGCCGTGCCTTCGCACGAGAAGCTGCTGCTTGAGAATCCGGTGAGCTTAACTGTACCGGTATCGTCCAGCCAGGCGCCCCCCGCCCCGATGTTGAAATCCCAGTAGAAGGTGTGAGTTAGGTATGGTCTCGAGGGCGCCGGACTCCAATCACCGTTCAGCAGGTTCGTGGTGGCGGTACACGTCACCGGTGACTCTGGATAAAAATTGCCGGACGCTTTATCGATGGTCAGGTAGGTGAACTGCTGGAATGTATTATCGCTCGAAGTGTACTGGTCACCTGTGCCGTCGAACACAATCGTTGAATTACCGGGATAATAGCCATGATCCAGGTCGAGTGTGCTGTTGTAATCGTAAAGATTACCCTCGATATAGATGATCATGCCATCGTCACCGCTCAGGGATCCCATGAGGCCACCAGTTTCCTGTATGTGGATGTCGCCGGCGACATCCAGAATGGCGTTTTGATTCAGCCCCACAGCGCCGTGGGTGATGTCCAGATAGCCGCTGAGGGCGCAGGTGATGCCCTCCGCCAGCTCGAGGTAATCGGGTGCTGAGATAGCCTTGCCAACGTTAATGTCGTTGAATACCTCATCGGTGGTGATGGTAGCTGGTTGGTCGCCGGTGAAAGTAACGAGTGTGCCGGCTTCTTCAAAACCCGCGTCGCCGGCATTGTTTGTCCAGTCGCCATGCACGAACAGGTCATGTGGCCCGGGAATGAACGTACCGGCCTCGATGAGAACGTCACCCTTCACCGTGAGCGCTGTCGTCTGGCTGACACTGTCGCCGTCGCAGTCGATAACCAGATCGTGGAACCAGCTGCCGTTGGCGATGTAAATGCTGTGTGATCGCGCCCCGGCAAACTTCATGCCGCCGCCGGTGGGCTGGAAGAGATCGACACCGCTGGAATAGAAATTACCGCCGACGCTGATGATTCCGCCGCTGACGTTATGGGTAGCGCCATTGACGAGCTGTAGGTTGCGATTGGTAATCTCGAACAGGCCGTCGTCCATCTCGATGCTTGCAGCCAGATTGAGCCAGGCCGATTCCCACGGCGCGTCATAGATGAAAGAGCCGCCACTTATGTCGAATGTGCTTGTAAGCGTGGTGTAGAGGCTGTCCTGGCATGTGAGGACGCCATCGTTGACATCGAGCAGACCATAGAGCAGCAAGTCGTCGGTTGTAATCTGGCTGTCACTACCGAGCTCAAGCTCGCTGCCACCGCTTACACGCAGTTCACCCTCGACGGTAACCTCCGCATTGTATTGCAATGTTAGTGAGTTGTTTCTTGATCCCCCCTTGTCAACTTCAACATTGGCAAAGGTCTCGTCTGTGTAGATTGTGCCATCCAGGTCGGAGTAGAAGGTGACCAGGCCGGTGCCCTCGATGAAGCCACCCGCGCCAACGTTGTTCGTCCAGTGACGCCCCACCATGATGTTGTCATCGGGATACTGTCCATCGAGCTTGCCGCCTTCGATATCGACGTCCCGCTCGATCTCGATGGTGTGATGATTTGCATACAGTTTACCGCCGTTGATCGTCAGGTCGCCTTTGATGAGCAAATCACTGGTGGCGTACACGGAGTTGCTGTAATACTGTTTGCTGATGATGAGATCATTGAACCAGTTGTTGGCGGCAATCTGTATCTCAGCCGCGCCAGTGCCGATGATCTCGATGGCGCCGCTGCTCTGTTGAAATGAACCGGCATGGATTGCCATCAAGCCCAAACCGACCTTAACCGTACCGTCGATGATGTTGAAGTTGGCGCCGGCGCCGAACTGAATGCCGTCATAGGTTATCTGGAAGGCGCCATCGTTGTCGATTGTCGTTGAACCGAAGAAGCTCATGAAAGCGCCCGAATATGGGCTGTCGATGGTGAATTGCCCGGAGTCGATGTCGAGATCACCGGTGGCTTCCTGCAGGAAGGTAGTAGTGACCAGCGCCTCACCAGAATCGACAGACAAATCGCCGGCCAGATGAATCGTATGCACGTTCATGTCGGCGCCGGTGTACTGGTTGCAGCTCGCCCCGTCGGCTATGTCCAATGTTCCGTCAACCTGCAGGTGGACGCCGTAGATATTGAAGTAGTCTCCGGCGGTCACTTCGATGTCGCCACTTGCATGAAACGGCTCCGTACTGGAGGAACTGAGAACGCAGCTCCCCGCGTTGATGTCGATGACGACACTGCCCACAGAAGCGCCTGCGGCTTTTGAATGGATGTACGACTGGTCATCGCCCTTGAAGGTAAGCGTGTTGCCGGCCCCCAAATCGGCCGTACAACCGTTGTTGAACGTCCAGTCGCCCTCCAGTTCGATGTCGCCGTTGGTAACATTGCTCGTTGAGCCGTTGTGCCAGGTAATGTCGCCCTCCACATCGAGCAGGTTGTTGGCATTGGTCATGACCAGACTACCGTGCATATCGAAATCGCCCCCGACGGTTACCTGCGCATCAGAAAGTAACAGATTACCATCCAATACCACCAGGTCGTTATCTATGGCAATCGCACCGTTAAGCCATGCAAGCGGGTCGCGTTGGTTCCTGTCATCTTTATCTATGACCAGAGTGGACAGGGCCGAGGCCATATGTATTTCGACCGTGGAGGTCGTGCTGCCGTAGAGCACCACGCTGCCAAAAACCGGATAAACGTTTGGTCGGCTGACGTAGAAGTTTCTTGTAGTGCGCACCTCGCCGGAATTCATGCCGAACAACAGGTTATAGGGCGTGGTTACAATATCGATGCCTCTGCCGCCGAAATCGAGTATGCCGCCGTTCAGCAGCACCTGTGCGTCATTGCTTGTAGCCCACTGGGATTGCCCGGCGCCGCCGTGAATGGTGAATGTACCGTCGTTGAGCAGGAGATCGGCGTTGATATCGATCGAGCTGCTGCCATCCTGCCACAGGTCGATCGAACCGCCACCATCGAGAATCCAGTCGCCCTCGATGGAGGGGTTCGCAAGGTCAAGGGCGGTGAAGCTTGCATCATCTACAAGAATCTCGCCGGCTATCCACAGGAAAGATACAGCTTCGACTACATAACTTCCCTGGATAATCAATTGACCTGAGGGTTTGTTCACTTCCAATTGATTGGCTCGAAATGATCCGATAGCTTGGTTTTCAGTTCCAGTAATGGATAAACAACCGCTGCTGTCGTCGAGACTCCCCTGCCAGGTACGATGCAGGTCGCCCTGCAAATACAGCGTGTTTGCGCCAAGCTGAAGTTGGTCACGATCGAGGGTGAGATCCCCCCGCACCTCGACATCGGATAGAAGCTGAAGCGT
>JAIOQZ010000008.1 GCA_021108395.1 Candidatus Cloacimonadota bacterium
CGGCGAGGAATATGAGCGCGCGCTCGAATACTATGCCTGGGTCATCGAGCACGACGCCCGTGGCGACCTCGCCCGTGACGCGCTGCAAAACTACGCCACCGTCTGCAAGACAATCCAGAGCTGGGATCGCGCCGTGACGGCCTTCGAGCTGATGCTGCATCATCACGAGGTGGACGACGTCGAGTCGCAGACCCGCTTCGACATCGCCTATTGCTATTACCGTGACGGCAAATATGACCGCGCCGCCGCTATGTTCGAGTCTGTGCTGCCGGAGCTCGAGGGGGCGCTGCTGAAGGCCGAAGCGCAATATTGGATCGGCGCCAGCCGCTTCGAGCAGGAGGACTATGACCAGGCCGTCAACGAATACCTGAAGGTGAGCTACAACTACCCCGACCTGGCGCAGTGGGCCGCCACCGCCGAGCTGAAGGCCGCCGACGCCTGCCTGCGCATGGGCAAGACCGAGCGCGCCCGAACGCTGCTCGAACGCGTGGTGGACAAGTATGGCCCCACCAGCGACTGGGGCAGCGAAGCCGTGAAGGTGCTCGACCGGCTGTAGCGGCGAGGAGCTGCCCCTGAACCCCGCTCGCTTTTCGTGAAAAGCGAGACCAAAAGCTTCTGGCGGATGCTAACGCATCCTTATGTCAAAATAATGTGTTCATATACAAATGTTGAAAATATTTCAAGGAGAAGTATCATGAAAAAGAGAATCGTGATTTGTGCAGACGGTACATGGAATCGACCCGAAAAAAATCTCAAAAAAGATTTTGCGACAAACGTCCTGAAACTTGCACGCGCTATAAGTCCAATTGCAACTGACCAATTACCGCAACAAGTCTTTTATGATTGGGGTATCGGGTCCTATCACGACAAATATGAGGGTGGAATAACCGGAAAAGGATTGCACAAGAACATTATGGATAACTATCGCTATATTGTTCAGAATTACTCCCCGGGCGATGATCTGTATTTCTTTGGGTTCAGTAGGGGATCGTTCACGGTAAGATGCCTGTGTGGGCTGATAAATAATTGCGGTATATTGAAAAGGCCAGAAGCTGCGTTGATACAGAAAGCTTTCAATCACTACAAACGCAGCGGCGCTTCTTTTGCGCCAAAAGGAAACAAGTCGATAGAATTCAGGAATAACCATTCTCATGAGTCGAGAGAGATTAAATTCGTAGGTGTTTGGGACACAGTTGGCGCAATGGGCATTCCTATCTCTTTCCTGGGGCTGTTTGAAGATAAAGATGAATTTTATGACACAAAAATGGGGAGAAACATTGGCATTGCAAGACACGCGCTGGCTATCGACGAGCATCGAAGTGACTTTGAGCCAACGATATGGACTCCAAAAGATGGTATGGATATAGAGCAAGTGTGGTTTGTCGGCGCTCATACTAACATTGGCGGCAATTATCGACCGGACAAGAATGGGGCAATGCTGTCTGACAATGCGTTGGACTGGATGATAAAGGAGGCTGCAAAAACAGGCCTGACTTTTGAAAACCACCTAACGCCGAACACAACGAACAGCCCTTTTGCCGGCGTATTTAATTCGAGAAGAAGTTTTTACCGAGCTAAGAAGAAATATTACCGTCCTATTGACCACAAAAAAGGTAGAGTGTTGATACACAGCTCTGTAAAACAGCGTTGGGATCAAAACTCCAAGTATAGGCCTGATAACCTGAAAAAATACGTATCGAAACATCCGAACTGGTCTGGAATCACTCTTATCGATTGACGCTGACCCCGTCGTTTCTCAATAAACGTCATTTCGCGCCGGGCCAGGCGCAAAAATAGCTTGCCTTGCACGCGCCAGATTCGCATGGTGTGGCTCGACTACATGACAAGGAGTTCGCATGAAGTATTCAATGATTTTACTGGCCATCGTGCTGCTGACAGCCTGCGCCACCACCAGTGAGGAGAAAACCATGACAACAGCGATGATAACCACTGATTCCGGCCTGCAATATGAGATACTACAAGAAGGCAGCGGAGCGCCCGCCCAGAAAGGCAACACGGTCGAAGTGCACTACACCGGCTGGCTGATGGACGGCGCCAAGTTCGACAGCTCGCTCGACCGCAACCAGACGTTCTCGTTCCGCCTGGGCGATGGCCGTGTCATTCGCGGCTGGGAAGAGGGCGTGCTGGGCATGCTGCCCGGCGAGAAACGCACGCTCATTATTCCGGCGGAGCTGGGCTATGGGTCACGCGGGGCAGGCAATGTCATCCCGCCAGACGCTACCCTCAAGTTCGAGGTTGAACTGATTAGCTTCAAGTAAAACGGCCAGTGCCACGCTGTCCGGCGCTCGGAACGCAAAAAGGTTTGACTGACTGAAATATTTGTGCAACTTGTTGGGCACTATGTTGAGAGGGGCCATTTATGAAACAATTGCTTTGCCTGTTCGTCGCCTTGCTGCTCGCATCTCAAGCGTTTGGCCAAACCGTTACCGAAGCCGAACTCGACCTGCTTCGGGACATGCTGAGTCGTGCCGGTCAACGCCCTGGTGACGTGAACTTCCTGAAGGACTGGAGCGACGACACCCAGCTCAAGCTGCCCGTTGTCATCGATATTCTCAACAACCCGCTGCACTATCCCGCCTTCGTTGACGAGATGGCCGCTTCGATCGAGCTTGGTCAAAACGCGCAGACGCTCGAACGCTACGCCTCTGTGCTGGGCTGGTCAGACTCTCTGGACATCATCGGCAGCGACCGCTTCGACACCTTCTTTCGCGCCAATGTGCAAACGTCTCAAGACATATTTCCCTTTGTCGAATGGGTACTGACAGCCGTTGAGGCCGAGTGGGACATCGCCTGGGAAAACCTGGAAGCCGCCCAGCGGGATACTCTGCAATCCCTGGCGCTCACGCTGTGGCAGGAGGAGGAGGACTCGCTGGCTTATCTGGCTGTACTGCGCGAGCGTGGCTTGCCCGAACTCGACGAGATGGACAGTGAAGACATGCTGCGACTGGTGAAACTCGTTCGCTTCGATCACCTTGCGCAGGCGGCCAATATACTCCAGGGCGGATTCACGGCTTTGCAAAACAACATTGGCGACATCCCCTGGGGCCAGCGCATCGACAAGATAACCCGCTGGGGCCGCATGGTCATCGGCAGCGACGGACCCGACACCTACTCACTGCCCTGCTGTTTCATTCTCGATCCCGGCGGAGACGACATCTATCGCGGCCAACTCTCGACAACCCTCGAACAGCCCTTTCTTCAAGTCCTCGACCTCGGTGGCGACGACCTCTATGTCGGCAGCGCTCCGGGGGGAACGCTGGCGGCGCTGTGCGGCCTGGCCATGCTGTTCGACGGCGGCGGCAACGATGTTTATCGTGGCGGCGATCTCACACTTTCGGCCACGCTCGGCTGGCTCGACTTCACCGACATGGCCGGCAACGACATCTATGACGCCGGGCAATACAGTCTGGGCGCCGCCAGCTTTGGTGTTTGCGTCCTGCGTGACGACGATGGCCGCGACAGCTACTCCGGCACGCAGTTCTCGCAGGGATTCGGCGGCCCGCTGGGCATCGGCATCCTGGCCGACCGTAACGGCGCCGACCACTACTTTGCCGGCGGGCAATACCTGCACGAACCCCTTGCCCCGCTCGATCACCGCAGCCTCTCGCAGGGGTTCGGGTTTGGACTGCGCCCCGACATCGCCGGAGGCGTGGGCATGCTGTGGGACGGCGGCGGCAACGACAGCTATCAGGGTGGCGTGTATGCTCAGGGCGTAGCCTACTGGTACGCGCTCGGCATTCTCTACGACCGCGCCGGCAACGACTTCTATAACGCTGTGTATTATCCGCAGGGCAGCGGCATCCATCTAGCGGCAGGCTTCCTGTTCGATGGCGCCGGTGAGGACAGCTATTACTCGAAACACGGCCCCGGCCAGGGCGCCGCGCATGACTACGGTGTCGGCTGGCTGGTGGACCGTCAGGGCGATGACGCCTATTCGGTCGAAGGCGGTGGCGGGCTGGCGCTCACCAACTCGGTGGCGATTTTTCTGGATGTGCAGGGCAACGACCGTTACGAGCGCGCCCAGCGCGACAACTATGGCTTTGGCCGTCAGGCAAGGGAAACCGGCAGCCTCGGGCTGTTTCTCGACACCGGCGGACAGGACATCTATCCCCGCATGGATGATGTGCCGCGTAAATCCAGCGCCGGAGAAAACCGCTTCTGGACGCACGGCACATACGGCATCGGCTTTGATACGTTGATGGTGGAAACAACGGAAGTGATGAATGAACTGGCCGAAGAAGAGGCAGCCGACATCGATCCGGAAGCGCCCATTGCCGAGATCTTCGCAATTGCCTCTGAATGGGGCGTTGGCAGCGCTGTGAAACGAGTGGAAACAGCCGCCGCCATTCTACTTGAACGCGATACTGAAACGGCCGCCTACATCTTCTATGAAGAACTGGGCGCCAAAAGCGGCCTCACGTTCCGCGCCATCACCAATTATGCCAAAGAAAGCGAAGTCATGGCCGACTTCATTCAGCCTGCACTTGTCCACGAAGACAGCCTGTGGCAAAAGAACGCCATTGCGCTCATCGGTGAGATGGAGGCAGAGGATTACCTCGACCAGTTGGCCGAATTCGCCGCGAGTGGCCAATATAAAACGGCCGCTCTCAGCGCGCTGGGCAAGCTCAAAACAGATCGCGCCACCAGTGTGCTCGAGAGATACCGTAGCGACCCATCAGAAAAGGTGCGCGTCATCGTGGCGCGTGGACTGAAACACATCGACACTGCCCGCAGTCGTGAAAAGCTAGCTGGCATGAGCAACGACTCGTCATTCCTCGTCCGCACGATGGTGCGCCTGGCCGGGGAACACGAAGACTAAGCGAGGAATATATGGTCACCAAAGCGCAGAAAACGCGGCTGGGCATCTTCCTGTTCAGCGGAATGATATTGCTGCTGGCGCTGGGGGGTCTGGTCGCCGGAAACCGCCTCATGCAGAAGAAGGACACCTACTACATCGCCTATGAGGATGTGTCCATCAACGGCTTGCAGGTGGGTGGCGCTGTGAAGTATGCCGGCATCGCCATCGGAACGGTCGAAGACATCAACATCTCGCCCGAAGATGTGGGCCGGCTCATCGTCACCATCAGCATAGAACACGGCACGCCCATCAAGTCCGACGCAGCGGCAATGCTGGTTCCGGTGGGCATTACCGGACTGAAGCAGGTCGAGATCATCGGCGGCACGAATGAGGCCGAAATGCTCGATCCCGGCAGCTACATCGCGCCGGGGTCGTCCACACTCGACGACATCACCGGCCAGATTACCTCGGTGGCCGAAAAGCTCGAGCTGGTGCTGGTCAACATCGGCGAGATCACCAGTGACGAGAACCAGCGACACATATCGAGCATCCTCACCAACATCGACTCGATGGTGATCGAGAACCGCCAGTCGGTCAACGACATCGTCAGCTCGGTCGATTCACTTTCCGTTTATGTCACTCGGCTGTCCGAGTCGGCCTATATCACGATGGACAAGCTCAACACCGTGCTCGACACCACAAAGGTCGCCATCATGTTAGACAATATCAACGAAGCCAGCGAGAACGTCGTGGCTCTTACCGCGAACGCCAACACCTCTGTGGCCAACGTGAACACCGTGGTGTTGCGCTCACGCGAGAATATCATCTCGATCATAGAGAAACTGGAAGAAACCTTAGACAATCTGAACGAGTTCTCGCTGCAAATCAGCGAAGACCCGTCACTGCTGTTGCGTTCACGAAAGAAATAGAAGGGAGCGCCCATGAAACGTCTCTGGCCGCCACTGATACTAACCGCCCTGCTGTTGCTGGGTTGCAGCGCCGGTACTGTTATCAGCCGCAATTATTATGTGCTCGAATACGGCACCCACACCGAAGACCCGCAACTTGTGCAGGATGAACCCATCGACGCCGTCGTTCTGGTGACCAACACCAGCGTGCCCACCACCTACGACAAGAGCCGAATCGCGATGAGGCACTTCGGCCCGCGGCTCACCTACTCCGAGAACGACTATTGGGCGCTCAAGCCCTCCGACGCCGTGCCCCGCCTCATCGCCATGCGTTTCAACAACTATCGCATCTTCCGGCAGACTACTCGTGGTTTCCCGCAGGAGCCGCCGCCCTATGAAATCAGCACGGCAATACACAACATCGAGCTGTTCAAAAGCGATTTCCTCAATCAGGCGCACATCAAGATGGACTTTTCACTGGTTCGCGTGATGGATGGCGAAGTGCTGGTGCAACACTCGTTTGACCGCGACGAAAACCTGTTGAGCCAGGACATGGACACCTTCGTTCAGATGATCGACGAAATGATTCTGGCCGAGACCGACATGTTCATTCGCAAGGTGCTGCACCACTTCAAGGGCACAGAACTGCCCGATCTGGGAGGCCTGGTCACCGGCAGCGCCGACTCACTCGCCTACGACGCCGCAATCGAAAAGGTGGGCAATGAGATGGGAATGCTGCTGCTGCCCTCGCTTTCGCAGAGCGAAAACGAACCGCCATACACCATCATCGACAAGTATGGCTTGCAGACGACCGGCCGCATGGGCATACCGATTCCCCTGCTCGAGGGATATTACTCGATTCGTTTCGGCTCGGGCGACGTGAACCAGCAGATGGAGATGGAAAACGTCGAGGTTATCCCTGGATATCGTCGCATCATCGAACCCACATGGAGCAGCCTCATCGTTGACGTGATCGACGAAAACCGTGACTTCGCCGACGTCAGCTACGAGATATTCCGCCTGGACACCGCCGAAAGCTATGGTTCCGAGTTCCCCGCCGATGTCGCTCTGGGCGAGCAAGAGAACATCTGGGTTCTCGAACCAGGGCATTACAAAGTCACCATCAACAGCGAGCCGTTCAACACCTACAAAGACTTCACCACCGTGTTCGTGGAGGAAGGCAAACTACAGAAACTCACCATTGTCGTCGGTACCGATGATGACGGCAATCCACCCACTATGATAGGCGCGGGCGTGTTGCGCGAGAGCGAACTGGAGGCGCGCCAGCGTGACTTAAAAATTTCCAGCGCCATTCACGCCAACGCCAATTTCAACAGCGACAACAGCACAGACAAAAACGATCCCAGCACCAGCATCACAGTCACCACACAGCTCGATACAAGACTCACCTGGGACAAATATCCCTATCACTTCACCAGTAAAAACCTGATGGAGTTGGGCACAACAAAGGACGAGGACACCGACTTTCGGGTCACTTCCGACAACTTTACGCTCAAAAACACCTTCATCTACTATATTTTCCATTCATTCGGGTTCTATGTGCGTGGCGATGTCGACGCCAACCTGCTCGAAAGCCGCGTGTACAACGCCGATGAGAAAAACTACCGCCTCATCGATACGGACGGCGGCGTGCACAACCATGCCGACACCAAGAAAGTGCTGGTGGCACCCTACATCCTGCCCCTGGGGTTCAAGGAGGGCGTCGGCATCAACTGGCGGGTGTTCAACATGGCCAGGGTCAATCTTTATGCCCGTGTCGGTTTCGGCTTACGACAAGATATTAACGACAGCGTCTATCTTAAATCCAGAACATTCACCGACAGCCTCGGCATCGAGTGGGACGAGTATCACGAAGTGGAAAGCTACAATCAGGAGGGCCTCGAGTTCTCGATCGAGAGCGATTTCCGTCTGCCGTTCAATATGCGGCTCAACTCGAACATCGACGCGCTGAAGCCATTTGACGCCGGCAGTTCACTCAGCATGGAATGGGAAAACATCCTCAACATGCGCCTCATCAAGCAGCTCTCCATCGACTACAAGCTGCTGCTCACATACAATAAGGACGTGGTGGACTACGTTGTCTGGAACCACTCGCTGTTCCTGCGGTTCACCTACTTCATCTATTAAGGATGCGGCATGTTGGAACGCCGTGACGACACGCTGAACATAGGCGGGCTGCTGGACAAGCAGACCGTGCCCCGACTGTGGGGGCGGTTCGAGCGCATGAAGAGCCTCGAAAGCATCTGTGCCATAGACATCGGCGAAGTGGAGGCGGTTGACAGCGCCGGGGTCGCCTTCCTCGACGAGGTGCAAAGCCGCATAGGCGAGGGCGTCGAACTGCGCAACATCCCTGCCGGCGTCGCAGACACCATCACGATATTCACCTCGCGCAAGCTGGCCGAAACACCTCCACCACCGCTTCCCGGCTTCTTCGAGAATCTCGGCGGCAGGGTCATCGAGTGGGTCGGCTCGGTTCACTTCGCCCTGGCGCTAACCTCAGACATCGTCTTCTGGAGCGTGGTCGGCCTGTTCCGTCCCGGTGGCCAGCGCAAAGGCGCCTTTGCACAGCAGGCAGGGCTGATCGGAGTTGACGCCCTGCCCATCGTTGGCCTGCTGTCGTTCATCATCGGGCTGATACTGGCGCTTCAGTCGGCGGCGCAGTTGCGGCAGTTCGGCGCCGGCATCTTTATCGCCGACCTCATCGCCATCAGCATGGTGCGCGAGATGGGGCCGATGATGACCGCCATCATCATTGCGGGCCGCTCTGGTTCGGCCATCGCCTCCGAGATCGCCACGATGAAGGTGACGGAAGAGCTGGACGCCCTGCGCATGATGGCCATAAACCCCATTCGCTATGTGGTGGCGCCCAAATTTCACGCCATCACGGTCTCGATGCCGATATTGGTGATAATGAGCATCTTCATCGGCATCAGCGGCGGACTCGTCATCGCCATAACCTATCTGGGACTGAGCTGGCAGTCCTACGTCAACGAATGCATCCACATCCTCACGCTGAAAGACATCATCTTGAGCATGAGTAAAAGCATCGCCTTCAGTTGGGTGATAGTAATCATCGGCAGCTATTATGGCTTCACCGTGAAGGGCGGCGCCGAGGGCGTGGGCCGCGCCACCACGATGTCGGTTGTCGCCGCCATTTTCGCTGTCATTGTCGTCGATGTCATGTTCAGCTTCGCTTACCTGGGATAGCCGCATGAAAACGCCAGAACCAATCATCGAAGTGCGCGACCTGGTGGCCAAATACGGCGAGAAGGTCATCCTCGACCATCTGTCGGTTGACATCTACCCCCGCGAGATCACCATCATCCTGGGGGGCAGCGGCTGCGGCAAGACTACCCTCATCAAAAACATCCTGCGCCTGCAACAACCGGCGGGCGGCTCGGTAAAAATTCTTGGGCGCGAAGTAACCACGATGGACGAAGCGGAGTTCGAGGAAGCGCTGACACATATCGGTATGCTGTTTCAGAACGGCGCCCTGCTCGGTTCGCTCTCCATCTTCGACAACGTAGCGATTCCCCTCGAACAGCACACATACCTGCCAGCCGAGCTGCGGGCGCGCATCATCCGCAGAAAGCTCGACCTGGTTCATCTGGGACACGCCATCCACCTGCAACCATCCGAACTATCGGGCGGTATGCGCAAACGAGCCGCTCTGGCCCGCGCCATCGCCCTCGACCCCGAAATTCTTTTCTTCGACGAGCCTTCAGCCGGCCTCGACCCGCTCACCAGCGCTTCGCTCGACGAACTCATCCTCGAGCTGAAGAACCGTCTCGACATCTCGCTGGTCATCGTTACCCACGAACTGGCCAGCATCCACCGCGTCGCCGACCGCATCATCTTTCTCGACGATGGCAAGTTGCTGTTTCACGGCACGTTGGAAGAGGCGCAGAGCAGTGGCATCAAGGCGGTGGAAACGTTCTTCGAAGTGGGGAA
>JAIOQZ010000021.1 GCA_021108395.1 Candidatus Cloacimonadota bacterium
AGCCCTGCGACTGCCCGCGCTTGTTCTTGCGAAAGAGGTGGTTCAGGAACGTTTCGCGCAGAAAGACATGCGTCTTGCCGCCGCCAAAACCGCTCACCAGCGCCTTGATGCGTGCCGTGCTGGTGAGAAACTCCCACTGGTGGGGCAGGTAGTCGGCGCGGCGCAGCTTCAGCTTCACGTCAGGAACTCCACCTCGTCATACACTTGCTCGTCGTCGTCGGGCTGCTCGCGCCAGCGGTCGGGACGGCGGTGCTGCAGCCAGAACTTCTGCGCAGCCAGGCTTGGCTGCACAACCGCGAACTTCGTGCGCACCGAGACTTCTTGATTGGGCGACGCAAGCTCGACTCTTTCGACAAGCTCTGGCTCATCACTTCCCAGAGCGCTTTTCAGCAGGCGGCCCTCGACGTTTTCGTCATGGAGTTTGCTGGCTTCGCGGATGGCCGTTGCGAACGCCTCGTGACGTTTTTTCCAGCGCTTAATAGTATCGTAGCGGACGTCAAATTCGGTGGCTAATTTCCGGTCGCTGTAGCCGCTGCTGACGATCCAGCGGGCGAGTTGAGGGTGGAATTCGGCGTTGTATTTGCTTTTTCCCATCGGCGATGTTTACCGGACGAGACAGCGGAAAAATGGGTGTCGGTTCATGCATGCTCCTTTTGCAGGCGGCAGAAACGCCGCTTTCATACATGGCGCGACTATAGCGAATGTGAGAGTTATGTCAAGCGATTTGAAGTAATTTCTTAAATCGTTATAGCTAACTTGTTATTGTTTAAGGCATATTAAACGAATCCAAGCGATAACGGGGAAGGCGCACACTTCATGGCGCGTCTTTATACAGGCGTAGCGCGTCGCCGGAAAGCTTCCAGCCGTCGGCTGTCTGGCGCAGCATGGCTGTTTCGAGGGTGTAGCGGGTGTCGCCGTCACTGAGGAAGATGTCGAAGTTGCCGAAGATGACGCGGCCGGTGGCGGGGTCGAGGCGGCGCATGTTGGCGGTCAGGCCCTCAACGGAGAGCTTGCGGGCGTCGGCGCGGTGGGCGTCCGCCACCACCTGCGCGAACTGGGCGCGCATCTGCTCGAGGTAGAGCGGCCAGTCGGCGTGTTGGGCGACGGCAAACGATCGCAGCCGTAAGAGTTCGGCGCTGTCTGCCTTGGCGCTGGCGAGCGCGACGTAATCATCCAGGTCGTCGAGGTCGAAGAGTGTGGCCTCGAAGAGGTCGGCATCGCTCTGGGATATTGCCAGAGCAATCGTTGCTGCCAGTTCTTCCTGCGAGAACGGCGGCCTGGGCGTGTCGTCGCTCATCTGGCGCATGAAGGCAAACGCGCCAATGACGAAGAGCGCGCCAATAACGATGATGTAGGGGAGCCAGCGGTTGCGCATATTGCCTCGCTATTCTGTATCGTATTCTGTCAGCTTCATCTTTCCGGCGCACTTCCAGCCGTCATCGGTCTCGATGATGTACTCGCTGTCGAGAGTGTAGCTGGCGAAGTCGCTGTGCATGGAGATGACGAAGCGCTTGCCGATGGTTCTGTCGGTGTTACTGTCAATATCGCAATCCATGATCTCGAAGCCATCGTATGTCAGAGAGGAGAGCTCGTCTTCGTCGAAACGGGCGAGGATTTTCTCATAGCTGTTCTGTGCCTCAGCGCTCTTCTCATACCACTTGTCACGCAGCTTTTCTTGTGCTTCCCAGTCAGCGGAGTGGCGCCTGGGCTTGATAAAGTCGAATGAGGCGTTGACGAACTCCTCGACTTCACGGATGTCAAACGTCGTGAAATAGAACTGCATATCGTCACTTGTGCGAAAGCTGTGGACGATGAGCTTGGCGAGTTTCGTTTGTGTGTAGGGCGGTGTGTCCACGTTTGGCCGGCCTACAACGAACCCCCACCCGAAAAACATGACCAGCGCCACGAAAACGATGATGCCCAGCACGCCCAATGGCGGCACTTTCTGGTCCAATTTCATTCTATGCTCCCTCGATTGCATGCAATGTATCGCGAGACTCCGGCACGCATTTTATCAGCTTCATATCGCCTGTGCACTTCCAGCCGTCCGCTGTCTCGATCATCTGGTCGATGGTGAGGGTATAACTGGCGCGGTGGCTGTGCATGTAAACCACAAACTGGTTGTATCTCTTGTAGCAGGTAATATAGTCCACATCGCGAGAGCCGACGGCGAGGCTGTCGCAGGCCAGGGTCTCGCGTTCTTCTTCGGTGAGGTGGTCGCGGATATCTTCCCAACTGCGCATGGCTTTGTTTCGCTGGTCAACCCACTCTCGCCGAGCTTGGTTCATTGCCTTCCCCATGGCTTTCTCGTCACCGGCCTCGGCAAGCACGTCGGCATATTGCTGCTCCAGCTCATCCGGGCTGAAATGCGCGGCGTAGAATTGGCCCTTGTGGTTGGCGGCCAGGCTGGCGACGATGGCTCGGGCCAGCGTTTCCTGCGTGTAGGGCGGTTTCATCTCTATGCGCCGACTACATCTGTACGGGTAACCAAGGACAATGAATACGACTACGGGGAGGGGAAGGATATACCGCGCGAGCAAGATTAACTTATGCATGCGCTACTCTTCCCAGCTATCCTCGTCCGGGTCTTCATCCGGTTCCTGATCCCAACTGTCCATGTCCTGCTGCTCGATTTCCTTTCTCGAGCGCGGGTCGTTGGCGGGGTCGGTTTCCCATGTGTCGTCGTCCATGTCTTCCGCCCAGTTGTCCTCGTCGATGTCTTCGTCGGCATCATCATCGGCAGGGTCGTCGAAGACCGGCTTCGGCGCGCCGCGACTGGTGATTTCCATATTGAAGCCGGAAATCCGCCACTCGTCATCGAACAGGATGGCCTCCTGCACCCAGAGGGTGTATTCCCCTGAGGTGTGGCGAAAGTGAATCTGCAAGGGGCAGACATAGGTGAGTCCGCGGCCTTCCTGCACCTCGCCGCCGCCGCCGATATACTCCACCTTGCCCCAGTCGATTCCGTAAACCTCTGTGGCATAGGCGCGCACCGAGTCAACATCGTCGTCGAACTGCTCAATCCAGCCGTCGAGCGCCGAGTCGAAGGTTAACTCGAGCAACTGGCGGGTGAACTCGCGGTCGTCGTCGGAGCTATCGAGCATTTCGTCGCTGTTCATGGTTTCTGCGACTATATAGTCGGCGCTTTCGTTGTCGAGCAGCAGGCTGTTTATCGCGTCGAACCCCTGCTGTTGCATGGCGTTGACGAACAACTGCCCGAACGATTGCAGCGCATCGCGGGGCGGAGCGGTCTTGCGCGCCGCCAGACTCGCCAGCAGCAGTATGGCAATGACCAGCACAATGGCTTTTTTCATAGGCTACTCGCTTGTTGTTTCCTCGGTTACTTCCCAACTGTCGTCGCCGGTCGTTTCTTCGTCCCAGGAATCGGGGTCGATGGGGGGAGCGCCCGTTTTGTCGTAGAGGCGAAAGTGGAACCCGGTGATTTTCCACTGTTTGCCGAATTGCTGCAGTCGCGGCACGAAGAATGTCCACTGCTGGTCACCGGCCATGAAATAGACCTCGAAGTCGGTGAAGCGGGCCGGTTCGCCGCGCATCACACGGAGGTTGCCGGAGTATCCGGCGTATTCGATGGCTTCCCAGTCGATGCCGGCGTCGATGCCTTCTCCCAGCGCGGCGGCGAATGTTTCGCGGGCGCTGGCGAGGTCACGGGGGAGGGTGTCGGCAATCATCTGCCACGAGGCCTGAGCCTGCGTGGTCGAGTCGGCCAGCTCGGATTTACTGAGCTGTTTCTGCTTGGCGGCGATGTCCTCGGGCGAGACCATCACGGCGGCCAGCGTTTCATAGTCTTGCAGGGTGAGCGCGTCGATGATGGCCAGCGCGATGGCTTCTTCGCCATCGGTATCGCGCACGGTCATCACGTCATCGGTGCAGGCCATAAACATAGCCGCTGCAATGAGTAGGACGAGAATGATTCGCATCGTATTTCCTTTTACGGTTTAGTGACAAGACAGTAGCGGCAGGCGTGCAGCGTGTCAAGAAGAAAGGGGAGACAGTGAAAGGCGCCAAACTTTTGGCGGATGCCAGAGCATCCATGTTACACCCCCCTGTCAAGGGGGGCAGCCGCGAAGCGGCAGGGGGGTATCGTCTCTTTTCTCTTTCTTGGCACTCTCTGGTTTCCATACCCCCCTGACCCGAAGCGGGCCGTCCCCCCTTGACAGGGGGGTGCAAAGAGCGCCTATCGGATTACCTTGCGCGCAAAAGCGATTGTGAAGTAGGAAATGAGAATAAGCCCCAGCAGGCCTTCAAAACTGGCGATTAAACGAAATATCCAACCGATGGGAGCCACGTCGCCATATCCAATCGTTAGAAATGTGATAGCGCTGAAGTAAAACGAATCGGCCATGGACTTCAAATCAAGCAATCCGGTCGAAGTAATACCCTCGAATGTGCCTACGCAAAGTGACAACAGCGTGTGATAAACACCTGCGAACAGCAGCATCGTGATAAGAATCGAGGCCAGAATGTTTTTGGGCTTGGTTCCGTACCCGCCCGCTTTCTCGAAGACAACCCACTTGAACCAGTATTTTGGTGAAGCCAGCGCTCTGTGAAAAAATCTGTGCTTTTTTCCTTCAAATTTCTCAATGTATTCTTTCCGCAGTCTGTGCTTGCGAAACATATAGTAAGCGCTGTCTTCGTTTCCGAAGCGACCCAGCTTGCGGAAATTCTCTTTAAGGAGAAGACAAGTCTCTGCAATGGCCCGGTGTTTCAGACGGTCGGTGTACTCTTTGTCGTCACTGATACTCTGAATCGCTTTTTCCAAATTGTTTTGGCCCCAATTGATAATGATAATGCCGGGATTGATGCAATGGCGGAACTCCAGGCGACCCAGATGTTCGATGCCAGAAAAGTCGATATGATTGTGGATTGCACAATCGTCGAATAGCAGCTTGTTAATAGATGTTAATCCAAGCCTTACTAATTGATGAAACTGCATATGTTTCATAACCATCGTATCGATAGTGGCTAATGTGAAGTCCACAGCCCCCTCGCCGAAGTTTGTACGATTGAAAATCATATCTCCCTCGCCGAATCGGGTCATATAGAAACTCACACTCCCCTGGCCGAATTGCGCTTCTGTGAAATCCACATTCCC
Organism: Candidatus Cloacimonadota bacterium; assembly: GCA_021108395.1. Lineage (GTDB taxonomy): Bacteria > Cloacimonadota > Cloacimonadia > Cloacimonadales > JAIOQZ01 > JAIOQZ01. The sequence continues at coordinate 5,114 of JAIOQZ010000021.1, forward strand.
CTTGCCGAATCGAGCTTTCCAGAAACTCACATTCCCCTCGCCGAATCGGGCTTTCCAGAAACTCACATTCCCCTCGCCGAATTGGGTGCCTGTAAAATTCAATCCGCCATCGAAGAAGGCAAACACAGCATGGTGAAGATTGACATCAACTCGCTTTCCTTTCCGAACATCTCTCCAAGTTAAGCCCAGTGAGAATCCCTTCACATAGCAATAGCTGAGGTTAATCTCCTTGCCTTCCTCTTCCTCAATGTCCGCCAGCACTTCCTCAGGTGTTACGTAGGCATATTTAATTGTCTCAATCTCATTGCCGTTCTTATCAAAGAAGCGCACACGCGCGGTTTTCTCAAATACTGTCCCATCTGTTCTGCGTGTGTAAGGCGCATCGAGTATCTTAACTTCATACCTTGCCCAATCTGCCATGCTTGTCTCCTGAGTGGTTTCACGCAGTATCCACAGCGCGTGTTGTCTGTCAACATCATTCCACCCGCCCCTGCCGCCCTGCCCCGCCCCCAAATAGTTCATCACCGCCGGCATGCACAAAAATAATTTGACAAACGAAACGCCGCATTCCTAATCTGTGACGCCCTATGGAGGGGTGAAGCGATGGCAGAGACCTACAGCAAGAGCAGCATTCTCGATCCGGCAACCGTGAAGGATGTGTCGGAGGAGAAAAAGGAATACTACGCCAGTCACGGGTTCGTGCCCTATCGCGTGGGCGACAGCCGCGTGAAATGGGGCGCCAAAGGCCAGGCTGTGCGTGAGATTCAAGGCTACCTGTTCCGTCACCGCAACAAAAACGTGATGCAGGTTATACGTCAGAATTACCGGCGCGCCCGCCTCGCACACAACCCCTTCGCCTCGTTTTTCATCGCCCTCGACCGCTACTTCGTCGAAAACCGCTGAGCTCGCGGCGCCTTTCTCTGGCATGTCTCCAGCGCCTTTCTATGCCCTGTCCACCCGAAAAGTGGCCTGTCCGCAGAAGAAAGGTTGACAAACTGAGCCACAATATGTTTTTAGTTGCCGCTATCAAATGGATTTGACCTATGGAGGCGCTATGTTTCTGTACACTCTGAACGACAGGGAAAAGCGAGCCTTTCTGGCCATCGCCGACTACGCTGTGAGCATTGACGACGAAACAGGCCTGGGCGAAGAGAATCTCGTGCGCATGCAATGCCAGGAGATGGGCATCGAGTACGAAGAGCTCGACCTGCGCGACTTCAACCTCGAGGACGCCCTGTACATTTTCGAATCGAATCAGTCACGCAAGGTGCTGTTCTTCGAGATTTGCACGATTCTGTTCATGGATCACGAGCTGAAAGTGAAAGAGAAGCAACTACTGGACCGCATCGACCGCTACTATGACTTTCCCAGGGACTACATGCCCGCCGCCACCGACCATGCCCGCAAGTACGTCCAACTGTTCTTTGAAGGCCGCGCCATCATCAGTGGCCGCCCCAGTCAGGAGGAGAGCGAGAATTAGATATTTCGGCAGGATATACCGTCAGCGCTTTGCTTTGACATAATAAAAGCGCCCCTGCGTTAACAGGGGCGCTTGTTTATTAGCGGGAATTACTTGAGCAGGACGACCTTGCCGGACGCGGTAATCTTGCCGGACTTGACCATGAACAGATAGATACCGCTGCTCACCGGTGCGCCGTTGTCGTCGCGGCCATCCCAGGCGATGTTGTGTTCGCCGCTGGGAAGGTGGCGATTGACGAGCGTTCTCACTTTGCGCCCGCGCACATCGTAGATGGTGAGCGAGACCTGGCCGGGCTGTGCCTGGCTGAAGCGGAAGCTGGTGCTGGGGTTGAAGGGGTTGGGGTAAACGGTGACATCGCCGTTCCACTGCACCGCGTCATCGCCTGCCGCCGAGCCGTCGTGTTCGAGGGCGAAGTTGACGTCATCGACCGACTGGTCGAGAGCGACGGCGATGCCGTTCACGCTGCCGGATACGAAGTGCTTCAGGCCGGCTGTGACGTCATAGTCGCCCGGAACGACAGGCATGCTGTATGTGCCGTCGGCTGCGGGCCTGGCAGAGAATACGCCGGCTTGAATGGCGACGTCGTTGATTATTCCTGAGCCGCCAGTGAGAGTCACCTGGCCGTTTATGTGGCCGGCGTTGTTGCTCACGGCCACTGCTTCGATACAGAAATTGTAATCTTTGTTAGAGGGAAGCTCGACCCAGCCGCCGGTGCGGAAGAACCCACCCTTGCCGGCAATGCGTGGCCCGTCGTCGTGCCAGGCGTAGTCGCTGGTGGTCGATATCAGGCGGTAGCCGGCATAGTATTCACATACGGGGTCGATGTGGGCGAAGATGGGCATCACGGCCTCAGTCCAGGCGCCTGCGGCCACATCTTCCAGCGGGATTTCACTGATGAGGCGATTGCCTTCCCACAGTTGGCCCCAGTATTGGCCTTCATCGCTGCCCAGCGGCGCTTTGAACCGCACCTTAGCCAGGGCGTTGCCGCTCAGGCCCAGGAGTTCATCGCCAGTGAGCTTGATGGCGCAGGTGACGTTGAGGTTTGGAGCCAGTGCGAACATGCCGGTGGGCGCTCCGGCATAGGACATGCCAACATCGTTCACGAGGTGTTCGAGCGTGAAGTCGATGACCTGATTTTCTGGGGTTATGGTGATGTCCCGCCAGTCAAAGTAGTTGCCGTCGAGGCTGGCTGTGCAGAAGTAGTCTCCGGGGTAGAGGGGGGGGAACTCGAAGCTGCCGTCGGCGGCTGCCTGGCCAGAGATGGCCACAGTGCCGTCGGGGTTGTAAACCACGATCTGAGTGCCTTCGGCGCTGATGGGCGCGGTGACGGTGCCAGTAATTGACTCATAGTTTCCCATCACGAACTGGATGAAATAGTTACTCTCGTCCAGCGTGACCACCACTTGGTCATAATAGAAGCGGGTGCCGAGCGTGGCAGTGGCGAGGTAGGTGCCGGCGTGTACTGCGTCGATGCTGAAGTTGCCGCCGTTGTCGCCCACCATCGTCTCGTAGTTCCAGATTGTGCCGTCAATTCCTTCCAGTGTAACCATCGTGCCGATGGGACTGCCGGGGCTCATCGAAACATTGCCGATGATGGAGAGCGGTACTTCGCCACCCTCGATGTTGACAACAGCGCCCGATATGACGGTGAAACCGCTGGGCATGCCGTTGGGAAGCGAGTACCAGCCATCGTTAGAGCCGCCCCAGCCCATATTCAGGTGGTAGGTGTCATTGCTTGTGTTCCAGCCATCGACATTGATGGCGTGGCCGCCTGACCCCGACTGGATACCCATCTCGGCGGGGCGGGCGTTCATCATGTCGGCCTCGAGATAATTGAAGAAATTCGCGTTGTAAGAGCGGTATTGCGCCGAGTCGTAGCCAAACTTGTAAATCAGCGCCGAATTGACGTTGGAAACGAATGATCCGGAGCCGTCGGAACCGTAATTCATCTCCACCGACACGCCTGCGGCGAATCCCACCGCCGCGATGCCGTCGCCGTCGAGTTCTGCATCGGTGGCATAGATGGCGCGCACTTCGTTGAGTTCGGTGTTGAGTTCAGGAAACGAGAGGAAGTCGTATGTGTTGTGGTCGTTGTCGATGAGTATCCAGGGCGGAGCGTAGCCGGAGTAGTAGTCATCGGAGTTGGAGAAGGTGGCGTTGCCGATATGACGGTGATAGTCCAGTATCATGCCCATGGCCGTGGCCACGCAACCCGCGACGCAACGCTGGCCGGTGCTGGAGTCGAGAGGGCAGAAGTCCCAGTAAGGCGAGGGGCTCTGGTTCCATGTCTCGTTAATCCAGCCGCCGGTGGTCGTCGAGCCGGGCGCGGGGTAAATCGAACGGTTGCCATTGCCGGCGAAATAGGCGGTGTCGTGTTCGAGGTAGGCGGCCCATTGCGTGTTGTGCAGGCTCACCACGTTGGGGTCGATGCGATCCAGCGCTTCGTGTCGCAACTGCATATCGTAGCGCAACATCTGATAGCCAATGTTCTGCTCGACGTCCTCGGTCGAGAATTCGTTGATGAACGAATGGAAGACGACCGGCGGCAGGTCTGTATCGGACGTTACGGCGATGAAGCCGGTGGGCGCCAGATGGAACACCCAGGTCAGCGCCTGGCCGTCGTTCAGCTCGCTTGTACGGGTGATGGTGTATGCTTCGCGGCTGTCCAGCTCAAGCTTGAAGCGAGCTACGTCTTCCGCCTGAACGCGGTTGACGGGCACCGCCAGCAAGCCGAAGGATATGGCCACGAGTATTATAACACAGTAAACCTTTTTCATATCGACCCCCAGTTTGTATTCACTCAAGTCCAGTTTGTATCAACTAAAAA
>JAIOQZ010000051.1 GCA_021108395.1 Candidatus Cloacimonadota bacterium
TATGTCAAATACTTTTTTCTGAATCATGATTTTCAGGATTAGAGAAATCGACAGGTGTGAAGTATCACCCCTAATGGCAAAAAGTATCACTTTTCGTGGCAAATAGTATCACCAACTTGGCAAATGGAGCGGATCCGGGGCGATGATGTGGGGATATTTCCTTGCCAAGTTGGTGATACCGAAATGGACAGTTTTTGCTCTTATCCTTTTTACCAGTCAACAATTAGCTGTGAGTATCACTAATTTGGCAAATTCCTTGCCATTTTCGTGATACCAGAATGGACAGTAAGTACTCGTTATAGCTTGCTGTGTAGCTGGTTATCTATGAGTATCACTGTTTTGGCAAATTTCCGTGATTCTGGCGAATAAAACCTGCTTCCGAGTCGAAAGCAGGCATGGTTTTTTTTCAGAATCGGGAACTATTTCGCACCCTTCCACACATAGAGCACACCCTCGAAAGCGATGAGTTCTCCGATGATGCCATCCAATGGAAGCTCGGCCACCTCCTCGATGATATCCGTTGATTTGAGGACAATATCGCGGTCCAGCGCGATGCCATTGACCTTGGTTGTGGTCTCCACCTTGCCTTCCAGAGCCGTTGTCAAACCGCTGATTTTGCTCTGTGCCAGCGTCGGGATGCGGTCAACGTTGAATGCGCCGGTGCTGATCTTGGATGCGTCCAGAGCGGGGATGAGAGCCGTGTCGAAGGCTCCCGTGGTGATTTTCGATGCGTCCAGCTCAGGTATCTGGCTCGCGCTGAGTACACCAGATATGTGCCCCGGATCGATTTCCGGTATCTGCGCTGTTGCCAGCTTGCCGCTTGCGTCGAGTTCCGCTATCCCGTTGGGTACACCGAGCTTCTCTGCGTCGAGGATTACACTCCATTGGCCAGCCATTTCATGCCTCCATATCGATTTGTTGTTCGAGGTGCTGAAGTATCAGGTATGCGCCCTGAGTTTTCAGTAGCTTCGCGTTTGCCTCCGCAATCAGCTTCTTGAGCCGCTCATATTCGTTAGTCACTTCCAGTTTCTTCGCCTGAATCAATTCTCTCGCTGTCATGTCTGCTCCTTGTATATGTATGATTTGCCGCCTTTGATAAACACCTGCCCCGGCTTCGCTTCAGGTGGGAATGCCGCCCCTGAGAGGACGAGATTCGCATCCTCGATACCGAGATCTTCCTTCTCGTCCACAGTCGAGTAGATTGTCTTTACGAAGGCAATGTTCTTGTCGGTCGAGACGGTTGGTTTCGTTCTTCTGTTAATCAGGTCCCAGACCGTGTTCTGGCGGATGGTGTTCATTGCTGCATCAGCTCCGAAACCTTCTGTGCCAGCGTGTTCGATGAGTGAAGCACATTGGCCAGAGCCTGCAGAGCGTCCTCGTCCTGCGCGAACGAGTCGATGATATTGCCGAGCGTGAGCTGGGTCTCGATGGCGTTGAGCCGCTCCTCGAGTGGCAAAGTCGTGGTATGGAAGGTGTGGTGGACGGTGCGTTCCTTCGAGCTGAGACCAGAGTAGAGGATGACCTTGATGCTGAGGACATCGGCGTCCTCGATACCGCTCAGGTCGCTTCCAGGAATGAAGACCACACTGCTTGAAGTGACGATATTGGCTACCTCTGCGCCATCTTTCTCCACTTGAATTACTGCCTGCGTGAAGTAGATGCCGGTGTCGGTGTAGAAGTGGATGCGGATGCCGCCACCGCGGTTGACGACCTCAACGAAAAGATTAACAAGAGTTAAATCAGGTGCCAGCAGGTCGAGAGTACTTTCGACTGCTTCCAGACCGCTCTGGAGTGCGTATGCGGCGTGGCTGTGCGCGGCATCGGCCTTGCCGTTTAGTGCGGTCTGCACGCTCGAACCGTCTGTAGTGCGTATCTGGCTGGCCTCGTGCTTGTTGCTGCCGGTACCGGTGTGGCCAGTGATCGAGTTCTGGTTGGACATCATCTGCGCGTCGATCACATCGAAGTTAATATTGATCTCATCAGCCCAGCCGGATTCACCAGCCACCGGCTTGTAAAGATTGTAGTTAGTGGTTCCTGGCACGATTCCTCCTAATAACCAAAGTTAATTCCCCAGCTCTGTCCCCAGCCGAAGATCGAGTTGAAGTCGATGGGATTGAGTTGCATATAGACGCTTTTGAGGGTGAACTTCACTCGTCCCCGGTGCGAACGGCTGTCATCCTCGAGCTTGGGCAGCTTGTCCGTTGTGACCGGGAACTGGAGCGTCGATTCAGCCGCATCGAACTCGATGAAAAGCTGGTCAGCGTCCGTAAGATGCTCGAATAACTCATCGTATTCAGCGGCATCCAGCAAGGCTTCACATTCGATTGCGTCCTCGTGATATGGCTCGCGCCGAATGATGATGGTAGGGTCGAAAGCGTTCTTCTTCTCGATGCGATACTTGATGCCTGGCTGATACTCGACTACGCCATTAGGCACGACGTATCCGGAGTAGATCCCACCCGCGATTTTGATGATGCGAAAACCGTCGTAGCACAGCATCACAGCTCCCACGCTTTGAGCTTGTTTGTCAACCCGATGTTCAATGTATTCAATATTGTAAACAAGTGACACTTGTACCGGTATTGGAGTATTAGAGCAATATAGATATCATTGCACATTTCGCAGAAAATAGTTTGACAGCCAATTGTTGACAATGGTTATATGTATTAAGAACTCTGGATAACTAGCAATAAACGTAAAGGACAAAATGGCAATTATAATTAGTAAAAAAAAGAGACTCAACTAGTCAAGCCCCATTGCAATATTGAAATCATGATAGAATATGATTCTCTTGATTAGAGATGGAACAGGACTCTGCTTTTCGCCGTACAGTGATGCGTACAACTAGAGGGCAGAATTTTGTATAAGAGTGTTTGATGCAATCAAAATAACGCACAGGGAGTCAGAAATGAGAAACTGCAACACAGTGAAGAACAACAGCTTCATGATGATTATCATGATACTGATGGGGTTGTTTTCACTTACAGCATGCAACAAAGCTGAAGTACCGGAAGATGATTTCCGTCTGGAAACACAGCAAGAAAATCAGCGAGTGCAGCAGGAAATTGAGGCAGATAATAGCAATACATTTTCCTCAGAGCTTGGGTACAAGATATACACTCGAGATGAAAAAGGGGAGCTTCACAGTTTAATCGGGGAAACTCCACGAGACAATCCTATCATTATCCCAGAATGCTATGCCTGGTGGGTCGAACCAACATATGCAATGTCTGCAAACACTCTGGCAAATGAACTACAGGGCGGAAAGATAAAGGGTCTTGGGGTACGTCCAACATTTGACTTTTCCTTTTTGAGTTCTTGTCAGCATCTTGAGTTACTTGATTTTTCTAGATGTACATCTGTAACGGATGGTGAGTTATTGACCATCTTCAAACTGCCAAGCCTAAGGGTGCTTAACCTAGGAAACAGCGATAACATAACCGATGGTGGGCTGGCGTACTTAGCTAACCTGACAAGCCTTGAAACGCTTGACCTCAGTTTCTGTGATAACATTACCAACGCCGGGCTGCAGCACTTGGCTAAGCTACCAAACCTAAAATCGCTTAATCTATCCTGCTGCTTTGACATCACAAATTCTGGACTGGAGCACCTAGCTAATCTGACGAGCCTAGAATCGCTTGAACTCTATGGAACCTCTATCACCGACGCTGGGCTGGCACACTTGTCTAGGCAGCACAATATTCGTGAGCTTCACATCGGCAGTTTTGGTAGCGATATCACTGATGCTGGTCTGGAACACTTAATTAAACTGCCAGGCTTAGAATCGCTTGATCTCGGTGGCTGTGATAAAATCACAAACGCTGGGCTGATGCACCTAGTCAAGCTGCAAAATCTGGAATCGCTTACTCTCAGTCACTGTGATAAAATCACAGACAATGGCTTATTATATCTGAGCAAGTTAACGAATCTAAAAACGCTTGAACTCTTCGGAACCTCTATCACCGACGATGGGCTGAGGCACTTGACTACTCTGTTGAATCTTGAGGAGCTTCAACTTGGTAGTAATAAAAGAATCACTGACATTGGGCTGGTTTTTTTAATCGAGCTTCCAAATCTCAGAATACTTGATCTGAATTCTTGTGACAGGATCACCAATGCAGGTTTAGGTCATTTGGCTAAGTTGAAGAATCTTGAAACACTTCAACTCCCTTGTATGGGCGGGTTGATCTCTGATTCATGGGTATCGGAACTACGTAACGCTCTGCCAGAATGCGACATATATCAAAAAGTTCCAAGATCAGAACAAATCGGATATTGAGTTTTGAGTCCACATTGCTGGCATCGACGTCCTTGATTTCCTCGTAGGCAATACGCGCCTGCTCAATACGATAGCGCAGCGGGTAGCACCCGCAGGCAGGGGTACCAGTGCTCTTGTACGTGAGCACGCTGTGCGTGTTGCCGTTGTGATAGTCCTCAATCGCCTGCATATCGTCATCGAACAGCCGTCTACGCAAGGCTGTCTCACGCGCCGCCAGCTCACGTCCCTCCACGAACGCTGACCACGTCTCGTCCTGATCCAAGCTGTTCAGAGCCTCGTTATACCGCTCTCGCGCTTCGATGATCGCCTCCCCGAGCGGGTAGCACCCGCAGGCAGGGGTACATCTTGTACGTGAACACGCTGTGCGTGCCTGCTCTGCGCCACCATCTCGTTAAAGCTGGCCAGCCCGGCAATGAGGCCGTCCAGCTTGACCCTTGCCTCCTCTGCCTGCCGCTTATATCGCGCCAGCGATTCTTCGGCGTTGTCGGTCTCGACCGTGTTTGCGGCGAAGGCGAACCCAGCCGCTGTCAGTCCCGCCGCCAGCAGACTGATGACGCCCACGATAGGATTGATAGCGGCTTTGAGCGCGATGATGACGGTGGTGAGAATGGTAATCGATGCTGTCACAGTGCCTATCACGGGGATGGCAATCGCCAGCCCGGTGACGAATCCCTTCATGGTCGGCGTGAGCCGATTGTACCACTCGAACAGCCCTTTGAGCCCCTTCAGGAGCGGTGTTATCAACACGTTCAGCATGTCGCCGATTTGCTCCTTGATGTCACTCCACGCGTTAGCATTCTGCGTCCGCAAGTCGACCAGCGCGGTCTGTACGCTGGAGCCGTCTGTAGTGCGAATCTGGCTGGCCTCGTGCTTGTTGCTGCCGGTTCCGGTGTGGTGAATGCTGCTGCCCTGATGGAAGTAGGACTCGTGACAGATGCCAATTTCCTTTGGAATACGTTTGGTGCTAGTGAGCTAACTTATGATTTATCATGGAAGCACAGAATTTATCTTGACAAATCTTTTGCTTTCTATTGTATTAATGTTATTGGAGGTTTGAAATGAATAGAGACAAGTGGGAATTCTACCAAGATTCGCAAAGCCAATGGCGTTGGAGGAGAGTAGCTAGTAATGGAAGAATAGTTGGCGCTTCAACACAAGGTTACGTGAACAAGCAAGACTGCATTGCTAACGCTAGGCGAAATGGGTACAAGGATTAGACTATCTTTTCAGAGTTTGTAAACTGCTCTCATTCACTAACTGCTCACGCTGAATAATGATGGTTGGGTCGAAAGCGTTCTTCTTCTCGATACGGTATTTTATGCGATTGTTCTCTTTATTAATTCTCTAAACAGAAAATGGTTAAGTGACAGAATGCATTAAGTTTGAGAGAAGGAGTTACGCGTGATAATTAGACACTTACTTGCATTAGCCGTTTTACTTTCTATTCTATCACTCATTGGCTGTAAGGATTCATCTACAGGACCAGGTGATAATCCGCCATCTTCTAGCATGATTCCCGTCCCTGCCAGTACATACCAGATGGGACGTTTCGGTGTTGCTCAGCCAGTACACACGGTTAACCTTGATGCATTTTCTATTGGAAAGTATGAGGTGACACAAGTGGAGTATGAAGCGCTGATGGGATACAATCCATCTTGCTTTGATGGTGATTATAAACCTGTTGAGTGCGTAAGCTGGTCTGACGCTTTGGCATATTGCAACCAACTGAGCATCAATGAGGGTCTTACACCATGTTACGATTTGAGTGACTGGAGTTGTAACTGGACAGCCAATGGCTATCGGCTTCCCACGGAAGCCGAGTGGGAGTATGCGGCACGAGGTGCGACGAATACTCCCGATTACCTCTATGCAGGTAGTGACATCGTTGATGATGTCGCTTGGTATGGGGGTAACAATAGTCCAAGTGGTACAAAGGTAGTGGGGCAATTGCAGCCAAACGGAATTGGCACCTTTGATATGAGCGGTAATGTATGGGAGTGGTGTTGGGATTGGTATAGCACCAACTACTATTATTCCTCCCCTCTGGACAACCCTACCGGGCCTACAAGTGGCTCAGGCCGCGTTGTACGGGGCGGCGGCTGGTACCACAATGCCAGTCCGTGCCAAGTTGCCCATCGCTCCCACTATACGCTGTCCGATAGCCTACACCATATTGGGTTCCGCCTGTGTAGGACAGCGGAATAGATTGTCAGCATCAGAATTAACAGGATTAAGAGTAAGTAACTTGATCGCTCTTTTTTATCCTGCAAATATATTGAATCCAGCTCATCCTGATGTAAAATATTCTCCAAGCATGAAGCGGTCAGCGCCCGCAGGCGCGGTCTCGGTGTTCTTGTGCGTGAACACGCTGTGCATGCCTGCTCGATTTTCGTCTTGTCGAGCTCGAGTCCGTAGCGACCAAGCATCTCGGTATGACCGTTCAGCGCGCGCCCCATCAGGTCAAAGGCAGAGGCGACGCTCATGCCTGTAGAGGCGTTGGCGTCGGCGAAATCAACCAGCACCGGTGCAAGCTTGCGGATTTCCTCGGCCTTAATGCCGGTCTCCGAGAGCTTGGTTTCGGCTCCGTCGGTGT
>JAIOQZ010000005.1 GCA_021108395.1 Candidatus Cloacimonadota bacterium
ATAATCGAACCTGATCAAGGTCGTTTTAGATGATATGACGCTCATTCTGGTGTGTCATCTGCCGAAAACCGGAAAATGTCATGTAACTTGCGGAAAACGTGATTTGTGCAAAGGTCTTTAACATTACCAGATTACGTTGTATGCCGTGGAATAACTCATGCCCAAGGGCCGTCAATAGCCAGTTTTCTCTGTTGTTCAAGCCGTAACCTTGGTAATAACAAACTTCGTACGCATCATACGAGTAGATTATCGATATCACGTCTTCAACAGTGGAATCCCAATAAGTGTTGAATTGGGCATAATGTCTGCCATTATGATAATAGTGCCCATCTTGTGTATAGTGTTCATCATCTGGGTGAGTGTATGATGGGATCAGATTGACGCGTAATGTGTCGTCCGGATCAACGGGCTGGCTATTGGGAAGCCCTTCACAAAGACCCCATTCGTTTACCATCTTGTTGTAAGCTGATGAAAATTGGTCTGTGATCTCGTCGATAAGAAAATCAATAATAAATTCATCATCTATGTACTGCTCACAGTAGTGAATTGCAGCAGTTTGTGGACTCCCGAAGATCGAAGGCAGCTCGAAGGTTACTTCTTCTTCAAATACCAGTTGAATGTTACCAACCAGTACAACGAAAGTTAAACCATCATTCCTGTAGGTCATTTCGAAATCGAAAAACGCACTTGTGATGCCCTCTGGCACCGTCCACGTTTTTTCGAAATTACCTCCTGCGGTTATCTCATCTATGTCAATAATATAATAATCATCGGGGTCATCAGTCCTTCTCAGAGTGATAATGACATCCGTGTCGCCTCTTGAAATCCACTTCCCTTAAAGATTAGTTTCTCTTCACGATTATCGCGTTTCCTTATGTAGTAATAGGTGGTTAGTTCTTCTGCAAAATTGGTAAACACCTCAAGCGTATCCCGCCCGGAGATGTCCACGAGCTCATGGGTTCGGAATGATTGAGTAGCTGAAGAGTGCAGTTTAAACCGTCTATGCCCCCCCCCCTTTGCCCTTTTTTCGTATAATCTGCCCATCTTCATAGAAGATATGTAGGGTATCCCGCTTTTCTACAATACCGTCACGAATATGTGCAGACACAATCGTATAGTTGTACGGATAGTATGTTGTGCTTGGTTCGTCAGTTACACTGCCGTCAGAATGGTAATGATGTGCAATACCTGACGATACAATCATGATGCTGTCATGCCTTACAGATTCAACCTGAAATTCAAAAGGATCGGAGAAGTGTAGATATATATTGCCATATGTTTTCTTTACATTCAGAATTTGCCCATAAAGCAGCAGTTCTTCTTCGACTGTTGCAGTCTGAGGAAGCTCCAGGATGGCCTTGAGTTGATTCCAATGGGCCAACATACTGTACGATTCCCCATTATAATATCCAACAATAGCTAGTCTGGGTGGTGAAAATGATATTTCTGTAGTTGTGTATGTAAGTAACTTTACTTCCACACCCGGGAAAACCTTAGGCAAAAGCGGATTCTCGTAATTTTCTTCACTCTTAATAAAAGTAGTCTCGAGCACGCCATAGGCATTCATAAACGCGAAGCTGAGTAGTACGGCCAGCAGTAGTTTCTTCAGTGTCATCGTCGCCTCCATGGTAGTTGCAGTTTAATACAAATCAGTAATTGTCCGTTAAAATCTGTCAATTGAAAAGAGAGTTGCTCAACGTGGTCATCGCATTTCCGTGAAATGCTCCCGCAATAAAAAATGCCTTGACATTTCCGTTAGACTGAGTAGCCGCTTGATTGTTATAAAAAACTTGGGAGAAAAAGATGAAACGCATTCTAATGACCGTTCTCGTTGCATCCCTCGCATGTTGGCTGGCCGCAGAAATCACCACTTGGACAACCGATCAGACCTTTACTACTGATTACGTTGTCGATTCGGATGATACATTGATTATCGATACTTCACAGAATAGCAACCCAATTAATATCAAGTTTGCTGCTGGCTGCGGCCTGACTATATTGGGAAGTTTGCAGTCGCTGGGTACAGCAGCCGATTCAATTTACTTCACTCACACAGATGCCTATCCGTACAAGTGGGGGGGCATCATAATCAACAACCAGAACTCGACATGTGAGGAAGGTATTCATATCAGACACACCAGGATTAGTGATGTCTTTTATGAGGAAGAGAACGTCTATTCCCCACCAGCCATCCAAAGCTTATCACAGAGCCATGACATTCTGATTGAAAACTCTCAGATTTCCGAAAACGCAGGCATGTTTACATCAGGGATAATACTCGCAAACACGACAAATATCCAGATTCTGAACTCCAAGTTTCTGAACAACGGTGTCTTCACGATGCCGTGGGGAGATGAGTACTATACAAACTCGGTCCCTGCTGGAGGCGGTGCAATCTCTCTTGAAAATTGTACCAATGTTGTTGTGCAGGGCTGCAACATCTACAACAATGACAAAGCTGGACATCCTAATGGTGAAAGCCACCTGGGCGCAGGAATCAATATACATGACGGCGCGGATATCACAATATCCGATAACGAAATCCACCACAATATGATGTGGTCCGAATGGCTGAGGGATGATGGTACATGGATTAGGGACGGCACTGGCGGTGGATTAGCCATACACTATATCGATGCTGGAACTAACACCGTCAGTGGTAATCATATCCACAATAATGTCGCAATGGATTCAGGTGGCGGGATGTATATATGTGATCTTACTGATGGGACAAACGTGATCACTGACAACTCCATCTACAGTAACGAGGCTGAACGATCCTTTGGTGGAGGAATTTGTCTGACTAATTCAGGTGGCGGTGGTAGACAAATAAACGTGTGTGATATTCTATCGAACAATATATATGACAACTCTGCATGGGATAGTGGTGGTGTACACATAGGTGGCTGGGATCCGGACAACCTGTTCACAGACAATTACATCCATGAGAACGTAGCATCTCAAGGAGGTGGAGGTATGTGTTTCTGGGGTAACGGCTCATCAGGCGGAGAAGCCATAAACATCGACAATTGCAGTTTTTATGGAAATAGTAGCCCGACGCATCATTATCTCCATAATTCTGGCACGGCAATCAGTTTCTGCAATACAGGCACCGACCCCGATTATCGTTGCACAATCACCAATTCCACGATAACCGGGCACGAAGATATCCCAATATATGTGGATGAAATATCAGCGGTTGATATTGAAAACACAATCCTATGGAACCCTCCCAGTGAACCGGGCAATCCTTATGAGTTGTGGTTGGATGCACAGCAAGGTGACTATGCCGATGCCACAATCCTGTACAGCGATGTGCGGAATGGAGAAAACGGGATCAACTACACACAGGCCAGTCAGTACGACTACCAGGACACCAACATCGAGAGCGCCCCGGCGCTGTATGAAGTGGATTATGGCACATACATAAAGCACATCCCACGCTGGGACGCCACTGCCCGCAGCCCCTGCATAGACAACGGAAACCCCGTTATCATGGATGACGACGACTCGCCAAGCGACATCGGCGCTTTCCCTGGCCTCGCCCATAACTACGATAATTGGGAACTGCCGGCTACAAGCACAAGCAACGGCTGGCGCTGGATGTGCTTCCCGGCGCTGGACGACCTCTGCCAAACCCCCAACTACGACCAGGCCGAGGTTATGCTGGCCAGCATACTCGACGACGAAATCCTCGGTCACATCGAATGGATGCCCTCGGAAGGGAATGAGCCTCTGACGATAGCTTTCCTTGATCCTGGTTGGAGTTACATGAACCACATCTTCACTTCGCCGCAGGGCTATAAGGTGAAGATGGCCTCCGATGACCCGGTCGAGCTTCCCATTATCGGGTTCCTGGAGAACCCCGGTGCACAGATTGACCTCTTCGAATTAGCGGGAGAAGAACAAGCGGACAACTGGGTAGGCTATTTTCTCGAAGACACGAAGCTTGCCGTCGATCTGCTGGATGGAATAGCCGGGTCTATCATCGAGGTCAGGGCACAGCATTGGGCTTTGGAGCGAGTGGATGGACAATGGGTTGGCGATACTAAGTCTGTGCTGAAATATGGAGAGATGGTCGTCATTCGTGTGGATGAAGACGTCAGCTTCAGTTGGGGGGGGAGCATTGTTCCCTCACCCGATGGAAGAACGTCTTCACAGTTCTTCGCCTGGGAGGAACGCGCCGAGTATGTTCCTGTTTACATTGAACATACGCCAGAGAATGAAGACGAAGAAATCGGCATGTTGGTGGACGGAGTCTGCAAGGGCGCGGCGGTTTGCGGCGATACGCTGACGCAGATCAACGCCTATGTAGTCGCCGAGGACGGAACGATCGAGGATGGAACGGTCGAATTCGTCGTCATGGACGGCAGTCGTAATTACAGAATGTACGACGCCTACCGACTGTACGACGAAAAACTGCGCGTCCGATCGGGCAGCCAGATTGATCTTGACGACGGCAGCCGTTTCTACTATATCTCGCTACAGGAAGAACCATCCCAGCAGGCGCCTGCCTTCGTTTTCTCGCTCTCATCCCGCCCCAACCCGTTCAACCCGAGCACGACGATAAACTACAGCCTCCCCGCTGACGGTCATGTGGAGGTGAGCATATTCAATGTTCGTGGACAAAAAGTGGCCACGCTTGTCGATGAACGCCTGCAGGCAGGTGAACATGCCATAACCTGGGAAGCCGGCGGCTTCGCTTCCGGCATCTACCTCTGCCGCATGCAGACGGCAGGCAGCGTCATTACCCACAAGCTGCTACTGCTGAAGTAGTGCTCCCGCACTACTCATCGAACGAAAGGGTATGTAGTGTAGCGAATACCCGAAAGTGGAGGACAACGTATAGAGACGTTATCCTGAAGAGGAATACTGATATTCCTTGACATGAATATATGGCGGGAGTAGGATTTTCTTACTCCCGCCGTTTTTCTGGAGGCGATATGCGAAGGTTTCTGCTGTTGGTTGCGCTTTGCCTGGCGGTCGCCCTGTCCGGCGTCACGCTCACAGTGCGCCAGGACGGCATGGGCGACTACACCGAAATTCAGTCGGCGATAGACGCTTCGGCGGACGGCGACACGGTGTTGGCGTGGCCGGGCAGGTACTTCGAGAACGTGATACTGAACGGGCATAACATCACCCTGGCCAGCCGCGAACTGACAACCGGCGATGAATCCTACATCCATTCCACTATCATCGACGGCGACTACCAGAACAGCTGCATCCGTATATGTGACGATGAAGACGATGTTTCCATACGCGGTTTCACCCTTACCCGTGGTTCAGGATGCCCCTTCTACGATGGAAATATCACCGGAGGAGGAGGAGTTTTTATCATGGGTGACGGGCATGTTTCCCTCATCAACTGTCAGGTGAAGAACAATTACGCCACAGGTGGCGGTGGCATTAGAGTTTTCTATTCGGATATCACGCTTTCCGGCGTTTCCATTCACGACAATTATGCGGATGAAATAATCGGTGGAATCATGTTTGACGATGAAATCGAAAGCATTGTGTTCGATCCCGATAATCGGTGCAGCATATACAACAACTGGGGAGGCCCGCCGGACATCCTCTGCAATAATATCGATGAGTGCGATGTCGTGCTGGACACGTTCACGGTCGCCCAGCCACGACACTACTTCGCCAACTACAGTTGGTGGCGTTCTGAATACGCCAACCACAATCCCTATTCATTTGATATTTTGAACGGTTACATCGAGCCGGTGAACCATGACCTCTATGTCGCCCCCTGGGGCGACGACAACAGCGACGGTTTGACTCCGCAGACCCCGCTGAAGACCATCGCCCTCGCCCTGCACCTGATCGCCTCGGACAGCGAGAACCCGAAGACTGTGCACCTGGCGGAAGGCGTGTTCAATCTGCAGGACGGCGATGCGTATTATATTGTATCTCTGAAAAGGTATGTGAATCTCGTCGGCTCCGGGCAGGAAACATCCATAATCGACGCGAACGGGCGGCATAAAACAGCGATTATAGTACGGTCACAGGGCGACAGTACGTTGCAGGATTTCTGTCTCCAGGGAGCTGTTTCTCAATCCAACGCTTCTTCGTTTTCATGTTACCAGTCACAAAACGTGATATTCCGTAACGTCACCTCCCGAAACAACATCTCCGGCAATTACACTGGCCACCATTTTCAATATGGCGAGAACGTGTTGTATGAAAACTTGCATATTCTCGACAATTTCACCGACTATTGGTACGCGGGCATGGAATTCGAGGGCAAGAACGTCACTTTCGACGGCTGTCTATTCGCAGGCAACGTGGCGGGAGACAACACCGGCGGTGGGCCTTGTTCTGCTCTCAAATGCGAATATGTGGAAGGCGACCTGATTGTGCGCAACTGCGTTTTTCGTGACAACGTGGCCT
>JAIOQZ010000036.1 GCA_021108395.1 Candidatus Cloacimonadota bacterium
AATGAATCCACCTTATTCAGCCAACAGAATGGTCTTGACAAGGGGTGCACTACACAGAATACGATTTTCCTGAAAATAAATAAAAAATTGATCATATGTTTTTGCTGTTTTCTGTTTCTTTTCATCTAAGTTCTGTCCACCAAATTGAAGAGGATGAACCAAGTCGATAAGCATCATTTTTGAAGAAGCAAGTCTTTTATACAATTCAGTTATTACTTCTGCTCGTTTCTGATGTATCAATGAAAATCTCATTAGATGTTGCGAACTTTCACTTTCAAGTCTGATTCGGAATTGTTCCAATTCTCGCTTAAATCCCTGATCGATGAATTTCCGTAACAGCCATGCAACTACAAGAACTACTATTGTTGGTGTTAGAATCATTGCAGTGAGTTGCTGGTAAAATGTACTCATGGTGTCTCCTTGTTGTTAAAAGCATATCGCGTCGTTCTGAAGTACCTGAACAGGCTGTGCCTGCTACACATCCAGCAGCGGCGTTGGTTCGCGCTGGGCGGCCACTATCAAGTTGCAGTCGTGGCGCACGGAGGCGAGGAACGCCGCTGTGGTCGCCCGCGCAATCTCAGGGTCGTTGTTTATCTCCGAGAGATGCGCCAGCACGAGATTGCGCAACCCGGGATGCAGCACCTTGATGAGCACTCCCACCGTCTGCTCGTTGCTCAGGTGCCCCTGCCGACTGCGAATGCGCTGCTTCACCGACCAGGGGTAGGGTCCCTCCAGCAGCATCTTGATGTCGTGGTTGCTTTCGAGCACGAGCGTGGTGCAGTCGCGCAGCTTGGTTTCGAGCAGCCGTGTGGCGAAGCCGATGTCGGTGGCCACGCCCAGTCGGCGGTCGTCGCCCACATGCAGCACGAAGTTCGAGTGATCGACGGCGTCGTGCTGCCCGGCGAACGGCTCGACGACGAGATCGCCGATGGTGAACGGCTTGCCGGAGACGAAAGGCTCCCAGCCTCGCGGCAGACGCCCCAGTTTGTGCCGGGCGACGAGATACGTTGGCTCGGTAATGTACAGCATGGCGTTCTCGCCACGGCACACAACCCCTGCGCTCAACAGGTGATCGGTATGCTCGTGGCTCACGATGACCGCGTCGATGCGGGGCGGCGTGGGGTACAGCAGGGCGATGGCGGCGCGGATGCGCTTGAGGCTCACACCGGCGTCCACCAGCACGGTTGATTCGCGGGTGCGCACCAGCACGGCATTGCCCTTTGACCCGCTGGCCAGGACGGCGACCTGAAACACGAGCTAACCCAGGTAGAAGTAGCGGTTGTTCAGGCGGTCATACTCCGACCATTCGGAATCCGACTTCAGCGCGCCCTCGACAAGCTGCTTCACGCCAACGGTCTGCGCGTCGAGGTTGTCGGCATAGTGCAGCACGATGGCTTCGAGCATCTGCGGCAGGCGGGCGGCGGCCTTTTCATATTCGCCGTGATGGGCGAGGATGAGGTGGCGCAGCTTGAGCAGCGTGTTGTCGGGGAAGCGGTTGAGCTGTCGCGCATGGCGACAGATGATCTCATCGCCCAGGCAGATGTGCCCGATGAGCCTGCCGGTGGTGGTGAAATCGATGACGGTTTTCATGTTGTACTCATACACCTTGCCCACGTCGTGCAGCAGGGCGCCCGCCATAAGGATGTCGGTTTGCACCGGATACATGTGGCTGGCGAATTCGCAGATGCGCGCCACCGCCACCGTGTGCTCGATGAGGCCGCCCATGTAGTTGTGATGCCAGCTTTTGGCGGCCGGGCACCTGGTGAACATCCCCCAGAACTCCTTGTCGCCGAAGATCGAGTTCAACAGCTCTTTGATGTGCGCGTCCTCGATGTTCTCGATGAACCCGAAGAAGCGGTCGGTCAACTCGCCCACATCCTGCGACGATGTGGCGATGAAGTCGGCCAGGTCGTATTCGTTGTCGCTGGCCGAGCGGATGTTGTTCACCGTAATCTGGTACTGCCCTTTGTAGCTGATAACGATGCCCTTCACCTTGACGACATCGCCCTCTTTGAAGGCGTCGTTGAGCGCTGTGGCGTTGTTCCAGATGTTACCGTTGAGGCTACCGGTGCGGTCACTGAGACGCAGGCGGATATACTTGCTTTTCGTGCCCTCGCGCATCTCTTTCTGGTTGACGATGAAGAAGCTCACGATTTCGCCGTTGAGGAATTCGCCCACGTCGGTGATGAAAATCTTTTCCATGCGTTCCTTTCTGTTGTCGGTGATGGCCCGGCCTGCGCCGGACGCCGTCATTGCGCTTGCCCGTCCTGACGTTGCGATTGTTCTGTCGATTCATTCCCGCGTTCGAGCGCCTGCTCGTCGGGAACCACCCAGATATTGTTCGTATATATCCAGCCGTAAAGCCAGCGGCGGATTTCCAGCCGGTAGGCCCCTGGCCTGTCAAGAACAAAGAAGCCGTTCTCGCCTGTCTGCCGGTCGATGCGAACCCCGTCGCGAAAGAGGCTCACGCTTGCCCTCGATGGTAGATTATAGTAATAGCGCATACCGTCGGCAAAACATATTTCCTCGCCGAAACAAGCCGACTGCCCCTCCGGACTCCACACTCCCGCCCAGAAGTTGTGGGGATGGCCTATCTGGTAATTAATGATGTAGCTGCGGCCTTCGCGTAGCGCACACAGGATGGCCTCGTTTCCCGCAGTTTCATCTTCGTAAAGCAGGACGTTGGTGCGTATTGTCCGAAAGAGGTAGCAATGCGGCAGTACGCGAAACTTGATGCCCAGGAAGCTCCTGCGGTGGGCATGGGCGTCCACTGAGCCAATGGCCGCTTTGCGCCAGCTGCGGCGATTCATCTCGTCCCACAGGTCGAGGTTTTCACGCAGGGGGCGGCGGACGAAGAACATGGGGAGAAAGACAAGTATGGCGGCGTTGAAGATGAGGCTGAGACTACCCAGCCAGCTCGAAATGTAATTCCACACTTCGATGCCGTCCACATTCTCCAGCAGTCCGGCAGTCCAGGGATACATCGGGTACTTGTTGCCCACGCGGCGTTCGCGTGGGTGCGCCATGAATCCGGTGGCGCCGCGACGGTGATAATGCTCCACATACTCGGCGGCTTCGCGCTTCTGCATGATGTCATCGTCGCCAAAGACCAGATAGTGATTCTCCGCGCGCGGGTCGTTTACCTCGACGCCCACCAGCACATGCATCTTTGTCTCCGCCAGCACGGATGGGTCTTTTGCGGCGCGCTGGTCGTGATGGTCGGTGAGGCCCAGAAAGTCGAGGCGGGCACGGCGGGCGGCGTGCATGATGCGGCGCATGGGCATATCGCAATCGGACGAATATTCGGTGTGCACATGCAGCGAGCCGGATAATTCCTGGAATGCCCGCGAGAAGAATTGGCGATTGAACACGGGCGATTATTTGATGAGCAGGCAGCGGCGCAGACTCTGGCTTCTCATTGCGCCGTGGCGGGTGGTCACGCGGATCAAATACACACCGGTGGCGCAGACGCGGCCACTTTCGCCGCGGCCATTCCACTCGATGGTGGTTGCCTGCGTGGACGAAAGGCTGCGAACGCGCCTGCCGCGAACGTTATAGATGTCCACCTGGATATGCTCGGCGGCAGCGGCGCGGGCCAGGCTGATTTGCAGCGGGCGCTCGATTGAAAACGGGTTGGGATAGAGGTGCGCCATTGGCGGCGGCAGGGGGGCGTCGTCCACAGAAACGGCGATGTCGTCAATTGTGTTCAGCGGGATAACGCCGGCTTGCAGAACGCGGCGGGAATCCGTATGCTCGAACCAATAGACCAGATCGAGCTGATCGAGCGTGGCGCCGGGCGAAATGACCGGCAGCGCGTTGGCGTTGTATTGCACAGCGAACGTCTGTGTGCTGTCACATTGGAGAGCCTCGACTGTGAGGCCGTCGTCGTCAGTCAGCCGACTGATGAGTACGCTGCCCAAGACGTCGCTGCTCTGCAGGCTCACCTCGCGCTGGGCGCACACGGCGTGAAAGCGCATTCCGCCCATATAGGCGGCCAGCACATGCGTGTCGCTGTTCTCGAAGCTCAGAATCGCCTCGATGTCGTCGTTGTCCCATTTGCTCGCCTCGAACCCGGCAAACGAGAAGAAGGTGCGGTCGGCGGCGCCGGCGGCCAGAGCTGCTTCGAGGCTGTCGGCCAGTTGAGTGGCGCCGGCATAGCCGATAATTTTGTGCGTGTTCTGCACGATGGCGGCCGGGTAGCCCATCAGTCCGTGAGTCTCGCTGCGCCAGGCGCTGGCTTGACGGTAGAGGCTGTCGGCCACGTCGGGGAAGAAGTTCAGGACATAAACGCTGTCGCTCAGGGGCAATTGCTCCTGCACGTCCCACCACTCGCCGATTTGTGGCCAGGAACTGCGCAACGCGTTCTCGATCAGGATGGTCTCGATGGGTTGCTGAAAGGTATCGAAGCGGAATTCGATGGAGTTGTTCGCCTGCACGCCCGAGGTGTCCTCGTTGGTAACTTCCGTCGCCAGCGTGAACTGGCAGGGGTAATCGGGCAAGACTATGTTGAACGATGTGGTGTCGGTTAACGTCTGCCGTGCAAGCAAAACAATATCGTCGTCCGTGTTCTCGTACGGCTCTTCCCCGGTGGTGTCGGGGTAATACATGCTCACCTCGAAGTCGAGGCCGCCCCAGTCAACCGGCGAGTTGTTGCGCAGCGTATATACCGGGCTCACGCGGCTGCCTGGCGCCTGCGTTCCCGACAGCCCCACGTTCACCAGCTCGATGTCGATAACAGCCTGGCCGAAGTTGAACACGCCGTTGAGGCCAAAGAGAAACTCGGCGCCGAAGCCGGTCTGCTGGTTGTTGCGGAACCAGCCGTTATCGCCGTAGTCGGGGTCCCACCACCAGGAGTGCTCGCCTTCGCCAATCGAGGCCGAGACCCAGCGCTGGTCGGGCGTGGTGGCGTAATCGAGCACAAGCCACATGCCGCCGCTGGTGACGCTCTGCGGGAAGGTGAAGGTTTGCCAGCCCTGTAGGTCGCCGGACAGCGTGACCGTGGCGAGCTCGTCGCCGGGCTGGTGGTCGGGGTTGTCGTCATACAGCGTTGCCGTGGCGGTGTCGTTGGCCACCGACGACGGAAAGTAGATGAGCGCTTCGGTGGCTTCAAATTCCAGATCCTCGAAACCGGTGTAGAGACTGCCGATGTCGAAGAAGACGGCCCAGCGGCTGGCGCCGTACCAGTGCTGGTCGTCGTTACCGGAGTGGTAGCAGAGGTCGGCTTGCGGGCGAACGCCGCCGGCCGGGCCGCCGGGGCCGGGCAGCCAGTCGATGGCCGAGGCGGTGCAGAGCAGCGTCAGCAGGGCGAAACAGGCAATATTTTTCA
>JAIOQZ010000018.1 GCA_021108395.1 Candidatus Cloacimonadota bacterium
TAGTTTCCGCAAAAGTTTTTGGTCTCGCTTTTTACAAAAAGCGAGCTTGTCGAGTATTTATGTCACAAAGCGCACATCAAGCTGGCGGACGGCGCGTGTGTCGTCCACGCGGCGCACCGGCGTACTGTGTGGCGCCGCTTTCAGCATGTCCGGGTTTTCGTCGGCTTCTGTGGCAATTTCGATCATGGCCTCGATGAACTCGTCGAGCGTCTGCTTGCTCTCGGTCTCTGTCGGCTCAATCATCATCGCCTCGGACACTATGAGCGGGAAGTAGATGGTCGGCGCGTGGTAGCCCTTGTCCAGCAGGCGCTTGGCGATGTCCAGCGTTTTGACGCCGTGCTTCTTTTTCTGCCAGTCGCCGCTGGCCACGAATTCGTGCATGCAGGTCTGGGGATACGGCACGAGGAAGTGCTTCTCCAGTCGGCGCAGGATGTAGTTGGCATTGATGATGGCGTTCTCGGCCACGCGGCGCAGTCCTGTGGCGCCCAGCATCCGTATGTAGATATAGGCGCGTGCGTTGACAGCGAAGTTGCCGAAATAGCTGTGCAGCTTGCCCACAGAAGTGGCTTCGTGGGCGTAGTCGAGGAAATATGAGCCGTCGTCGCGCCGAGCCGCCATTGGAACGGGCAGGAAGCGCACGAGGTCTGCACGTACACCCACAGGCCCGCTGCCGGGGCCGCCGCCGCCGTGAGGGGTGGCGAATGTCTTGTGCAGGTTGAAGTGCATCACGTCAAAGCCGATGTCGCCGGGGCGAGCCACGCCCAGCAGGGCGTTGAGGTTTGCGCCATCCATGTACATCAGGCCGTCAACGCCGTGAATCACCTCGGCGATCTGGGCGGTTTGCGTCTCGAATATGCCCAGCGTACTGGGGTTGGTGAGCATGAAACCGGCCACGTTGTCATCCACGATGGCCTTGAGCGCTTCGAGATCGACCATGCCCCGCTCGTCCGACTTGAGCTGCACCACCTCGAATCCGGCCAGTGTGCAGCTTGCCGGGTTGGTGCCGTGCGCCGAGTCGGGCAGGATGATCTTTGTCTTGTGATGATTGCCCTTTGCCAGATGGTAGGCGTGCATAATCTTGAGTCCGGCGAACTCGCCATGAGCGCCGGCTACGGGTTGCAGCGTCACCGCGTCCAGTCCGCTGATTTCGGCGAGGTCGTTCTGCAGCTCGAACATCAGCTCGAGCGCGCCCTGCACGGTTGACTCCGGCTGGTCGGGATGCAGGTCGCTCCAGCCGCAGTTGCCCAAGAGGGACTCGTTCAGCTTGGGATTGTATTTCATGGTGCACGAACCCAGCGGATAAAACCCCTTCTCGATGAAGTGGTTCATATGCGACAGCTCGATGAAGTGGCGCATGGTGTCCAGTTCGCTCACCTCCGGCAGGCGTAGCGCTTGCTGGCGGCGGAACTTGTCTGGGATGCAACCGGCGGGGGCGGCGTTGATGTCGAGCGGCGGCAATGTATAGCCCTTGCGGCCCGGCGAGTGCTTCTCGAAGATTGTCTTAGTCACGAGCCACCTCCTGCAATGCCGTCAGCAGTTCCTGCATTTGCTGTTTCGTTTTCTTTTCCGTCACGGCCACCAGTAGGCCGTTCTCGAATCCCAGCGGCGCCAGACTGATGCCGGGGTAGATGCCCTGCTCGCTCAACCGCTCGATGACCTCCGCTGCCGGAACAGGCATTGCGATGGCGAATTCCTTGAAGAACGGCAGGTCGCTCACCAGGCAAAAGCCGTCCAGCTTGTCGATCTCCGTCGCCAGCCAGTGCGCTTTGGCGGCGCTCTGCTCGGCCACTTCCCGCAGGCCGCTGGGGCCCATCAGGCACATATACACCGATGCCGCCAGCGTGCATGCCGACTCGTTCGAGCAGATGTTCGAGGTGGCCTTCTCACGGCGGATGTGCTGTTCGCGGGCCTGCAAAGTGAGGGTGTAGGCGCGCTTGCCGTCCACATCCACGGTGCCGCCCACGATGCGTCCTGGCAGTTGCCGCGCCAGGTCTTTGCGGGCAGCGAAGAAACCGAACAGCGGGCCGCCGTAGTTGGTTTTGTTGCCCAGCGTTTGGCCTTCGCCCACCACGATGTCGGCACCGTACTCCGAAGGAGCATTCAGTACTGCCAGACTAATCGGGTCTGCGGCGACGATGAACAGCGCCTTCTTCGCCGAGTGAACGATCTCGCCGATGGCGAACCCGTCCTCGATGATGCCGAGATAGTTGGGGGTTTGCAGCAGTACGCAGGCGGTTTTGTCGTCAACGGCGGCGCGCAGGGCGTCGAGGTCGAGTCGGCCGTCCTTGCCGGGCACGGTCACCAGTTCCATGCCGATACCTTCGGTGTAGGCCTCGATGACCCGCAGGTACGCCGGGTTGACTGTTCCGGCGAGCACGGCTTTGGTCAGGCGGGTCTTGCGGCAGGCCATGAGCACGGCTTCGGCGGCGGCGGAAGCGCCGTCATACATACCGGCGTTGGCCACTTCCATGCCGGTCAGCTCGCAGATCATCGTTTGATACTCGTAGATGAACTGCAACGTACCCTGGCTCACCTCGGCCTGATAGGGCGTGTAGGCGGTGAGAAACTCTGGCCGCGAGGCGATGTGATTGACTGCGGCGGGGATGAAGTGGTCATAGACGCCACCGCCCAGAAAGCTGTTGGCGCAGCAGGCGGCGGTGTTGGCGCCCGCCAGCCTGTTGAGGCGACGGGTGACCTCGAGCTCGGACAGCGGGTCGTCGAGTTGCAGGGGGCGGTCGAGGCGGAGCTTCTCGGGAATGTTGGCGATGAGCTCGTCAAAGCTGCTCACCCCGATGCTCTCCAACATCTCGCGCCGTTCTTTATCGGTGTTCGAGATAAAGGGCATGTACCCTCCTTGCTATTGTATGTTCAGGTCTTACTGTTTCTTAGCCTGCTCCAGCCGCTCGACGTTCTTGCGGGCAATGCTGAATTCGGGGTCGGCGGCCAGGCAGCGACGCAGCAGTTCACCGGCCTGCTCGTGCTCGTGCTCGTCGATGAAGATGGCGGCGAGGTTGTTCAGGCTTCTGGCGTCGTCAGGGCGCTGGGCCAGCGTTTCTTTGTAGGTGCGTTTCGCGGCTTCGGGGTCGCCCAGGCTCTGGTGCATCAGGGCCAGGTTGTAACGCGCTTCGTGAAATTCGGGGTCAATCTCGACAGCCTCGAAGAAAAGCTCGCGGGCAGCCTTGAAGTTCTTGTCGAAAGTTTCGAGCAGGCCGCGGAAGTAGGCGAAGTCGGCGGAGTCGGGGTAAAACGAGGCATATGTGCGCACAGTCTCACGCGCTTCTTCGGTCTTGCCCTCGTGCAGTTGCAGCGCGATGCGCTTCACCAGGTTCTGTTCCTCGGCGTGATAGAGCGGCTGGGCAAAGATGCGCGCCGCAACCCGCCAGCATTCGCCGTCATTGACCAGATGCAGCGTGAGCGGCCAGCGCTGGTTGAGTTCGAGGTGAACCAGCCCCTGAGCGCGGTCTTGCGTGAGAGCGGACGAGATGAGCGCCCAGTGAGTGGTTTTGCGCAGTTGCTTATGCGAGGAGACCCGCTTCAGGTAATGCTCGCGCCAGCGCGACTCGGCATAGTGCGCATGATGCAGCAACAGCGGGATTGTCCCTGCCCAGTCCTGCTCGACAACACGCGCCAGCCATGCTTCGGCGGCGTCTTCATGGTCGGGTGGAAGCGGCTCGGTGGCCAGTGGCGCAAGGCCGAGCATGGTCCGCAGGTGGTTGATGGGAATCTGCGGCGGGAAGGTGTAGGCGGACAGAAAACGCTCCAGCTCCTCGCGGCCGGTTTCGCTCTGCGACATGGCCAGCGGGATACGGCCATCGAAGGCCTGTTGCTTTTGCCTTGCCCAGCGTTCCATCTGGGTTTGCAGCAGGTGAGTGTATTCGTGGCGGGAATCGGTGGCGGTTTTATATTGGAACCCCAGCGAGCTGTCATTCTCTGCGGGCTGCAGGCGATAGCGGCAGCCCTGTGGGCAATCGCCGTCCACGCGCATCTCGTTGCAGCAGCGCCAGCAAGCATTTTTGCCGCGGCGCATGCAATAGCGGTGGCCGGGCCAGTCTTTGCAGCTTCCGCAACGGTCGGAGTGGAGCAGCTTTTTCAGGCTCAACAATGCGTGTTCCTCGTGTCGTTCATAAGGTTCGGATTAGGCGGGGCAGAGATTTTGTCAACCGTTTTCACGCATCGCGCCTCACACATCTGGCAGCGTCGGGGGCAGGCTGCGCTTAAAGGCCGAGCGAAGCGCCATGCCGCGCACCTTATCGATGTCGGCTGCGCTGATACCGGCGGGGTTGTCCTCGCCCAGCTCGAATATGTGATACAGGATGTGGTCGAGCATGTCGTAGGTGATGCCCATCTCGGCTTCGTCGGTCTGGCCATGCCAGAGGTCGGCGGTGGGCGGCTTGCAAATGACCCGCTGCGGCAGACCGATGTGACGCGCCAGAGCGAACACCTCGGTCTTGTAGAGGTGGCCGATGGGCTCGAAGGCGCAGGCGCCATCGCCATGCTGGGTGAAGTAGCCCACACTAAGTTCGCTCTTGTTGCCAGTGCCTGCCACCAGGGCATTGTGCTTTGCGCTGAGGTCGTAGAGTACGCACATGCGCTCACGAGCCATGCGGTTGCCGCGACGCAACGCGCTTGCGCCTTGCTCGCAGGCGTCAAAGTAGGCGTCCACCATTGGCGAAATGTCTATAGTGCGGGTGCTGATGCCCAAATGTGCGGCCACTGCCGTAGCGTCGTCGAGGCTGTCGGGGTGGCTGTCGCGATAGGGCAGCATTATGCCCAGCACGTTCTGCTTACCAAGGGCATGCACGCACAGCGCCGCCACCAGCGAGCTGTCGATGCCTCCCGAAAGCCCGATGATGACGTTCCGCATTCCGGCCCCTGCCACCTGCCGGCGGATGAACTCCGGGATGCGTTCCATCTCAAGTTGGATGTTAAGCTGTCTCATAAGGCTCACACAGGGTTTCGAGGATATGGGCGTCGGCGTGGTCGGCGCGCAGGCCGGGCACCAGCACGGCGGCGGTGTCCAGCAGGCCGTTCTCGCCGCCAACGCACAGGATGGCCCTGCCGTTGTCGGCCACCTCGTTCAACAATGCCTTGCGGCCAATGCGCAGGCAGTCGCGCAACCCGCCGCTCAACATCTCCGATGAAATCTTGAGAAACTCGAGGGGGAATGGCGAGGCCGGCGCCA
>JAIOQZ010000012.1 GCA_021108395.1 Candidatus Cloacimonadota bacterium
TCATCATAGGTTGTCACTTCTGGGTCGCCGATCTGCGCTATCTCGACATCATTTCGGTAAACCTTCCACCCGATCATGGTGATTCCCATGGGATGAGCATCCCAGGAAAGGGTTACGTCATTATCGTTATTGACAGCAGCAGCGAGGTTTTGCGGTGGCCAAAGCGCTTCTACGGTACAGTTCGCAGGTGTGCTCTGCGCTGATTCACCAGAGGTGAACAATGACTGAACGGTGTACGAGTAGTCGCCATTGGGCAGGTTTGTGTCGGTGTATTCAACCTGGCCGGGGTCGGTGAGTTCGGCAATTACCGATCCATCGCGGTGAACGCGGAACCCCGTAAGGCTGCGTATGGTTGGCGTGTCCCAGCTAATCAGCACGTCGCTGTCTGTCGCCACAGCCGAGACATTGTCTGGCGGCAGCAGCAGCACCGAAACATTCACCTGGTTCGAGGGCACAGATTCACCCACAGTGAATAGCGCGGTTACGTGATACTGGTAGTCACCGGCAGCCAGATCGGCATCATCATATTCGAGGGTTGTGGGATCGTCAATCTGGAAAATCTCGGTTCCATCCCGATAGACGATGTATCCCAGCAGCCCGCTGGCTCCGGCAGGCTCTATCCATGTAAGCTGAACAAGGTCCAGAGTGACAGTGGCCACCAATCCGGTTGGCGGATTCATCACGGCAATCTGCACGCTCATCGTTGTGGTCGGCGCCGACTCGCCGGCGGTGTATGTGGCTGTCAGCCAGTAGTCGTAATCGCCATTCTCAAGACCGGTGTCTGTCCAGTCGAGCACGACGCCGCTCGCTGTGACGTGAACACTGCCGCCATCCCTGTAAACCGTGTAGTAGTCAGGTATTGTCTGGTTGATGGGCAGCTCCCAGGTGAGGTAAACATCGTTGCCGTTCACTACCGTATAAGCCGGGTTTTCCGGCGGGGTCACGACGGCAACGACAGCAACTGCCGGAGCGGACATCGGGGAATCGCCCGACGAGTAGGTTGCGCTCACTTCGTACGAGTAGCTTCCATTGACCAGGTCATTGTCTGCGTAGGTAGTGACAGTCGGGTTGTCGATTGTCGTGATGAGAGTTCCGTCGCGGTAGAGTTTGTAACCTGTCAAGTCGCGGGTTCTTTCTTGAGTGGGCGGGATATTCCAGTTCAGGGTCACGTCGTCGATGACAACCGTCGCTGTCAGTCCGGTGGGCGCGTAGGGCACTTCCAGGTTCACAGTCGCCAGGTTGGACATCGGTGACTCACCGCTGGTGTAGAGAGCGCTCACTTCATAGTCATAGTTGCCGTTAGCCAGGCCTGTGTCGAGATAAGCCAGCATGGCGGGATCGGTAATGTCGGCAATCTCGGTGCCGTCACGGTAAACCTTGTAGCCAAGCAGGTCACGGCCGGTTTGCGGCGCATCCCAGTTGAGCAGAACGTCATCGCCGTTCTGCACCTGGGCGATCAGGTTTTGGGGAGCATACAGCACTTCGATGGTGACGCTCTGCGTGTTGGACGGTACCGATTCCCCGCTTGAATACAGCGCGGTTACGTGGTAATCATAGTCGCCATTGGCCAGGCCTGCGTCGAGGTAGTCCAGCGTGGCGGGGTCGGTAATGTCGGCGATCTCGATGCCGTCACGATAGACCTTGTAGCCAAGCAGGTCACGGCCGGTTTGCGGCGCATCCCAGTTGAGCAGAACATCATCGCCGTCCTGCACCTGAGCGCTCAGGTTTTGGGGCGGATACAGCACCTCGATGCTGACATTCTGTGAATTGGACGGCGCCGATTCACCTGACGAATACAGCGCGGTTACGTGGTAGTCGTAATCGCCGTTGGCGAGCCCGCTGTCGAGATAGGCCAGCGTGGCGGGATCGGTAATGTCGGCAATCTCGATGCCGTCACGATAGACCTTGTAGCCTAAGTGGTCACGGCCTGTTTGCGGCGCATCCCAGTTGAGCAGAACGTCATCGCCGTCCTGCACCTGGGCGGTCAGGTTTTGGGGTGCATACAGCACCTCGATGGTGACGCTCTGAGTATTGGACGGGGCGGATTCCCCGCTTGAATACAGCGCGGTTACATGGTAATCATAGCCGCCGTTGGCCAGGCCTGTGTCGAGATAGGTCAGCGTGGACGGGTCGGTAATGTCCGCTATCTCGATGCCGTCACGATAGACCTTGTAGCCTAAGTGGTCACGGCCTGTTTGCGGCGCATCCCAGTTGAGCAGAACGTCATCGCCGTCCTGCACCTGGGCGGTCAGGTTTTGGGGTGCATACAGCACCTCGATGGTGACGCTCTGAGTATTGGACGGGGCGGATTCCCCGCTTGAATACAGCGCGGTTACATGGTAATCATAGCCGCCGTTGGCCAGGCCTGTGTCGAGATAGGTCAGCGTGGACGGGTCGGTAATGTCCGCTATCTCGATGCCGTCACGATAGACCTTGTAGCCTAAGTGGTCACGGCCTGTTTGCGGCGCATCCCAGTTGAGCACAACGTCATCGCCGTTCTGCACCTGGGCGGTCAAATTCTGCGGGGCATACAGCACCTCGATGGTGACGCTCTGTGAATTGGACGGGGCGGATTCTCCCGACGAATACAGCGCGGTTACGCAGTAGTCGTAGTCGCCGTTGGCTAGGCCGCTGTCGAGGTAGTCCAGTGTGGCGGGGTCGGTAATGTCGGCAATCTCGATGCCGTCACGGTAAACCTTGTAGCCAAGTAGGTTGCGGCCTGTTTGCGGCGCATCCCAGTTGAGCACAACGTCGTTGTCGTCCTGCACCTGGGCGGTCAGGTTCTGCGGGGGGTAGTCAACGGAAATCAATGCTGTAGCCGGATCGGTCTGCGCCGATTCTCCGCTGGAATAACTGGCGGAAACCGTGTAACTGTAGCTTCCGTTTGGCAGGCTGATGTCCGTGTATTCCAGAACGCCGGCTCCTGCCACATCCTGAATCAATGCACCGTCGCGGTAAACCTTGTAGCCAAACAGGTCGCGACCATTTATCGGCATAGCCCAGGTGAGATAGACATCGTTGTCATTCACCACGTCGGCGGTCAGTCCGGTTGGCGGATACAGCACCTCCACAACGACCGAAGCCGTGTTGGAAGCCTGGGAGATATTGATCCCAAACAACGCTTTGACGTAGTAGTCGAAAGCGCCGTTGGCAAGGCCGACATCGTTGTAGCTCACCGTGCTTGTATCCACCACAGCGATTTCTGCATCATTGCGATAGACCAGATAGCCCGTGCATCCGGCGTTTGCCGGCGCTGACCAGTTCAACACGGCATCGTTACCGTTCTGCACTTGCGCCGCAAGATTCTGCGGCGGGGAAGTAACCATGATGTCCGCATAAGCCGTGTTGGAAGGGGCGGATTCGCCTTCGTAGTAGATTGCGGTAACGGTATAGCCATATACGCCATTAGGCAGCCCGGTGTCGGTGTAGGTTGTAGTGTAGGGGTCGAACAACTCGGCGATCTCGACGCCGTCGCGGTAAACTTTGTATCCGCTCTGCGTGGAAGCGGGTGCAGTCCAGCTCAGATCGACATCGTTACCGTTTACAATGACCGCGCTCAAGCCGGTGGGTGCATCCAATACAGGGTTGTAATCAATCACTGCCTGGGCGATGTTGCTGGCGGGAGAAATGCCCGTCGTGTAGAACGCCTTCACCGAATAATCGTATGTGCCGTTTGGCAGGTTTATATCCGACCAGGTGAGTTGAGCCGGATCGCTGATTGTCGCTGCGAGCGAAGCATCGCGGTAAACGAGGTAGCCATTCAAGGATCGGCTGCCTGTCAGCGGGGCATCCCAGTTAAGGTTGACGTCCACATCGTTCGTCACTACAGCCGTGAGGTTCTGCGGCGGATAAAGCACTTCCACCGTCACGCTTACGAGATTGGACATCTGCGACTCGCCGGTGGTGTAGAGGGCGCTCACTTCATAGTCATAGCCGCCGTTGGCGAGGTCAACGTCAAGGTAGGCCAGCGTGGACGGGTCGCCGATGTCAGCGATCTCGATGCCGTCACGATAGACCCTGTAGCCAAGCAGGTCGCGGGTAAGGCCGCCCTGCGTTGACGGAAGCTGCCACGCGAGGGTAACTTCGTCCTGGTCAACGGTTGCTGCCAGACCGATGGGCGGATACAGCACTTCCACCGTCACGCTTACGAGATTGGACATCTGCGACTCGCCGGTGGTGTAGAGGGCGCTCACTTCATAGTCATAGCCGCCGTTGGCGAGGTCAACGTCAAGGTAGGCCAGCGTGGACGGGTCGCCGATGTCAGCGATCTCGATGCCGTCACGATAGACCCTGTAGCCAAGCAGGTCGCGGGTAAGGCCGCCCTGCGTTGACGGTAGCTGCCACGCGAGGGTAACTTCGTCCTGGTCAACGGTTGCTGCCAGACCGATGGGCGGATACAGCACTTCCACCGTCACGCTTACGAGATTGGACATCTGCGACTCGCCGGTGGTGTAGAGGGCGCTCACTTCATAGTCATAGCCGCCGTTGGCGAGGTCAACGTCAAGGTAGGCCAGCGTGGACGGGTCGCCGATGTCAGCGATCTCGATGCCGTCACGATAGACCCTGTAGCCAAGCAGGTCGCGGGTAAGGCCGCCCTGCGTTGACGGTAGCTGCCACGCGAGGGTAACTTCGTCCTGGTCAACGGTTGCTGCCAGACCGATGGGCGGATAAAGCACTTCCACCGTCACGCTGACGAGGTTGGACATCTGCGACTCGCCGGTGGTGTAGAGGGCGCTCACTTCATAGTCATAGCCGCCGTTGGCGAGGTCAACGTCAAGGTAGGCCAGCGTGGACGGGTCGCCGATGTCAGCGATCTCGATGCCGTCACGATAGACCCTGTAGCCAAGCAGGTCGCGGGTAAGGCCGCCCTGCGTTGACGGTAGCTGCCACGCGAGGGTAACTTCGTCCTGGTCAACGGTTGCTGCCAGACCGATGGGCGGATAAAGCACTTCCA
>JAIOQZ010000048.1 GCA_021108395.1 Candidatus Cloacimonadota bacterium
CTCGTGCTCCTCGAGGTTGGCCAGAATCTGTCTGGCGCGGCGGATGACGCGATTCGGCACTCCGGCCAGTCGCGCCACCTGGATGCCATAGCTCTGGTCGGCGCCGCCACGCTCGATCTTGCGCACGAAGATCATCTCGTCGTTCCACTCCCGCACGGCAATCGAGTAATTCTTCACGCCGGGCAGCACGTTCTCAAGCTCGGTAAGCTCGTGGTAGTGGGTGGCGAACATCGTTCTGCTGCCCAGTCGGTTGGTGTTATGGATGTACTCGACGATGGCCCAGGCGAGGCTGAGGCCGTCGAAGGTGCTGGTGCCGCGGCCGATTTCGTCGAGCAGGATGAGCGACTGCGTCGTTGCCCCCGCCAGGATGTTGGCCGTTTCGAGCATCTCGACCAGGAAGGTGCTCTGGCCCATGGCGAGGTTGTCGGAGGCGCCGACGCGGGTGAAGACCTTGTCGAACACGGGCAGAATGGCGCTGGCCGCCGGCACGAACGAACCCATCTGCGCGAGAATGGCGATGAGCCCGGCCTGGCGCAGGTAGGTGCTCTTGCCGGCCATGTTGGGTCCGGTGATGAGCGCGATGGTACCCGCCTCTTCGCCCAGCACGATGTCATTGGGGATGAACTTCTCGCCCTCGAGCAGTTTCTCCACCACCGGATGGCGGCTCTCGCGGATTTCCATCACGCCCTCAAGGCTGAGGAACGGGCGGCAATAGTTCTCGTCATAGGCCAGTTGCGCCAGGCCGCACACCACGTCCAGCCCTGCCACCACCTCGACGAACGACTGCATGTGCGCCACTTCGAGCTGAAGCCGCTCGCGCAGTTGGCAGAACAGCTCGTACTCGAGGCTCTTGATGCGCTCCTCGGCGCCCAGTACCTTCGATTCATATTCCTTCAGTTCCGGCGAGACGAAGCGCTCGGAACCGACCAGCGTCTGTTTGCGGATGAAGTCGTCGGGAACCTTGTCGCGATGGGCGTGCGTGACTTCGATGTAATAGCCGAAAACCTTGTTGTAGCCCACCTTGAGCGACCCGATGCCGGTGCGTTCGCGCTCGCGCTGCTCCATGCGGGCAATGCCGCCCTTGCCCTCGCGGCTGATGGCGCGCAGTTCGTCCAGTTCGTCGTGGTTGCCGTTGCGGACAAGCCCGCCATCGGTGATGGTGGTTGGCGGCTCATCGACCAGCGTGGTGAGGATGGACGCGGTGATGCCCGAATAATCGTCGATGGCGTCGCGCCACTGGGCGAGCATGGGGCAATCGAAATCGGCCAGCAGGCGCGCTACATGCGGTGCGAGGTCGAGATAGCCGGCTAGGGCGACGAGGTCGCGGGGGTTGGCGCGCAGCGCGGCCACTTTGCTCAGGATGCGGCTCATGTCGCCGATGGTGGCCAGCAGGGTTCGCAGATCGTCTGTGAGGTGCATGGCCCCGCGCAGAGTGGCGACGGCGTTCAGTCGCGCCTCGATGAGACGGCTGTCTAACAGCGGTTGCAGCAGCCAGCGTTGCAGCAGGCGAGCGCCCATCGGCGTACTGGTGCGGTCGATGACTCCCAGCAGGCTGGCCTTGCGGGCGCCGTTGCGCATGTTGCGTGTCAGTTCGAGGTTGCGGCTGGTCACCTCGTCAATCTGCATGAAGTCTGACATGCTGTAATAATGCACCTCGGTCACATGGCTCAGGTCGTCTTTCTTGAGGCTGTGCAGATAGGTGAGCAGCATTCCGCAGGCCAGCGTTCCGGCGGGACGAGACGCGAAGCCCAGCCCCTCGATTGCCGCCGCGCCAAACTGTTTGCTCAACAGGCGCTCGGCTTCGACGCTGTCGAAGCGCCAGCCCTCGAACAGGGTGACAGCTGGTTCATGCTCGAGGTGCAGCTTGTTTACCCGCGCCAGCGTCTCGGTGTCCGGCGCCACGATTTCCGCTGGGTGCAGGCGTTGCAGCTCGGCATTCAGGTGACCGTCGTCCGGCTCGGTGTAGGTGAAGTCGCCGGTGCTGATGTCGATGCTGGCCAGTCCGGTGCGGCCTGATTCCGCGTCGGGGCAGAGGGCGCAGAGAAAATTGTTGTCGGCGGTGTCGAGCAGGCTGTCGCCCAGGATGGCCCCCGGGGTGACGATGTCGGTGATGGCGCGTTTTACCAGGCCCTTGGACAGCTTGGGGTCTTCCACCTGGTCACACACAACCACCTTGCACCCTTGCCGGATGAGCTTGTTGAGGTAGTTTTCGAGCTGCCGGTAGGGGAACCCGGCCAGGGGGACGGGGTTGTCTTTTTTCTTGTCGCGTGCGGTGAGGGTGATGCCCAGTCGCCGCGAGGCCTCGACAGCGTCATCGAAGAAGGTTTCGTAGAAATCGCCCATGCGAAAGAGCAGAAGCTTGTCGGGGTGCTGCTCTTTGATGTCCATGTACTGGCGCAGCATTGGGGTGTCTTTCCGTTTTGACATATCAGTAACGCTGCAACAGCATGCTGCTGACCCCTTCGTCGCTCAGTTTCTGCTTTGTCTCCAAGGCAACGGAGCGGTCTGTGAATGGCCCCACGGCCGCCACCTGCCACTGCTTGCCGCCCACCACCTTACAAAACGTACCTGCCGGATAGCCGCGTTCCTCCATCTGACGGGCCTGGCCAGTGGCGCGTTCGGCGGTGCTGAAGGCGCCGACTTGCAGCCAGAAGCGCAATACACGCTCTGTTCCAGGTTCCACAGCCTGCTCTTCGCGTTCCAGAGTGGCCGACTCGCGATCTTGGTCGCAGATGCTGAAATCGGTGACGTTGAGGTTGGCGTCGGGGCGGTTGCGCAGGGCCAGCATACGGTCTTCGGCGCGGTATGCGTGGAGCGTGTAGGCATACTCGACCATGAGATGGCGATAGTATTTCTTGGCGTTGGTGTAATCGCCAAGCATTTCGTGGCAGTAGCCGAGTTGAAACAGCAGCAGCGGCTGGTTGCGTAGCGCCTCGCTCGATTTTATCGAGTGCAACGTGGAGAGCGCACGGTTATAGTCGCCCTTGCGCGAGTATGCCTCGGCGATGGTGAACCAGGCCGTTTCGGTCAGCAGGGTGTCGGCGCTGGTGGCAATATAGGCTTGCGCCGACTGGATGCACCTGGCCCAGTCGCTCTGTGTCAGCCGCGTGAAGGCCAGCCAGTAGTGCGCCTCGGGAAAGGCCGTGGCGTCCACGAGTTGCAGGTGTCGGGCGGCGGTGTCGGCGTCGCGCTGTAGCAGAGCCATCTGGGCGAGGCGCAGCCGGGCGCGTGCGGCGTATCGGGTGGATGGGAAATCGCGGATGAGCTTGTCGAGCGCTGTCTTCACGCTCGCTTGCCGTGGCTGGCTGATGGCGTTGTAGTATGCTTTGGCTGCCCTGTCGTTGGCGGTGGCTGCTCTGGATTGCAGGGCCTGGCGCAGTTGCGCAGGGTTTCCCGCCGCCCAGGCGGCTTCGAGTTCTGCGGCGGACGCCGTCAGCAGCGATGCCGCCGCCAGCAGCCATAGTACTATCAATGTGCGCAAAGCAGCGCTCCTATTGACTCATCACCTTGAAGAATTCGGCGTTGTTCTTGGTCTGCAGCATCTTGTTGCGCAGCGTCTCGATGCCCTGTATGGGGCTCATCGTTTTGAGGAACTTGCGCATGACATACATGCGGTTCAGTTCCTGCTTGCTCAACAGCAGTTCCTCGCGGCGGGTGCCCGACTTCACGAGGTCGATGGCGGGGAAGAGGCGCATGTCGCTGATGCTGCGGTCGAGCACGAGTTCCATGTTGCCCGTGCCCTTGAACTCCTCGAAGATTACCTGGTCCATGCGGCTGCCCGTATCGACAAGCGCCGTGGCCAGGATGGTGAGTGTGCCCGATTCGAGGCAGTTGCGCGCCGAGCCGAAGAACTTCTTGGGGCGATGCAGGGCGTTGGCGTCCACGCCGCCGGAAAGCACCTTGCCGCTCGAGGGCTGCACGTTGTTGTAGGCGCGCGCCAGGCGGGTAATCGAGTCGAGCATGATGACGACATCCATGCCGAATTCGACCATGCGCTTAGCTTTGGCAAGCGCCATCTCCGCCACCTGGATATGATTGCGCGGCGTTTCGTCGAACGTCGAGCTGACCACCTCGGAATTGCCGGGGATGAGGATGCGCTTCATCTCGGTCACTTCTTCGGGGCGTTCATCCACCAGCAGCACGATGAGATAAACATCGGGGTGGTTGGTGAGGATGGCGTTGGCGAGATTCTGTTGCAGCACGGTTTTGCCGGTGCGCGGCGCGGCCACGATGACTCCGCGCTGGCCCTTGCCGATGGGCGTGAAGAGGTCGATGATGCGCGTACTGATGTTGTTTTTTGTGGTTTCGAGATTGAAACGCTCTTCGGGGAAGTAGGGGGTGAGGGTTTCAAATGCCCTGGCTTCGAGCGATTTGTCCGGCTTGTCGTAATTGACAAGATCAACGCGCAGTAGGGCATAATACTTCTCGCCTTCCTTGGGCGAGCGCACCGGTCCCGACACCAGGTGACCCTTTTTCAGGTTGAAGCGGCGAATCTGGGTGAGCGAGACATATACGTCGTCGCGCCCGGGGTTGTAATTGTTGTGCGTGAAGCGCAGGAAGCCATAGCCGTCATCCATGATTTCGAGGCAGCCGGTGACGAACGCCAGGCCCTCCTGCTGCGAGGAGCCCTCGAGCACTTTATAAAGGAGTTCCTGCTTGCGCAGCTTTTGCCAGCTGCCAATCTCATACTCTTTGGCAAGCTTGCCAAGCTCTTCGAGCGTCATATCGAAGATAACTTCGGGGATGTTCATACATACTCCTATGTGGGAACCTGTGATTGCGTATCGGGGAGCGCGCGCATTGATAGGTTCGATTATGCACTGTGTGAATGTCAAATTGTACACACGCA
>JAIOQZ010000054.1 GCA_021108395.1 Candidatus Cloacimonadota bacterium
ATCGACGCCGGCGACCCCGATACTGACGGCGACGGACATCACTGGTACCGCGATGAAGACGACTGCGACGCCGATGGCTCGCAGCTCGATATCGGAGCGGTTGCGGCTTATCCGCATATACAAGACGTCCATACGCTTGACGGAAGTGGAGGTTGGAGCTGGATAAGCTTCCCGGGCGTAGACCGCTACTACACTGGCGAAACTGTCGATGACATCCAGTTCATCTTCCATGATTATCATGACAATGATTTGCTGGTTACTGATCCATTTATCTTAGAGCAAATAACATGGAAGTACAATGCTCCTCAACAGTTTGTTCGGTACTACGAGGACACAGGATGGGCTAATACAACTACAACCGTTCGCAGCAACTACGGTTACAAGGTGCAGTCGGTTGAAGGAGTTCATCCGCGGATGCTGATGTATTCCGGATTCACATGTGGTTCAATATACAATCCCGACGATCTGCTGCATCTCGAACCGGCTCCAGAAATTCCCCCAGATCCGGACAGAGACAGCTATAACGAAGTTTGGCTCGGTTACTTCCATGAGGAGTCACTTGATGTAATGGATGCTCTTGCGGCTGTCGAAGATCAGTTGATCATGATGAAAGCTGAGTATTGGTGCCTGGTTCGAAATCATACGACAGATACATGGATAGGTTTTGTCTCAAAAGGGTATGAAACAGTTCTTACGCCTGGGATGTGTATCGTTGTGCAATATGCTGGTGAGGAAGCTGTTGATTTCCACTGGGGCGATGGTGAACCTACACAACCGGGTGGGAGAAAGGATACGAAGCACTATACCTACAGCGAAGATGAGGATTACGTTCCAATCTACGTGGATCTGGATGAAACCTGGGATGGCATCGAAGGAGCTGAGCTTGCAGTCTATGTGGACAGTATCTGCTACGGAGCTGTTGTGGTCGAAGCCGATACTGTGCAAGTTAACGCTTACATCCTGGAGAATCCCGAAATCGATCTTGAAGACCTGGAATTCAGATACTGGGAACCCGCAAACCGGAGTGTAGCAGAACAGGAGTGTTCAATAACGGAATACTGTGTTCTCGATATGGATTCCAATGAATATTACACTGGGAACATACGAGTTGGCGAGGACAGAAGTTTCTACTGCGTGACACTCAACCTGGAGGAAGGCTCACAG
Source organism: Candidatus Cloacimonadota bacterium (assembly GCA_021108395.1). Taxonomy (GTDB): domain Bacteria; phylum Cloacimonadota; class Cloacimonadia; order Cloacimonadales; family JAIOQZ01; genus JAIOQZ01. Next base: position 1,165 of record JAIOQZ010000054.1, read on the forward strand.
AATGTTGTTCCCTTCGTAACATCTCTGGAAAAAAACTACCCCAATCCTTTCAATCCAGAAACAACCATCTCCTTCAGCATAGCTGCGGAAGATCATGTAAGGCTCGACATCTACAATGTTCGAGGTCAAAGGGTACACACCCTTGTCAGTGAAATCAGGTCTGCCGGTAGATACAGCGAGATTTGGAATGGACGAGATGGGAACAATCGGCCTGTTTCATCCGGTGTCTATTTCTACCGGCTGAAGACGGCTGGAAAGACTCTGACCAGAAAGATGCTACTCTTGAAATAGTAGCCAACCAAATGAGCATAGGAATCGCCACCGGTTTTTCTTGACAGGTGGCGATTCCTTCTCTATTAGAAAGTTATGAAAAAAACACTGATTGTTGGAGTCTTGGTCTTCCTCGCGTTGGCTCTTTTTGCCGACATTCTGGAAGTGGATATAGACGGCACTGGCGATTACACTGTCATCCAAACCGCCATCAACGCCAGCGGGAATGGCGACACCGTCCGCGTTCATCCCGGAACCTATTACGAGAATATCAACTTCAACAACCACGACATCACGCTGGAGAGCCTCTTCGCCTCGACTCAGGACACTACTAATATCTCCGCGACCAGGATCATCGGCCAGCCAGGTAACAGCGCAATCAAGGTGATTAGTGGCGAAACTGCGGCCATCATCGGCTTCACCATTATGAATGATGAGGAGCAGCTGTATCTGTACCAGTATCTGGCTGGTGGTGGGATTGTTGTTCGTAACTCCAGCATTGTTACAATCAGCGACAATCGAATCGAAAATTGTTCAAGCGGAAGCTTGGGTGGTGGAATTCATGCAAATCACTCAACTCTTACTCTTGAGGCTAATGTCATTAGAAGGTGTTTTGCTTATAGCGGTGGAGGGGGGCTATCACTTCATAATGAAACCATAGCCACATTCAGTTCAGAACGAAAAAACGATATCTATGACAATATGTCCATTCAAGCTTTTGATGTGCTTGTACAAGACTGTAGCGCCGAGATACATGTCGATCTTGACCTTGTCAGTCGAGCCTTGAATGAGCCGGACTGCTACTTCTTTCGATTCTGGGACAGTCCCAACGCGACACTGTCCACCGAAAGCAGCTATCTGCCCAGCATCAACCAGGACCTGTATGTAGCACCGTGGGGTAGTAATACTTTCGACGGCCTATCTCCACAGTTTCCCTTGCAGACGATTGAGTATGCAACACGGGTGATACTGCCGGACAGTCTGCAGCCTAAGACCATCCACATGGCGGCGGGAACTTACTCGCGGTCCGCCAACAACCAATTGTTTCCACTGGCGGTTCAATCCCATACACGACTTGTCGGCGCGGGTTCGGAACAAACGATCTGGGATATTGAGCAAACAGGTCGTGCTCTTTGTGTACCGCTACAAAAAAACGTCAGGATCAGTGGTTTCAGTGTTCTCAATGCTGAACATACAAGTTCATTATTTGCCTTCACCTGTTCTTCCGAGAATATTCACATAAAAGACATCCACTTCGAGAATTGCAGTTTGATATGCATTGGTAGCGCTTATTCAGACAATATTATTATTGAAAATATAACTGCTGAATCAAATACTGCTACATTTCAAACCTGCATCCTTGATACGTATATGTCGGATAACGTGATAGTCAACAACGTATTCGGCAATGATCTTCACGCCATTGGTATAGGCGGACTCGTCAGTGGTTTCCTGCTGGATGATTCGGATCTGATTATGAACAACATCGCACTGATGAACTCGACCGCTTATGAGACAGACCTGTTCACCTATCTGAATTGCGATTTATCTGATCGAGATGGATATCCCGTTCGCAGGTTCAATCGCAGAAATCCATTGTTGCCAGCGGACAATTCATTACGCGACGGCAATCCTGATGGGATGCTCATTGTAAACAACATGTTGCTGGCCAACAACGAAAGCGGTCCAGGGGATTTCAATAATCCTAAAATATCAATCTGGAATTCATTCAACCAGTCAATTATTAACAACTGCACAATTGCGAATAACACAGGGGCTTACAACAACATGCTGATTGGTGGCGGTGCTGAGTTGAACAATGTATTGTTATACAATCCCGAATTGAATAGCGAATTGCAGCTTAGAAACGAGTGGGATGATTTAAGCTCCGAAGTGTATCTGAACTACTCGTTGATTCTGAACGGGATTGATAATATCTACTGTGAAAATTGGGACAACTTTTTCTACACGGATATTCTCGACACCGATCCGATGTTTCTGGGCGAAGATGTAGATAGTCTGAGCGTGGATATGTTAGAGTACTATCAACTGGCTCAGGATTCTCCCTGCATCAACACCGGCACACCTGATACAACAGGCTGTTACATGTATCCGCTCGATCTCGCCGGGAACTGGCGTGTTTGGGATGGCAGAATCGACATCGGCTGTTTCGAGTATGGCTCCGAGCCGGGTACATCTGTTGAAGAGGAAGAGGTTGAGCCTCCCAACCATGCAGCCATCACCGCCTTCCCCAATCCGGTGAACCTGTCCACCTCAGGCGGAACGATTCTCGCCTTCAGCCTCCCCCAGCGACCCGTTAGGCCCCCCGTCGTGAATATATACAACATCAGGGGGCAGCGTGTGCGCAGCCTGACAATCACCGACAACATGGCTGGCCTGGCCGACAGGCTTGGCGTGGGAAGCGCCTACAGTGATTTCTATCAGCAATGCGGATGGTCAGTTGTCTGGGACGGGTGTAACGAGCGAGGACAACGGGTTTCTACAGGTGTGTTTCTGTTATCGGTCAAAGCAGACGGGAATACCGTCGCGAGTGGGAAGTGCATGGTGCTGAGATAGCGCGACGGCCATCACCCACCGGGTGCCTCAGCCAAGAGACGCTCTTTCCTTTTCCGAGCTCGCCACTCGTTTCTTCTTGACGGAACGCACCCTTCTGCGGCTTTGCTGAGCACATGAATATTGCCGTCACTTGCAGTTTTCGAGAGCGACTGCATCTAATCGACGAGGCATGAAAGAGATAAGGCCGTTCCTTGTCCATTCAACAAATGGAAGTAGTGAAATCATGCTGTCACAAAATGAAAACATAGGTGTCACTTTGTGTAAAGAGACACCCTTGACGTCTTTCTGAAAAAGCGGTTTCGCTGTTGCGTATGCGTTTGATATTCAATCAGATGCGCGGTATTTCAAATCGTTATTGCACTTTTTCCATTCGCAGTATTTTGCGGGTATTACCATCCACTATCCATCCACTAACGACGGACTTTCAGGGCT
>JAIOQZ010000013.1 GCA_021108395.1 Candidatus Cloacimonadota bacterium
ACTTTACACTTCACATTGCACCTACAAAAAAAACCGCCTTGTGGCGGCTGTATAGTGGTGGGTGATACTGGATTTGAACCAGTGACCTCTTCGATGTGAACGAAGCGCGCTAACCAGCTGTGCCAATCACCCAAAGTGCTGTTATAAGAAAACATGGTGGGTGATACGGGATTCGAACCTGTGACCTCTTCGATGTCACCGAAGCGCTCTAACCAGCTGAGCTAATCACCCACATTATTATACATATCAAACGCTATAACGAGATACCCGAATACATAAGGCCTGCACGGCTGTCAAGCAGAAAGTTAGCCTGGGTGCTCCGTTCCGGCGATGTACTGGCAGAAGCCGAACGAAATCGGCCCTTCTCGCGTCAACTCGCAGGGGAACTCGGCACACTCGAAGCAACTGCGCACACCTTTGCTGAATCCACAACTACAGATTTTGCAGAAGTTATTCTTTCTCGGCACGCAGCCATCGTCACCGTTGGGGCAATTGCCATTTCGCCTGCGCGGGCACGCCTCGCAGGCGACGCCGCAAACGCCGTAGCGCACGGCTCACTCCGCAGCAATAACGGCCAGCACGTCGCCCTTAGCCACAGAATCGCCTGCATTGCAGGGCGTTTCCTTCACAACCCCGTCCGCTGTCGCGTCGATGTTGTTGAACATCTTCATCGCTTCGAGAATCAGCACCGTCTCGCCAGCTTTCACTGCGTCGCCGACTTGCTTCTTGTACTCGATGACCATGCCCGGAATGGGCGCGGTGAGATGCTGCTCGCCCTCGACTGCGGGCGCCGGAGCCGCTTTCGCTTTCGGCTTGGACTTCTGTACGGGAGCCGCCGGACGTGGCGCGGCTGTCGGCGTGGACGGACGAGCCACTGCCGGAGCGCCGTTCTCGCCCACCTCGATCTTGAAATACTCGTCATCGACAAACACATCGAAGGTGCGAAGGTGCTCGCCCTTTTCCGGAGCGTCCTTCGAGGGTTTTTCGATCAGCTCGCCACGCATGGCGCGAGTGACGAGAGCCTGCTCGCGATGCACGTCGTCCAACGTTTTGGGCTTGACGTCCTCCGGCAGCTCTTCCTTGCCATACTTCCAGCGCAGGAAACGCTTTCCGGTGAGCGGATAGAGCGCACAGACAAGCACGTCGTCGATGTCCCTGGCCAGACCCTCGACGTCCTTCTCGATGGCAGGAAGCTCCGGCTCGAGGATGTCTCCGGGGCGGCAGGTGATGGGCTGTGTGCCGCGAGGGTAGCCCTTGAGCACCTTGGCGCACACCTCAGGGTTGATGGGGCGTGTTGTGCAGCCATAGAGGCCATAGCAAAGGTCTTTCACCTGCTCGGTAATCTTAGTATAGCTCTCGCCGTCTTTGTCGAACAGCACGTTGTTGACCGTCTGGATGCCAACGATTTGGCTGGTGGGTGTCACCAACGGTACCTGGCCGAGGTCTTCACGCACCTTGGGCAGCATCTCGAACACCTCGTCCAGCTTGTCGAGGGCGTCCATTTGCCGGAGCTGGTTTACCAGGTTGGACAGCATACCGCCCGGCGTCTGATGCAGGATGACGTTGATGTCGATGATCGACAGCTTGGTGTCGTCGAGATAATGCTTGTACTTGGGCACGATCTTTTCGAGATCGCGGTCGAGGTCTGCCAGCAGGTCGATGTCGAAACCGGTGTCGCGGTCGGTACCCAGCAGGCTTACGACCAGTGGCTCGATGGCGGGGTGCGAGGTGCGGTAGGCCAACGGCGACAGGCAGGTGTCGATGATGTCCACACCCGCTTCGATGGCCTTGAGCAGCGTGAGGTCGCCCATGCCGCTGGTGAAGTGCGTGTGCAGGTTGATGGGAACGTCGGTGAGCGCCTTGAGCGCCTTGACGAGCGTGTAGGCGTCGTATGGCGAGATGAGTCCGGCCATGTCCTTGATGCAAATCGAGTCCGCCCCCAGCTCCACGAGTTCCTTCGCCTTGTCCAGATAGTAGTCGAGATTGTAAACATCACCGCCCATGCGCGGCTCGGTGAGCGAGTAGCAGATTGTGCCCTGAAAGTGCCGTCCGTTCTTCTTGATGACCTTCAGTGCCGTCTCGAAATTGCGAAAATCGTTGAGCGCGTCGAACACGCGAAAGATGTCGATGCCGTTATCGACAGCGCGCTGCACAAAGGCTTCGACCACGTCGTCGGCGTAGTTGCGATAGCCCACCAGGTTCTGTCCGCGCAGCAGCATCGAAAACGGCGTGTTGCGAATGGCTTTCTTGAGAGTGCGGATGCGTTCCCAGGGGTCTTCGGCGAGATAACGGTGCATCGAGTCGAACGTGGCGCCGCCCCATACCTCCATCGAGTGGAAGCCCACCTGGTCGATCTGCTCGGCCAGCAACATGAGATCGTCGGTGCGCATACGTGTCGCGAAGATGGACTGATGTCCATCGCGGAAGGTGAGGTCCTGCACCTTTACGGGATTGGCCACCTGCGGTCGATTCTTGCCATAGCGCACATCAGTGCGATTGAGTTTACCATGCTTGTCCAGTTGCATTCATTCCTCCGATTGTAGTAAGATAGGGGCTCCGCCCCCACCCCCGCTCGCCTTTTGTAAAAGGCGAGACCGAAAACTTTTAACGGATACTACATATCCTATGTACACAATATATTCTTTTGACGCCAGGATGCGTCAGCATCCGCCAG
>JAIOQZ010000031.1 GCA_021108395.1 Candidatus Cloacimonadota bacterium
ATTTTGCGGGTATTACCATCCACTATCCATCCACTAACGACGGACTTTCAGGGCTTCTGCTCGTGCTGTATATGCCTGTAAGAGTTGCAGTTGTTAAGCGCTTAGGGTTTTGATCTCTCGAAATTCCGGCGCAAGCGTCGCGTTATTACGCTTTTTCGCTTTTTTACCTTGCGAAATACGGTCATTACAGGGCAAAAGTGAAAAAACGGTGAAATTTCGGTGAAAACATGCTTCTGACCATACTGCGCGACTCCTGCCTGAATGTGGGCGATGTGTGGGTAGCGGACGGCCACAAGCTGGCGTTCGACATCATCGACCCGAAAACGGGCAGGCCCAAACGGATGACACGCTGTGCGTGTCGAGCGGTTCATGGACACCTTCAGGGGAGCGAATATTGCCGACAAACCCGCCTACCTGATGCGTAACGAGGAGTGGATCCGCAATTTGAAGGAGCGCAAACCTCTGGAGATTGATCAGGCGAAAGCGCTCATCGGCTTCTATTTTCAGGAATTGTACGGTCGAACTCCGCATGGCGGTATCAACCGGAACAAGCCCTATGAGGTATTCAGTGGCAACATGGCCCCACCTGAGCGGCAAATCGGCGCCAGCGAGCTGAATTTCCTCATGCTCAAGGTCGAAGAGCGCAAGGTGTCCAACAACGGCATCAGACTCAACAACGTGCTCTACTGGAATGACGAGATGGCGAAGCATGTCGGCAAGAAAGTCTATCTGCGCTATGACATCATGGATATGCGCTCAATCCTCGTCTATGACGTTGGCGAGAAGCTCATCTGTCAGGCAACGGCGCGCAGATTGACTCATCCGTTCGTTAAGCTGGCCGTTGACCGGGAACTGGCTGAGAAAGACCTGCGCCGTCAACTGACGCATCAGCGCAAGCTGGAAGCCGACGTGAAGCGCAAGTCGGCCATACTTCGCAAGCAGGTGGACGATGCCGTCTCCGAATTGCCATTTCCCAACATCACCCTCGATCAAACCGCTTTCAACGAATCGCCGCTGTTATCACATCAGGAAACGCCACGACCATTCGAGCAGATAGAGAATCTGGCGCACAAACACGCCGGAATGACGGAATCAAACGCTGAAGCTGATGACGAACTTGTCTTGAAGAAACTCGATAAGTTGTTTGAAAACATAGGACTATAAAGGGAGCTATTATGAAAGAACTATCACTGGTGAAAACCAAGAACGTCCGCGAGGCCGAGAAGATGATCAACTATCTACTGCGCCGGCCCAAGACTGACACGCACAGCGTGCCCAGGTAAAAAACATGTACAGCGCGTGGTTGCATGAACATGCCGCGCGAAACCTGATCACGCTGAGCGAAACCTGAACACGTTGAGCGTGTCGAGCGTTTCATGGACACCTTCAGGGGAGCGAGCATCGCCGACAAACCTGCCTACCTGATGCGTAACGAGGAGTGGATTCGCAACCTGAAGGAGCGCAAGCCGCTCCAGATCGATCAGGCCAAGGCTCTCATCGGGTTCTATTTTCAGGAATTGTACGGCAGAACTCCTCATGGCGGCATCGACAGGAACAAACCCTACGAGGTATTCAGTGACAATATGGCTCCACCTGAGCGGCAAATCGACGCCAGCGAACTCAATTTCCTCATGCTCAAGGTTGATGAGCGAAAGGTGTCCAACAACGGCATCAGGCATCCGCTTCGGCAACATTCACATGGGCCGGAATGCCCGACAGAGCGCACAGGCTAGTTGGCAGACCTCATCTCAGTCGTTTCAAGCAATCCGCAAGTCGCAAAGTGGCGGCTATGTTGCTAAGGTGAATTGACAGTTTCAGGGTCTGTTCCAGATCTGGGAAAGCATCTATATTGTATTCGGTTACATTCTCCTCGCCTCTCAGAATCGCATCAACATCAGTACGGTTCGTCCGACCCAAGGCTCTGTGGATGAAGTAGCCGCATGCGAAAACCATCGTCCCTCGACTTGGCCATGGACTTTCTGTAAACGTATGGCACGCGGCATAGGACAATTGTCGGTCATTCATATCGTCGAGCATTTTGGCGCCTACGTCGGCAACGACATCAGGTGGCGTTGATAGTTTGAAAAGAGCATGAGCATAATCGCTAATTACGATTTTCGCGATCCTATCAAATGCCACGTTTCTTCCTGCTTCACCTAAAACTTGAAAAGCTGCGCGGTCCACCAAGTGAAGCAGAAGGTATGCGACTTCTGCGGCGGCATTACCAGTCAGCTGAGGATCTGTCTCGTCGAGTTGCATCCGGTAGCTGAGTGAGGATACAACAATCTTACTTGCGATCTCTTGGTAAATGTCCTCTGATGAACGCTTTCTAAACATTGAGAAGATGCCCATTCTGCCTTCCCTCCAACAGTATTTGTGCTATTGTCAACTATCTGAAGAAGTGTTCTTCACGTCCTCCTTGTCAAGCCGTTTTTTCGATACTACACGCCTCCCCACAGCCCGCTATTCGGCTCGATCCGGGAAATCGTCGACGTCACCCACAGGGTGTTCAGTTATAGGATGTAAAAACGTCTGGTATGCACAAGCATCTCACTGCCGATACTATTGCCTGCGGGTGCTGTCCGCCTGCGAGTTCAAGGAGTTGG
>JAIOQZ010000009.1 GCA_021108395.1 Candidatus Cloacimonadota bacterium
GCGTCCGGCACGTAAACCACGTCGTCAGCGTACTTTGCGATGTCTTTGTCGCCTTCGGTCGCCACCACGATAGTCTTGCCTTTGCGGGCACGGACTTCCTCGATATTGCTGAGAACTTTCTCGTAGGTTTCGCACTTCGGCGCGATGCAAACGACTGGCATACCGTCAGTTATCAACGCGATAGGCCCGTGCTTCATCTCGGCGGCGGGCAGCCCCTCGGCGTGGATATAGCTGATTTCCTTGAGCTTCAGCGCGCCTTCCAGCGCGATGGGATAATTGTACCCCCGGCCGAGGAACAGCCAGTTCTCCCGCCGGCAGTTAGCCTCGGCGATAGCCTTGATCTTGTCCGACTGCTCCAGAATCGTCGCCACTTTATCGGGAATCGCGTCCAGTTCGCGGATGTAATATTCCATCATGCTCTGGGACATGAATCGTTTTCGCCCCAGCATCAGGGCCATCAGAAATTCCACAACTATCTGGCTGGTAAAGGCTTTGGTGCTCGCGACGCCGATTTCTGGCCCGGCGTGGAGATACACGCCCGCGTCGGTCTCGCGGGCGATGGTGCTGCCGACCGCATTGACAATACCGATAACCATCGCCCCCTTCTCCTTGGCTTCGCGAACCGCCGCCAGCGTGTCAGCCGTCTCGCCGGACTGGCTGATCGGGATCACCATCGTCCCCTCGTCGATAATCGGGTTGCGATATCTAAACTCTGACGCGTACTCGACTTCCGCGGGAATCTTGGCGATATCCTCGAAGAGGAATTCGCCCACCAGCCCCGCATGCCAGGCAGTACCGCAACTGGTGAAGATAATCCGTTTCATCCTGGACATGCTTCGGCTGATTTCGCCCAGGCCGCCCAGAACCACCCGCATCTCCCGCATGTCAAGCCGCCCGGTAATCGCCTGGCGAATCGAGTCCGGCTGCTCCATTATCTCTTTGAGCATGAAATGCTCGTAGCCGCCCTTGGCAATCTGCTCCAGCGACCACTCAATTTTCTGTATCTCCTTGGAAACAGGCACGTTATCGACGGTCATCGTCCGCATGCCCTCTGGCGTAATCACCGCCATTTCGTTATCGTTGAGGTAGACGACATTGGCGGTATGTTCGAGAATCGCCGACGCGTCGGAGGCTACGACATACTCATCGCTGCCGACGCCGAGAATCAGCGGGCTGCCGCGGCGGGCGACCACCAGTTTCTCCGGCTCGTCGGACGATATCACCGCCAGGCCGTAGGTGCCGGAAACCTCCGCCAAAGCCAACTGCACCGCCTGCTCCAACGACGCAGCCCCGCTGTTCGTAAATTCACGAATCAGATGCACCAGCACTTCCGTGTCGGTATCGCTGCGGAACTCGTAGCCCTTTTCCTGCAAAAATGTCTTGAGCGTCGCGTAATTCTCGATAATCCCGTTGTGAACCAGGGCGATTTTGCCCTCGGTGTCCATATGCGGGTGAGCGTTGACCTCGTTGGGCTGGCCGTGGGTGGCCCAGCGGGTATGACCAATGCCAATGCTCCCGCCGGCGATTTTACCGTTGCCCTCGATGCGTTCCTCAAGGTTGACGATACGGCCTTGCGTCTTGGCCATCTCCAGCCGCCCGTCATTGCAAACGCACAGGCCAGACGAGTCATACCCGCGATATTCCAGACGCTTCAACCCCTCGATCAAAATCCCCGAGGCCTTCTTGGAACCAACATATCCGAC
>JAIOQZ010000056.1 GCA_021108395.1 Candidatus Cloacimonadota bacterium
CCGCCAAGCACTTACGTTTTCCCCAGCATCTCGCGTAGTTCGTCTCGCGGGGCATGCATGAGCGGGTAGCGATGTCGGCGGCGTTTGAGGACGCGCGGTTCGATCCGGCCAGGACGGAGGGGCACTTCGTGATCGGCGATGCTAGCCAATGCGGTCGTCCACAACTGATGCGCGTTACGGGCCGAGCCCGTCGACAACAAAATCCAAGAGGCCAGAACCGTCTGGCAGGTCAAAGTGAAACTCAGGCGACGCGGTTGCTTGTCGTGCATGGCTGCGGACGTCGCGATCACTTTGCGGATAAGATTGTATGCCAGCAAAGTCACCCACAGTTCCCGACGAACCATGTGCGGTGTTTTGCAGCGGAGGTGGTCCAAGCCCAAAGTCTGCTTGATGTCCCGAATATCCAGTTCCACGTTCCATCTGAGACCGTACAGGGTCGCAATGTCCTCGGCGGAATATACATCCGAATCTATCAATGTGGTAATCACGGTGATTGCTTCGACCCGACGCCCAGGGATATTAACATAGAATTTGAGTTCGCGCAAGGTGAGCGTCTCGGGTATTTGTCTGTATAGCTCTTCGAACATCCACGGAGGCCGCTTCGGCCGATCCCATGTAATCAAGTGGTCGTTGGGACCCAGTCGGTGGCCGCGGCGAAAGTCGCAGCTTCTACGTTGGTGCAGCCGCGTGCAGGCATGCACACCGCGAAGCGAGAGCATCGCCAGCATCATGAACGAACAATAGTAGCGATCGAACACGGCGACATCGCCTTCGTCGAAGGCATCGAGTATGTTGCGAAGCAACGCGCTTTCACCAGTTTCCTTGCCTTCATAAGGGCCGATGGCCAGGTCACATACACATGCGGTTGCCAAGGACACAACCGCGCAGCTTCTAGCGATTGGGAACCCCGCTCCTGCGCGCTGGGTGCTCAGCTGTGGGAATGCCTCTTGGTTCTCCGGCGTGTCGGGCATGGTAAAGGTGAAGCCGTCAACCAGTTTGGCGTGCAGGCCGTTGAACAACCAACATTCGTCGGCCCCGCGCTCCAGTTGCTGGGCCGACTCAACCACCAGGTGTCGCAATGCCGGAAGGCTCAGCTTGGCCCGCGCCCGACAATAATCGCCGGTGTCCCCAGCCGGAGGCCGCTGACCGGTTTGCAGCAGGTACGTCGAGATGTCAGCCACCGCCGCGGCACACGAGGAACTCTTGCCATCACGCAGGGCTTGGGCCAGAAAGGCCCAAAGGGTGATGTCGGTGGAGAAGATGTCGTCCTGTGCAAACAGTCCATCTTCCGCGCTGAAGGCACGCTTGATCGACTCGGCGCTCAGGACATCCGAGAACGGCAGGCCTTCGCCCTGATGAAACGGTTCGGCGACGGTATCGAATTCGTTCTTGTGATCCCTGTGGTGCGTGGGTACGGTTGTCATGAAAAGCCCTCCCCGGCTTTGTTGGGCAACCAAGCCAAGGGAGGGCATAGCTAATATCGGCCAGGGAAGGCCAAATACATGATCGCAGCCCGGCCGCGCCGCTGCAAGCATTAACGTAGGACGGCAGTCACAAACCAACCCGCCCCTACGCACCGGGGAGTTCCGCGCCGATGAAACCCAAAAACCACGGCAGTGCCATTCGG
>JAIOQZ010000047.1 GCA_021108395.1 Candidatus Cloacimonadota bacterium
GGGATGTCGGTGATCAGTGCTTCGGTGGTCAGGATCATCGCCGCGATACTCGCCGCGTTCTCCAGCGCACCCTTCGTGACCTTCGCCGGGTCGATGATACCGGCTTTGATCATGTCCACGAACTTGCCCGTCATCACGTCGTAGCCGATGCTCGTGTTTTTCTTCTTCTTTTGCTCACCCTGCACCTGCTGCTGGATCACGCCGCCGTCCAGACCTGCGTTGCCCACGATACCACGCAGCGGCATTTGCAGCGACTTGCGCACAATCGTCACGCCGGTGTTCTCGTCGTCGTAGTCCAGCTTCACGTCGTCCAGCACGGTCATCGCATTGATCAGCGCCACACCGCCGCCGGGCACGATGCCTTCTTCCACTGCCGCACGTGTCGCGCTCAGCGCGTCTTCCACGCGGTGCTTCTTTTCCTTGAGTTCGACCTCAGTCGCCGCGCCGACGCCAATCACAGCCACGCCGCCGCTCAGCTTCGCGACGCGTTCTTGCAGCTTCTCGCTGTCGTAGTCGCTGGTCGAGTTCTCGATTTCCACGTTAACCTGATCCACGCGCATCATGATCGCGTCTTCTTCGCCCGCGCCATCAATGATTGTGGTTTCGCTCTTGTTGCTGACCACCTTGGCTGCGCGACCCAGGTCTTCCAGGGTCACGGAGTCCAGGGTGCGGCCCAGGTCGGCGGTGATCACTGTACCGCCGGTCAGCGTCGCGATGTCTTCCAACATGGCCTTGCGACGGTCGCCGAAGCCGGGGGCCTTCACGGCCAACACGTTCAGCATCCCGCGCAGTTTGTTCAGCACCAACGTCGCCAGCGCTTCGCCATCGATGTCTTCCGCGATGATGACCAGTTCGCGCTTGCCGAGTTGCAGCAGTTTTTCGAGGATCGGAACCAGGTCGGCGGCTGCCGAGATTTTCTTGTCGTAGATCAGGATGTAAGCGTCTTCGATGACGGCTTCCATCGTTTCGGGCGAGCTGATGAAGTACGGCGAGATGTAGCCGCGATCAAACTGCATACCCTCGACGTAATCCGTCTCGAATTCCAGGCCCTTGCTCTCTTCGACCGTGATCACGCCGTCTTTGCCCACGCGGTCCATCACGTCCGCAATCAGTTCACCGATTTCGCGATCCTGCGCGCTGATCGCCGCCACTGACGCGATTTCTTCCTTGGTGCTGATCTCAATCGCCATCTCGCCGACCTGGGCTGCGACTGCTTGCGCCGCCGCCAGAATGCCACGCTTGAGCAGCATCGGGTTCGCGCCCGCCGCCAGGTTGCGTAGACCTTCGGTGACCATATAGTAGGCCAGCACGGTCGCGGTGGTCGTGCCGTCACCGGCGATGTCGTTGGTCTTGGTTGCGGCTTCCTTCAGAAGCTGCGCGCCCATGTTGGCAAACGGGTCTTCGAGTTCGATTTCCTTCGCCACCGACACACCGTCGTGGGTGATGGTGGGCGCGCCCCACTTCTTATCCAGCGCCACGTTACGGCCCTTTGGCCCCAGCGTCGTCATCACGGCTTTCGCCAACGTGTCGATACCTTGCTTCAGACCATTGCGTGCTTCCTGGTCAAACACTAATTGCTTGGGCATAG
>JAIOQZ010000019.1 GCA_021108395.1 Candidatus Cloacimonadota bacterium
GCCATCTATGAAGCAGCGTTTGTCAAGCGGCCGGTGCAAGGAATCTGCGGGAGAAGCCCTCGCACGTTCCCTCTCGCCGTCGGCATCGGTCGATCTGCCCATCTCAGCCGAAGCCCGCGATAACGGACATGCCTTCCCCCGCACATTCTCTTGAGCCCGAGGTGGAGGGAGATCGCCCTCGCCGGGCGGTTCACGCCTCCATAAGAACGAGCTGGGGCCGACGAGACATGATGCGCTCAACCATCTATTCGGGATCGCCCGTCGATGCGGACGTCGCCATGAAAAAGATATACGAAAGACGCCACCATTCACCCTGGCGACGGTCGATAATGGGTTCGCCGTCATGGCATGGGTCGGGGTCGTCTTCAAGGTCGTCACGTCCACCGGTCGTTCGCTCGACAAACTACTTCGCTACTTCACTACTTCCTACTCACACCGATCAAACCAATCATCGCGCCGCGGTCCGCCATGATCGATCATCCCATGGCGGCCTGATAGCTCCGCCCGCTCTGCAACATCGACACCATCACGCAGAGCAGACGCCGGGCCACCGCGACGATCGCCTTCTTCTTGCCGCGTCGTTTCAAAAGACCCTCGAAAATGCGTCCCCACCGGGCGGTGCTGTTCACCAACCGCCAGGCCGTCTGCACCAGTACCCAGCGCAAACTTCCCGAGCCCTCCTTGGTGATCCCCATCTCCCGGGTTCGTCCCGCCGATTCCCGCTGACCGGGAACCAACCCCGCGTAGGCACAAGCCTTCTTCTGGGATCGGAAGCGACTCACCTCGGCCAGTTCCGAGAGCACCACGTCGATGGTGACCGGCCCCACCTGGGGAATCGTGGCCAGAATCGCCCGGGCCTCGGCTTCCTTCACCGGAGCCTCCTTCGCGAACGCCTCCAGGTGCCGGTCCGCCTCCTTCAACTGTTGAGTGTAGAGTCGAAACTCCACCACCAACTGGTCCAGCACGAACCGATCGGCGTCGAGCACCGTGGTTTGGCTCAAGTACACCAGGCCGGCTTCGGTGAAGAGATTCTGGCGGTCGGCGTTGTAGTTGCTCAGGATCCGCCGAACCTTGTTGCGGACCGAGGTCAGCCGGCGACTGGTGTAGCTCCGCTGGCGGACCAGAATCCGGTGGGCCCGCTGTCGTTTGGAGGGCCGATAGGCTTGGGGGATCATGTCCAAGGCCAGAAACTCCGCCAGGACCTGGGCATCCAGCTTGTCGCTCTTACGGGTGCTCTCGGCAATGATCCGCATCTTCTTGGGATGGGCCAGCAGCACGCGTTCCGCGAGCGGTTCGATCAGGCCGACTAGCCACTCATAGCTGGCGGTGGCCTCGACGACCGCCTTAAACGGCCCGATCTCCTCGAAAAACGCCACGATACGCTCCGGGTCGTCGCAGTAGAATCCTTTGCGATCCAGGACCTTGCGCTCTTGGTCTACGATACAAAGGCTGATAGTCTTCTTGTGGAGGTCGATGCCGACAAAGTTCATGGTTGGCTCCTTGTGTGGAAACAGACGGGTCTCGAAACGAACCGAAGGTTTACCACGAGCTCAAGGCCC
>JAIOQZ010000010.1 GCA_021108395.1 Candidatus Cloacimonadota bacterium
TTGGACTTTAGACTAAAACGACAAGGCAGGCCGCGCGAGTAGCGCGACCTGCGGTTGAACGGGCATACTTGAGGTATGCAAACCCAAGAAACCCGCAAAGAAACCATACAACGATTGATCAAGTTTCGTCAACACGCGCATCGACTGATGACCCAAGCGCGCGACGCCCAATTTGAGCTGGTGGATGCGTTGTTGTTGGATCACGAAGCGCAAAGTCCAGTCGAACTGAGTTTGAATCCGGTATTTCGTCGCCGCTGGTCGAGTGTGTATGCGGCATTGAGTGATGGCGAAATCAACGAAGCGGGACTGATGCGCTTGTACTTGGCACATGTGCCCCGCCAGAAGCGCCCGCTTTGGGCATTGGACACGACGACCTGGCAACGCCCGGACGCAGTGACCCTGCCGGAGCGGGGTATCTACTATGTGCCAAGCCGCGTCAAAGGCAACAAGCCGATTGGCGTGGGCCATGCGTATTCGACAGTCGCGATGATTCCGGAGGTCACCGGTAGTTGGGCGTTGCCGCTGCGCCACGAACGAGTGGGGATCGACCAAGACGCGGTGACCTTCGGGGCGTCCCAGGTGGTTGACCTGGCGCGGCAAAGTGACGTGCGTCCGCTGGTGACCGTCGATAGCCACTATAGCAACTCCAAGTGGTTGCGAGCGACCGTCGACGCACCGTTCGATACCTTGGGACGGTTGCGACCCAACCGGAACCTGTACCGGCGTCCGGGGCCGTATTGTGGGCGAGGGACCAAGCAGCGCAAGCATGGGCCGCCCCTCAAACTGAAACACGCTGACACCTGGCAGGACCCTGACGCGTGGTTGTGCGTGCATGATGACCAGTTGGGACGGGTCGAAATCATGGTCTGGCACGACCTGCATTTCCGCAAGGCCCCGGACCGCGAGATGACGGTCATTCGCATCCATCGCTTGGACGCACGAGGTACCCGGCGTGACCCCAAAGACCTGTGGCTGATGTACGATGGCGAAACTCCCTTTGACCCGGTCGGTGACTGGCGCAGTTACCTGCGACGCTTTGCCATTGAACACTGGTATCGCTTCGTCAAAAACGACCTGTTGTGGGTTAACTTCGCGGGTGCCAACCTGTACAACACTCAACACTGGTCGTGGTTGATCACCCTGGCCTACTGGCAACTGTGGCTGGCACGTCCGCTTGTGCTGGACCAGCCGCGTCCCTGGGAACACACGGTGTCCGCCCCTGAAAACCTGACCCCTGGTCGGGTCAAACGCGCCCTCGGTGGACTTCTGACCGTGATTGGTACACCCACCCAACCGCCCAAACCACGCGGCAATTCGCCCGGACGGACGTTGGGGCAGAAAATGACGTCCCGACCGCGCTATCCTGTGCGCAAAAAGGGCAAACCTAAGCCCAAAAAGAGTGCGTAATCGTTTCATGTGCTTCAGTTTACCCGACAACCTGCTCCAGCAGGCCTTTAGGATTCATGCAGCTTTTAGTCTAAAGTCCAA
>JAIOQZ010000043.1 GCA_021108395.1 Candidatus Cloacimonadota bacterium
TCTTCAGTGGGTGAGATTCCCACCCGGCAAGGGGTCGCTCCAGCCGGTAGCAATCGGAGCGGTCATGGAGGTAACGAAGTGGCTGAAGCCCTCCGGTGTAGAGGGTCGCCTTGGGCGACTCGGCGAGCGTGCAGGCCGTAACGCGAGTGAACGCTGAGCAGGCCTCGAAAAGGGTAATGCGGAAGCCGACCCGCCTGTTTAACGGGGAAGGCCGCCGCCGCTGGAATCCAGCCTGGCCCGGGCCATTGGGCAAGAGCGACGGGAACCAGCGGTTCCGCCGGGAGTGAACGCGACCAAGGCGGGAGTGTGAACGCGACGGCATGCACGTACATGGAGATCTGACGCAACACGGGAAGCCCGACACGGTGGAGGGGCGTGACCTCCAACCGGACGCCCGCGAGGGACAGGCCGGGCCGCGTCGGGTGGCGGATAGGCCCGTAGTACCGCTGAAGCCGGGTAATGCCGGTGGAGGGAAGGGGCCTTGGTTCAAGGTCAACGTAAGAAGTGGCGAGAACCGGGAGATTGGCGATGAGCCTACGACCTCCAGAGAAGGTTCAGAAGCTACAGGCGGCGTTGCATGCCAAAGCGAAGGGATCACCCACGTATCGCTTCTACGCCCTACATGACAAGGTGTACCGCGAGGACATCCTGACATTCGCCTACCGGTGCTGCAAAGCCAACGGCGGAGCAGCCGGTGTGGATGGTCAAGACTTCGCAGACATCGAATCCTACGGCGTAACGCGCTGGTTGGGTGAACTGACGGAAGAACTCAGAAGTAAGACGTATCGTCCACAGGCCGTGCGACGGGTGTTGATCCCGAAGCCCGGCCAGCTGGGGCGCACGCGGCCGTTGGGAATCCCAACGATCAAGGATCGTGTTGCGCAGACGGCGGCGTTGTTGGTCTTGGAGCCGATCTTCGAGGCCGACCTTCAGCCGGAGCAATATGCCTACCGACCGGGACGCAGCGCTCTGGACGCTGTTCGCAATGTCCACTCGCTGCTCAACACCGGGCATACGGAGGTGATTGACGCCGATCTGAGCGGGTACTTCGATAGCATTCCCCACGCCGAACTTATGAAATCGGTGTCACGTCGGGTCAGTGATCGGCACCTGCTACATCTGCTCAAGATGTGGCTGCAGGCGTCGGTGGAAGAGATCGACGAGCGGGGACATACGCAGCGAACAACCCGCAACAAGGATCAGGGACGCGGCTGCCCCCAAGGGGCGCCGATCTCACCGCTGTTGAGCAACCTCTACATGCGTCGGTTTGTTCTGGGATGGAGGGTGCTAGGGTACGAGAGGCATCTCGCCGCCCGGATCGTTAACTATGCTGATGACT
>JAIOQZ010000020.1 GCA_021108395.1 Candidatus Cloacimonadota bacterium
GTGTACAGACCGGGGAGATAGGTAACATATGTTCGGAGACAAAGGTAACACTTTTTGAGAAAATAGGGCACTGCGAATCCGCGAAAACCAGGAGGTGAAGCGGTGCCCTGGAAAGCGCAAACCCCAATGTCTCTGAAACAGGAATTTGTACGCAAAGCGCATGAACCAGAGAGTAACATGAGTGAATTGTGCCAGTTGTATGGAATTAGCCGCAAGACGGGCTACAAGTGGCTGAAACGCTACCGAGCAGCAGGCCAGGCTGGGTTGGTCGACCAGTCGAGGCGTCCCCAATCGAGTCCGCAGCAAACCTCGCCGGAGGTTGAACAACTGGTGGTAGCCGCCCGTGAGCAACAGCCCACCTGGGGTGGGCGCAAGCTGAAACGATGGCTAGAAGACCGAGGACATACAGGGATTCCTGCCCCGAGTACCATCACAGCCATTCTGCACCGGTATGCGATGGTGCCCCCGGCTGAGAGTGCTAAACACACGGCCTATCAACGCTTTGAGATGAGCACGCCCAATGCGTTGTGGCAGATGGATTTCAAGGGGCAGATCAGGCTGGCGAATGGGCAAGCGTGTCACCCATTGACCGTGTTGGACGATCATTCGCGTTTTCTGGTCGGGTTGCGGGCGTGCGCCAATCAGCAGCACGAAACCGTGCAAGCCCAGTTGACCGATCTGTTTCGCACGTATGGCTTGCCCGCACGTATGTTGATGGACAACGGGCCGCCCTGGGGCGACCCAGGCGGCGCACGGTACACACGCCTGACGGTTTGGTTGTTGCACTTGGGTATTGCTGTTAGTCATGGTCGACCTTATCATCCCCAAACGCAAGGCAAAGATGAACGGTTGCACCGTACCTTAAAATATGACTTGCTCGTGCGACGCACACTGTTAAACCTTCCAGATGCTCAAATTCAGTTTGATCCGTGGCGCGATGTGTACAATCTCGACCGCCCTCACGAGGCGCTCGATCTGTCCACGCCTATCACGCGGTATCAACCTAGCCCGCGTTCTTTTCCGGCCACCTTGCCCCCGATTGAGTATCCAGCGACGTATGCCGTTCGCAAAGTTGACTCTAATGGCAAGATTTCGTTCCGCAACCAGCCCTGGTTGATCGGCAAAGCTTTTCGCGGTCAACGTGTTGGGCTACGGCCCGATGATGTGCTGGATGGTCAGTGGCATGTGTTCTTTGATCACTTTGAGATCACATCTTTGGACCTTCACACCAAACAATGTTAAAGTTTCGACCTGTAACCCCTGTCCCCGAACACTTGTTACCCTTGTCTCCGGTCTATACAC
>JAIOQZ010000004.1 GCA_021108395.1 Candidatus Cloacimonadota bacterium
GTATCTTAGAACTATGATAAGGTGAGAGCCAAAGATAATCCGAGTACACTCGGCACAGACGGTGGACGACTGATACGCCCCTTAAGCCACGCGCTTGTATTGTAGATGAGTCCCATCGCCTGAGCCACGCGAGCAGTCGAACGGTATCTTAAGCCGCCCCGGAAGGGCAGCGCTTGTATAGACAAGGTAGGCTCCGTGCGCGGCAAGCCGGGTGAAACAGGAAGACCAAAGGATCGGTAGATGCAGACAATCATAGGCCTTGATGTAGCAAAAGACACCCTGGCAGTCGCGCTGTGGCAAGCCGAACAACCGCTGGCGCAAAGCGAGTTTAGCAATACGAAGACGGGGTTCCGGCGTTTGCAGCGGTGGCTGCACAGGCGCATTAAGGGGCCGGTGCATGTCTGCATGGAAGCGACAGGGCGGTATTGGGAACACGTGGCTGATTTTCTGGTGGCTCAAGACGACTATACGGTGAGCGTGGTGAATCCCGCACGCATCAAAAAGTATGCCGAGAGCCAGTTGAGCCGCAACAAAACGGACCGGCTGGACGCGGCGATGATTGCGGATTTCTGCCGTACCCAACAGCCCGCGGCGTGGACACCACCGCCGCCGGCGGTGCGCGAATTGCAGACCCTGGTGCGGCATCTGCAGGACCTGCAAGCCGACCAACAACGTCAACGCAACCGCTTGCACGCGTTGCAGTACGCGGCCCAGCCCGCGCCCACGGTCACCACGCAGTTGCAGCAGCAAATCGACTTTCTCGCCGCCCAGATCGCTGAGGTCAAACGGGCGCTCCAGGACCACATCGACCGTCATCCCGACCTCAAACAAGCGCGAGACCTTCTGGAGACCATCCAGGGCATTGGCCCACTGACAGCGGCTAAACTGCTGGCGGAATATGGCGACATGTCCCAGTTTTCCGACGTGCGCCAGGTGGTCGCATTTGCGGGTCTCAATCCGGCGCACTACCACTCCGGCACCTCCGTCCGCGGCAAACCGGCCATCTCCAAAATGGGTCGCCCGGCGCTGCGTGCCGCACTCTTTATGCCCGCGGTCGTCGCCAAATCCTGCAACCCGCGCCTGGCCGCCTTTGCCGCACGTTTGGAAGCCCGTGGATTGCGCCCGATGGAGATTGTGGTGGCCGTGATGCGTAAACTTTTGCATTTTGCTTTTGGTGTCCTCAAGTCTGGACGGCCTTATGATGCTTCATTCGGTCTATCTCAACCTGCCCAGACTTGACTTTCAAGACGGTATCTAC
>JAIOQZ010000055.1 GCA_021108395.1 Candidatus Cloacimonadota bacterium
TCTCCTCCCAAAAAGTTACTGACGTAACCCCCTGAGAGACAAGGACATCGGCTCTCCGTAGGCTAATCGGGTGTTTTGACGAACTCCGTTTGGCCTAGAAGGAGAAGCACGATGTCCGGACGTAGTATAGCACCCTATTTCCCTTGGCGTCGAATAAAAGTGGCCTACCAGAGCGTCCCCGAGGGGAGCCGGTCGGCGTTGATTCGTCTGGAGCCGGACCAGCGGTACCGGCCCCGCTGCCACGCCTGCGGTCGGCCGGCTCAGACCGTCCATTCGGCGACCCGGAAGTTCGTCCGCGATCTGTCCCTGGCGGATTTCTCCGTCATGCTTCAGATCGAATACCGCAAGATCTGGTGCGGCCACTGCGGCGGCGTGCGGGTCGAGCAGTTGGAGTTCGTCGATACCCATCAACGCGTCACCCATCGCTTGGCGGCCTATGCCGCCCAGCTCTGCAAGGCTGGTCTGGGTGTGGCGGCTGTGGCTCGGCACCTCGAGCTCGACCCAAAGACCGTCAAGGCCATCGACAAAGCGGCACTCCAAGCCGAGTTTGGTCGGACAACCTACGACGGCCTCAAACGCTTGGCCATCGACGAAATCGCAGTCAAGAAAGGGCACAACTACATGACGGTGGTGCTCGACTATGACACCGGCCGCGTCGTCTGGATGGGCGAAGGCCGCCAGAACGCCACCATCGACGGGTTCTTTGAGGCTATGCCTACCGAGGTTCGTGAGGGCATCGAGGCCGTGGCTATCGACATGTGGAAGCCCTACATCAACGCCGTCAAGCGTTGGTGCCCTCAGGCCGACATCGTCTTCGACCTGTTCCATGTGGTTAAGGCGTTCAACAAGGTCATCGACGACATCCGTAACGAAGAGTTCCGCAAAGCCCGCGGTGACCTGCGGGAGTTGCTCAAGGGCAGCAAGTACCTGTTCCTGAAGAATTGGGGCAACCTCAAGCGTGACGGCCGGGTGCAACTGGAGGAGATCCTCGCCCTCAATGCCCGGCTCAACACGCTCTACTGGCTCAAGGATCTGCTGGCCCACATCTGGGATTACTACTATCCCGGCTGGGCGCTGAAGATGCTGGCTGAGTGGTGCGAGGTCGCCCGACAGGATGGTCATCCCGCACTGGTGAAATTCGCCCAGAAGCTCGAGCGTCATCAGTATGGGATCATCAGCCACTGCAAGCATCAGATACACACCAGCAAACTGGAAGGCGTCAACAACAAGATCAAGGTCGTCAAACGGA
>JAIOQZ010000052.1 GCA_021108395.1 Candidatus Cloacimonadota bacterium
CCCGATGCACAGCCTTCGGCTGTCCAGGTGACGCTATGTTCACCCGCCTTCTGCGACTCGCTCACCAGCCGTGAAACCAACTGCCCCTTAGCGTTATACACGCTCACCTCCACATGACCGTCAGCGGGGATGCTGTAGCGTATCGTCGTGCTGGGGTTGAAGGGGTTGGGATGGTTGCCGAAGAGGGCAAATGCGGGAAAGGCGATATCGTCCTCAGAGGAAACTACATGCACCCAGACGGTGTTTGTCGGGTCGGACTCGATATGTCCCCAGAGCGCGGTCACGTAGTACTCGTGGTCACCGGGCGGCGCTTGTTCATCGGTGTAGGACGGCGGGCCGCCCGCCGGCGATTCGGCGATGCAAACGCTGTCGCGATAAACTCTCCAGCCTGTCAGGCTACGGGCGGGCTGCGACCAACTAAGGTTAACGTTCTGGCCGACAAGATCGAAATGCAGGTTAACCGGGGAGTACATTGTCTGGTATTCGTAGCAGCCCATGTCCAGGCGCGCCATGCCGTCGCCGTTGCCATCCCAGACGCGCTCGTTGCCGCCCAGGTCCCACGGGTGCAACTCGGCGCTGACATGCGTTTGCCCGGCGTCGATGCAGGGCGAGTCGGGGCCGAGCATCCAGGGCAGGCCGAATACCTCGACGAACTCGGGATCGGCGTCGATGTTGTGCTCACCGTAGGTGAGGCAGGACGGGCCTCCCTCGTGATACACGGCAACCTGGCCGCCCTCGATATTGCAGTAGTCGATCGTCATTTCATAAAACAGCCCCGCGTCCGGCCAGACATGGCCATATATCTCTCTTGTCGTTTCGTTGTCCCAGAAGATGTTATTGTGGAGCGTGGCGTTGCCGTTGACGCGCAGAGTGGTGGAACCGCCCGTGTTGTCGCTGAAGGTGTTGCCGGTAATGAGCGCGTGCCCCCCCCGAGACTGCACCAACGCTGTACTGCCAGATCCGGGGGAATTGCCAAAGAACAGGTTATTCTCCAATATGATGCGGCTTTCGTCGAGGTGCTCCGGATGCAGGTCGAACACAGCGATGTAAGTATAACCATCGCCGTAGGCCACGTTGTCACGAAAAACGCAGTTGCGCACAATCAGGTCGCCTTCCACATA